>NZ_SLYV01000008.1:0-336424 GCF_004342035.1 Sphingobacterium sp. JUb20 | reverse complement strand
TCGATCTTGTTTCTGTTTCCCTTCGTTTCCGTTGGGACTGCAAAGGTAGAAATCTTTTTGGTTTCTCCAAAATAAATGTGAAAATTTATTTTTTTTGTTTTCCTGCTGTTTCTGCGTTTAACCTGAATTAAACCCTTCTTTTTTCAGTGCCTCCCCTTTCGGATCAGCCGTTCCTCCCTTGCGGAGTGGTGCAAAGATAGCACCTTTTTATAATCACTTCCTAATCTTTTCGGGAAATAGTTTTCCGTGAACCGGTAAACGGCTTATAACCTGACCGATAAATTTACACGTAGCCTATTCCGGTGGCGGAGAAACGGACAATCCTGGCTTTAAACTGTAAAAAAGGCCTGCGGGCGGATTGTTCGTCCTGGGCCGTCTTTTATGGATGCAGTATGCTTTTAAGGAATGGTTCCGCAGAAATTATATCTTTTTCGGTACAGCAGGATCATCGTTACTATTACTATTACTATTACTATTACTATTACTATTACTATTACTATTACTATTACTATTACTATAGCTGATAATGTGAATCATTCCTGTTCATGCTTTTCGCAGGGCCGACATCTTTACTTTACACCATATAGTATATACTACAAAAGGGATCCTGAGAAGTGCTGCTGTTTTGCAATAGCCAGCTATCCCCCGTACAGATACTCAGGAATAAGGCATATTATAACCTGATCCGGAATTGAAAGGGAACTGATTATTACATAAGCAGGGATTTATAGAGAGATTACTTGGATTTTATAGGGGGTTTATAGGGATCCACCCCTATAAACCCCCTCTTATCCCCCTGTTATACCTCTATTATATCTAAACATGATTCCTAGCTGGTTATAATATGGTATGATCCTGATAACAATGGTAGGTTTCTAACAATATGCCTCACATGTTATCCTCTTCAACATCAAAAATTGTTTATGAACATCGAATAAAAAATCACTCTTACTATTGGCTATATGAATAGGATGATTATCCAATATTTCTACCATAAACTTCTACTAAGAGGAATTTTCATTAAACCATCACTATACATTCATTTAAACATAGGTTGAAGGCATTGTAATACTGATTCATCTTAACTCTGCTCTCCTTAAAAAAGTAAGAACAATATTATACTCATATTTCCATAATACCGGGATAATGTAAAAAACATCATTTATTCACATGTCCTTATTCATAAGGAAACATAGAGCTCCTTACTTTGAGAAAATGATTCATGATGATAAGAGTTGCTTTTTTTGCGGAGATAATGATTCCTGACTTTGACGGAGCTTCACGAACAATTTTTCAACTTGTCGACCGCATCGATAAAAAACGGTTTGAATTTTTGTTCATATATGGAACAGGACCAGATCAAGTACAAGATTTCGAGTCCTTGAAAATTCCATCTTTAAGCATTCCGATACAACAGAACTATAGTATGGCGATTCCAGCGCTAGCAGATCAACGCTTAAAAAAGAAACTCCAGGATTTTAATCCCGATATTATTCATATTGCTACACCTTCTCTTTTAGGTTTCTACGGGCAGCGATATGCATTAAAAAATCAAATACCGGTCATCAGCATCTACCATACACACTTTGTCAGCTATATTGACTACTATCTCAAGCATTTTACTTTTTTGGTTGGCCCTACAAAGAAAAGAATTATCCAGACACAGAATAAATTCTATAATAACTGTGATAAAATCTATATTCCAACAAATAGCATCGTTTGCGAACTTACAAAAATGGGTATTAACCCAAGCTTGATGCAGATCTGGAAACGTGGGATTGACAACAGTCTATTTTCTCCAGACAAAAAAGATCACAATTGGCTACAAGAAATAACAGGAAACAGGCATCCGACGATATTATTTGCCAGTAGGCTGGTTTGGGAGAAGAATTTAAAAATCCTGATCGCGATCTACAGCTTATTAAAGCAACAGAACATTCTTTTCAATTTTATAGTCGCTGGAGACGGTTCTGCAATGGACTCTTGTCGACAGCAGATGCCTGAAGCTATCTTTCTAGGCAAATTGAATCATCATGACCTTGCCAAATTGTATGCTTCTTCAACCTTATTTGTCTTTCCTTCACATTCCGAGACTTATGGTAATGTCGTTATCGAAGCCATGGCATCAGCGTTACCTTGCATTATTGCAGATGGCGGAGGTTCTGCAGATTTAATAACCGAAAGTGTAACAGGTTTTAAATGTAAACCACAGGATGCGGCAGCTTTTGTTAATCGCATTATATACTTACTACAGGATAGTAGATTAAGAAAGGAGATTGGACATGCGGGATTACAATTCAGCAAATCAATAGATTGGAGCTCTTTAGCTAACACCTATTTTGAAGACTTAGAACAAATGAACAGAACCGCTAATGATTCAATCATTAAATTTAAGGTTGGTTAATGCGTAAAAAAATTTTCAAAATTACAATTAGTCTTGTCGTACTCTCTTCATTGCTTGTCTTTATCAGTCACATTGATCTTAAGGCAGTACTAAAAGAAGTTACTAATATAGGGTGGAATCTCCTCTGGATTATAGTCATTACGGGTTTAGCCTATGTATTGGCTACAGCGGGATGGCAAAATTGCTTCATCGAAAAACCGAAACGGACTTCCTTATGGCAGCTATTCTGCATCCGACATATCGGGGAAACAATAGGACTATTCAATCCCACTAGCATAATTGGGGGCGATTATATAAAAACAGTCTTGCTGAAACCGACGGGTACATCTGAACAAGAAATTTTAAATTCAGTTTTAATATCGCGGTTTTTGACCATTATCACGCAATTTTCATTATTTGGAATTTCTGGTTTTTGGTTTTTAATGAGCTCTTTTAATCAAAATATTCCTAAACAGTTGCTAGCGGTACTGTGGATATTAGTGATTACATTTTTTTGTATTCCACTGATTATTTTTATTATTCTCAAGAAATCCAAAGAACTACAAGTGGCTTCTACGCTATCCTGGAAAGCACTCCGAAAACTAAGTATACGTATTCAGACGATCCTAAATGCGGTACTAACTTTTCATCAAAATCAGCCGTGCAAATGTTATCGTGCATATTTTTATTTTTTCTTACACTGGACTGTTGGTGCTTTGGAGCTTTTCCTCATCCTATACTTTTCAGGTATTACGATTCCGATTATCCTGAGTCAATTTATGGACATGGGTATTATTATTATCAAAAGCTTTGGCGCTTTTATTCCTGCTCAAATTGGGGTGGAGGAATTCGGGAATAAAATTTTACTGACCAGTGCTGGTATCTATACGGTTCAAATCTGGTTGATCATCGCTTTAATAAGACGTTCTAGACAAGTTTTTTGGATTGCATTTGGTTTTTTAGCTTATTTCGGAATTAAAAAAGAGGGGATACGATCCTAATATGGAAATTCTTTGCGTAAGTCATAAATTTCCGCCCGCTATTGGAGGGATGGAAAAACAAAGCTTTGAGCTTATTAACGGATTGGCCCCCTATACAACTGTACATAAAATAGTTTATCAGGGGGATGAATCTATTATCAAATTTTTTTACCTTTTAAATAAGCGGATTCTAGCGTTGCTCTTATTACATCCTAATATAAAGGTTATTCATTTTAATGATGGTCTGATTGCGGCTTTGTCTTTAAGACATAAGGGTTATGAACAGTTAAAACGGGTGGTTACTGTTCACGGCCTTGATGTGGTTTTTCCTTTAGCCTATTTTCAACGTAAAATTATCCCTCAATTCAACAAATTTGACAAAATAATAGCTGTAAGTACTGCTACAAGGGAGGCTTCCATCGATCGTGGTATTCATCCCGATAAGATTGAAGTGATTCAAAATGGTGTAGCCCATAGTCTTGTCTTGGATAACACTGTGGCTATTGAAACTGTCTTAAAGAAATATGGAATTGCTACAAAGGCCGAGCATCTCATCATCGCCCTAGGAAGACCTGTGAAACGAAAAGGCATTTCCTGGTTTATTAAACATGTGCTACCTCAACTTCCATCAGATTATAAGCTGATCTTAATAGGTCCTTTTTCTCCAACCGCAACAAGGAAAGAGAAATTGCTTTATGCTCTCCCATCTTCTCTACGGCATCTAACGATGTTGTTCTTAGGATTTCCATCCGATCAAAAAGCTATACGTCATTATTTACGGGATCCTAATTTCAAAGATCGGTTACAGCATATCGGAAAAATTCCTACGACTGATTTGCAATGCTTGTTACGCCACGCGGGATTATTCATTATGCCTAACATCAAAGTTGCAGGCGATATGGAGGGTTTTGGTTTGGTTTGCCTGGAAGCTAGTATCTGTGGGGCAACTGTATTTGCTTCGGATATTGAAGGGATCAGTGATGCGATCATCCATCAGAAGAATGGAGTTCTTCTACCTCCTGAGCAGGAGAATTGTTGGATTTCTGAAATTAAAAATACGCTTGAACATCCTTCGCTTCTCAAGAACAGAAGCGAAGAATTTCAAGCATATTCTTTAGGAAATTACAGCTGGGATAAAATGGTAAGGGCTTATTTTAATTTGTTTCAAAGCCTAATTGCACATTCTTAATGTTTCTTTTAGCTCCTCTCCCCTTCCTATTGTAGAAGAAAGCTGAGATATATGGTTTCAGATTTCCCTTCATGTTTTTATTTCAAAGTAAACCATCGGTCAATACCTCAAGTCCTCGAGCAAATTAAAAGGCACTAATTCCTGTAATATCGTTACCTGTTAACAACAGGTGAATATCATGTGTTCCTTCGTAGGTTATCACAGATTCTAAGTTCATCATGTGACGCATCATCGGAAAATCTCCCACAATTCCCATAGCCCCTAATATCTGTCTTGATTCTCTAGCGATTTCTAATGCCATGTGTACATTATTACGTTTTGCCATTGAAATCTGTGCTGGGGTTGCTTTTCCTTCATTTTTCAGTACGCCTAAGCGCCACGACAATAATTGAGCTTTTGTAATCTCTGTGAGGAATTCTGCTAATTTCTTTTGTTGTAATTGATAGGATGCGATCGGTTTCCCGAACTGTTCTCGTTCTAACGCATATTTTACTGCCGTTTGGTAACAGTCTATTGCAGCTCCGATTGCTCCCCAAGATATGCCATACCGCGCGGAGTTCAAGCATGAAAAAGGTCCACGGAGCGAATTTACTTCTGGAAGAATATTTTCTGCGGGAATTGCTACGTTTTGAAAGATCAGCTCTCCGGTTTTGGAAGCGCGTAGTGACCATTTGTTTAGTGTTTCAGGAGTGGAGAAGCCATCCATACCTCGTTCTACTATGCACCCTCTTATTTTATCTTGTTCATCCCTTGCCCACACTATTGCTATATCACATATCGGGGCATTGGTAATCCACATCTTTGCTCCATTAAGGATATATTGGCCGTCTTTTTTTAACAAACGGGTTTCCATGGCTGCTGGGTCTGAACCATGGTTCGGTTCTGTTAAACCGAAACTACCGATATATTCTCCTGAGGCCAGCTTGGGAAGGTATTGTTTTTTTTGTTCTTCACTTCCAAATGTAAAAATGGGATACATGACTAATGATGACTGTACGGAAGCTGCTGACCGGATGGCGGAGTCTCCTGCTTCTAGCTCTTGCATAATAATACCATAAGCGATATGATCTAATCCTGCACCACCATATTCTACTGGTATATAAGGCCCCAAAGCTCCAAGAGCTCCTAATTTTAACATCAGATTGGGAATATCCTCATGATGTTGAGCGGCATGGTCTATAACTGGCTTTATTTCCGTAGTGACAAAATCACGAATGGATTGTCGGATGAGCTTATTTTCATCAGACAATAGCGCATCTATATTAAAATAATCACATGTTGAATTCATATCTGTCATAATTTAATATCTAAATATAGCCAATATTTAGAATATAATTCATTATATTTAAAATATAAACGAATAATATAAACCATTATGATAAAACAAGAATTAAAAGAATTGGGCATTCTAGCGACCAATTTAGGTTCTTCTACGGGACAAAATTGGTTTGCAACTGGTGCGGATATTACTTCCAGTTCTCCCGTTGATGGTCAGGTAATTGCTACAGTGTCTTGCTCTTCCCATAATGATTATAAAGATATCTGCGCTCAGGCGAAAAAAGCATATGCGATCTGGCGACTTGTTCCTGCTCCGCAAAGAGGTGAAGTGATTCGGTTATTCGGCGATAAATTAAGGTCATTAAAACCTACGCTCGGAAAGCTTGTTTCTTATGAAATGGGAAAATCACTACAGGAAGGCATGGGCGAGGTGCAAGAAATGATTGATATCTGTGATTTTGCAGTCGGTTTATCCCGTCAGCTTTATGGGTCAACGATTCATTCGGAACGTCCCTCCCATCGTATGTACGATCAATATCATCCTTTAGGTGTTGTTGGTGTTATTTCTGCATTCAACTTTCCTGTGGCTGTTTGGGCATGGAATACAGCACTAGCATTGGTATGTGGAGATGTTGTGATCTGGAAACCGAGTGAAAAAACTCCTTTATGTGCCATAGCTTGTCAACAGATTTTGGCGGGTATATTAAAACAGAAAGAATTACCAGAAGGTATCTCTAATTTGATAATTGGAGATAAGACTGTGGGTGAATGGTTAGTAAATGATACTAACATTCCTTTAATATCTGCTACAGGCTCAACTGCAATGGGAAAAACAGTAGCACAACATGTTGCTGCTCGCCTTGGCAGGTCTATTTTAGAACTTGGCGGAAATAATGCGATCATTATTACACCGGATGCGGACTTGAAGATGACGACGATTGGTGCTGTATTTGGCGCTGTAGGTACGGCCGGTCAGCGCTGTACTTCAACGCGTAGATTAATCATTCATGAAAGTGTGTATGAACAAGTCAAAGCATCATTGATAAAAGCATATGCTCAACTACAGATCGGAGATCCTCTACTTCCAGAAAATCATGTAGGTCCACTGATCGATCAAAAGGCAGTCGCACATTATTTAGATGCCCTATCTGAAATTGAGAAACAAGGGGGTAAGCTGATTGTCACCGGTGGTTTACTCACTGGAAAGGGATTTGAAAGTGGTTGTTACGTAAAACCTGCGATTGCTGAAGTGGAAAACCATTATGATATAGTTCAACAGGAGACTTTTGCTCCAATTCTTTATTTAATAAAATATCAAGGTGATGTGATGGAAGCAATCGCTATCCAAAATGATGTGAAACAAGGGCTGTCTTCGGCTATTATGACTAATAATCTGCGCGAGGCGGAATTATTCCTCAGTGCACAAGGGTCAGATTGTGGAATTGCGAATATCAACATCGGAACATCGGGGGCAGAGATCGGCGGAGCTTTTGGAGGTGAAAAAGAAACTGGTGGTGGACGCGAATCTGGTTCGGATGCCTGGAAAGCCTACATGCGGAGACAAACCAATACCATTAATTATAGCAGCGAACTTCCTTTGGCACAAGGAATAACTTTTAACCTTTAAATGATAACGACATGAGTACAGTTCACGAAATATTATCTAAACATTTGCTCGCAGATGGTTTTCCAATTGTGATGGATATAGAAAAATCACATGGCTCTTATCTAGTCGATCAAAATGGAGATGCTTATCTGGATTTATTCAGCATGTTTGCATCTGTTGCTATTGGTTATAACCATCCCTATCTCCTAAAGCATCAAGATTTTTTAGGTAAAATGGCGATTAACAAACCTGCTTTATCGGATATTTATCCCAAAGAATTTGCTGATTTTATGCAAGTCTTCGAACGCGTAGCGCTACCAAAGGAACTGCAGTATTGTTTTTTTATTGCAGGAGGAACTTTAGCCGTGGAAAACACTTTAAAAGCTGCTTTTGACTGGAAGACACGTTTAAATTTTGCTTCAGGAATTGAAAAGGAAGCTTCTCAGGTCATTCATTTCAAAGAGGCATTTCATGGGAGATCTGGTTATACACTTTCGTTGACCAATACGAAGGATCCTAGAAAACACATGTATTTCCCTAAATTTAACTGGCCGCGCATCAGCAATCCAAAACTAACATTCCCGATCACGGAAGTTGTTTTAAACGCAGTTATTGAAAAAGAAAAAACAGCCATTCGAGAAATCAGAAATGCACTTGACAATCATCCGAATGATATCGCCTGTATTATTATAGAACCAATTCAGGCAGAAGGGGGAGACAATCACTTCAGAAAAGAATTTCTACAGGCTCTGCGCGATATCTGTGATGAGCATGATATTTTATTGATTTTTGATGAGGTACAAACTGGAATTGGTTTAACAGGATCGATGTGGGCCTATCAAACGATTGGAGTTGTTCCCGATTTAATCGCATTTGGAAAGAAGACTCAGGTCTGTGGCTTGCTTGCCAACAAAGAAAAGTTTGACCGAGTAGAAAAACATGTTTTTAAAGAATCGTCCCGTATCAATTCGACTTTTGGAGGTGATTTTACCGATATGATGCGCTTTAAACTTATTTTAGAAGTGATAGAGCAGGAAAAATTAATTGAACAGATCCCTAAGAAGAGTGAACATTTTATTCAAAAACTGGAAGCTTTAGCAAGTAAGCATACACAGATAAGCAATATAAGAGGAAAAGGATTGTTTATCGCTTTTGATTTTCCCAATGAGCAGGAAAGAGACAAGTTTATTAAGGACGCTTTTGCACATAGACTTATTTTACTGGGCTGTGGAGAAAGGACGATTCGTTTTAGACCCCATCTGAATATTCAGATGAACGAAATTGACGAGGCATTTACGATCATGGAAGGGATCTTATAGGATCTTATTTGTATAGATTCCCTATTTCAAATGAATCTCGTTACATTTGCCTTTATTATCAAGATAAAATATGGATGCAAGTAAATTAGCGTTGGTTCAATTGGTGACTATTATCCATTTTGTATTAATGGCCATCGCATTATTCAGATTATTTAGGCTCAAAGATGTAACCGGGGGCTTTGTTATACTATCCATATTGGGTATGTGCGTTCCTATATTAGGTCCCTTTGGGCTTATCTTGATTGTAAACAAGAAGAAAAAAGAGATCGATCTAGCAGATACTAAGAAAAGAAGCTCTCCTGTACAAAAAAAGAAAAAAGCCCGTAAATAATATTTAAGGGCTTTTTTTATTTATCCAAGTGGTAGCTCAATTGCTTCACGTGGAACGAAATTTCCGCTATGATCCGTTATGAAACTCATCGGACTATCCGGATCCTTAATAATCTCAAATAAAATGAAACCCCAAGGTTTCCAGAAATTTTCCAATACCTGACCGTAAACCTTTACCTGCCAGTGATCAAAAATGGGCTTCATGGACATATCTGCCAAAGGCATCGGTTCGACATATATCATTTTTGGGGTATTTAGATAGGTATATTCTGGAAGACGGTTGAAGAGGTATACAGAATAAAAATAACGTGCTGCTATTTCTTCAAATTGAACAGGGTGCAGTTTTTTTCCTTCTACCATTTTTAAAACATCTTCATGGTAGATATTATTCGTTGCATTATCTTGTAAACAAGCAACAATTCCAAAGTCATTCATTCTCAAAGAAAAAATGAGAGTATTGATTTCATCGCGATAATTAAACGTTTCCGCAGGGTTATCTACTTTACTGATAAAAATTGAAAATGGATTGGTTCCTTCAAATTCCATGGGCTGCAGTAAAGACTGCAACATCGCATGCAAGTTTTTGAACTTCTGAACGAGCACCTGAGAGAAATTCATCTCTTCGCCTGTTAGGGTCTGTTGGCGAATACCGGTCTGAATTTCATTAAATACAACACCATACAGTATTTTAGACATCCACTGAAATAGTGTGATCTGCGGTAATTCGCTTACAGCATCAAAACCTATTGCAAATGCACGTTCTACTTCAGATTCCATTTTTTCAATTACCAATGCGGCTTCTACAGAACAAGGAAGTTTTAGACTTTTATAGGTGACGAGAGACTCGTCTAACATCTTAAAAGGTTTTTCTTCTAAATCAAAGGCACGCATCATCCATACTGGAAAAACCTGAATTTGTTCGTCCACAGATGAAAGCTCCTTCCCTGTCAAGAAACAGATTTGGTTATCAAACTTAAATGTTTTAAATGGATTGTATAGTGATGTTGACATATAGGGCACAAAGGTACACGTTTTATAAAAAGTAAAGTCATCACAAAATAAAAATTCAGATCATTTAATATAAATTAAAATAATTATCTTTCTTACATAAACCATCGTATCGAAATTCAGGATACATATGTGCCAATTAAAATTGATCGACAACTCATTACCTAAATCTAAATTAAAAAATGAAACTAGCCCAGTTAGTACCAGCACTACTTTTATATTTTATTTGCAATGTGGCTCTCGGTCAAGAAATTTACAAAAATAAAGAATTTGGTTTTGAAGCAGAAATTCCTAAAGATTGGTCAGTTTACAAAGAAACTCCTTCTACTACTTCGAATTACATGATTATAGCTTGGGGAATGCCAAAATTATATTCTGAAATGGAGAAAGAAGAAATTGAAAATTCAGTTTCCATAACTGCGATCAAATCCAATAGCATTAAAGATGCCGCAGATCTCGCCGAAAAAGATTATAAAAGAGTAAGCGGTTTTGCCATGAAAGTTAATAGAACAAAAATCAATTCAACGGAATACTTATGTTTCATAACAAGTTCTATTATAAAATTCAGATCTTACGTTTCTAAGCAATATTTCTTCTATAAAAATGGGACTGGATATATTGTAAATTTCACCGCCACCCCAGGAACTTATACCCAGAATGAACCAAAATTTGATGCGTTTTTTAAAACGGTTAAATTTGACTAATTAATATTGTTTGTTCTAATCTCATGTACATAAAAAAGGGTATCTCTTGTGGAAATACCCTTTTTTATTGAGATAAGCGATTTACGCTACTCCTACTTTAAAATTTTCAAATGTCAAGACGGCATCTACTGTATTTCCTTCTTTTGTCTTCACACCTTTTAAAGTTGATGTCTTTCCTTTTTCAAGCAGGTTCTTCATCTCTTTTTCTTCCAGCATAACGCCATTCAGGGTGCGCCATATTTTGAAATCACACCCTCTCGCATAATGGTCACATTGTGCGACTTTATCAAATAACTGAATTTGTCCAGCTGCACATTTCGGACATTTTATCTTTCCTTTCTGCAACGGTTTAATTTCTTCATGGGCAATAGAAATTCTTAATTGCAACAGTTCTTTTGTAATGCGTTCTGTGTAGTCTTTAATATGCTTCATAAAGACTTCATACGAAACTTTATTGGCCCGCATTTCTTCCAGTTTCTGTTCCCATTTACCCGTTAGCGTTACTTTGGCTATTGAACGGTCTTTTACTAGATTATATACTGTCAACCCTTTATCTGTGGGAATGAGTTTCTTTTTATCGCGTTTAATATAATCTCTTTGAAACAATGTTTCAATTGTTGCTGCCCGCGTAGCAGGAGTTCCCAATCCACAGTCTTTCATAGCCTGGCGCATTTCATCGTCATCGATTTCTTTTCCCGAAGTTTCCATTGCTTTTAACAATGACGCTTCTGTATGTATCGGCTTTGCTTTGGTAAATCTTTCTGATAATTCTAGTGATAAAATCTCCAATAACTCTTCTGCTGTCAATTTAGGTAATTGAGCATTTTCATTATCTTGATCTTCGGTATTTTTATCTTCATCAGGCAATTCAACTTGATCTGCTGATAGGCGCCACCCATACTGCTTGATAACTGTTCCTTTTGCAATTAACTCGACACCTCCTGCATTGATCACAACCGTGGTAATATCTTTTAAACAGACATCGGAAAAACTTTCTACCATACGTTTAGCAATCATATTGTAGATATTGCGCTGTTCCTGCAGTAAAGCTCCCGGCTTTTCATCTGTCACTAACAGTGCGTGGTGATCGGTTACCTTCTTCTCATCTACAGATCTTTTATTGAGTTTTGCTCCAATGAGATTGCGTGAAATCGTCGCTATACCTTCTTCTGCTGTATCGGCTAAATGCTGAAATAATTCTTCAATCTGTTCGAATACATCCTCTCCAATATAACGAGAACCTGTACGGGGATAGGTGATGACTTTTTTCTCATAAAGTGTCTGTACTATATTTAAGGTCTGATCGGCAGAATATCCGTATTTCTTGTTCGCATCCTGCTGTAGGGAAGTCAAATCAAATAATAATGGTGGCTGTTCTTTCGTTTCTTTTGCTTCAACTTTAGTTACTGTGGCTTCTGACCCAACGGTAATCTTTGCAATAGCTTCTTCTGCAACATCCTTTTTATCTATTTTTTCGGAAGTAGCTTTGAATTTGATATTCTCTTTTTCAAAACCGGCCTGAATTTTATAGAAAGTCTGGGGTTTGAAATCTTTGTTTTCTAAATATCGAGAACAAATCATCGCCAATGTCGGGGTTTGCACTCGACCAAGTGATAACAAACCTCTATTACCAGCGGCCAAGGTGATAGCCTGTGTGGCATTGATTCCGATTAACCAATCGGATTCTGAACGGGAACGTGCTGACATATATAAACTGTCGTATTCTGTTCCTTCTTTGAGATTTGCAAATCCTTCTTTAATTGCTTTGTCCGTTTGCGAGGATATCCACAAGCGTTTAAAAGGAACTTTTGCTCCCAGGTAGTAGTAAATATTTCGAAAAATCAACTCTCCTTCTCGTCCAGCATCGGTTGCGACGATTACTTCTTCTGCTTTATCTAACAAATACTTAATCGTATTCAATTGCTTTAGTGCACCGGCATCATCAATTTGCTTGCCATCACGTTTTAGCTTTTTTGATTCCAGTTTAAATTCTGTGGGAATAATGGGCAAATTTGCGATTGACCAATTATGAAATCCGTAAGCTTGTGGTGTACACAGTTGAACCAAATGCCCAAAAGCATAGGTGAAAGCATATCCATTTCCTGAAATGTAACCATCATTGGTTTCTTTTGCACCCATAACTCGGGCCAAATCTCGTGCAACGGATGGTTTTTCGGCAATAACGACTTTCATATTTTTTATTTAGATAAAATACACGATCGCGAAAAGGTGTCTTTTCACAATCCCGAAATTTTTAATATTGTATATTCTTAAGCTTAATCTATTGAAGGAATAATCATACCTGTTATCTTGCGATATAGATCGATGGCATAGACATCTGTCATTCCTGAAACAAAATCCAAAACGGATCTTATTTTAGAATAAGAATCTTCTTGATCTGTATAAAATTGATGTGGAATTAATGCTACTAATTTTTCATCATAACTATTTTTATTCTTTTTTAGATAAGCTGGAACAAACTCGGCCAAGAGCGCGTTCATCACTTTATAGCCAGCTACCTCAATCTGCACAACCGTAGGGGCGTTATAAATCTTCGCTACTGATATTTTATTAATTCTTTTGAGATGTGCTACGATATCAGCGTCTAAAGCATCCATCAGTGCAGATGGAAAAGTACCTTTCAAAAATTGCTCCTGCTCATTATAAAAAACGTCAACACATGCTTTTGTCAACGTATTGATTGCTTTTGCTCGTAACAGTGCTACTCGGCTGGCGGTATCGTAAAGAGAATCCAAACGGGCTCTTAGATCTTCTCCTCCACATAGCGGTAATAGTAAATCTTCAACTTCGGGATAAGATAAAATTTTTAAATGATGTGCATCTTCTAAATCGATAATATTATAGCAAATATCATCTGCGGCCTCTACGAGATAGACTAATGGATGCCGTAAATACCCCTTAGGATTTGTTGGGTCTTCCAACAGTCCTAACTCTGCAGCTATCGTTTCAAAGGTTTCTCTTTCCGATGCAAAGTATCCATATTTTTTACGGTGGTGATTTTTCTTGATATGACCATCAATCGCGGCACATGGATATTTAACAATTGATGCTAAAGAGGTATATGTTAAAGCAAATCCTTTATCATCTTTTCCGTTGAAAGGATGTGTCAGTATTCGCAATGCATTGGCATTACCTTCGAAATGTGTCAGATCTGCCCATTCTTCTTTCGTTACCTGTTCTTGATATTTACGACCATCACCCTCTGTAAAGTAAGTCGAAATGGCAGCTTCTCCGGAATGTCCAAATGCCGGATTACCCAGATCATGAGAGAGACATGCGGCAGATACCATATTGCCGACTTCTTGTAGATAGGGATATAATTCATCGATTTCTGAATCTGCGTCTTTCATCTTTGTGTAAAACAACCGTCCCAATGATCTACCAACACTAGCTACTTCTAAACTATGGGTAAGTCTATTGTGAACAAATACCGCTCCTGGCAAAGGGAATACCTGTGTTTTATTCTGCAATCTTCTAAATGGTGAAGAAAAAATCAATCTATCATAATCACGTTGAAATTCTGAACGTGCTATTAAATGACTATCACTGACACGATGTTCATAACCCCAGCGTTTAGCGGATAGTAATTGTTTCCAATTCATACTTGTATTTACAGACATATTGCAAATATACATTTTTTGATTTTCTAAGTGCTGTGGCATTTTCGAAATTGATTTTTTATAAATAGCAAGAATCGTTTTTTAAAAAGTTTATAATCTTTATCTTTAACAAGGAATCAAAACAACCATCATCATGAGTAACTATCATTTGCCGTCTATCCATAATTTTACCAGCACTGTTAACGAGAAGAACACGCACCTTATTATTTTAAAAAATACGCGCGGGATGCAGGTTGCTCTTAGTGATTATGGTGCTCGAATAGTCAGTATCCTTGTCCCTGACAACAAAGGAAAACTTACTGATGTTGCTTTGGGTTTTAGCAATATTGGTCTTTACTATCGCGCTGATGAACAATATCACGGTGTCACAGCAGGAAGATTTGCAAATCGTATCGCAAATGGAAGGTTTGAGTTAAATGGTAATGAGTATCAGCTTCCTATAAATAATGGCATCAATTGTTTACACGGTGGACCTGAGGGTTTTCATAAAAAAATATGGGATCGTCGTGTCAGTTATGAATCACAGGCTGAATTTTACCTCGTTTCTAAAGATGGCGAAGAAGGATTTCCTGGAAATTTGAATGTTTCGGTTACATATACGTTAACAAATGACAATGAAATCATTATCAAATACAGAGCAGACAGCGATAAGGATACCGTGATCAATTTGACCAATCATACTTATTTCAATCTAAATGGAGAGGGATCTGGAGATATACTAAGTCATCAGTTAAAAATAAACTCAGATGCTTACCTTGCTGTCGATGAGAACCAAATTCCGATTGCAACAGTTCTGGTAGAAGGAACACCTTTCAACTTTAAAGAATTTAAATCCATTGCGCAGGATATTACTGCTAACGACGAACAGCTGATTGCTGCCAAAGGATATGATCATTGTTTTGTCAACAACAGCCCTATTTCTATAGCTTGCGCTACGGCATACGCTCCGAAATCGGGTATACGCTTAGATGTTTTTACTACTGAACCAGGGGTACAATTGTATACAGGCAACTGGATGACGGGAAATGACACCGGTAAATCTGGAAATGTTTATCTGCCCTATGCAGGTTTCTGTTTAGAAACACAACATTTTCCGGATAGTCCCAATCAACCGGACTTTCCTTCTACAGTTTTAAAAGCTGGAGAAGAATTTATATCGGAAACTCATTTTAAATTCTCTCTTGAAAAATAGCATGAATTGGTTAGAAAGTTAAATGGTTAGAAAGTCAGATTACTTTTTACACTAACTTTCTAACCGACTAATTGGTTACTATTTCACCAACTGGCTCAAAGCATTTTCCACTTTGTCAAATCCAAATGCGGCGATTACTTCTTTAAACATACGTTGTATCTGATCATTACCTAAATTACCGATACTTCCTTCATGGGTATGGTTCACTTCTTTTGATGGCTGGAATTCTCCTGCATCAATCGCAATACCAATATTTTTATAGGCTTCACGGAAAGGAACACCTTTTAGAACTTCATTATTGACAACTTCAACTGAGAATAGATAATCGTATTTTGGATCATCTAAAACATCTTTTTTCACTGAAATATGTTCTAGCATAAACGTTGCAATTTCTAAACAATCATTCAATGACTTAAATGCAGGGAAAAGGTTTTCTTTTAGCAATTGTAAATCACGGTGATATCCAGAAGGAAGATTAGTTGTCATCAATGCGATCTCATTGGGTAATGCTTGAATTTTGTTGCAACGTGAACGGATCAATTCAAAAACATCAGGGTTCTTCTTATGTGGCATAATACTAGAGCCTGTTGTTAAATGTGCAGGGAATGAAATGAAACCAAAATTTTGATTGATGTATAGGGTGACATCCATGGCAAATTTTGCTAAAGTAGCCGCGATGGAACTCATCGCCTGTGCTAAGATACGTTCTGTCTTACCTCTGCCCATTTGTGCATAGACTACATTATAATTTAAATCATCAAATCCCAATAGATTTGTTGTCATTGTCCGATTTAAAGGAAAAGAAGATCCGTAGCCAGCAGCAGATCCTAAAGGATTTTTATTACATACTTTCCATGCTGCTTTCATCAATTCCAAATCATCGACTAAACTTTCTGCATATGCTCCGAACCACAATCCAAATGAGGATGGCATAGCGATCTGCAAATGTGTATAACCTGGAATCAGGATATCTTTATATTGTTCACTTAATTTAATCAGTTGCTGAAAGAAAATCTCTGTATTACCGACCATGTTTTGGATTTCGGTTCTGAAATACAGTTTCAAATCTACGAGTACCTGATCATTTCTTGAGCGTCCGGAATGAATTTTCTTTCCTGCTTCTCCGATCCGCTGTGTTAATAACATCTCTACTTGTGAGTGTACGTCTTCAACAGAATCCTCTATTTCAAATTCTCCGGCACTAATTTCTTGATAAATATTTTTCAGTTCCTGCTGTACAATAGCAAGGTCTTCATCGGTCATCAAGTTGATACTATTCAGCATACGAGTATGGGCCAAAGATCCCAAAACATCAGCGGCTGCTAACTGCAAATCCATCACTCGATCATTACCTACAGTAAAAGATTCGACAAATGAATCAACATCTATATTTTTTTGCCAGATTTTCATTTTTTTAGTACGCTATTTATATACTTGACAAAAATACCATTTGAAAACAAATAAAACAATTGAAGTTCAGCTCATACTATGGATCGATGTGACAATTGATCGAATTCGATCGATTGTTTTACAGTAATGTGGGTATGATTTTATATTAAATAAAAATATTTTTATGTTAAATGTTTGTTAAAACTCAGCAAACAGCGATAGTGAGTGAGCGATTACTTTGTTTTTAATTCACCCATTGTGACAACAATTTAATTTTTATATGTTTGTATCATAAGGGAGAGTGAAATATAAAAATATACGTTTTAAAGTTAGCAAACACTTACTTTTAAAACCGTAAAAAAACCAAACTATGATAGACCATAACGTCTCTAAACTTTAAGAAATTGAACCCTAACTAATTATAAACCAAAATTATACAGGCATATCCCTCCAAGATATGCCTTTATTCTTTTTTATATTTATCTTTGTACCTATAATAGGGTGAATTTTCACGAAACAAAAACTAAAACGATGGGAACAGAAAGCAAAAGACAACAACGTTTTGCAGGTGTATTACAGCAAGACTTAGCTGAATTACTGCAACGCGAAGGTAATAGTTGGGCTCCTGGGGCATTTATTACGGTTACGCGTGTACGTGTAACACCGGACTTAGCTATAGCAAGAGTTTATTTAAGTTTTTTAAATACCAAAACAGCTCCTGAGGATTTAAAAGCAATCCGCACTAAAACAACAGAAATTCGCTACAAATTAGGCTCTAAAATTAAAAATCAAGTTCGGATTGTTCCACAACTGGATTTCTTCTTGGATGACACCAATGAATATGTAGAGCATATGGATAAAATATTTGAAGAAATTAGTAAAGAAACGAGACAACCAGATTAAACAATCTGGTTTTTTTGTCTATTTTTAAAAATGGTTTTCAACTTAGATCCTGATAGTATTAGCTTTCCACATCCTGAACTTGCTGATGAAGATGGTTTACTGGCAGTTGGTGGTGATTTGAGTGCGGATAGACTGATCTTAGCCTACGAGAATGGTATATTTCCTTGGTTTAGCGAAGATTCTCCTATACTTTGGTATGCTCCACATGAACGGTTTGTCATCTTTCCAGAGCATTTAAAAATCAGCAAAAGTATGCTTCAAATCTTAAAAACTGATAAATTTTCGATTACTGTCGACAAGGCTTTCACCGAAGTCATCCACAGCTGTGCTAAGATTGAACGTAAAGATCAAGACGGAACCTGGATTACTTCTGATATGATCGATGCTTATCAGGAACTACATCGGATCAATTATGCGCATTCCATAGAAGTGTGGGAGAATGAAAAATTAGTAGGTGGTCTATATGGTATTTATATCAATCAGGTGTTTTGTGGTGAAAGTATGTTTTCCACCGTATCTAATGCTTCAAAAGCTGCTCTCATCTATTTAACTACTCATTTCAACTTGAAATTTGTAGATTGTCAATTCCATACGCCACATTTGGCTTCTATGGGCGGTACAAGTATTTCGCAACAAGAATATCTTTCTATATTAAAAGAACAAAATGCAAACACCTTATAAATCTTACTTTGATATCCCTGAGGACGTTTCTTATTTAACTACACCAGGTTCCGGCTTAATTCCCATCTCATCTAAAGAATGGCGTCTGAAAAGAGATGCTGATTTTTTTTCAACAGCAACAGATCTGCGTGAAAAACAGGGTGAATTTAATCTCGCGGTAAAAAAGAGTATCGGAAAGTTCTTCACAACTGCTATTCACAATGTTTATAACACCGCTAATTTTTCAACAGGATTCAATGCTTTGTTGGACCGCTTGCCAAAGGATTCAAAAATTTTATTGTTTGAAGGAGACTATCCTTCTGTTAATTTTCCTGTTATTTCTAGGGGTTTTGAACATGTGACAACCCCTGTTGATGAAAAGTTGGAAGAGCATATTACCCATGCTATTAAAAAACACGAACCGACTGTTTTTATATTTAGTATCGTGCAATACATTTCTGGTATCAAAATCAATCTCGAATTTATTAAACAATTGAAAGAGAAATTTCCGGAATTGCTTATAATTGGTGATGGTACTCAATTTTTGGGAACTGAAGTTTTTGACTTCTCCCAGTCGGGATTTGATGTTGTTGGTGCCAGTGGTTATAAATGGCTTTTAGGTGGTTATGGCAACGGCTTCCTTCTTGTTAGTGATTATGGAAAACAGATCTTGTTTCCAAACTTGGCCACACAAAACGTCGAAATTGACAAAATGTGGGCAGGAAAAGGTATCGATCAACTTTATTTCGAGCCTGGACATCTAGATACTTTATCTCACGGAACATTACAAAAGGGTCTGGAGTTTTTGTCCGAACTCGGATTGGAACACACAGCTGCTTATACGCAACAATTAGTAAAGCTTGCCAAACAGGAATTGGGTAAACGGAAAATATTAACCGAAGTGGCTATTAACAGAGTTGAAACAAGTACAATCTTTAATTTGCAGATTGATCAAGGGCACTTTAATATATTAATGGAAAACAATATCAAATGCTTTCCACGTGGTAATGGTATAAGAATCGGTTTCCATCTTTATAATGATGAAACAGATTTAGAAAAATTATTAAGAATTATTGATACTAAAATTTTAAAATAACATGGGTTTCAAAATAGGCGATTTAGTACGGTTTGTAGATGAACCAATCGAGGGACATATCACCTCCTTTCAATCCAATGACCTCATCGGTGTAACAGATGATACTGGATTTGAAATACCTGTACAGGCAAGTAAATTGACTTTAGTGCATGGAAATATGCGCCGTGATGATGACGAGCTTAATGAACAAGCTGAAGAAATACCTTCAAAATTTATTGAGAAGGGTATCTTACTGGCAATTTCTGGTGATCATAAAGATGGATTAGCGAAATTACATCTCGTGAATCAGACTTCTTATGAATTACTGGTTAGCATTGCTGATACCAATGTCAACAAGGCTAAAGGCATATTTGCTGAAAAAATCAGTAAACATGATTCTGTTCAATTCTACTCTGGGAATTTTGCTACTGTGGGTAAATGGCCAACATTCCGTTTTCAGATTATCAGACATGCCAACAGTTTGCAAGCGATCCAAAATCCAATTGTAAAAGAACAGCGTGTACGTCCTGTCGATTTAACGAATCCAAAGGAGATCAACGATATCCTTGGCGAAAAAGTATGGATATATGAACTGGATAAAGAAGAAGAGGATTTAGGCTTAGATAAACTGAAGTCTCATTTTATTTCACATCGTCCGAATAAAAAATAAGCTTGGAAAATTTCCAAGCTTATTTTTTATTCTTCAATCTGCTTTACTTTTTTCACACTCAGTAATAAAAGTGCAATACCGACTAAATAGACAATCCACCCCCAACGCATATGTATTGATTTGGATAATAGTCGATCTGCAAATCCCCATCCGAAATAGTTATTGATCTTAAAAAATACAGCAGAAATACTGATCAGGTACCAAACTGCTGCTACCCGGGTCATCAAGCGATATCCTGTTAATTGCCTTACAAAGAAAAGTAGGGCTGTTATTCCTATAATCATATAGGTAATAAAAAACAATGCAGCATCTGTTTGATAGAGGTTCCAATTTCCTTTAATCGGTACCTTCAACATCGGCAACATCCCTGCTAAGAGGCAGAGAATCAAACCTGATAAGGCTAAGCTTTTTCTGATGACAATCATAATATCCAAATTAATATGGCGCAAAAATAATCATCTGCCTGATGAGTTTTGATATTTATTTTATTAAAATTCATATTTCTATAAACGTACCTAAAAAACTCGTTCATGGCTAAAAAAAGCAAACCCCAAAGAATACAATTTGTTCTTCTCGGGGGTTTTAGATTAGTAAAAATTGACTATGTATTGTTGTATCCCACTATAGGACCAATAATTAGTCTTTTAGAAATTCCAATTCAAAATTATTCAAATATGGTTTTCCATCATAATTGAAATCTGCCAAAATTTCAATATTCATCCAGTACAAACAAAGCGCTGCAATATCACTTGTAGCCGTTGGTATAGATATTTTAGCTGTAATAGGAACGGCTTCCGTACCTGGAGCATAATCATCTTCTAAATAGGTCCATTTATAGTTCCCTGATAAACTCATATTATACCCCCCATTAGCCTTGTTAAAATATGTTCCCTCTGAACCTTCATCCATTGGCCAGAATCCAATTAGATTACCATAATTTGGATGTTTTGTGATATCTTTTAAATTAATAGCATTTTTAATTGTTGTGGCATCAAGTGCGACATTATAATAAGCCAGATTAGCCGTATAAAGACTTAAATCATTACCAGTATCGTCAACATATTTATGTCCCACTCTTAAAGCATCCTCTACCTTTAAGCTCTTATTTGCCAATATACTACCTGAGTTACTCAGTACACCATCGGTGTAAAGCGTTACAGTACGTGCAGTAGCGGGAGATCCCGTCGTTTTTACAACCATTGTTAAGGTGTGCCAATCACCATCTCCCGCGTTATCACCTCCAACAATTTGAGTTTTACCGCTTCCTCCGTTTTGTGTTCCTCCAAATACAACAGCCCACTTGTTATTCTCCTGAAACCAAAGCCATCCCGTCATATTTGACCCCCTCAAATCACTTCCTTTAGACAAAAATCCTGGCCAATATTGATGTACTTTAAACTTAACATCCATTTGTACTGTAAAATCTTTAGTTTCCCCCCCATCATACAGACCATTATCGTTTGGTACTATTGCTCTGGCGGAGGTTCCTGTTAAAAGCGCCGGATTGAATCCCGATTTTTTCAATTCATATTCCTTCAAATTAGGTTGGCTTACAATCGTAAATCCGCTTTTCGCATCTGTATTGCTTCCGCCATGGTTTGTGGTAACAATAACTAACCAATCCTCCTTAGTGTAATTTTTTCTGGCTTTAATGGCTTCAACAATATTTCCGATGTATTCATCCGACTTAACGATTGCACTTTTAAACTTTGCATTATTCATCGTATAACCACCGTCTTCACCTGCTTTTTGCACATCACGTAAATTAACCATAATAGTGCCTAAGCTATTTACCTTACTCAAGAGGCTAATGGTACTATCTTTAACTGCGAGATCTGAATTAACATCAGGTGCATAATCTGCATTTCTTACGTAATTTCTTAGTTCATCCCAAGTTGTTACCATCGCTGTGCTTACTGATTTGTATTGGGTAACATAATCCAGTACATTTCTAAAATTAACAATTTCGCCATGTTCTTCATCATCGCCATGCTCCGTTCTTTCAAAATTATCAGCACTTGTTTGATGTTTTGAAAAACCTGTCCCTGTTAACATCGAAACCCAACCTGCTGCATTTGATGTTGTAGGTAATGTGTTAAACGAATATTTGGAATTCTTCTGTAAAGCGGCCAGATTTGTTGGCACAGCTTTTTGTAGCTCTTCACCAGACAAACCGTCAATACTGATCACAATAACCTTACGCTGAGTACCATTAAAGTCTTTAATATCCTCAAATACAGGAGGAGGATTGTCGTATTTTTTACAAGCTGTAAAAGATGAAACACCTACTGCAACGAATAAAAAAGTTCTAAATATTTTTAAATTTACTTTCATCTACATATTTTTTTGATAGAGAGACTCTGTTAAATGAAAGCACAAATAGCTTTCATTTAACACTGTTTCATCCTTATTCATTCAACAATTACGGTCTAATCAAATTCATTTCACCAAATACCACATATGGATTAGCTTTGTATCCATTTTTTACAATTACTTTAAAGAATTTTCCAGTTACATTACCTTTTGGAAAAATATATTCAAATCTATTGTTGCTTGCAGGCAGAGTTGCTTCTCCAATTTTTGTGTATTCAATATTATCTGGACTAGAATAGATTTCGATATCTTTTCCATCTCCCTCTCTATTACCTCCTGGTCTTCCATTAAAGTACATCCCTTTGATCGGCATAATTGCCCCTGCATTGAACACAAAACTAAAAGGATAGCTTTCTGTAGGTCCTATATCACTATATTTTGAGTGGTAGAAGGTATTTACATTATCATCAACCAAATCATTAACTGATCCTTCTTGTGCAGGACAGCTTGTAGAAACAACAGTTGTTTTATATACGATAGTACCTGTTCCACCTGTTTTGTTTAAAGGATTATAGGTCCATATTGTTTGTGACAATAATGGATACTTTTTAGATACTTTAACGGCAACAGAAGGACTATAGGTTATACCCCAAGCATCAAAGAATGGCGCTAAATCTGTTTTAGTGTAATCTGATAACTTTTCATAAACCCAATTATGCATGGTAATATCATTTGGATTATATCGTGTAGCTTTACGCGCTTCTTTATATAAATGTGTCATTGCTCCATAACCGTATAACTCAAATATCTGTACAAATGGTGTCATTCGTTTAAATGGTGCATCGCCCCAGTCCACATCAAAATTTTTAGCAACACCTGTTCGAGTGGCATAAGCGATTGCCTCAGGAAAATCACTGGTAACAGCAGGATGCAAAACACTGTAATTTGCACCAATACGATTGGCTACTTTAAAACTAAATAAATTATTAGTTGTTTCGCCTAACGTACTCCAGCTCCAGATACCACCCTGCTGACAGTTGTGGCCAAACTCGTGATAAGAGCCCCACATGCCGTCGCTGGTACTGATGGCTTTAAGACTTGTCATACCGCCAAACCATTCGGAATCATTGTAACCAACAAATGGAAAACCACTATGTCCATAGCCATTCGTTAGCTGAATATCCAATACACCTCTCCAAGCTCCCTGAGGACTACGGTCTCTTTCATCTTCTGCATCGTCTGACAATCCCATCCAGCCATTGTAATCCAATTCAAATACATCATTCCATTTAGTCATTACCGCAGTTGGATTGGTAAACGGTTCTGAAGATGTAAACGATTTTACAACGCGATCTCTAGGGACAAGAAATACCACCCGTTTCGTTCTTAACTCCAACCATGGCACTTTAGAAGCTTTCACTTTTTCGATCCATTGGTCATTGTTAGACTGTCCTAGCACAAAGTCGGGCGAAACACATGCATTAGTGATCGTAAATTCAACCGGATTTGGATACGCCCGATCTGGACGGATATAGATCGTACCTCCATATAAGTTACGAACAAAATTATTTCCAGGATAAAGTTGCTGACGCATGTAAATAATCGGATCGCGCAAGAGCGGAAATTTTCCTGTTAAATTATCGGTATGTCCACCAATCTGCACGGAAAGTCCTTCAATTCCCTGTGGTACCACAATCTTAATGAGTTCTCCTGGCGCGGCATAATATCCTGTACTAAACTGTGGTTCCGGGGCAACCGATATTCTAAGGTTAAGCGTTGTTTGCTTTGTAAAATTCAAATCCAAAGTAAATTTTGCGTCGACCACACGTGGTTCTGCAATATCTACTAAGCCGGGAAAAACTCTGGCTTTAGCATACATGGATTTATCTATAAGTTTGAGATTGGTATCAATAACTCCACCAGCTTCATTTTTTGAGTCATCCGGATAACCGTCCGGTATATTATAACCATACTTAGAACACGATGTTACGGCTAACAACATCGTCATACTAAATATTGCCGTAAATTGATTAAGTTTCATAAGTTAGTCTTTTGGTAAGTTAATAGTAGGGTTATAAAATTTACCCATTAATCCCCAAGTTTTTGGAACAGATATGTTCATCCAATTATAAATCATAACCGGAATATCGACACCATTTGGTACCGCTAAAAATGCTGATTGCGATATATTTGGAGAAATATTCGGAGAAATATCCATAAAGTTTGCAAATTGGATCGACTCACTAAAATCAAAATTATTACCTTTTCCTGAACGGTCGAACATCTTTTCACCAGATTCTTCATTTCCTGGCCAAAATCCAATTGCATTTGCAAAGTATGGATTATCGATTCCAAATTCTTTCCTCATATATGTCCCCATTTCTGCATCTGTAAGTGCTTTATTCAGAATTACCAAATCCCTAACTAAGATATTTGAATTAGATGAGGCATCGGTGCCTATTCTTAATGGATAATTATTGTCTGCATTTCTTCCAGCAATATTTGAAGTATTCTGCAAAGCTCCATCTGCAAATACTTTAAGATTACGTGCACTTCCGCTTGGAGCGATCGTAAATCCCATTGTATGCCAAACCCCATCAATCTGATTAATTTTACCACTAGGGCGATTATACAATGCCCAATCAATCTGAAATGAATTACCACCCATTAAAAATCCCCATCCACCTTCGTTTACTCCCGTACTAGCAGGATCTCTTTTACCCACGAACATCGGGTAATTGACTTCTCTACCAATGTCATTACGAACTTTAAACATTAGGGTGTATTCTCCTGTGGTTCCAAAATTACCAATGGAAGTATTACTATTTAAAAATGCAACCCCATTCGTACTTCCATTATTAGAAGCGAATCTAGGTCCAACTCCTGCATAAGGTAATGCATCGACGTTAGGCTTCACATAATTGGCAGAAGTGAATTTAGGGTTGTAAAAAGTAACAAATGTATTTCGCGATTCATCTTCATAAATATTTGATCCCGGCTCACCGCCAGAAGCTCCTCCCCCTTTATTGGAAGCAATAATCACCAACCAATTTTCACCATTGTATGTTTTTCTAGCTTGTAACGCGGCCATAATCTCTCCTACATAATCATCGAGCTTGCCAATAGCAGCTGTATACGCGGTATTATCCTCTGAGTAGTCATTCCCGGCAGCTTCTTTAGCACCTTTAAACTGGGCTACCAATAACGATGGGTCTTGGGTAGACAACTCCGCAATAACCGCATCTTTTACAGCAGCGTCATTTGCCAAATTTTTCTTTTCTGTTGCATCTTTTGCCAGAGTACTGTTTAATCCTGTTGCAGAAGCAAATGAAACTGTTCTCACATTTTTAATTTCAGCTTTCAATCGTGTAAAAACTGTAGGTGTTTTTTGATTATCAAATCCACTGAAATCATTTGATTGAACTTGATGTTTTGTATAATCGACTCCTGTCAACATCGTTGTCCATGCCCCTGCGTCTGTTAAGTTATTGCGCTGAAAATCGGCTAATCCATCATAAGTAAACATGGATCTTTTTGTGATTAAACTAATGTTTTTAGGTCCGAGGCTCTCTACGACAGATCCTTTAACTCCATCTAAAATAAGATACAAGACTCTCCTTGAACCATCACCTACTCCTAGGGTATCATTTTTAAAAGAATCTGGAAGTGTATTCACAAACTCTTTGTTACAGGATGAACTGACTAGGATTGTAGCTATAAAAGCTGCAACACCCAACATTTTCATACCTATCTTTGATTTTATTTCTCTTTTCATATTTAAATAAATTGGGACTTATTTAGAAATGCTAATTCTTACTATATTATGTAAGATGGATGCATTGAACCTGCTGATCTCACCGACCAGAATTACTTTTGATTCTTTTGCATTTTCTGTTTCGATCATATCATATACTCTTCCCTGAAAACCACCAGTATTATTATAACCAACAGCTAATTTTCCATCTGGTTCTAAAATCATAAAACCTTGACGTAAATAGGTTCCATACTTATTAAAACTTCCAGTCACGAGTATTTTTCCACTATTCAATTGCGCAGCAAAAGTAGCACCTCCGCCACTAATCAGTTCGCCATTAAATGTAGCATCAACCGATCCGTCCGCATTTAATACCGCCAGCGTTGATGAAGGCTTTCCATTATAGGTCGTAAAATTACCGGTCACAATTATTTTATTTGTTTTAGCATTAAAGCGAATTGAATAAATATCCCCATTAGCTGCCGCTCCTGATTGGAATGATTTGTCAATAGAACCATCCAAGTTTAATCTTACGATATGGTTTGCTTGTTCATTATTAAAGGTTGTGAAGCTCCCGACCAGAATTAACTTTCCATCTGTTTGCATTATTGCATCGGCAATTCCACCATTTGCGCCAACGGGGCTCTGACGTGCCTCACGATTAAAATGAAACGTTGAATCCATTGAGCCGTCTAGGTTCATGCGTACCAATTGTGACATACGGGTAATATCATAAATCTTTTCATCGTAGCTTGAATTGGGAAGAAACATACGCAGATAGGCTGTAAAACCTCCTATCGCATAAACCTGTTCACCAAAAACAAAAGTTTTTCTAATAAATCCCAATACTCCGCCATTAAATGATGGAATTGTATCGGCATTTTTCCACGTTATTTCGGGCTTTGGATTGACAATTTCGGTAGTTCGAACCGTATCTAAAGAGCCATTTGCATTTAATTTTGTAATGCTTCCAATGGTACGGCGATTTTCTCTACGACTATTATAAGCATTAAAACTACCCGCAATGATGTATTTTCCATTTTGCGAACCAGAAGTGATGCGATTGATTGACGTGATCGCTTTTAAACCTCCTACGACACCTATGCCGAAGTTAACACCTTCGGTTGAATAGTTTCCTTCAGCACCAATCTGGGCAATTCCACCATTTGGTGTCTTTTCGGTTCCCTGCTGTTCGAAATTATTGAAATATCCAGTTAACCAAATATTACCATTCGGCAATAACGCAGTACTAAATATCCCAGAACCAAAACCTTCACCTATAGTCGATGCTCCATTTATTACTTTGAAGCTTGGGTCAAGTGAAACTTTTCCACCAATTTTGACAATCGGGCCAAAAAATGACTGATCGTTTGCAGTGATCCAAACACTTCCAGTACTTGCTGTTAAGGGTACAACAAATTGAATGGTTGTATCTGTATAATTGAGTACTTCAGCTTCTATCTCATTGACAAATAACTTAAATACATCCTTATACTTCATTAGACCTCTGACTTTCAAATCTAAGGTACTTCCCGCTTCTACAATATCAGGATCTGTTGTTTTGGAAACAAAACCGATATCCAACACCTCTTTCCCCCCAGCATATGGATCGTCTGCTAATCCCTTGCTTTTTGAACAGGCCCCTACCACAAAGGAAAGTCCCACTACTAGCATGATAAGCAATCTTGTTCTATATTTTATATTACGTAACATCTTTCGAATCATTTATTAAATTGAAATAATTAATTATGGTGTTGCAGGTGTAATACCCGCTGCAATCGCTTCATCGATAAACTTTAACGTATTAAATCCAAATGTGTGTTTGATACGCGTGAGCACATGCAACACCCCATTATTGGTCTGGATATCGGAAGTTGCTACAGGGTTATTTTGCAAAGCAACCTGTGGATTTGATAGATCTGGAATGTAGGCCAAAAATAATTGACGGTATCCGGCATATTGTACACCTCCTGCATTATTAAAAATTACCCCAATATTCATGATACGTCCTGAATAACTGGTATAATTTTGACCTGGAAAGGCAATATATGAAAGGGTATCGCGCTGTGGATAATCTTTCATTAAAGAAGAACTTTTGAATATATATTGCAGAAGTGTGTTCTTCCATACTGCAGGTTTGATTTGCGTAAGTTTTGATACGGTATCACGTCCTTCAAATCTAAGGTATCTATTGAGCTGTATAATTGCTTTATTCACAGATCCACTAGGGGGAGCAAAAAAAGTTACATTTTCTTTATCCAAGACATCATCCAATCCCGCTAAATTGATAATCGTAAGGGTCGAATCAAAAAATGGTTGTTTTGTCTTCATATAAGCTAATGTCGATCCTTCAAATTTGGGATCGTGAACACCCGAATCATAATAATATTTTTTACAACTGGTAGAAAATAGCACAGCCAGTGCTATGATCATATAAAAGATTCTATTTTTTAAATTCATAATGATTAATTCCAAAAATTGTTTCCGATTAAACCTGGGTTAGCATTACGCTCTTCGGCTGTGATGATCAATGGCCAAGTCCATGCGCCATTATTAAAATTACCAACACTCATTGGTGAATTAGCAAATTCCGAATTGACAACACGCTTTGTTCTAACTAGGTCAAAATAATACTGTCCTTCACCTATTAGCTCCCGACATCTTTCTTTAAAAATATCATCTTTCAAGGTTTCACCCCCTGTAGTGATTTCCGAAGCACCTGCATTTAATCTAATTTGGTTCAAAAAAGCTTTAGCTTCTGTTTCCTGTCCGAGTTCGGCATGTGCTTCAGCAACTAATAAAATTGCATCGGACAATCTAAAAATAATGGCGCTATCATCACTGACCATCGTGACACCAGAACCCGAACCTCTAGCGTAGGTATTGATAAATTTCTTAAACTGGAAGGTCAGAGAATTTTCACTAACATTATCAAACCAAAGGGCACGTCTTTGATCAGCAATACCAGCTGGATATAGTTTTTCAAGATAATTCCCTTGATAAGCCATTCGGCTTGTAGTGGTCG
This sequence comes from Sphingobacterium sp. JUb20, assembly GCF_004342035.1. NCBI lineage: Bacteria > Pseudomonadati > Bacteroidota > Sphingobacteriia > Sphingobacteriales > Sphingobacteriaceae > Sphingobacterium > Sphingobacterium sp. JUb20. The sequence goes on along the minus strand of NZ_SLYV01000008.1, from coordinate 307,005 downwards.
TTACAGTTCCTCTATAAGGATAATGTGAAAAAAAGTAGGAGGAATTAGCATAATCTGCAAAGGTCTCGCCATAATTATAATCTTGTAAGATACTGAACAGATTTTCGGATGAACGGCCTTTAAAGATACGTTTGGTATTTTCAACTGTGATCGGCAAAAGTCGATAGTCTGTATATGTTTTTAATTCTTCACCTAAAGCAGTCACTGATTTATAGTATACTGATTTATCTGCTGTATCCCAAGCTGCTGCCCACATATTTAAATGCATCAATAACGCTACAGCAGAGGCACGTGTCGGTCTAAGACCTAATAGTGATGCTTCAGGATATTTAACAGGAAGATTATCCTTGGCTGAATTCATATCTGCGATACATTTTTTCAGTACTTCAAGTTGCGGTAATCGTGGTAATGGTTTACTGTTATAGGCATCTGTATAATAAATGGCATCGCCAAACATCTTACAGATGTACATATAACTCAAATTACGCGTAAAAACCGCTTCCGCCTGATAACGCTTTTTTTCTGAAGCTGATATAATAGATTCAGGCATATTTCCGACTTCGGCATGAAGAATATTGCTGGCGGCAATCACATCGTACCATCCCTTCCAGCTCATATTCTCTCTTATAACACCATCAAAATCATCTCCCCCACCTATAATCCCTTTCAAGTTATTATAAATTAAATTTATATAAGTTATTGGACCGCTTGACGAACCAATCCAATTACCTCTAATTTCCAAACTGGGTAATAATGCGGTATTTCCTATTTTAGTTTTTAACCTCAGGTATATCCCATTTGTATAGCCTTCTACATCTTTTTTGGTTTCCCAAAAATTATTCCCTGATAAAGCGTCAATAGGGGTCACATTCAGAAATTTATCACAGCTTGATGTAGATAATACAAGTGCTGTAACGGCAAGTATATATGCTAATTTTTTTATTTTCATGATATCAACAATTAAAACTCAATATTCAATCCTAAAGCAAATTGCTTAGGAAGTGGATAGTTACCTCCAGAATCTTTACCTAATGCACTCACGTTTTCCGGATTAGCTCCTGTATAGCGGGTGATATAAAACAAATTGGAAACTGTACCATTAATACTTACACGGTTCATTCCATATCTTCTTGACCAGTTCTGATCAAAATTATAATACACTTTTACCGCATTTAATTTGAAATAAGATCCATCTTCTTGGAATAAGGTCTGATTACCCCTGAAAGGGTTTAAGCGACGTGCGCGTACAAAATCCAATGGGTTTCCATAAGTTGCCTGATCGCCAACTGCTTTCCAATAATCCAATTGTGAAATAGGCGGTAATGCAACCAATTTCCACGGATCATATTGTATAGCAGGATCTGTAAATGCACCGAACTGGCTAGCCAAGGTATTATTCATAATATCACGTTTCAATGTGAATGATGTATTGACTTCAAAACTCCAGCTCTTGTACTGTAATAGGGAAGTAAAACCACCGGTAATCTGCGGTTGAGAATTACCGGCAATTACGCGATCATAGTTATCTAAAACATAGTTTCCATCTAAATCGGTGAAAATAGGATCACCTGCTTTAAAGTAATTTAAGATATCATTGCTACCCACACGATAAGGTAGACCAGTTGCTGGATCTACAGGGACTTGAGCATTGGTACTATAAACACCTTTTGTATTAAATAGATAGTTAGACAAAGAATTGATACCTAATCTATAATAGATATCCTGTTGGTTTCCTGGATCATAATAGATCATTTCTCTTAAACCATCCGGCAATGCTGCCAATACTTCACGGTTGATTGCAAACGAACCTGACATTGTCCATTTGAAGGGGCTTGTTGCACTTAATGGACGAGCAGTTGCTTGAAACTCCCAACCATAATTTACATTACTGATTTCTGTAGAAGCAATATTCTCGAATGAATTTGAAGATGAAATCGCTTTCTCTCTAAAAACATTATCATTTTGCTTGTAGTAGCTATCAATATTTAAGGTTAACCTATTATTGAATACTGAAATATCAAAACCCGCATTTAAAGTAGTCGCGCGAGTAGGCTCCAACGACCGATTCGGTAAAAATTTTAAATCTGTAACAACAGTTTTCTGATTATTATAATTATCTCCGCCATAATATTTTCCATAAGATTGATAAATACTTCCATTAGGTGTAATATTGGAACCATAACTCAGACGGAAGGATCCATAATCCAACCATTCCTTATCTTTCATGAAATTTTCTTTTTCAAAATTCCATTTTGCAGAAATCGCAGGGTTTTTAACATAACCTGCATCTGGACCATTGGTCGACAGACCGTCAGCACGGTAAGAGAAATTGATAACATATTTCTGCTTATAATCGTATGCAAAATTGCCTGAAAATGCCACTGCCCGTGTATCCGTATAGCCGATTGTACCACCTTTGGAACTTAAATAACTTGTCTGCTTTACGATCGGCCCTCTCAACTGATCATTGACAACACGATCATTCAACATTGCATCTGCTTTAAAGAATGATGATCTTATCTCGTTAAATGCGAAAAAGTTAAAATTATGCGCGTCTTCTCCATCTTCTTTCAATGAAAACACATAGGACATCTGGTTACGATTATACAATGTAGTTGCTCTATCGTTATAAGTGTAATACTGTGCCTGATTTGCATTTAATGCGGCTGGTGAGAAGTTATCTTTTGTACTGGATGTTCCGGTATAATTTAACGTGGTCTCCACTTTAAAATTCTTAAAGAAATCGTAAGCTACATTGACAATCGCAGATGTTGTCAAAACTTTATTATCATCATCCGTATTCAATGCTCCTAAAACCGAATTGACCGATGAATATAAGGATGGTGCCGGTAATAAAGAAGATGAATTTCCTCCGTCTGCAATACCAGAATTCATCAATCCATTTCCGCTACCCATCCTTTGATTCTGGATGGAGTTATTCAATTGCGCTAATAATTTGAATTTATAAGTCGGATTATAGATCATATTCATATTCAAGTTATAACGCGAGTAACCTGTATTTTCCTGAATACCTTTTTCATCGTAAATACCCATTGCAACCTTATAATTAAACTTCACATCACCACCGGATACATTGAGATTATGAGTCTGGTTATAGGTTGGCTTATAAAAATAGGACTGCCAATCGGTAGAGTTATTATAATAAGGATTTAAACTGTCTGATAAAAATGGGGTTTGGTTTACCAAATCTAAGGCATGATTCCAAGAGGTATCAAAGCGCATAATCTGTGCGATCCTTAATAATCGCTCATCTTTACCGCCAATAACAGCTTTTAATTGTGGTACTGCCGACATAAAGGCCGCACCATTATAGCGCACTACTGGAACTTTTGAATTACCTCTTTTTGTTGTAATTAAAATAACACCATAAGCGCCACGCGATCCGTATAAAGATGTTGCAGCAGCATCTTTAAGTACCTGAATATCTTCAATATCTTCCGGTGGAATCTGTGATGCTGGTGATACACCAGGTCCTGCTTGTTGGAAACCGTAAGAAAAATTTGCATTATCGTCTACCGGAACACCATCGATGACATATAAAGGAGAAGTTGGTGTCAAGAATGCCGCGTCTCCACTTCCAGAGACATTGATGTTGGAAATACCACGAATCGTGACACTTCCTCTAAATCCTGGTGCACCTGTATTATTTTGAATATTTAAACCCGCGACACGACCTTGCAATAATGACATCACATCACCTGCAGGCTGTCCCTGTATATCTTTACCTGAAATGGTAACAATAGAGCCTGTATTCGTAGCTCTTGTTTTCTGCTGATAACCACTGGTTACTTTGACCTCCCCCAACATCTCACTTGTAGGTGACATGGTCACGGAGAGGTACGTTTTATTGTCAACTTTTACGGTAACAGATTTATGACCAATCGATCTAAAAATAATGGAAGCATTATTTGGAACCGTGATCGTAAATTTACCCGACCTGTCCGTACTTCCTATTGCTTTACCTCCGGTACTGATACTCACACCGGAAATTGCTTCTTGAGAACTCGAGGCACCGTCTATGACAACCCCCGTTACTTTTATCTGCTGTTGTGCAAAAGCAACTTGTTGCGTTCCAAAAAACAACAATATAACTAGCGTATATATATGCTTCATTTGAAATGTATTTAATTTAAGTTTATATTGATTCATTAATCATTATCAAATTTTGGTTTGTCTCTTCTAAACCAAAAGGTCAGCTCCCAATCACCCTTTTGAAAAATGTTAAAATTAAAGTTGAGGTAGTTTTTTTCAAGTATATTACCAAAGCCAATGCGACTAAACTTAAATGAAATGCTAGCCTGTCCACCACTTAATGTTGTGTAAGGAGTTGGATAAGCACTTAATGGAATCGGATAAGCGACATCATAACGTACTTTTGTTGCATCCTTCGTCATATTGAAACCATGTACTAAGCCTGCCCAATTCGTTTCATCGAATTTATTCGGATCTATCGGATTGGATAAGGAATCTGCAAATTTGAAAGTCAAGCTATTTCCATTTCCTGTTTTCCTAAACAGGACCTGCACATCAAAAAAACTACTCATGTACTGTCCGCGTTCACCCATGATGAAGACCCCTGATGGGCTAACGGAAACACTTGTTGCCTGTCCAGTGATGGGATCTAAATTTGAAGGTTCATAAGGACGTTCCCTGAAGGGCATGAGGCGCATATTTTGAAAATACTTACGACCTCCAGAATTGGACATCTCGACATCGAAGACATAGCCAGAATCTGGTTGTGCACTCACCATATTAGAATTAGCCGAAGACCACATCACAAAATCACCAGCGTGTGGTCTAATTTCAAATAATGGATGATTTTCAATGGTTCGCTTCGCTTCAATTTCAGCTAAAGATTTTTCTGTACCATCATAAATCTGTTTCCATACTGTCACTGGATATAATTGTGTTAATTCAGGGGCTGGATCTCCATTAAACTTGCGCATATTCACAATTTTAAAATCCAAAGGACGACTTGAATTTCCGTATTGAAAAATATTGGTAAATAAGGTATTCCGGCCAAGTACCGGTTGAAATAGCGTGGTTACATATTTCGAATCATTGGCTATTGATAACCTTTCGTCAGGTAAATTCTTTTTACAAGCCGAAAAAAACAATCCAAAGACCATTACAGGTAAACCAATCTTGAATATATTTAGAATTCTTTTCATTATTTCTCTTCATTTAAAACTAATCTGCGCGTAAATTCATCAAACCCAAAATTGTGAATCGGGTCTAAAATATTGATTGTCGCATTATTTGTTCTGATATTTACTGTATTGGCTTTAGTAGTTACCCAGTCTTTCTTAAAGGTTGAACCAAAAGTTTCACTAAAATTTAGAATGCTCGCTCCACCTTCAACAAATCCGGAAGAACTCATTTTTGCATATCTGACATGCATCGGGTAATCAAATACAATTGATTTGACCAAAACACCATCTGTATCCTCCATATAAGCATCGGTAGTTTTTTTACCTCTCACAATGTATTTACAGATCATGGTATCCAGCTGTGCCTTGTTAGCATCTGATAAATACACATTTGGTAAACCAGAGCTTCTACGCATATTATTTAAATATTTAAGAGCTGATGCAAAATTTTTATTGACCGGCGCAAACAGAGTCAATTCTTGATTCCTAAGCGAATCTTCCAGATTTGGAAATCTTTTCAAAACCAAAAGCAAGGAATCAAAAGTTCCATCAGGTTGTGCTTGTAGATAGTCTAGTGCATTTCCATTATAGGTCTGCACTTTATTCTCATAATCGTAATAAGGTGATTCACTTTTATTACATGAGCATAGCCAAAGGGAGACAATTCCGATGATGGCTAATACAAAAAAATTATTATTTAAAATCTTCATACATTTACGTTTTGAAATTACTATTGCCAATATGGATTCTGAATAATAGATGGATTTGCACTTATGACATCCTGAGAAATTGGCCAGTAAATACCTCCTGCATCTTCAAATTGTTTAAAGGTCATACCCTTTCCATTTTTTGTTGCATAAATTGCATTTGATTTCTTGATTCGGTTATATCTCACTTGATCGTACCATCTCCATCCCTCGCCCATTAACTCTTTTCTACGTTCTTCAAAAATTGCTTTAAAAATATCTGGAGAGTTGATAGTCGTATAATTGATACCCCTCAAAGCACAAGCTCTATTTAGAGCGGTATATGCACCTTCCGTATCACCTATAACTGCTAATGCCTCAGCCCTCAACAACGTAATTTCTTCCATCCTGCTGAAGACCATTGACGAACTGAATAACATAAAATTACCTGAAGTATTAGAAGGGGAGAGCACTTTGATCTTATTAAAAATTGGCATTTCGGATTCGAAATTATAGAAATAATTCGTGCGGTATAATCCGGTCAGTCTATCAACACTGAAACGTAAATCAAAAGGGTTATTAAAGACATTTATAATTGTATCTTTAGAAACAAACATTTCCGGACGATTTTTTGGAATGAAAGGAGCGGCTAAAGTTAATTGTTCAATATGACCATTCGCTGTCGCTAATCCATTACCAGACTCAAAAGGAAAACCGACCATTACAGTTGCTCTTTTATAAGCAAATGGGCTCATATTATTTTGATTCTCCGTTAGCGCATTCATATCGATATAATCCAATGGATTGGCTCCGTCGACATAATATTGAGATGACTGATTATCTAATACAAATTTAGCATAGTTGGCTGCGTCTGTATAATTCCCTTGCCAAGCGGCTATATGTGCAAGAATAATATAAGCCGATAAGCGGGTAAATACGTTTCCGTTCCAAGAAGCCCAACCCTCACCGTAATAAAGTCCTGGGAAAATAGGATCTGTTCCACCGTAACGGAAAGGAACGACCTTAGCTGCTGCTAACAATTCTGAAGTTGCAAAGCCCAATACCTTTTGTTGCGAAGTTCTCGGTAATTGTACAAAATCACCATCATGTGATGATGTCAATAAAGGGATATCTCCCCAGATCCGAGCCATATAATAATAAGCAAATGCACGTAGTATTCTAGCTTGGGCAATATCTACATCATTATTTAATTTGGTATAGCGGGGATCTACTGCTACAATTTCATTTGATCTTTCAATGAAAAGACTGGCAGCATTAACAGCAGCATAAAATCTTCTCCAGTTTGTAATACGATTAATTACTGGATATGATGCATTTAGCTGTCCGTTGACAACGGCCTTTAGATCCGCACGATTATTAATTGTAAAATCTCCCTGTCTCAGATCTCCCATCACCCAATGACCATTATCTGCTACGGTAGCAGATCGCATCAATCCATAAACGGACATCAAATTGGCCTTTGCATCTTCGAATGACTTCCAATTAGTTTCTTCTGTCGACAATCGAGTTGAAGAAACATTATCTATTTTATTACAAGAAAAAGTACTCAAACTAATCACTGCAGTCAAAATGCTGACTGCCAGTTTACGCCCTGTTAATTTTCTTCTATTGTTTATACTGTTCATCTCTAATTATTTTTACAAATCCAGTTTAAATCCTATTACAAAAGTTTTTGGAATGGAGAGGTTTGCGCCGTCATAATACCCGTTGAAATTGATTAATTCAGGATCTACACCAGTAAAATTGGTTACTGTCAAGAGGTTCATACCTGTTGCATAGACGTAGAATCTGCGGATACCCACTTTTGAGGCATTAAAGAATTTAGCCTTACTCAGGTCATATCCAATAGTAACCGACCTTAACTTTAAATAGGAAGCATTATCCAAGAATAGATCTTGATCGACGCGATACGGATTGATATCACTCCATGGGTTATAAATTGGATAATCTTTTTCATTCTCAATTTTCTGCCAAGAAGACACTTCTTTGATCGAATTGATATCATTGCCAGCTTCACGATTGATAAAGCCATATTTAGTGGCTTCGTATTGATTAAGAGCTTTATGCCCAGCAGCAAAAATAAAATTGAAATTAAGATCAAAGTTTTTATAGGCAAAGGTGTTGTTCCAGCCTCCGACAAAACTTGGGATACGATCTCCTGTCAAAACTTTATCTTTGTTATCGACACGATTATCATTGTTATAATCTTTCCAGATAGGATCACCTCCCTTCACAGGAATACCATTAAAAGTTAAATCAACAGGAACATCTGCGTCTGTATTATAAATACCTGTATTGGAATATACCCAATAGCTTCCTACAGATTTACCAACCTCTAATTTGTTGTCTCCAATAATCAATTCTTGATGGCCGTCTGGAAGCGCAGTAACTTTGTTTTTATTATAATTAACATTGATCGCGGAATTCCAATTGAATCCATTTTTATTTTCAACTACTGCACCGTTCAACATCAGTTCTAAGCCTTTATTATTAACTTCTAAACCGGTTTTATAATTTACGCTATAGCCCGTCTCCTGTGCAACAGGAACACCAATTAACTGATCTTTATCATTTCGATTGTATGCTGAGATTGCCGCATTCAATCTGTTATTTAAGAATGTACCATCAAGTGTCAAATTCGTTCTCTCGGCTACAGGCATTTTGATTCCATAACCTATAAAGCCACTCTCATAAGGTCTATTTATTCCCATTACAGGCCCATAACCGGGAATAGTTGGTTCTTCAAACCATCCGCTTTCCGATCGGTACTGTGGTCCTGCAGCATAACGGTCATCTAAGAAAGTACGAACCGTTCTACCCCAGCCTCCTGATAAATTCAATGCATTGAAAAAAGTGTTGTCTTTTAAAAACTGCTCTTTTAAACTGTAATTAACATTAAAGGAAGGTGTTGTCACCCATCTACTATCAGGTTGTCCATTGGAAGAACCATCCCTGCGAACAATCGCGTTCACAGCTAATAAATTTTTGTATTTATATTGGGCAGATCCGTAAAAGGACATCAGATTATTGACTTCTTTGTCGATATAGCGAAACACATAGAAATTAGGAGAGTTTAAATATTCCGATTTATTTTTATCTCCCTCTACAAAGCTCAACTTGACATAATCATTAGGTCCATTATAAGCTCTCGCATAGTTGTACTTGAAGGTATCCCCCTGATAGGTCTGACCGACTTCTAAATTCAATTCATGATGTTCTGCGAAATCAAATTTATATGAAGCGGAGTTATTGAGGATCATCCGCTGGCTGTAGCCAAAATAGTTCGAGATGTAGCTCACACCATCCATAAGCGTCGACGGTGTGAAGAAATCGCGAGATCCTTCATTATAGTCAAACATTAAACTCGACTGAATCTGTAGCTTATTGACATGGGCAGTCAAAGTCACATTACCATTTAGAGTCGTTACTCTATTGTTATCAACATTTTTTTCATTCTCTTCCAAAAAAGCGCCAAACACATCGGCATTGGGCGACAAAGGACTTGATAAATCTGGGATATAACGCGTTTCGGCGAATCGATCTCTTAAACTTTTATTACGGGTTCGATCCAAACGTGAAGTATTGACATTACTCGACATCGTTAACCAACTGAAAGGAGCCATATTAATCCCGAAAGATATATTGTATCGGTTCAAGTTGGTTTCGTCAGCATTACCGGCATTTTTTGTTCCCGAACCAAAAAATCGGAAACTTGCACGATCGTTTCCTCCTGTAATCCCTAAATCAGCAGAGTAGGTCGGGGTATTTTTATAATATTTGTCATTCCAGTTTGAGGGACCAAAATAAGCTGTATTAGTTGAATCTCTTAAATAGCTGGCATAATTATCATACCGCTCTTGATTGCCATATTTTTCGTAAAATGGTTTTCTAAAATTATTCTCATAAACACCATTTACAGTATACACTTTGGGTGCAGTAACATATCCAAAATAAGAATTTAAGCTAATTTCTCTTAAGCCTGACTTTGCTTTTTTAGTCGTGACATAAATAGCCCCATTTACTGCATTTGGACCCAATTTAGCAAGTTCAAAAGGATCCTTAATAACTGCAATGGATTCAATATTACTAATATCAATTTGCGAAAATAAATTAGTAGCAGGACCGATGCGGTTGTAATCGTATTTTTGTACGTCAAATGCAAAGGGGTTTTCTTGTACCATGGGGACCCCATTGAGATATATGGCAGGTTGCAAAGCATAAACATCCCTTTTAGAAAACAGGACACCAGAAGCACCTTGTACAATCATACTCTGCTCCGTGCCTGGCTCACCATTTGGTTCTTGAACATAGACACCAAGAAGATTTCCTTTGACGATTTGTTGTAATGAAAGGTTAGGGACAGGAATGACCGATCGGATATTAATGGTATCCCGGATCGTTTTAAATTTCTGCATGGCCTTCATCATCTGGCCAATCGTATCTGTTTCTAAAATATTGTCGGAAGACTCCCCCTTAACGGTATCCCTTAAAAGACCATGCTTAATTGTTGGTAATTTTAAGATTTTTTGGTTAGCATGAAGTGACTGTGTTCCAACAACAGCTAAAAACAAAGCAAAAGAAACGCTTGTGTAATTTTTAACCATTATTTAATTTGATTTAAGTTTTAATAAAAATATTCAGCATGAATCACACTCAAAATGGACTCATTATGATAAAATGCATAGAAAAGCTAAGATGAAAAGCAGTTGCTTTTTACCTAAAAATAAATAACTATAAATAAAATCGCCTATAAATGACAAGTTGACACTATTAATTAAATAACGTAAGTGCGTTAATATTTATAGTCAGAAAGCCAATTGCAATAGAGACTTCTTAACTTTTGCTAAATTTTTATGAATTAATAAATTTAGATATTCTTTTCATTCGATTTCATTTGGTTTTTTAAAATTAAAAAATTGGTAAAATTATGATTTCTAAAAAATCGGTTAATAATAAAAAATGCTTCCGTTTTGGCAGTTAATAATTGTTAGTATGTAACAATAATATAATAATAATATTGTTATTCCATATCACTAACGAACGAAACCGTTTGCGTAAAATGAGCAATCGATTGCATTTTTTACCATTCCCTTTATGTGTAACATAATTAAAATCAGCATGAATATCTTTGTATTTTATAATCAGCGTTTTAGTCATTTTTGAGAGAATCCACCATGTTTCCACTACTAAAACGTTTTTTAGCAAAAAAACGATAAATTACAATTTTATATCCTAGTCATCTTAAGATCGTCCATATCAATGCTGGATTGATGTCTTGCAAACTATTTTAAAAATTTCAAGCTAGAATCTGTAAATAATTTTTTTTGACAAAAAAAAAAGACAATATAATAGTTAGCATATTACGAGAATTTATAATTCTACAATTAGGGTTCGGTATAAATCAAAAAATCTTCCAAATATAAATCGGTCAGCTATCGGAAAATAAACTAAAAATATCTATGCATTATATGAGATTTTTTTCAGCATTATCGGTTTCACATGATTTATCACGATATCGCTCACATTTGTAAATGAAAAATAATAATACAGCTCACATAATTTTATTCAATTGATTCCCAAGACCATGTAAATCATCAATTTAACATTAATTTAACACTATTTGTAATCATTCTAAATTCATCTGTTTGACAGATTTTTGACATATAGCAAAAGCTTTTAAACTACATTTGCAGAGTTAAAATTAATCGAGGGTATTGCTTTGAAGAATCTTAAGGTATTAGCATTCACACATAAACACGTAGAACTTAAAGATTTAGGTAATCTAGTTATTTGTAATGAGGAGTTAGAAAGTAGACTAATGAATCTAAAACATAACATGGATATTCCTGAAGTATTCTATATTGGAACTTGTAACCGTGTTGAATTTGTGTTTTATGGTGCTCATGACTTAACAAATGAATTCATTGCACAATTTATGGAGAAACTCAATTTCTGTGTCCCTCAGGAAAGATTGCAATGTTATTTAGGTCAGGTGAACAAATATGAGGGTATGGATGCGTTAAATCATCTTCTTCGTATGTCATGTTCTCTTGAAAGTTTGGTTGTTGGTGAAAAGGAGATCTTAGCACAGGTCCGTCGGGCATACGAAAGATGTCGAGAGGCTGGATTTACCGGTGACTTCCTACGCATGCTAATGGACCGTCTGGTAAAAACGGCAAAAGAGGTCTACACCCACACTAAAATATCCAGAAACCCAATTTCTGTTGTTTCTTTAGCATACCGCAAATTAAAAGAAATTAAATCTGTTGAGAACCCAAGAATTCTGATTATCGGATCTGGGGAAACCAATCAAAATTTAGCAAAGTATTTTCAGAAAAAACAATCCAGCAATTTTGTAATTTTTAACCGTACGGTTGAAAATGCGCAGAAATTAGCTACTGAACTTAATGCTGAAGCCTATCCTTTATCGGAATTGATCAACTATAAAGGTGGATTTGATATTCTCATTACCTGTACAGGTGCTACAACGGCCATCATTGATAATACCCTATATCAATCTTTATTAAATGGAGAAATGGATAAGAAAATCATTATTGATCTTGCCATTCCAAATGATATTGATGCTGAAGTTTTAGCCAACAATGCGGTCCACTATATTGAGGTAAGTTCTCTACAAGCGATTGCCAACAAAAATATTGAAGAACGTTATAGTGAACTGTCTAATGCTGAAAAGATTATTTCAGACAATATTCAGGAATTTTTACCTATCATTAAACAGCGACGTGTTGAAGTTGCTATGCGTCAGGTTCCACAAAAAATTAAAGAAATCAAATCTTTTGCATTAAATGAAGTTTTTGCGTCGGAGGTTCAGGCCTTAGATCCTGAAGCGCGTGATGTATTGGAAAAGATTATTAATTACATGGAAAAAAAATACATCAAAGTTCCTATGGTAATGGCTAAAGAGATTTTAGTCAAAGTAAACGAAAATGGTGTTAATTAATTAAGAGCGTCCTAAAACTCTTTTTCACACTGCATTTGGATTTATTCTGACAGTAACGTGTCAACAAATCAATACTATTTATTTACTTTTGCCTATCTTAATTATTAAAATAAGGTAAAGTATATAGATTGTGAATAGAAAACTTATCATTGGTACTCGTGGAAGTGCACTTGCGTTATGGCAAGCAAACTTCATCAAAGATCGGCTGGCTGAAATTGGCATTGAATCTGAATTAAAAATCATCAAAACTCAAGGTGATATCATTCAACATCTCCGTTTAGATAAACTCGAAGGAAAAGGTTTTTTTACCAAAGAATTGGAAGAAGAATTACTTTTGGGAACCATTGATCTAGCTGTTCACTCTCATAAAGATTTACCTACTGTGAATCCTCCTGGATTAATCATTGCCGCAGTATCTGAACGTGAAAACCCTGCAGAACTATTGATTATTCATAAAGATTGTGTAGATATTAAGAAACGTCTTTCTTTAAAACATAATGCCACTGTGGGTACATCATCTAACAGACGTAAAGCACAACTTTCTTCTATAAGACCTGATCTTGAATTTACAGATTTACGGGGTAATTTACAGACCCGTATGCAGAAACTTCGTGATGAGCAGTATGATGCCATCATGTTAGCAAAGGCTGGTATTTCGAGAATCGATATGGACATCTCGGATTTCCATATTGAGGAAATTCCTCCTGTTGAATTAGTTCCTGCTCCTGCTCAAGGTGTACTGGCTATTCAGATCCGAGAAATTGACACAGAATTATTTCAAGCTCTTCAGCCAATTAATAATGAGGAGGTACAGAAGACCATCGCCGTTGAACGTAAAGTATTGAATCTATTTGACGCTGGCTGTCATGCCCCTCTTGGTGCTTATTGCCGTAAAGTGGGTGATACGTACGAAGCATGGACTTCTATCGCAGATACCAGTGATGATTTTCCTGACCGTTTTTATGTGAAAGGAACTGACCCGGCACTATTACCTGAAATAATTTTCTCTAAGTATGCGAAAGATCGGGTATTACCAAAGTCTGTCTTTATAAGCCGGGATCTAGATGAACATTCTTATTTATCCCGCTTCTTTGCGAAGCATAATATTCAAGCTGATGCACGCTCTTTAATCAAAATATTTCCAATAATAAATAAATTGGATCCGTTCATTTTAAAGCATGTGGACTGGATTTTCTTCGGCAGTAAAAATGGAATTGAACATTTCTTTAGCTTGGAGCCACGACTAAGTAAAAAGACTAAAATTGCAGTAGTTGGACGTGGATCTGAGGAGACTTTGCGCAAATTTGACCGTGTTGCTGATTTTTCAGGCGAGCAGTCCGGAATTAACATGGAAGAAATCGGGGCTAACTTTGCTGCACTGGCAAATGGTGGTACGGTTTTAATTCCTCGAGCAAAAGGTTCTTTGGAAACAATTCAGAAAGCGCTTAGTCCAGAAACCAAGGTGATCAATATGCCTGTATATGAAACTGTGCTTGAGGATAATGTCAATGCAACAAGTGCTGAGGTCTTAATATTTACAAGCCCGAGCAATGCTGAGGCTTATTTTGTGAATAACTTAATTGAACCTGAGCAACAGGTGATCTGTATTGGACGCTCTACGGCTGCTATTTTTGACGAAATGGGTCTTTCCTATACGCTGCCTTATTCACCAGATGAAATTGGCTTAGCTGAGGCCATTTTTGGATTAGACTATAAATCATAATACGATTGGAAGGATTTAACATTCTTCCAATCTTTTTTAATACATATAACATGTTACAACGTCCGAGAAGAAATCGTAAATCTGCTGTGATTCGCGATATGATTCAAGAAAACCGCTTAAGTACCGCTAATTTGATCTTTCCACTCTTTATTGTAGAAGGTCAAAATCAAAAAACTGAAATTTCATCTATGCCAGGTATCTTTCGTTATTCGATTGACAACTTATTGCGTGAAATTGAAAGCTGTTTAAAACTTGGATTAAATTCATTTGATTTATTTCCTGCTGTCGAAGAATCTTTGAAAGATAAATTCGCAACTGAAAGCTACAGAGAAGGTACGCTATATCTTCAAGCAATCGAAGAGGTCAAGAAAAATTTCCCTGAAGCTTGTGTCATTACTGATGTTGCTATGGACCCTTATAGTTCGGATGGACATGATGGTATTGTAGAGAATGGAGAAATCCTAAATGATGAGACTTTAGTTGTTCTGGGTAAAATGGCTTTAGCACATGCGCATGCTGGTGCGGATATTATCGCTCCTTCGGATATGATGGATGGCCGTATTGGCTTTATCCGTAATATTCTAGACGAAAATGGTTTCACCAATGTGTCATTGATGTCTTACACGGCAAAATATGCTTCTTCATTCTATGGTCCTTTCCGTGATGCTTTAGGTTCTGCACCTAAAAAAGGTGACAAAAAGAGTTATCAAATGAGTTATGCTAACAGTAGAGAAGCATTAATCGAAGCGCAATTAGATTTAGAAGAAGGTGCTGATTTTTTAATGGTAAAACCGGGCCTTCCTTATTTGGACATCATTAAATCATTACATGATAATTTTGATTTGCCTATTGCTGCGTACAATGTCTCCGGCGAATATGCTATGATCAAAGCTGCTATTGGTAATGGTTGGTTACAAGAAACCGCTATATTGGAGACTCTAATGAGTTTCCGTCGTGCAGGTGCTACTGCAATCTTAACGTACCATGCTAAAGAAGCTATAGAAAAAGGTTGGATTAAATAAACAACTTATTAAATAACAGATGAAGCCCAAGGATAATCCTTGGGCTTCATCTGTTATTTAATAAGTCCTCATCGTGATAACATCTAGATGGTGTTTTGTATAATGCTATTCCTTACACTGAAATGAGAGATTTTAGTAAATAATTGGATACTTTTGTCCTGTAAATTATAATCAATATGACACAACAAAATAGCGCTCACACGAAAACTGCTGATATTTCTAGGGAGAAGTCGGCACAACTTTTTGAAAAAGCGAAACAATATTTTCCTGGTGGCGTAAATTCACCAGTACGTGCCTTTAAATCTGTTTATGGCACCCCTTTATTTATTGAAAGAGGAGATAAAGCTCATATCTGGGATGCGGATGAAAATGAGTTTATCGATTTTTGTTGTTCTTGGGGTCCACTTATTTTAGGTCATAACAACGATCAGATTCGTGAGGCAGTAACGGCACAATTAAGCAAAGGTTTAAGTTTTGGAGCACCTACTGCTCTCGAAAATGAGCTGGCTGAATTGATTATTTCTAATAATCGATTTATTGAAAAAATCCGTTTTGTAAGCTCAGGTACTGAAGCTGTCATGTCGGCTATCCGCTTGGCTAGAGGGTACACGAAACGTGATAAGATTGTTAAGTTTGAGGGTTGCTATCATGGACATTCGGATTCTCTTTTGGTAAAGGCAGGATCTGGATTGGTTACTTTTGGTGAAACTTCTTCTGCTGGCGTTCCTAAAGCATTTGCTGATGAAACCATTGTCATTGCATTAAATGATAAAGAGGCGTTGGCCGCAGTTTTTGATCAATTTAAAGATCAGATTGCTGCTGTTATTATTGAAGGGGTTCCTGCCAATAATGGTCTTTTACTCCAGACAAAAGAATACATTCATTATTTAAGAGAGATAACAACACAAAATGGAGCCTTACTTATCTTTGATGAGGTGATCACTGGTTTCCGATTAGGTTTTGAAGGTGCTGCCGCTTATTATGATGTGCAACCTGATATCATTACCTATGGAAAAATTATCGGAGGTGGTATGCCGGTTGGAGCTTACGGGGCATCTAAAGAATTGATGAGCTGTATTTCTCCTGATGGTTCTGTTTACCAAGCGGGAACATTATCAGGTAATCCAGTTGCAATGGCTGCCGGAATCGCCACATGTAAAGTCTTAACACAGCCCGATTTCTATAAAAACCTGAATGCAAAAACGGAGTCATTCGTTTCTGAAATACGAAACTATATTGAAGAAAAGAATTATGAAGTAAAAATCTTTACGATTGCTTCGATCTTCTGGTTTGCTTTTACAGATCAAGAGGCGATTTTGAAAGCGAGCGAAATTGATCCAAATTCGATGGAATTATATAAATTGATGCATCGTGAATTGCTGAATCGTGGTATATACTTTGGCCCTTCTGGTTATGAGGTCGGCTTTATCTCGCATGCGCATACAGATGAAGATTTAATTACGGCTAAAAGACATATTTTCGCGGCATTGGATTTAGTTTTCGGGTAATCGTGAACTTTTTCATAAATAATCTGTTTATATTTATTGAATGATCAATCAATAATAATTATGAAAAAAAATATCTTAAAGTCTGTTGCTGCTGTTTTGGCTATCACAGGAACATTAGCTTCTTGTCAAAATACCGCAACTAAAACAACAACGGGACAGGATTCTACTGTTTCTACTGATACAGTTGCTGGTACTGAAATCACGGTAACACCAGTCTCGGACTCGAAAGCATTTCCTGGTGCTGACTTGAAAATTGCGTCTATTTCATCTGAAAAGGTTGGAACGGATTCTGCAAAAGTAACTGTAAAGTATGCTGTTAGTAATTTTAACCTTACTGAACAAACTGCTCATGAGCATCATATGGCAAATTCTCATGATGGTCAACACATTCACTTTATATTAGACAATAAACCTTATGCAGCTCTATATAAACCAGAAAACACGGTTACTTTAGCGCTGAATTCGGAGCATTATCTGATGTCATTCTTATCTCGCTCCTACCATGAATCAATTAAGACAACTGAGGCTTCTAAATTGGTTAAATTTAAGATTGACAAGGATGGAAAAGTAGTTCAAGATGCAGCAGTTACAGCTCCATCATTATTCTATAGCCGTCCAAAAGGTGAATATAAGGGTGAAGATACGAAAGTATTATTGTTAGACTTTTTCTTAGTCAACACGACTTTAGCCGCTGACGGCAATAAAGTATTAGCGGATGTGAATGGGAAACAGTTCACATTGGATAAATGGGGGCCATATGAAATCAAGGGCTTACCTTTAGGGGATGTGAAGGTAAAATTGACACTAGTGGATAAGGATGGTAATGCCATCACTGGTGACAATGTTTCTGTAGAAAGAGATATCAAATTATTAGCACAATAAAAGCTAATAGCATTATAAAAAAGGCTTCAAGAATAATCTTGAAGCCTTTTTTATGAACAATATATTATGTTTAAAACCCTACACTCTTCAAATTTAACCCTGCTCTTTCATCTAGACCAAACATTAAATTCATATTTTGTACGGCTTGTCCTGATGCGCCTTTCAACAAATTATCTGTTGCATTTAAGATTAATAATTTGTTACCGTGTTTTTCTATATGAATAATACTTTTATTTGTATTAACAACTTGTTTTAAATCAATATTTTTACGACTCACATGGGTAAAGGGATGTCCTTCATAATAAGCTTCGTAAAGTTCATAAGCCTGTTCTTCAGATAAATCTGAATCGACGTATATAACTGAAAATATCCCTCTTGCAAAATCACCTCGTTGCGGAACAAAATTGATTCTCTCGGCAGCTCTTTCTAGTAAGGATTGATCTGACTGAGGAAGGAATTCATCCTGCAATTGTGCTAAGGATTCCGATATTTCCTGCAAGTGCTGGTGTTCAAAAGATTTATAAGCTGATAGGTTATTATTACGCCACGAGAAGTGTGTAGTCGCGCCTGGTTTCTGTCCTGCTCCTGTAGATCCTGTTGTTGCATTCACGTGAATCTGACTCGGTAATAAACCCTTATCTGCCAATGGCAAAAGAGCCAATTGAATATTTGTTGCAAAGCAACCCGGATTTGCAATATAGTGACCTGTTTTAATTTTATCTCTATTCAGTTCAGGTAAACCATATACAAAACTCTTACCGTTGTACGCCGTATTCGCTTTCAAACGGTAATCTTGTGATAGATCAATTATCTTCACAGAAGGATCAATTGGATTTTCATCCAAAAACTTACGAGCATCTCCGTGACCTACACATAAGAATAATACATCTATATCTGAATGATAATCTGAAGAGAATGTTAATTCCGTATCACCAAATAGATCATTGTGTACTTCATAGATTTTATTGCCTGCATTGGAGGCACTATTGGCAAATACAATTTCAACTTCCGGATGATAAATCAACACTCGTAATAATTCTCCTCCAGTGTACCCTGCTGATCCTACTATTCCTACTTTTATCATTTTTTAGTATTTAGATTTTAATTGTACTATGATGCGATGGATGGACTACTAATTTAAGATATCCAGTGACACATCTATCGATCCAATGTATGTAAAAAATGGATCCCTATCTCAAATGGTGAGCATGGGATCCATTGTATTTTAACAAAGAAATAAGTGCCGAATTCGAATTAAACGAATTACAATAATGCTTACTTTCCGTTAACTTTATGCCAAATAATGGTTTGATTACCAAATATTTTAGAGAATCCTTTTACATCGTCACCTGTATATCCAGCGTTCATTTCACCGTATGTTCCAAATTTATTAGACATTAAATCATATTCCGATTCGATACCAATAACGACAAAGCGGTAAGGGTGTAACTCGATAATCACTTTTCCTGTTACAGTTTCCTGAGTAGATTGTAAAAATGCCTCGATATCACGCATTACAGGGTCGTGCATTTGTCCTTCGTGCATATAATTGCCATAAAACCCTGCAATCTGATCCTTCCAAGATAATTGCCATTTAGTCAACGTATGTTTTTCTAAAGCATGGTGTGCTTTTATCAAAATAACGGATGCAGCAGCCTCAAATCCTACACGGCCTTTAATACCAATAATGGTATCTCCTACGTGGATATCACGACCGATACCATAAGGTTGTGCCAATGCTTGTAATTCTTGAATTACACGTACCGCATCTAATGCTTTTCCATTCAATGCTGTTGGTTCACCTTTTACAAAATCAATCGTAATCTGCTGAGGTTCTGTAGAAGTTACTGGTGTTGGCCAAGCGGATTCTGGTAAATACTGATTAGATGTTAATGTCTCTGCTCCTCCTACTGAAGTACCCCAAAGACCTTTATTAATCGAGTATTTAGCTTTCTCAGCTGAATATTCAACACCATGTTTATTTAAATATTCTATTTCATCCTCTCGTGATAATTGCAAATCACGGATTGGCGTAATAATTTCCACTCCTGGAATTAAGGTATGAAAAATCATATCAAAACGTACCTGATCATTGCCTGCACCTGTAGATCCATGCGCTACACATTCTGCTCCAATTTTCTTAGCATAATTGGCAATAGCGGTCGCTTGACAAACTCGCTCAGCGGATACTGATAATGGATAAGTTGCATTTTTCAATACATTACCAAAAATCAAATATTTAATAGTTTCGCGGTAATAGTCTTCTGTTTCATCAATAGCTGTATGCGACTTTACGCCTAAAGCATAAGCTCGCTCTTCAATCTGTTTTAATTCCTCATCGGAAAAACCTCCTGTGTTAACTACTACTGAGTGAACTTCTAAACCTAAATCTTGTGTTAGATAAATACAACAAAATGATGTATCTAACCCACCACTGAATGCTAAAACTACTTTTTTCATCTTTTTGGATTAATTCATTGATAAACCTCGGAATGAGACTTAAACAAAAATATAAAAAACTTAAAACTCCTTAACTACTTTTTTACTCTTATGGAAATTAGCTGCAACAAACTTCTTTGCTGATTTCCATAATTTTGCTTCTATACGTTTCAACAACGATTGTTTCTGCGTAATACGCTCTAATCTTTCTTTTGCTTCTGCTTTTCGCTGAATTTTTTCTTTCAATTCGCGTTCCTTATCAACAGGGTCCCAAAGCATAGCTGTACACATACAGTTTTTACGATCCTTACTTAATAGGATATCGTAATTCACACAACTTTGGCATCCTTTCCAAAATTCTTCATCTTGTGTGAGCTCGGAATAGGTCACAGGTTCATAACCTAGTTCTGAATTAATTTTCATAACCGCCAAACCTGTCGTTAAACCAAAAATCTTTGCATGTGGATACTTTTCGCGAGATAAATCGAAGACTCTTTTTTTAATTGCTTTGGCTAAACCTACTTTACGAAATTCAGGATTGACAATTAAACCAGAATTGGCAACATAATCACCATGTCCCCAGGTTTCAATATAGACAAACCCAGCCCATCTTCCATCCTTGTGTAAAGCAATAACGGCTTTACCCTCAATCATTTTATTAGCAACATATTCTGGCTTGCGACGTGCAATACCAGTACCTCGAGCTTTTGCAGACTCGAACATTTCATTGCAAATCTGCTCAGCATATGCAACATGCTCAGGTTTTGCGGGAATAATTAAAAATTCTGAAATAGTCATTGACTTACGACCCAAATAATAAAACTAACAACCGAAATTGCGTTTTGTTATGAAAAAACAATTAATAAAATCGTGGAGCGCCATCATCGGACCTGATGATATTACTGAAAAGAAAGATCACTACCTCATATCAAGCCCGAGGTAGTATGGGTCGTCGAAAGCGAAGAACTGGAATCTGCCTAAAAATAAAAGAACAATACCTCTTACCAACAAACTTTTTAAAAGCATGTAGCAAAGAGAATTTTAATGTATTGTTATTCTTCATTTCTAGTTATCGTCTTCTTAAAGGACGTTGCAAATGTATAAAATAATTTTTTTCTTTTCTGCAATAATAGTACGCATTTTTTATAAAATGACAAAAAACCACAAAAACTTAAAACCACTCAACTTACAACTTATAAATCAATCACTTAAATCATTTTATTATAATGAATAACTGATGAATAAAAAAACCAATCTGGTAACAAATGTCTAGAATCATTAATAACTTGCTATCAATACTATAAAAAATAAAGAAATAGAAACTTTTAGTATTCTCATTAAAATTAGATAATTTTGTGCTTCATCGGTGATCTTATAAAGTTCGCCATTAGTACACAACAGCATATGGACACTCCTAGTATCATTTTTTATTGCATTTTCGGGATCCCTTACTTTATTTTTATGTATTGGTTAGTTAAACAAGATAAACAAAAATATGCTTGGGGAATTGCACTTATCACAGTAATTGCTGTTCTCGCAATATATGTTTCGCAAAAGGCGAGCAAGGTTGCGATGGATAATTATCAACAACATCAAATTGATTCTAGACAAATCGAACATGATGAAAAAGTCGATAGTTTAAATCATAAATAATAAAAGCGCCTGAAAGGCGCTTTTATTATTTATGATTTACTTCTCTATATGCTCTAAAGCAAATAGAAATGCATAGTTTAAAGCAATATCTTTGAGATAGTCAAATCGTCCGGATGCCCCACCATGACCGTACTCCATATCCGTTTTAAGCAGTAACACATGATTATCAGTTTTCATCTTTCTTAATTTCGCGACCCACTTTGCCGGCTCAAAATATTGAACCTGACTATCGTGCAATCCTGTTGTGACTAATATATTTGGATATTCCTTTCCTTCTATATTTTCATATGGGGAATAGCTCTTCATATAATAGTAAGCTTCCTTTTCATTAGGATTTCCCCATTCGTCATATTCATTGGTTGTTAATGGAATGCCTTCGTCCAACATCGTATTCACGACATCCACAAAAGGAACTTGTGCAATAATACCATTCCATAGATTTGGTTCCATATTGGCTATCGCTCCCATTAAAAGTCCACCTGCACTTCCTCCTTGTGCATAAAGATGTCCCAAGCTTGTAAATTTCTGATCAATTAAATAATGACCACAAGAAATAAAATCTGTAAATGTATTGATCTTATTCATCATTTTACCTTCTTCATACCATTGTCTCCCCATCTCCTCACCTCCTCGGATATGTGCTATTGCATATACAAAACCGCGATCTAACAAACTCAATCGAGCACTATTAAATGTAGGATCTATCGCGTATCCATACGAACCATATGCATATAATAGCAAAGGTGCCGAACCATCTTTCTTAATACCATTTTTATAGACAAGAGAAATGGGAATAGCAGTACCATCACTTGCTTTTGCAAAAATGCGTTCCGTACTATATGCATGCGTATCATAGCCCCCAACAACCTCTTGTTGCTTCAATAAGATTTTCTCCCTAGTCACCATATCGTACTCATAAGTCGATAAAGGTGTTACAAGCGAGGTATAGCCGAAACGTAATTTTTGTGTACCGTATTCAACATTAGTACTGGGATAAACTGTATAAGCTACTTCTCCAAAATCAAGATAATATTGTTCTTCATTTTGTAAGTTGTGTATAGCTATTTGAGACAATCCATTTTTCCTTTCGGTAACGACCAAATAGTCTTTGAATTCATCTACCTCACTTACTAATACATCTTCTCGATGTGGAATAAATGCTCTCCAATGTTCTCTACTAGTCATACCAAGCTGACACTGCATAACCTTGAAATTTTTTGCTTCGTCATTTGTTACAATGAGAAAGCGATCTTCCAAAGCTGTAACATGGTACAGCACATTTTTCATTCTTGGTTGAAACACCTGAAAATTTCCAGCTGGGTCATCAGATTTCAGATAAAAAACTTCTGATGAAAGCGTTCCTTCTGATTCAATAAATATGTATTCACCATTCTTTGATTTTCCGACACCTATGTAATTGGTATTATCAATTTCTTCATAAACGGTTACATCATCATCTACAAGGGTTCCTAATGTATGTCTATTAATTTTTTCACTTAATAATGTAACTGGATTTTTTGCCGTATAGTAAAGCGTTTTATTATCCTTAGCCCAAGTAGAGTTTCCTGATGTTTTTGGTATTTCGTCTTTATAGATTTCACCCGTCAGTAGATTTTTAATGAAAATGGTATATTCTCTTCGTGATACGGTGTCGACGCCAAAAGACATTAAGTTGTTATCGGGACTTACCGAAAACCCTGTAGCAGCGTAATACGCATAACCTACTGCCATGGCATCAATATCGAGCAGAATCTCTTCGCTCGCATTAAGCTCATCCTTTTTTCTACAAAACTTAAAATACTGCTGCCCATCTTCTGTACGGGTATAGTAATAATATCCATTTTTAAGATAAGGAACAGATTCATCTTTTTCTCTGATCCGTGCTTTCATTTCCTGAAACAATTGCTCCTGCAATTTTTCCGTTGGCTTTAGCACAGCGTTCGTATAATCATTTTCTTTTTTTAAATAATCAATTACCAATTCAGCGTCAGGCCCCTCCTTAAAGAAATCATTCATCCAATAATAATCATCGACCACTTGATCGTTGTGAATGTCTCTCTTATGTGGTTTAATCACTGCTAAGGGAGCTTGAATAACTTTTGTATTTAATTGTTCTGAAGTATATTGCTCTGCTCGTGCTGTTCCTATTATAGCGCTTAAAATAATCATATTTCTAATTTTCGTAATGATCAAAAGACTGAATTAACCAAAGAATTCAGAATTATGTAAAGGTAAAAATACGGATGTATCAGTATTATTTAGTAAAAATTAACATTTTAAGCATCATACTAGCATTATATTTGCAGATCGTAACCACATCAAAATATCAAAAGATGAATTTAAAAAGATTACTGTATGTATTTGCTATTGGATTAACCCCCATTTTGGGCTACGCTCAGGAGAATAAAAGTGTACCTGAAAACTGGTTTAATCTGGATTATGAAAAAGATGGTGTACTGGGCATAAGTACAGAAAGAACTTACGAGAGTTTACTAAAAGGTAAAAAATCTACACCCGTTATTGTAGCCGTTCTGGATGGCGGTGTTGATGTCAATCATGAGGATTTAAAAAACATAGTCTGGATTAATTTGAAAGACAGTATCTCGAATGGAGTTGATAACGACAAAAATGGATTCATTAATGATAAATATGGCTGGAATTTCATTGGTAACGCAACTGGTGAAAACGTGCATTTTGATAATTTGGAATTAACAAGACTGATCCGTAAACATGCTCCAAAATATGATGGAGTAACGGCTTCGACCGTTATGACCGACCAAGAAAAACGTGCTTACAATGCTTATTTAAAAATGGTAGATGCCTATAATGAGAAATTGGATGAAGCAAAATATGGTGCACTAAATTATGTTGCATTGAAAGAGAACATAGATAATCTTATCAAAAGTATCAATAAGGATAAGTCTGCGATAACAACAGCTGATCTAGATAGTCTCAATCCTCCGGGCAACCGTCAAAAGATTGCGATTAGAATTGCGAAAGAAGAAATTGAGAAAGCTGGCGGATTTGAAAAGTTTTATAATGATTTAACTGAAGGCGCAAATTACTTCGGAAATCAAGTCGCCTATCATCTTAATAAAGAATATGATTCACGTTCTATTGTTGGTGATAACTACGATGATGCACGTGAATATCATTATGGAAACTCGGATGTTACAGGTCCGGATGCACTTCACGGAACACACGTAGCCGGTATCATTGCAGCTGATCGCAAAAATAATATTGGCATTAAAGGGGTCGCTAACGATGTAAAAATACTTTCAGTTCGCCTAGTGCCAGATGGAGATGAGCGTGACAAAGATGTCGCAAATGGCATCCGCTATGCTGTTGATAATGGCGCTAAGGTTATTAATATGAGTTTCGGAAAAGGATACGCTTATAATAAAAATACGGTAGATGAGGCAGTAAAATATGCTATGTCAAAAGATGTTTTACTTGTTCATGCTGCAGGTAACGACAGTGAGGATAATGATATTTCACCTAATTATCCGAATAAATTTTATACAGATAGCTTAGGTGCTATAACAGGCGTTGCAGATGCATGGATTACTGTTGGTGCGACAGGGCCTCGGAAAGATGATGAGCTGCTGGCAAGTTTTTCAAACTATGGTAAAGCTTCCGTGGATGTATTTGCTCCAGGATTATATATCAATTCAACTGCTCCACACTCTGAATACAAAGAAGAGCAGGGTACAAGTATGGCTGCACCTGTAGTTGCCGGTCTTGCTGGTATGTTACGTTCTTACTACCCGCAGTTATCAGCTCTTGAGACAAAAGAGATTATCATGAACTCTGTTACAAAGTTAGATGATTCGGTTCGAATTAAACTGGAAGATGGTTCTTATAAGACAGTCAAATTAGCTGATATTTCTATTTCAGGCGGTATAGTTAATGCTTACATGGCTGTGCAAAAAGCAAATGAATATCTCATTAAAAAGAAAAAATAAAATATTGACATAATATTTGCATCTTGTTTTACGTTTTACTAATAAATTTAACAGTAACAACAAAGATTGCGTATGGTCGAAAACTTTACAACAGAAAATGAAGTTAAAAACATCGAAACAGAAGTAAAAATCTCTGATGAGGATGTGGAACAACAATTAAAACTTCAGCTACCAAAAATCATGATGAATCCAAGTGATTCCTGTATTGATAGAATTTTGAATTACTCAAAATCTGTAGTCAACAAAAAGGCTTAGTCGGGAGATTAAGCCTTTTCTATATTTTAAAAACTTAACTATCTTTGATAGATATGTTGAAAAAAGATAGATATAAAGCTTTTGTAGAATATTTTTCTAAAAATAGCCCAGATGCACAAACAGAATTAAATTATAGTAATCCTTATGAATTATTGGTCGCTGTAATATTGTCTGCACAATGCACAGATAAACGAATCAATCTGGTGACCCCTAAACTTTTTCAACAATTTCCAACTGCCGAAACTTTGGCGAATAGTAGTGCTGAGGAAATATTCACGTATATCCGTTCAGTGAGCTATCCGAATAATAAAGCGAAACATTTGGTTGGAATGGCCAAAATGCTGGTTGATGTATTTGATTCTACAGTTCCTGAAAAAATAGAAGATTTGATAAAACTACCCGGTGTCGGCAGGAAAACGGCAAACGTCATCTCTTCAGTGGTTTACAATCAACCTGCAATGGCTGTTGATACACATGTATTTCGCGTTAGTAACCGGCTTGGTCTCACGAGTAAAGCTACAACTCCACTTGCTGTGGAAAAACAACTGGTCAAATATCTACCTGTTGAAACCATCGCTATTGCTCATCATTGGCTTATATTACATGGTCGCTACATTTGCTTAGCCCGAAAACCTCAATGTGACAAATGTGCCATTACTTACATGTGTAAATATTTTGAAAAAACGCACCAAGTGAAAGAAATCAAAGAAAAAGTTAGTTAAAAACAGTAGACTAATTTTTTTAGTAAAAATATTTTGCAAATTAAAAACTATTCCTTACTTTTGACTTAACAATACTAAGAATATGAGCAACCCAGATAAATTAAAAGCATTACAGCTTACATTAGATAAATTAGAGAAATCATATGGCAAAGGCGCCATTATGAAATTAGGAGATACTACTGTTGATCCCATTGAATCAATCTCTACAGGTTCTTTAGGTCTTGATATCGCATTAGGTATCGGAGGCGTTCCTAAAGGTCGTATCATTGAGATTTACGGTCCTGAGTCTTCTGGTAAAACAACCCTTGCAACGCATATCATTGCTGAGGCTCAAAAATCAGGCGGTATAGCTGCTTTTATTGATGCTGAACATGCTTTTGACAAATACTACGCGCAGAAATTAGGTGTTGATGTTGAGAACTTATTAATTGCACAACCCGATAATGGCGAACAGGCTTTAGAAATTGCCGATAATCTAATCCGCTCTGGAGCTATTGATATTATTGTCATTGACTCCGTCGCTGCTTTAGTACCTAAAGCAGAAATTGAAGGTGAGATGGGGGATTCCAAAATGGGACTTCAAGCACGTTTAATGTCTCAAGCTTTACGTAAATTAACAGGTACAATTTCCAAAACAAACTGCTGTTGTATTTTCATCAACCAGCTCCGTGAAAAAATCGGTGTTATGTTTGGTAACCCTGAAACAACGACAGGTGGTAATGCATTAAAATTCTATGCATCTGTACGTCTTGATATCCGTCGTACTTCTCAGATCAAAGATTCTGATGAAGTATCTGGTAACCGCATAAAAGTAAAAATTGTTAAGAATAAAGTAGCTCCTCCATTCCGAATCGCCGAATTTGATATCATGTTCGGAGAGGGTATTTCAAAAGTTGGTGAAATCATCGACTTAGGTGTTGAATACAATATCATTAAGAAAGCTGGTTCATGGTTTAGCTATGGAGAGACAAAATTGGGACAAGGTCGTGATGCTGTAAAATCATTATTACTTGACAACCCGGATTTGGCGGATGAACTAGAAGCAAAAATCAGAGCTGAAGTTGCTGGCGTAGATCCAAATCTCGTTTTAGAAGAAGGTTAATTTTTTCGTTACATATAGATTTTTAATATAGCCATTCCAAAAGAATGGCTATATTTATTTACTAAAACCTATGCTAATGAAAAAGTATATTCTTTCTTATTTTATTCTTTCAATTTTATGTTGCAGCTCGCTTCTACTTTCGGCACAACAATTAAAGATATTAACATACAATATCCATCATGCTAACCCTCCTAGTGAAAGTGCCGACGTTATCAATCTAGATACGATCGCATCCATTATCAAAAAAACAAATGCAGATCTAGTTGGTCTACAAGAAATTGATGTTAACTTAGATCGATCCCAAAATATTGATCAGGCAAAGAAATTAGCTCAACTCACAGGTTTGCACTACTTCTTTTCTAAAGGAATTAATCTGGATGCGGGTGAGTATGGGACTGTGATCCTTTCGAAATACCCTATTGTTAAAAGTGAACGTTTCGAACTTCCATCACCAATTGAAAGTGAGAAGAGAAGTTTAGGCATAATCCATATAAATATAAAAGGAAAAGTAGTCAAGTTTGCTAATACTCACCTTGATTTGAAAAATAAAAATAGGCTTGCGCAAACGGCTTTTATCATTGACAAATTTAAGAATGATAAAAACCTTGTTATTCTAGTCGGTGATCTAAATGCAACACCTGCAGAACAACCAATCCGTAATTTAGAGCAAATATTTACACGCAGTCAAATCAAAAATGGATTTACAATACCTGAAGTAAATCCTGATCGCGAAATTGATTTTATCATGATAAATAAAGGAAGTCAGTTTAAATTTAAAAATCATCGCGTTTTATCTGAAACTTATGCAAGTGATCATAGACCTGTATATGTTGAAATTAATGCCCAATAATAGCTCATGAGTATCAATAGAAGAAAATTTATAGAGGCCTTAACCTTAGCGGGCATAACATTACCAAGCATCGGTTTGGCTGAGGAAAAAAAAGAACTTAGCGACAACGAAAAATTTGATTTTATCGTACCAGCATATTTGCAAAATCAAATCAATAAGAGTATAAGTATCTTTTCCATTTTAAGCAAACCTGCATTTGCATGGTTGGAGATCTTGGACGACAACAACGAGGTAATTGACAAGATATATCAAAGCGAAGATGGTATGTTAGAGGCTAATACTGACTTATTTAAATTTACTATACAGGAAGCGCCTAGAGTCTTTAAATATAGAATAGTAGCTAAAGAAGTTCTTAAATTTGAAGCTTATAAAATTGTTTACGGACAGGAAATTAAAACCAACATTTTTTCGGCCAAATTAGCTGAAAAAGATCAGGATAAAATTAGATGTTTGATATATAATGATGTACACGAAGCGAAAGATACATATAAGGATTTAGTTCCAAGCCATAATATAGAAACATATGATTTTTCTATTCTAAATGGCGATTCTTTTCATTATGTTACAAACCAAAAAGATATAACAGAAAAACTGCTTCAACCCTTTTCATTTTTTGAAACCAGCAGGCCTTTTATCATGAATCGCGGTAATCACGAAACAAGGGGTTCATTTTCTCGTCTTTTCAAAAAGTTGTTTGGCTATCCTGAAAATAAATTTTATCAATCCTTCAAATTGGGCCCTATTTACTGGATTCTATTAGACAGTGGGGAGGATAAACCAGATACACATGAGGTGTATGGAGGAACTGTAGATTATGACAATTACCGTAAAGAACAGGCTATTTGGTTAGAGAAAGTTTTGCAATCGAAGGAAAGAAAGGCCTCTCAGCATACCGTTGTTGTCAGCCACATTCCTATTTTTCACTCTGATGACTGGCACGGAACATTACATAACCGCTCAAGCTTTCATCCATTATTTCAGAAGTATAAAATTGATGCGATGATTACAGGACATACACACAAATATGGGTATTATCCGCCTGACAAAGATCATAATTATACGATCTTCATCGGTGGCGGTCCAAAGGTTGGAGAACGTACAATAATAGATGTGAACGGTGATAAGAAATCGTTAGATATAAAAATGATCAAAGATAATGGCGATGTATTAGGTCATCTTAAAAAGGCATAATTATTGCACATAAAAAAGGCGTTTACTATGTAAACGCCTTTTTTATAAAATTAATAATCGATCTGACTATTCACCTTCTTCTAAGAAAGGATATTTATAGTTTGTATCTGGATTAAAGGTTTCTTTAATCGTACGTGGAGATACCCAACGTAATAAGTTGATCATTGATCCGGCTTTATCATTTGTACCAGAACCACGTGCACCACCGAATGGCTGTTGCCCTACTACGGCACCTGTACACTTATCATTAACATAGAAATTACCTGCTGCATTACGCAATGCATGTGTTGCCTGTGCGATTGCATAGCGATCTTTAGCGATAACTGAACCTGTTAAAGCATAAATAGAGGTTTTATCAACGATTTCTAATGTTTCTTCCCATTTCTCATCTTCATAAACAAAAATTGTCAAAACTGGCCCGAACAATTCTTCTGACATTGTTTCATAATCTGATTTTTTAGCCACAATAACGGTTGGAGAAATGAAGTAACCTTTAGATTTATCATATGTTCCACCGATCACAACTTCAGCATCAGCAGATTCTTTTGCACGATCAATATATTTTGAAATCTTATCAAATGATTTCTCATCAATAACAGCATTGATGAAGTTTGTAAAATCTTCTGTTCCACCAATTTTGAATGAATTCACATCTGTAGTCATTGCATCTTTCAATGCTGGCCACATCGATGCTGGAACATAAGCACGTGAAGCAGCTGAACATTTTTGTCCTTGATATTCAAATGCACCGCGAACTAATGCTGTATTAGTTACTTGCAAATCTGCTGTTGGATGAACTAAAATAAAATCTTTACCTCCAGTTTCACCAACTATTCTTGGATATGTCTTGTAAAGATGGATATTCTCACCGATTGTTTTCCAAATATCTTGGAAAACTCCTGTAGAACCTGTGAAGTGGATACCAGCAAAATCAGGATGTTTGAAAATTACATCACCTGCATCCGGTCCAGATACATATACTAAGTTAATAACACCTGCCGGCAAACCTGCTTCAATAAAAATCTCCATTAACACTTGCGCAGAATATATCTGAGCATTAGATGGCTTCCATACGACAACGTTTCCCATCATAGCAACACATGATGGTAAATTACCAGCAATAGCTGTAAAATTGAATGGTGTCAAAGCGAATACAAAACCTTCCAAAGGACGTTGCTCCACGCGATTCCATACACCTTTTCCTGATACTGGTGGTTGCTGTGCATAGATTTCTGTCATGTACTGTACGTTGAAACGTAAGAAATCCGTAAACTCACAAGCTGCATCAATTTCTGCCTGATAAGGGTTTTTTGACTGCGCTAACATGGTAGCAGCATTCAACTTATAACGATATTTGGTCGATGCTAGTTCTGCTGCTTTCAAGAAGATTGCTGCACGGTCTTCCCATGGCAAATTCTCCCAATCACTTTTAGCAGCCAAGGCGGCATTAATGGCATCCGTGACATGACTTTTAGCACCTTGACTATATTGTCCCAAAACATGTTGGTGATCGTGTGGAGGATTGATAGATACTTTATTATCAGTACGGACTTCCTTTCCGCCTATATACATAGGTACGTCAACTTGCTTAGCACGAGCTTCATCAATCGCCGCTTTTAATAATTTGCGTTCTTTTGTTCCAACAGCATATGAGTACACTGGCTCATTTGTAGGTGTCGGTACATTAAAAAATCCTTTTATCATAGTAATAATTTTATATTTTCAAAAAGCTGAATTTCAATGAATTCATAGAATTCAACCTAAATTTACAAGATTTTAATCCGTGTTCCAATTATTGGATTAGTCTTTAACAGTACTGGTAAAAATATGTTTAAACTTTTCCAATTTTGGTTTAATCACGTATTGACAATATCGATCCTCCTTATTATTAGCATAGTAATTTTGATGATAATCTTCAGCTTTATAGAAAGTAGTAAATGGATTAATTTCTGTCACGATAGGACGGTCATACAACTGTTCTTCTTTCATTTTTTTTAGATAAAAATTAACTTTTTCTAATTGTTCTTGATCATGAACAAAAATTGCAGAGCGGTATTGCGTACCGATATCATTACCTTGCCTATTCAATTGTGTAGGATCATGTGCGATAAAAAAAGCTTCTAACAAGGTATCGAATGTTATTTTCTTGGGGTCATACAAAACATTGATCACTTCAGCATGTCCTGTATTCCCTGTACTGACTTGGCTATATGATGGATTCTTCGTTTCTCCTCCGGCATAGCCTGAAATAACTTGCTGTATACCATCAAGTGTCTTAAATTGAGCTTCAACACACCAAAAACAACCTGCTGCAAATGTTGCAGTATCTACAAGACCATTCTGATGATCTGGCAACTGTTCAAATGATTGCGGTTCTTTTTTAGCAATATTAGATTTACAGGATAACAATGCATTGCTTGTTACCAAAAGTACAAGCATAGCGATATATTTATGTACCATCTCAATAACCCTTAAATTAAAAAAGCGGTAAAATGTTATCATTCTACCGCTTTTATTTCGCTACTAAAATTAAAAACTATTTAGCGGCAGCATAATTTTTCGCTACTGCATCCCAGTTGATGACATTGAAGATCTCTTCTAAATATGCAGGACGTTTATTTTGAAATTTTAAGTAATATGCATGTTCCCAAACATCAATACCTAAAATAGGTGTACCTTTAACTTCAGCCACATCCATCAATGGATTATCTTGATTAGGTGTCGATGTTACTTGTAATTTACCTTCTGCATTTACAATTAACCAAGACCAGCCAGAACCAAAACGTGTAGCTCCTGCATTTTGCAATTGTGTTTTCAATTCTGCAAAAGAACCAAATGTTTCATTGATTGCCGTTGCCAATTCACCAGTTGGCTCACCACCAGCATTTGGACCTAATACTGTCCAAAATAATTTGTGGTTATAGTGACCACCACCATTATTACGTACTGCTGCAGGATATTTACTGATATTTTTAACGATATCTTCTAAAGATAAGTTCTCAGCTTCTGTTCCAGCAATTGCCTTATTTAAATTATCTACATATGCTTGATGATGTCTATCATGGTGGATTTCCATAGTAGCTTTATCAATATGTGGTTCTAATGCGTCTGACGCGTAAGGTAGCGCTTCTAATACAAATGCCATAATTATTATTTTTTATGTTTATTTAAAGATTGTTTCTATGCAAATATAACGTTTAATATACCTTTATGTTTCGTTTTGCGATTAAATAATCACTAAGCTTTTAACGTTTTTGACGAAAAAATGATTTAACAAGTTCAGCACATTCTTCCCCCAACTTACCATGCTCTACAATTGTTTTGGGATGTAAAATTTTATCATGAAATTGAGAATATCCTCTTTTTTCATCTTGAGCTCCATATACAATTCGGCTGATATGTGTCCAATAAGCTGCACCTGCACACATTACGCATGGTTCTACAGTCACATAAAGTGTGCAGTCGACCAAATATTTACCTCCCAAATGATTTGCAGCAGCCGTAAAGGCTTGCATCTCGGCATGGGCTGTTACATCATTTAGACGCTGTGTCAGATTATGCCCCCTACCGATAATATTACCTTTATGCACAATTACCGCCCCTATGGGGACCTCCCCTGCGGCTAATGCTAATTTTGCTTCCTTCAATGCTTGCTGCATAAAAAAATCGTCAGCATTGTCTACAGATGTTCCTTCAAAATCGATATACCGCATTTTACATTAATTTTGCACCATTAGGTACTTTTTTTTCTACAGTTGTTAAAATGACATCCCCGTTGTCATCAGCAAAACCGGTAACTAAACATTCCGAGAAAAAGTTTGCGATCTGCTTCTTGGGAAAATTTACAATAGCAACAATTTGCTTACCTAATAATTCTTCTTTACTGTAATGCACCGTGATCTGAGCACTACTTTGTTTTATTCCCAATTCATCACCAAAATCAATCGTTAACTGATAAGCTGGTTTTCTTGCTTTTGGAAAATCGGCAACATTTAGTATTTTACCCACACGCATATCAACTTTTTCAAAATCATTCCAAGATATTTCTTCCATTACAAACGATTACTTTCGATACTGCTTAATGACTTGGCCAGTGTAAATAAAACATATTCTCGATCGCGGTGTAATTTTGCCATCAAATGGTTAATCAATTTTTCTTCTTGATTTTCTTCGAAAACTAAATCTTCATCACTTAGATGATTATATTTTCTTTTTATTTTTTCTTTTGCTGTAATCCAATCAAATGTTGTTATTTTAAGTCCCATCATTTTTTAGGTATAAAATTTGCTGTTATTTTTGAAACTTGTTCAAAGTTTAGTTAAAGATACAATTTATATAGAAAATAAAAGTTATGAAGAAAATTTTACCTGCATTACTATTAATTTGTGGTAGTGTTGCTACTGCAAATGCACAATTGTTACCAGGAGTAGAAATTGGTTTAAAGGGTGCCTTAAACTTTTCTAAATTTAAAAGTGATGGTAAGTATTTCAATTCAGACAACAAAGCAGGATATCAAGCAGGTTTGTATGGGCGTGTTGGTGTATTGGGTTTCCATGTGCAACCGGAGATTTACATTACAGGCAAAAATACTACGATTAAGGCTGAAGGAGGAGAAACAACAGATGTAAAATTAACCACAATCGACATCCCGGTATTATTAGGAAAACGTTTTGGTTTAGGACCAATTGGAGCAAGAATCCAAACTGGACCAATATTTTCTTTTAAAGTAGATGATAAACAAGATAAGATAATTCCTAGTTTAGATCCAAATAGCTACAAAAAGAACGGTACATCTTGGGCATTTGGTGTGGGTGCTGATGTTTCAAGTCTTCGTGTTGATCTACGTTATGAAATGGGACTAAGCAAAATCAACAACAGCAGTCAAGCAAATCCAAAAATTAATATGTGGAGTATAGGATTAGGCTATCGTTTATTTAGTTTATAGTACTTTTCAATCAAATCATAAAAGGCTCGTTATCAAAAATAGCAAGCCTTTTTCAATAGCGGTTTAGAATAGTTCTAAATTACTTCTTTTTCTTGTCAAAATTGTATCATATTTAATATCAAATAGTAGATTTGCCTAATTAAATTAAATTACAAAGAATAATGAGTAAATCAAAGCCAGTTTTAAGTTCTTCAATCGGGAAGAAGCTAATCATGAGCTTAACGGGACTTTTCTTATGTACGTTCCTAATTGTTCACTTGATTGGAAACTTGCAGTTATTTAAAGATGACGCGGGTTTAGCGTTCAACAAGTACGCCTATTTCATGACGCATTTTACACCTATCAAGGTTGTGTCTTATTTATTGTATGCTTCGGTGATTATTCACGTGATCTATGCAATCGTGATTTCATTAAAAAATAAGGCTGCTCGTCCTATTGGATATGCATCTTATGATGGAAGCGCAAACAGCAAATGGAACTCACGTAATATGGGTATTTTAGGTACTGTTATCTTAGTATTCTTGGCGACGCACATGTCAAATTTTTGGTGGAAATACCATAATGATCAAACACCTTATATCGAATATCGTACCGATCTGTCGAATGGTGTAACGACTCATCAAGAGATCCAAGCGTCAGATTTTCATGATTACTCAGTCGTTGTTGAAAATGGCATTGAAATCGTAAAAGCACGTGACTTGTATAAGCAGGTAGATTTTGCATTTAAAAACGTTGCTCTAGTAGCATTATACGTAATTGCAATGGCTGCTTTAGCATTCCACTTGATTCACGGTTTTCAATCTGCTTTCCAAACAGTTGGATTCAATCACAAAAGATACATTGGATTGGTTCAATTTATTGGAGTATGGGTATTTGGAGTAGTTATTCCAATTCTTTTCGCAGCGATGCCATTATATTTCTATTTCCGTTAACAATATTTTAGGATGGTGCTATAAGGCACAATCTAATAAATAAAATATAAGATATGTTAGATTCAAAAGTACCTGCGGGGCCATTGGCCCAAAAATGGTCAAAACATAAATTTGAAATGAAGCTGGTTAACCCTGCTAACAAACGTAAATTTACAATTATCGTTGTTGGGACAGGATTGGCAGGAGCTTCTGCAGCTGCTTCTTTAGCAGAATTAGGTTACAATGTAAAGACTTTCTGTTATCAAGATTCACCTCGTCGTGCGCACTCAATCGCGGCACAAGGTGGTATTAATGCTGCAAAAGATTATCAAAATGACGGTGACTCTGTTTTCCGCTTATTTTATGATACTATTAAAGGTGGTGATTACCGTGCTCGTGAGGCAAACGTTTATCGTTTAGCAGAAGTATCGACTAACATCATCGATCAATGTGTGGCTCAAGGTGTTCCTTTTGCTCGTGAATATGGTGGTTTATTAGATAACCGCTCATTCGGTGGTGCTCAAGTATCACGTACATTCTACGCGCGTGGTCAAACAGGACAACAATTATTATTAGGCGCATATTCGGCTTTAAACCGTCAAATTCATAAAGGTAAAGTAAAATCATACACTCGTCATGAAATGCTTGACCTTGTTAAAATTGATGGACAAGCTCGTGGTATCATTACTCGTGACCTAGTTACAGGTAAAATCGAATCACATGAAGGTCATGCTGTATTATTGTGTACTGGTGGATACGGTAACGTTTTCTTCCTTTCGACTAATGCAATGGGATGTAATGTAACTGCTGCTTGGAGAGCTCACAAACGTGGTGCTTTATTTGCAAATCCTTGTTATACTCAAATTCACCCAACTTGTATTCCTGTTACCGGTGATCACCAATCAAAATTAACTTTGATGTCAGAATCATTGCGTAATGATGGTCGTGTATGGGT
This sequence comes from Sphingobacterium sp. JUb20, assembly GCF_004342035.1. Taxonomy (NCBI): domain Bacteria; kingdom Pseudomonadati; phylum Bacteroidota; class Sphingobacteriia; order Sphingobacteriales; family Sphingobacteriaceae; genus Sphingobacterium; species Sphingobacterium sp. JUb20. Next base: position 270,043 of record NZ_SLYV01000008.1, on the reverse strand, counting down.
TCCGAGAACAGTTGAATTGGCACAAAAACTTCAAAAAGGAGAACTGAAAGCTGTTGATATCAAAGAGGAAGATAGAGATTATTTCCTAGAGCGTAAGTACCCATCTTTTGGTAACTTGGTACCTCGTGATGTGGCCTCTCGTAATGCTAAAGAAGCAGTGGATGAGGGACGTGGTGTTGGTAAAACAGGTGTTGCTGTATTCTTAGACTTTGCTGAAGCAATCGGTCGTTTGGGAGAAGATACTGTACGTGAAAAATATGGTAACTTATTCGACATGTACTACCAGATTACAGACGAAAACCCGTACAAACAACCTATGCGTATCTACCCTGCTGTTCACTACACTATGGGTGGTGTATGGGTTGATTATAACTTAATGACAACTGTCCCTGGATTATATGCGTTAGGAGAATGTAATTTCTCTGATCACGGAGCTAACCGTTTAGGAGCTTCTGCTTTAATGCAAGGATTATCGGATGGTTACTTTGTTATTCCTTATACTGTTGGAGATTACTTAGCAAACTTAGGTTCTTTTGCCCCTATTGATAAAAATCATCCTGCTTTCGAAGAAACTCGTAAAGAGGTTGAAACTAGAATCAATGCGCTATTAGCCTTGAATGGTACTAAAACTGTTGATGATCTTCATAAAGAATTAGGTTTGATCATGTGGGAATACTGTGGTATGGCCCGTACAGCTGAAGGATTAACTAAAGCTAAAGGATTGATCCAAAACTTGAAAAAAGAATTCTGGTCAAATGCCAAGGTATTAGGTGAAAATGAAGAGTTAAACATGTCTCTTGAAAAAGCTGGCCGTGTTGCTGATTTCATCGAGTTGGGCGAATTAATGATTGATGATGCATTGAACCGCAGAGAATCTTGTGGTGGTCACTTCCGCTTAGAATCTCAAACTGAAGAAGGTGAAGCTTTACGTATTGACGAAGAGTTTACTTACGTATCTGCTTGGGAATTCAAAGGTGAAAATCAACCAGAAGTTCTTCATAAAGAAGAGTTAGTTTTCGAAAACGTTAAATTAACACAAAGAAGTTATAAATAATATCAATTGACTACTTTATTAGTAGTCAATTGATGACTCAATATTATTATTATGAGTGCACATATGAATTTAACGCTAAAAGTTTGGCGTCAAAAAAACGATAAATCTAAAGGTCAATTCGTAACTGTACAAGCAAATGATATCGCCGATGATATGTCATTCTTAGAAATGCTTGATATCGTAAATGATGAATTGACTCGCAAAGGAGAGGATCCTATTTACTTTGATCATGACTGTCGCGAAGGTATTTGCGGAATGTGTTCATTAGTGATCAACGGACGTCCACACGGACCAAAATATGGTATCACTACTTGTCAATTACACATGCGTTCATTCCACGATGGACAAACAATTGTTATTGAGCCTTGGAGAGCAGCTGCTTTTCCAGTTTTAAAAGATTTAGCGGTAGATCGTACATCATTTGACCGTATCCAACAAGCGGGTGGTTATACAAACGTAAATACGGGTGGCGCACAAGATGCAAATAACATTTTGATTCCAAAACGTATTGCGGATGAGGCTTTCGAGTCTGCGACATGTATCGGTTGTGGGGCTTGTGTTGCAGCTTGTAAAAATGCTTCAGCAATGCTTTTTGTTTCTGCTAAAATATCTCAATTCGCGTTATTACCTCAAGGTCAAACAGAACGTTATGAGCGTGCTCAGGCGATGGTTGATCAAATGGATGCAGAAGGATTTGGTAACTGTACTAATACTGGCGCTTGCGAAGCGGAGTGTCCTAAAGGTATCAAATTGACTAATATCGCTCGAATGAATCGCGAGTACCTAGGTGCTAAGCTTTTCAGAGAAGAGGATATCCACGGATAAAAGAACATCACTTTATAGATAAGTCCTTACAATCTTTTTGTAAGGACTTTTTTTATATATTTATATATTCAATCTCAATAAATAGATAATAAAGTGCCGATATCCTCCAAAATAAGAATTTTACTTATACTGCTGACGCTAAGCTTTATCGTTACTGCTATTACTTTACAAAAGTCTATTACTAGTAAAGATATCTTAAATTTTGAAACCGCCAATCTAGAATCTAAAATTCATGAAAAAGAAGAAGTAATTGATGAATTATTTGCGGATCCAATTATTTTAAAAACATTCAAAAATGCTGAAAAATATCCTGAGCAGTCATATCATATACTTGAAAAGTATAATAAAGATGAGGGAATCGCACTTTTTATTTTTAAAAACCATGAACTTCTACTCTGGAGTACAAACCTATTTGTACCCCTAACTGATGCTGGACTCAAAAATCCGGTCAACTATATCGCGACTAATGATCGCTCATTTGTTGTTAAAAAGAAGGAGATCGGAAATACGACAGTATTAGCCTATGTTATGGTTAAAAAGTATTTCAACATTAATAACGAATATTTCACTAAAGCATTTTCTCCTTTAATAACAAAGAGTACAAACATCGAAATTGCTGATTATGATGATAATATAAACATCAAAAATATTTACAGCAAAGACAAAACTTACTTATTTTCTATTAAACTAAAATCTGGTCAGGTACAAAATATTTTTAGTATCCTTCAAACACTCTGCTGGATACTCGCTGCAACATGTTTTATCACTTTAATACATAATCTCGCGAAACTACTCGTAAATAAGGAAAAAATAATACCTGGAATTTTACTCTATCTTACAGCATTAATTGTTTTACGTTATCTAGACCTTAATTCTAATTGGTTGAATATCCATGCTAATTTGGGCATATTCAATCCTAAAAATTATGCCTATAACTACCTTTTTCCAAATATCTGGGGACTACTTATTACAGTCTTTTTCATATTTCTTTTCATATTATTTCTATATAATATCAAAGACTCATTTTCAATTGAGAAGTATCTGAAAAAGAAAGGCTCGAAAATAATCTTTGCAGTTCTTTCCATCCTAAGTGTCTATTTCTTCTTTACTATTCTTTACAGAACTTTAGGCACACTCATTACACACTCCACTACAACTGTGGTAGACTTCACAAAACTTGTTGAGCTAAATATATTTACATGGATCGACCTTTTTATTATGTGCGTAAGTCTCGTCACATTAATATTATATATCGATCTGGTTATTTCTAATATAAAAAAATTACAGATATCAGATACGGTATTAATTAATATACACTTGAGTTGTCTCATCTTATTTATTTTAATCGGGACTTCATTAAGTGAAAATAATGGGCTCGTTAATATCCTACTTGCACTTATAATATTAATAAGATCATTCAATTCGTTTCTAAAAAAGAAGTTCAGACTAGCTACACATATCATCGTTATCATTCTTTTATCTACAATCTTTTCCATTTACCATGGACATTTCTTCAAAATGAAAAAACTGGAGAACATGAAGCTTTTTATCAGCAATTTGGAAGCAGAAGATGACATTAATGCTATTTCATTATATACTGAAATTGAAAAAGATATTTTAAATGACGAGCAACTCAAACATTTATTTAAAATAAGTTTACCAAACACCAGTACACAAACCATAAGTGAATACATTGAAAAAAAATATCTTAGTGGGTATCTTTCTAGATATGAATTTTTGGGATTTTACTACAATAACAATAAGGAACTTGCTCCTTACAAAAACAATAAAGTAGATGAGTACAGAGAAAAAGTTATTAAAAACTCGTTAAAGATTAGTAATAATTTCTACAGATTAAACAGCGAACTGGGAACTCATGAGTATTTTTCTATTATCAATATTCAAATTGATAAACAAAACACTGTCTCTCTATACCTTAATCTAAAGAATAGATCATTTAATTACAGCCTGCCTTATCCGGACATACTAGTTGATTCCAGATTAAACAAAATGGAGGCACAGTCATTTAATAATAGTTCCATCGCATTGTTTAAAGATGGGAATTTAGTGACCCAATATGGAAAATATAACTACCCAAGTCATGACAATGCTTATCCGAAGAAATTGGGAGAATATATTAATTTGGATAGTAGGGATGATTATTTTCATATCATGTACAGGCCTAATAATTATACTACTTTTTTAGTTAGTTATCCAAAAGAGACACCATGGGAATATTTAGCTACCGCATCATTTTTATTTCTGGTTATTTTTATCTTTTTTTCTATCTCTTCCAGTGTTAGATATGGCTTTAAAATTTTAAAGAATAAATCATTCAAAATCAGAAGCATAAAGTACCATTTCCTTTTTTTAGTAAATAGTATACAATACAGTTCCAGAATACAAACATTGTTTATATCCTCCATCGTGCTGGCAATTTTGATCTCTGGAATTATATCTTTCGTAAGTATAAGTATGCAACTTTCGTATAATAATACTTTGGAAAGAGAAAAGACTGTAACAGATATTAGTAAAAGACTTGAAAGTATAGTCAGTACAGCGTCTACTGCTGAAGAAAAAGAAGAAAGACTGATCTATTATCTGAAATTATTATCAGAATCGCTTTCAAAAGATTTTTCACTCTATTCAAAATCGGGTCGTCTATTATTCAGTTCACAACCCAAGATTTATGATTTAAATATTTTATCAACGTTTATTAACCCGAGTGCATTTAGAAAACTCTCCCTTCTTAAAAAATCAGAGACTATTGAAGAGGAGGTTGTTGGTGATTTTAGGTACGAATCCAGTTATGCAACTATTAGAGATGAAAACTATGCTACTATAGCGTATCTGGGTATACCGAATTTTAATGCACAGAAAGATGATAACTTAAATAAAAATCTACTTTTAAACACATTAATTAATATCTATTCTCTAATAATCATTGGATTTGGTTTTTACGCGGCTTTTGTTGCCAATAAAATCACAGAACCATTAAATTTGATCAGTAAAAAAATAGCCCAAACAAATCTTGGACAACAAAATGAACCTTTATTTTGGCAACGCAATGATGAGATTGGGGGGCTTATTAAAGAATACAATTTAATGATATTAAAACTTGAGGATTATGCAAATAAAATAAAGGATAATGAAAGGGAGTCTACTTGGCGAGAAATGGCACAGCAAGTTGCTCATGAGATCAAAAATCCACTGACACCAATGAAACTTGGGATCCAACAATTGACAAAATCTTATCATGATAACGATGCAAAATTTGAGGAACGTTTTAAACGTATCACCGCATCTTTTATTGAACAAATCAATAGTTTAACCCATATAGCTAAAGAATTCTCAGCCTTTGCAAAATTGCCAGATACTAAATATGAAAAGGTCAATTTGGTGGAAAAAATTAATAAATCAATTGCTGTATATAGTCAAAATCCGCATGCTCAGATTCAATTAATGAATCAAACAAATCAGGCTTCTATATTTGTGGAAGCTGACCGGGATCAATTATTAAGAACGTTTAATAACTTACTGAAAAATGCTATTGAAGCAGGTTTTGGAAAAAGGAAAATAAAAATCGATATCAGCATTTCAAATGGAGAACATGATACATACATTATTAAAATAAAGGATAACGGTCTAGGTATTCCACAAGAAATGCGGGCAAAAATCTTTGAAATTAACTTTACGACTAAAAGCTCCGGAACGGGACTTGGGTTAGTTTTTGTTAAGAAAACAATTGAAGCCATGGGTGGAACTGTAAAATTCGATTCTATAGAGGATCAGGGAACGACATTTCAAATTACTGTACCGAAATACAAAGGTTCATAACAAAATATTCGTCATGATTGGGCGGAATTTAGATTACCAATATACAAAATGCGTGGTAAAAAAATAAGGAGTTCAAATTGAACTCCTTATTTTTTTATCGTATGACTCGTAATAAATAACGTATATAGTACTATTTTAATACAACTGTTGATCTTCCCATGATAGCATTGTCGGCATACAAAAGAACAGTATAAGCTCCCTTAGTGAACTTTTTATCGTCTTTCCAATATAATGAATACTCTTCACCATGATTGGTAAAGTCTATTGTGCTTTTAAAAGTATATTGGAGTTTTTCACTATGTGCATAAAAAGTATTGTCATCCTGATTGATAATAAGATTACCTTGAGGATCGATAATACGTACAAAAATATCTTTTTTCCCCACTTTTGCAAGGGTATTATCTGCGATATTAAAATTTATACTTAATTTATCAACTCTCTTTGCCCTTTCCTCTACTTCAACTTTATCGTTTCTTTTTTCCTGTAGTCCATAAACCGCAATATTAGAAACTTTGATAGCTGCGGCGACATTTACCTTTGACGCTAAATTTGTATTTGAGCTTTCCAAATTACTAATCTTAGTGGAGGAAGCTGAGACTTCTTTTTGTAATAAGCTATTCTTCTCCGCTAGAATTTTATTTTCCTGAATAAGTCTATTAACATCCAAACTAAAATATGCAACTTCACTTTTCAACGAAGTAATTGTCGACTGTGCATGATCAATATCACTCTGTGACAATTGTTTCTGCGCTAATTTAGTTCGTAAGTCTATGATTTTTTTTCTTGCATTTTGTTCTTTCTCGATTAAAGGAGGAGATAATTGAATATTTTCAATTTTCATTTTATCGAGCTCTGCTTCAATACGATCGATCTCCACTTCAAGGTTCTCTTTTTCAACCGTTAGTGCATAGACCTTCTCTCCTGAAGACTTAAATTTAACATAAAAATAAACATTTGTGACAATAAGCGCCGCGATTGCTATTATAAAAAAATAAACTTTTGATGTATTTTTCTTAATCTCTTCCTGCTTATTACCTTTTACTAATTCAGTTTCCATTACCCTTGAATTCCATTTATATTTGACTTATTAAGTCATAGTAGATACATGTCTACAACAAATATTATTCCAAATTTAAATTTTAACAATATTAAAAGAATAATATCTTAAGTCTTAAGGACAACTTTTGAACATTTCAAGCTCAAAGCGTCTCAAAGCTTAATTAGGACTGTTTTTTCACAACCATTAAATTACTCATAATCAATTCCTTAATAAAGTTATCAAAATGAATCTCCGTTTCGAAATGACCAATATATTGCTGTACTAAATGTTTTTCTATTGTTCCATTCACATCAATTGAAACAGAGGATCGGTCTTCAATTTTAACGACAGTTTGTCCAAATTTTATATATTCTTTGTCTATCTTCAACAGGTCCAATCGTTCCTCATCAATATCAATAATTACACCCTTCTCTAATTCTGCTCTTCCACAGAATTCTATTTCTATCCCCAATTCGGCAAAGCTCATTCTTATTAAATCACGTATGGTAATATCTTTGGCGACATATTCCTCCCCAAAATTAAATTGAGATTTTTCCATCCAATATAAATGAGCAGATAAGTCCTTGATATATATTCTATTTTCTAGACCAAGAGCGATATGAACCACCTCCCTTATACTTTTTTGTACAATATTTTTTTCGATCAAAGTACTGTTTCTAAAATTAGAAAATTTGTTAAATAAAAAATTTTAAACAAGTAAAGCTATAGTTTCCTATAGCTTTATCTATCTTCAAAAAGAATATCTTAATTTACTCTTGAAAAAGTGAACACTAAATATGCTTCGCCATTTGTAATGGTTACCGGCATACGCATAACTAATTTACTAGCGTCTGAGTATGATAAATCTAAACGGTAGCCTGTAATAACATTTTTAGCTTTATCGCCAGCATAAATCTTTTTAAACTGAAACTGTGGTTGTCCGTTATTCTTTCCTGGATTGAATATAGACCATATAATATCTCTGGAAGCACCAGGGGCACATAATTTACCGTCTGCTGAAAATGAGATGTTTCCTTTACCATTACCTGGCAATGTCCAAGTACTTCCTATAAAGCATTCAGCAGGTGCTTCTTCAAATACACTTTTAATGGTATAAGATGCGGGTAAATTCTCGCGATCAATAGTGTTTAAAAACCAAGTTCCTTTTACAGCTCCTTTCCAGTCAGAGGCACTAGGCCCTGTAGACATCGCAGTAGATGAAGAACTAGATGCTGTTCCTTTTGGTTGCATACTACAAGCCGAAAAAAGAAACAAACTCAACATGAGAGTTGTGATAGATAAAAGAACTCGATTCATATTCATTAATTTTATAGTTACTTATTGTATTTTTGCTGTAAATATAACAACAAATCATGATTGAGACATCCAAAAATCATACCATTAGTAAGATTGTAGCAAAATCACTATTGCGTCTTTTCGTTTTACTTTTAGCACTAGCTTCTGTTCCTATATTATCGAATAAGGGAACCCAGTCTAATTTAGATGCTAAACACGTTGCATTTCCAAATGAAATGGCAGTAGTTGCTCCTGCATTGCTCTTTATCATTTTTGTAGTTTTACTGATTGTCATGTTAAAAAACAAATATTTAAGAGTCGATATTAATTGGCAATTCTCATTATGCACGATTTTCCTATTGATCTACTTAATTCTATTATACTCCCGTATATATCCCCTAATAGCATAATCCAAATAAATACAATATCATTAATCAAATTAATATCTTTGAGAATTAATGAATAAAGTCAAAACATAGACTTAAATATCTAATGAATAAAAAACTAATTTGGAAAATTGTTAAGAATATACTGAAACTAGTTGTTACTGTTGCTGCTCTTTATTGGGTATTTAGTAAGGTTTCTATCCAAGATCTAAAAGATGCTCTATTAAAATCAAATCCGCTGTTCCTTTTATTCGCATTTTTAGCATATGCCATCTCAATTCTAATATCATCCTCTCGCTTACTTAGCTTCTTAACTGCAATCGGACTTCATGTTTCTGAGAGATATAATTTTAAACTTTATCAGCTTGGCTTGTTTTATAATCTTTTCTTACCTGGAGGTGTTGGAGGTGATGGATATAAAATATATTTTCTTCGAAAAAAGTATAATATTAAAGGTCGAAAGTTACTTGGAGCATTATTCTTTGACCGATTAAGTGGGCTGTGGGCGCTATGTTTAATAATTGCGGCATTAATCATTTTTATGCCTCAACTTGGAATTCCTAATTACTTAACAATTTTAGGATTTATCTTGGGTACAACGCTTTATTATTTTTTGGTAGGCAAATTTTTCAATGATTTTAAGGCAAATTTCATCAAAACACATCTAAAAGCAATAGGTGTACAGTCAATGCAAGTAATTGCTGCTATTATGATATTATACGCCCTAGGCTTTGATGGAAAATTTTCTCCTTATCTCTTTCTCTTTCTCGCTTCTTCATTAGTGGCAATAATTCCATTTTCCGTTGGAGGATTGGGTATGCGAGAGCTAGTTTATATGTGGGGAGCTAATTTTTTTCACCTTGATTCACATTTAGCTGTCTTGATTAGTCTACTATTTTATATTATATCGGCATTCATGGCCTTTACTGGTTCGTACTACATATTTCATCCCTCTGCATTAGGGACCGAAAAATTACCATCTGTTAAAGAAATAGAAGAATCTCAGACGGAAGATTAAATAAATAAACATGGCAAATATTATAATAACAGGAGCAAGCAGTGGAATTGGGTTTGAAGCTGTATTGGATCTCACGGCAAAAAAAGAAAATAATGTTATCGCACTTGCTCGATCTGCAGATAAACTAAAGCGCCTTCACGAAATTGCTAAGGATTTGAATTTCGACGGGGGTAATTTATATCCAGCTCAGTTTGATATTGTTTATGATGATTATCAAACTTTATTACCATTTATCAAATCAAAATTTGAACAGGTAGATATCCTGATCAATAATGCAGGAGTGCTTATCAATAAACCTTTTATGGATAGTTCATTGGAAGAATTTGCATCGATGTTTCAAACCAATGTATTGGCACATGCTAATATGATTCAACATATCGTCCCTTTAATGCCCGAAGGATCTCATATTCTCAATATAGGAAGTATGGGCGGTTTTCAAGGCTCTTCCAAGTTTAGTGGCTTAGCGGCTTATTCTTCTAGTAAAGCAGCTTTGGCAGTATTAACAGAGTGCTTGGCTGAAGAATTTAAGGATAAAGGTATCCGCGTAAATTGTCTTGCTCTTGGATCTGCACAAACTGAAATGTTTGAAGCAGCTTTTCCGGGAATAGAAGCTGGTAAACTCGCTTTTGAGATGGGAAGATATATTGCGGAATTTGCCCAAAATGGACATCAATATTATAATGGTAAAATTCTACCTGTAGCATTAACAACTCCTTAATAAAAAAGTCTCAAAAGTAGTGCGCCCCCAGAAAGTGTTTAACTTTTCGGGGGCATTGCAAAAAGATGCTTTTTTACAAACCAATATGTTCATTTTTATTGGATTTCGGTCCATCTTTACTGATTGCCTTTGGGTTATCTTTCAAGTAATGCCAAGTAATCTTATCTTCAAATTGTTGACTTTTCCCTGATGCTTTTACCTGGATAATATTATCCCCTTCTTTCAATTTAACATTTTGAAAAATATAATGGACATCAGTTTCTCCGATAACAAAGTTCTTTTCTTCAACACCATTGACCAACAAAGTAGGTGTACCTAAATTAGAATAGACTGTCACCGGAGTAATCTCGTTTACTCTCTCAATAACACGTCTTTGTGTCAGATATAATACAGGTTCTTTACTCCAGTTAGCTTTATACCAATAAAAAGGATCTTTCTTGAGTTTTCTATCAAACGTAACCAATCCTTTATAATTCCTTGGCTCAACATTGAGTGCTGTAATTGGAGTCGCAAAGTCAAATGTGTTCCAAAGATAAGACGCTAAAAAGATCGGATGTCTTTTTATCGTTCCCCAATGTATTTCATGGAACTTTGTTGAAAATTCTTCAGGAAAAAATGCTGGATTCGCCCATTGATTACCTACATCTCCAACAACCTCTTGTTGATGACTAGGATTAGCCTCGGCTCCATACTCTGAAAAAATAATTTTATAATCTTTAAAATCTTTTGAGATTTGATCTGCCCACTTATCAACATCACGAATAACGCCATTATACCATCCGAAATAATGATTGATCCCCTGTATATCTGCATTATTATTTACAGCATGGTTAATGACATTATAGCCGCTCACTTGCACCGTATAGCGATATGGATCTTCGGTCTTAGCTAAATCATTTAATTTTGTTGTTAACTCGATTGTGTACGCATTAGGTGTATAAACCTCATTATGGAGACCCCATGTATAAATAGAAGGATGATTATAGTTTTGTCTTATAAGTTCTGTCAATTGCTGTTTTGCATTTGCTTCCTCTAACGTCGTTACACGATTAACAAATGGGATTTCTGCCCAAACAATAAATCCAATACTATCGCATTTTTCATAGAAGTATGCAGATTGTTGATAGTGAGCTAATCGAATAGTAGTTGCTCCAATTTCCTTGATGATAGCCAAATCTTCATCATGATCAGCATTTGATAACGCGGAACCCTTTCCCCATCGATCCTGATGTCTTGTTACTCCATACATTGGATACTTAATATCATTCAAAAAGAATCCCTCTCCCGTTCTTAATTCAAATTTTCGTAAACCTAGAGGCTGAATCACTTCATCTAGTAAAGTATTTCCATCAACAAGCTGTGTAACTACTTTATAAAGATATGGGTCCTCCAGACCTTGCCATAAATGTGGATTTGTTAAATTAAAGTCTTGCATTACTTCTTGTCTACCCTGCGGAAGTAAACGATATTTTTTTATATTCTTGGCTTTCACAGCGCCGTTTTGTTCAAAAATCGTTGACACCACCTGTAAATCTCTTGCGTCATGATTTTTATTTTCAAGTTTCACTTTTAAATTTATTGATGCACTTTTTTTATTAACGTCCTTTTGACTTATATATACTCCTGAAGAAGCATAATCGGATACTGCAATATTAATCTTATCCGTCACAATAAGTTCAACCGGACGATAAATACCACCATACATAGGGAATAGCGTATGATTGACTGGAATTACTTGTGGAGTTGCTTCATTGTTAACTTTTACAAGAATCTCATTTTCAACTCCAAATTTCAACATATTAGTCAATTCCAACACGAATGCTGAATAGCCACCTTGATGTCTTCCCACAATCTGATAATTACCATTTATAGCTGACGCATCATAAACTACATTTCCCTTTTCCTTCTTCGCAGGCAACGGTGAATTATTAATGTAAACTTCTGTGTTTGTATTTACACCTTCAAATTTTACAAAAATGCGCTTACCATTCCAAGAAGATTCGGGAATAAAAGTTTTACGATAATAGGCATCTCCCACATAAAATTTTTCATTAGATGTAAATCGATCATTACGTACTTGCATATCTTTTGAGTTCCATGTATGGGGAACAGCTATAGATTGCCATGTTCCAGAAAAAACATTCCCATACTGTAAGAGATCTGTAGTAAAGGGGCCCTTTTTGAAAGCCCAATCTTGATTGAAAGAAATAACTTCTCTAGAAAAGGAAAGTGAGGTTAAAATTGTTAAGAAAAATAAGGTGACGATTGCCTTGAAATTCATAATAATAAAATAAAGGTTTTGTTCAATAGTATCCATCATAATCACGATGATGGAGTGTAAAACAAAGATATAAACCTAATTGTATTACAAAGAAGAATTGACTTTACTAGAAAACTACATAGAAGTTAATATTGAGCAAAAAAATGCTGTAGCATCACAGAAAACCAATTTACAACGTTATCGTACTTTTACTAAAATAGAGATGATGTCACTTAAATAATACTAACTACAGGTTACTATTATAAGCTTTTTATCCATTTAACTAAATCATTCAAGACTTCACTATTCATGGTTTCACTAATATGCTCATACTCTGAAACAGCCCCAGTTGTCGATTTTTGAAATAAGTGATTCAATCCTTCATATTTCTTTAGAACTGTTTTTGGATTATATGGTAGATTATTCTTTAAACTTTTTAGATTTTGGTCAGCAGGAACCTGAACATCTAAACTCCCAAATGCCGCATAAACCGGCACTGTAATTTTTTTAATAAAAGGAATGGGATCAATCCGCATGAAATATCTATAAGATGGCAACAAGAGTGTCTCTAATTCCAATTTACTCGATGAATTCAATTGTGCTGGATCTATTTTCATATTATCAAGAATCATTGCCATAGCCTCCATATGCGGCCTATTACTTTTAACAACCTCAAAATTCCTTTTATTAATCTCTTTGGCATGTGATAATGCTAGTTCTGACATGCCTGCTACTTTACCAATGCGATATAGCTGTGATACCATTAGAGAGTCAATAGGAATGGCTGGACCTGCTAAAGAAACAATAAAAGAAAGCGCCGGAAATTTTTGTCCAGCCAACAATTCTGCGATTAAACCACCCTCACTATGCCCGATAATACCAATTTTGCCGGGATCTACATTTGGTCTTTCCTTTAGAAAATCTATTGCTGCCATTGCGTCTTTACTGAAATTCTCAATTGAGGCATTTATAAAACTTCCTTTTGAAAGTCCGACCCCCCGATCGTCGTAGCGAAGAACAACAATATTATTTTTTGTTAAAAAATCTGATAATATTCGAAAAGGTTCATGTCCCATTAATGTTTCATTGCGATCCTGGGGACCGCTTCCTGTCACTAAAACTACTGCAGGGAATTTACCCTTTTGTCTAGGTGTGGTTAAGGTGCCACTTAATAGGACATCATCATATTTATTTCTAAAATTGACATCTACTGTATCGTATGAATAAGGAGGAAAAACACGTTGAGATCTTATTGTCTTGATATTATTAGGGGTTGCCTTTATTTTCATAAGATCTAACTTGGCTCGAAATGTCCCTTGTTGAAACTCCCCACCTATTAAATCATCCCGTTCCATTTTCCCGATATAACTAATTCCTCCTTCAATCAGTACTTCGATTCCGTTACCATTAACGTTTGCCTTCGCGGGAATGCCAAAGGCTCCCTGATCTGGACTATCCGCTGTTGCCTTCCATACACCATTTTCCTGAGATAAATTAATTATAAAAACCAAACTGGAATGTCCTACTTGCAAATTACCTTTCCAGTCCCCTACGAAAGTTTGCGAAAAAGCAGTTATTGTTATAAACAACAGGAGAAATGTACCAACTATTTTTTTAATCATTATATGTAATAAAAGAGAATAAAGAAGATAAAGCTTCCATTAACATTACAACAAGTACCAAAATCAAGCCATTATAATTTTTTTCTATTTATAACAGTAAGAAATCCTTTAAATAAGTAAATAGAAGAAATAGATCAGCAAGCAAAGGCTGAGAATAACACCAAAAAAGGGATAATTCAATCTGCTTTATCAACATTTTGGTTACCCAGTGGATTTACTACATTCTTGAAATTAAATCTACTATCGGGTTTAGCCATTTAGTTGTATTTAATAAAGCCATAGCATAAATGACAGACCTTGCAACCAATACGGTTATTAGCATATCTATAAATCTCAGAATCGAATGCAATATTTTTCCAAGTAGAAATATAATGATTGAAAATAAAGATGTTGTTAAGATATTGTGATATAATAATTATAAAAAGCTAGCCTCGTTGGATTTAAAACTCATCATCCCAGGAAAGGAATCTCCTAAAAACAAGCTACAAAAGTGCCGATTATAAATCAAATAAGACCAATAGATAAAAGTTTTGTCTCCGAAAGATTATCAAATGGATTTAAAAGTATTTTATTCATAGTCCTTATTTAAAATTTCTTGATTAACCTTAGAAATGATCGTATTGAGTTCGCATTTCTTTTGGGTACCTATCAATAGTCTAGACCCGCTTTTAAAGATCAATTCCAACCCATGTGATCCTTTGGTATTATAGGCTTTACCTTTTCTTCCAATGCGATACCCCCAACCTCCATAGTCGTATATAGGATTATAATCCTTTACAGAAACCTGTGCTACTTCTGACCAAGGAATAAATTTACTTCTCAATAGAAAGGGAAAGAAGTGAATCATAATTCCTTGAGAGTTTATTGTTGTTTTTAATTTAATGAACGAAAATATAATAATAATAACAGCAATAATCCAAAACCCAGGATTTACACTTAATTCTTTTAAATTACCATCTTTTATATCATTCCATTCATAATTTAAAGTCGATAATAATAAAAAGACGATCAAAATCACCATCCACCAACTCCAAAAAGACTGTTTCTCTTTAAAAACCATACTAATCATTATTTTTTAAACCCAATAACTTATCAATAAGATCATCTAACTTATTTCTTACGGTAGGATAACTCTTGCCTAATTGATTTGCCATCTCTTTCAGACTTCCTGATTTTAATAAAAACTCAAGTACAAAATCCTGTTCCTCAAGAGTTAATTGCGTCCAAATTGGCAACATAAATTTACCGCTAACCTCAGTATTGCATGAAGAACAAGTTAATTTACTGACCTCTAATTTTGTATCACAGCTAGGGCATACGTTTGGAAATTTTTTCATCTCTTCTATAAATATAAATATTATTAATAATAATATAAATTTTATAAAAGTATTATTAAACATAATTTAAAATATGAGCGATCAATAATTATTCGTAAAGTATATTAATAATTATATTTGCTGTAAATAATTATTAGATTTAAACATGAAGAAGATTATTGGATTTATTCTGACACCCATTTTTTATTTCTTTTTTGCCTTGTGCCTTTTAGTTTTTCACCCTATACAATGGTTGAGCCTAAAGTTTGGCGGATATACAGCACATAAAAAGAGTGTCGATATTCTTAATTTCTTTCTCACCTATTGCAATATTTTGCTGTTTAATACGATATCTTTTACTGATAATAAAAACATTCCAACCGGACAGCCCATTATTTTCGTTGCAAATCATCAAAGTACATTTGATATACCGGCTATGATCTATTTTCTGCGAAGATTTCATGGAAAATTCATTTCAAAAATAGAACTAGCGAAGGGAATTCCAAGTATTTCCTTCAATTTGAAACATGGTGGGGCAGCAAATATTGACCGTAAGGACTCAAAACAGTCTATCGGTGAAATATTAAAACTTGCAAATAATATGAAGACCAAAAACTGGTCAGCTTTTATTTTCCCGGAAGGTACTCGCACTCGAGATGGTAAAATGAAGCCTTTTCATGTTGGCGGAATAGCTACATTATTAAAGAAAAATCCCGATGCACTAATTGTTCCTATCGCAATAAATGGTTCATATGAAATGACTAAAAATGGCTTATTTCCTCTTACACCCTTTGTCAAAATGAGCTGGGAAGTTTTAGATCCTATTGATAAAACTGATAAAACTTTGGAAGAAATAGTATTAGAAGCTGAACAGAAGATCCGTTTAAAAGTCAAAAATGGTTAGATTATTTAACCTGCCGACCTTTCCAATCATATTTACCGATATTACCAAGTATACCAATATACACGAGGTATATTATATGTAACGAGGAAAGAATTGGTAAATACCGCATTAACTCCTCTCTCTTAGAAAACTGAGTTAAGGGTTGAATAAATAGATATTCAACTATGATTTTAGCGATTAATACTACCAAAAAAGTAAAAAGATAGGAATAATGATAAAATAAACCTACGATAAGACAGGTAAGCATACAAAAGTTGAATAACCAAATTGTGATTCCGAGTAACACAATTGCTTTATTTTTATATTTTGTACTCTTAGAAGCCCAACGCTTCCGCTGACTTATAAATGACCTAATTGTAGGCTTAGCATCGGTGTAAACCACTGCATCTGTAGATTTACAGAATCCTATTTTATGTGGATATTTGGCAGCAACTTTATGCAAAAATAATTCATCATCACCAGATGCTAATTCATCTATACCGGCAAATCCACCCATTTCATAAAAAATATCTTTGCGATATGCCAAATTTGCTCCGTTGCAAGTTGTCGGATTTTTATTACCAATACCTGCTGCGCCTAAGCCTATTAAATATAAAAACTCAAGTGTTTGAAGTCTTTCAAAAAATGATTTCTCTTCTGAATACACTACAGGAGAAGATAAAAGATATAAGTCTTGAGTTTCAAAATAGCTAATGATTGTCATTAACCAATTTTCACCCATCCTACAATCAGCGTCAGTTGTAACAATTATCTCTCCTGTACATAAATCAATAGCCTTCGCTATAGCAAGCTTTTTATATGAATTCAATTTATTGCTCTCATTCAACTGAATTAATTGTACTCCTCTGTGCGCGTAAGACAATACAACATCACTTGTCCGATCAGTAGAATGGTCATCGATTACAATTAATTCAAACTGTTCAGGTGGAAATTTTTGATTAAGTACAGCATCAATAGTACGTGCTATACCATTCTCTTCATTACGTGCAGCTATAATAATAGAAATACGTTTGACCGGTAAACAGTTCGATATTACAGTTGGTATTTCTAACCAACCTTTCCGCATATACAGAACCAGAGCGATATACACAATCGCCAATATTATCGTAATAAAACTAAGACTTAGAATCACCAAAAAAATTTATTTTCAAAACAAAAATAGAACCTAAAACAGCTGGAAGTATCAAATTAACGAACCAAATACAAGAAACAATTGCCATCACGGCTAGTTCTTGATTTGTGATATAACTATAAAGATTACCTGCAACAAAACTTCTTACACTAAAATCAAAAATATCCAATGTCGGTAATGCGGCCTGCACAAAGAAAAGAATAAATATCATCAAAATCATTGCCACGAATGGTAATTCTGGTAAAATGACCAACATTAAAATAATGTACTGAGAAGTAAAAATGATAAATCTTGCCAACGATATCAATATGACAACAAGCAATTCCTTAAAAGTATACTCTTCCAAAATAGAAAAGAAAGGTTTGATACGTTCTAGAAATTTAATTCGACCAACCAATAAATCAATCCAATGCACATTAAAATAAAGTACTAAAAAACCTGTCGCATACAATATTGCTAATAACCAAATTCCAAACTCTATAGAAACTGGAGTATCCATATAAGTACATGCAAACCAAGCAATACTTAAAGCACCAGCTATACTGGTTAATACAAGTTGTGCAAATAGCCCAACTCCCATTGCTATAGCACCTTTTGCTCGATTTTCAGGTTTCAAAAACAAAACACGACCTCCATATTCCCCAATCCTATTTGGAGTAAAAATAGCCCATGTTAATCCACTAAATACCGATTGAAATGCACGTCCAAAAGATATTCTTTCAATTCTAATAGCCAAATATTGCCATTTTACAACTTCAAGCATCCAATTAACAAACATCAAGAACACGATTAAGCTAAATGTCAACCAGAAATAATGAGGATCTATACCTGCGATTAATGTTTCAAACTTCAGAAGATTTTTAGGATCGGATAATTGTTGATAAATATACCATCCAGCGAAAGCTAGTACCGCAATTTTTATCAATATCCCGCTATATTTTTTTTGAACCTTTGTTAGCATTTATCAATTTTGGACACAATGTTACTAAATATTAATCAAAGCTAAAGTTATTTTATGGCAATATTAGTATCCATTACATCTTCATTTTTGAATCGTTACGAAATAAAAAATGTAATATTGCACATGCAGAAGGAGAAAGCAAAAGAGAGAATTATTTTAGGTATTGACCCCGGAACAGCTGTTCTAGGTTACGGAATCATACGTGAACAAGGAAACAATATCAGTCTCATTACTATGGGAGTCGTGAAAATGGGGCATCTTGATGACCATGCTCTGAAACTCCAACGTATATTTAAAAAAACTACTGCTTTAATAGAGGAATATAAACCGGACAGTGTTGCATTAGAAGCTCCATTTTATGGAAAAAACATACAAGTAATGTTGAAATTAGGAAGAGCACAAGGTGTCGCTATGGCCGCCGCATTAAATTTTGATATTCCTATATTTGAATATGCTCCACGAAAAATAAAGCAATCAGTAACTGGAAATGGAAATGCAACCAAAGAGCAAGTAGCAGGCATGTTGAAGTCATTATTAAAATTTAATGAAAGCCCTGAATTTTTAGACGCAACAGATGGATTAGCTGTTGCTGTTTGTCATTCCTTTCAAAAAAATGCGACCTCCGAAACTGGCAAAAGTTACAGTGGTTGGAGTGCATTTGTAAAAGATAATGAAAAAAGAATCAAGTAATTATAGCTGTACTTGCCTTATAACATTTTTCACATTTAATTCAACAATATCAGTCATCGATTTACACTTCAAATACTGTTCACTTGAATGAGAAATTGAATAAGCTTCACGCAATTGTTTTATATTTTCCTCTGTCGATAACTGTTGGGTTTTTGATGCGTCTCTAAGGTCAGCGATCCGATGCCTTTCACTACGTACACGATGTACAATAGATGATCGTTCTTCTTGTTGATATTGAGAAACCGTTTTTTCTGTCAAATGTTCCATTGAAAGTTTCACATAAGGAAAGTTTTCTTTGAAAAATTGTGGCATGTACACTTTTGGATTGCCTTCATAAAATTGCTGGTCAAAATCAATAGCTCGAATTCTGAATTGAAAATCGTCAAAATCTGGAGTTATTTGTACGACAAAATTATAAGCGCGCATATCACCTAACAAAGTAATTATGCAACGTTCATTAAATTTAACAAACTCCTTAGAAATACGTGTTAGATTATAATCTGGTGTATACATCCGTTGCTTGGCAAAAGTATCACCAGGGATTCCAACAATATGTTCCTCAACCAAAGTTTCATTATCGACCATATAATTTACCTGATTTGGCGATAAGATTTCCTCCAATTCTAAGCCATAAATACGAGATGCATCAGCTTGCTTAATATAAAAATAATCATATACATCATTCAGTCGGTTTACAATACGAATTCGAAAAGGTCTTGTATTGCCAAACGCACAATACTCAACACGATCAATATACTTATGTTGCACAATACGGGTATTACCCGATGCCTTTAATTTAGCATATATTACTTTCAAACCTTCATATAAATGATCAATAAGATATGGTGGATATAATGGCGTTTCCCAAAAAGTGTCGTTACCGTATTTATCCAATACAGGTATAGTTTCAGTAAAAGATAAAAGATCCTTATACGTAATAGGAAGCTTTGCATCACGTTGATATAGTCTCAAGTATTTATGTAATCCCTCTCCTACAGCAAAAATGGGTTTCTTCCTTGAAATTTTAACATCTTCTATTTCCATAAATATCTTTTTAAAATCAAATGCCAATATCAATAAAAATCTATACAAAATTTGTTATTTAAATATCACATTAACAATATGTATATAAAATTTTTACTAAATTTACATACATAAACCAACAAATCTTAGTATTTTTGAAAAATTTAAAAATTTAATCCGATACGACTATTTGGTAATATATTATCGGTTTGGGTTAACTTAATTAATAACAGCACTTTTAATGGAAAACAACTATTCTAATTACGATTTAGACAATCTTGATATTCAGATATTATCAATTTTGATGAATGATGCGTCTATTCCTTATACAGAAATAGCAAAAAAGTTAATTGTATCTGGTGGCACTATACATGTACGCATGAAAAAAATGGAAGAACTAGGTATTATTAAAGGATCCAACTTAATTATTAATCCTCAGAAAGTTGGTTTCGATATCACTGCCTTCTTAGGGATTTACCTTGAAAAAGGATCTCAATACTCTGATGCTGTTGCTCAATTAAAAGAAATTAAAGAAGTCGTTGAATTACATTACTGCACGGGACAATATAGTATTTTTGCAAAAATAATCTGTCGCGATACAGTACACCTGCGTAAAGTATTAAATGAAGATATACAATCTGTACAAGGAATTCAGCGTACTGAGACTATTATATCTCTTGAAGAGAGTATAAAAAGACAGATTAGTTTAGTCTAAATTATTAATCGTATAAACAAAAAAGCACAAAATAAATTTTGTGCTTTTTTGTTTATACGATTTTTTCTAAAATATTAATATAATCGTCAATGCCTTTCCTAATTTCATCCAAGAAAATAAACTCATCGGCCATATGCGATCGTCCGGAGAAGCCCGGTCCTAGCTTCACAGAAGGTATCCGCAACAATGCTTGATCACTCATTGTAGGAGAGCCATAAGTCTTTTTTCCAAGACTAACACCTGACAAAACAAGAGGATGATCTTCTGGAATAGAAGATGAATTTAAACGTGTTGAACGAGCATGGACATCAGATTGTACATGTAGTTTTATTATTTCTAATGTTTCTTCATTACTGTATGCATCTGTTGTTCTAACATCGACAACATAATCGCAAGTTGCGGGAACAACATTATGTTGAACACCACACTGAATCATCGTCACGGACATTTTAATGGGTCCTAATTTATTTGATTCACGCTCAAACTGGTAGGATCTAAACCATTCGATATCTGCTAATGCCTTATATAAAGCATTTTCTCCCTCATCTCGTGCAGCATGGCCTGATATGCCATGAGCAGTGCAATCTAATACCATTAGGCCCTTTTCTGCGATCGCTAAATCCATTAAAGTTGGTTCTCCTACTATAGCAAAATCTAAAGCTCCTAAATCTGAAACAATTGATTCAATTCCACATTTACCGGAGATTTCCTCTTCAGCAGTAGCTGCTAAACAAAAATTATATTTTAAATCTTTGTCTTCATAAAAATGTAGAAAAGTTGCAATCAAAGAAACCAAGCATCCACCTGCATCATTACTTCCTAATCCATAAAGCTTTCCATCTACTATATCTGGAGAAAATGGATCTCTTGTATAACCAGTATTTGGTTTTACAGTGTCATGATGTGAGTTCAACAGTATAGTAGGTTTATCAGTACTATACCATTTATTATAAACCCAAATATTATTTGCTTTTCTGTTGGGAACAATTCCTTTCGCAGTAAAGAATTGTGCTATTATCGTTGCAGTTTCTTCTTCCTCTCTACTAAAAGAAGGGGTACGTATTAAAGACTTTAATAAGGCTAAACTTTCTTCAAATAACTCAACTCGATTATTCATTGTAGAGGCCTCCAGCTTTTTGTGCAGACAATTTTATTCCTTTAATAAATGCGGAACTGAAACCATGGTGTTCCATTTCATTAAGCCCTGCAATAGTACACCCCTTTGGCGAAGTTACCTTATCAATTTCACTTTCAGGATGTGATTGAGTTTGCAATAATAAATCTGCGGCACCTTTTGCTGTCTGAACAGCCATTTTAAGAGCATCATGCGCATGAAAACCAATTTCTACTCCACCCTGTGAAGCTGCTCGTATAGCTCTCAAGAAAAAAGCAATACCACAAGCACATAATGCAGTAGCAGAAGTCATTAAATCTTCGTTAATAACTACAACTGCGCCCACCGTTTCAAACATAACTTCTACATCCTTCACAATATCTGAAGGTGCATTATCAGTTGCAATACATGTCATCGACTGACCAATTGCAATTGCTGTATTTGGCATTGCCCTTACGACCAATGCATTTACACCAAGCACTTCTTTTATATCAACGCAACTTACCCCAGATACAACAGATACAAAAACCTGATTAGAACCTTGAACTATCGGAGCTATTTCTTCCAAAACTTTTCGTAATTGTTGTGGTAAAATTGCAAAGACAATAATATCGGCATCTCTAACTGCTTCGATATTACTATCTGTAACAACAAAACCATCTTCCCTTTCTTGATTTAAGGCTTTAATATTACGTCTTGTTAAAGTGATTTGATCTGCATTACAAAACTGATTTTTTACTAATCCTTTTGCAAGAGACAAACCAATATTCCCTGTTCCGATAATGGTAATTCTTTTCATGATTAAAGTTCTATTTTAAGGTCAAACAAGTGCCAAATTGGCCCTGTTGGAATAAGTGCAAATTATTGGCATGACCAATATACACATTCCGAACACCTTTTTGTATAGCATCGAATGCATTTTGCAATTTTGGTACCATTCCATCATGAATAACACCGTCTTCCTTTAACTGTAAAAATTCGTCGGCACGGATTGAATTAATTACAGACTGTTCATCATTGATATCTTTAAGTACACCATTTTTTTCAAAACAATATACTAGAGATGTATCATATAATGATGACAGCCCAACAGCTAAAGCTGATGCGATCGTATCTGCATTGGTATTTAAAAGTTGTCCTAAACCATTATGAGTTATTGCAGAAAATACAGGAACAAATCCCGCTTCCAAAAATTTCTTAATAGAAGCAGTATTGACAGAATCGTGCAAAATATCCCCGACAAAGCCGTAATCAATATCTTTAACAGGTCGCTTTATTGCTTTAATTGTACCTCCATCTGCACCACTTAAACCAATAGCATCACATTGTAAAACTTGAAGCTTTGCAACAATATTTTTATTAGTTAAACCCGCGTACACCATTGTAACAATCCGCAACATTGCTTCATCTGTAATTCTTCTGCCTTCCACCATCTTAGCTTCAATTCCCAAATCTGTTGCAATACGTGTCGCAATCTTTCCTCCTCCATGCACTAAGATTTTTTTGCCAGGCAAAGCCGCAAATTTTTCCAAAAATGAGTCTAACAATACTTCATCATCGATAATATTGCCACCAATTTTTATAATATTAAGGCCACTATTTGACATCTTTCTCTCTAAATCTTCCAAAATAATTTATTTACAGACCTATTTATTTTTTTCTAAGCTTTCAAGCATACGTTTTAAAACAACCTGTGCAGCCCATACACGATTACCAGCTTCCTTAATGACTAAAGAATTAGGCCCATCAAGTACCTCTGCGGATAATTCTAAATCACGTCTTACTGGTAAGCAATGCATAACCTTTGCGTCATTTGTTAACGCTAATTTCTCATTATCGATTAACCAATTTTCAATAACTGGATATACTTCACCATATTCCTCATAAGAAGACCAATTCTTTACATAAACAAAATCAGCATTTTTGAGACTCTGATCTAGATCATTTGAAATCTTCGCACCCTCAGTAAACTCTTCAGACAATTGATATCCCTCT
The DNA here is from genome assembly GCF_004342035.1 of Sphingobacterium sp. JUb20. Lineage (NCBI taxonomy): Bacteria > Pseudomonadati > Bacteroidota > Sphingobacteriia > Sphingobacteriales > Sphingobacteriaceae > Sphingobacterium > Sphingobacterium sp. JUb20. The sequence goes on along the minus strand of NZ_SLYV01000008.1, from coordinate 246,138 downwards.
GGATGTGCTATAGTGAAATCAACCAGGCCTTCAACCTGCGCTTGACACATCCACTCTGAAAAAGAATTTGGTACCGCTTGTGGCAAAGCTTTTACATGTGGTGCCCACGCTAAAACAACCTTTGGTTTTTCTGTGACTTTATATTCACTTATTGTTATAACATCAGTTAAACTCTGTAAAGGATGGCGGGTTGCACTTTCCAAAGACACAACTGGAACACCACAATATTCGATAAACTTATTAAATAAATCTTCAGAGTAATCCTCATCCCTATTTTTCAATTTAGGAAAAGAACGTAAGCCCAAAATATCACAATACTCACCCATTACCGCTGCAGCCTCACGGATATGTTCAACAGTAGTTCCGTTCATTACGACACCATCTTGAGTCTCCAATGCCCAGCCATCTTTATCCATATTCATAACCATGACATTCATTCCTAAATTCATAGCTGCTTTTTGAGTACTTAAACGTGTGCGCAAACTTGGGTTTAAAAATACCAGACCCAATGTTTTGTATTTGCCCAAACTTTCCAAAGTGTTAGGATTAGCTTTCAACTCCATTGCTTCTTTAACTATTTCAGAAACACTAGCAACATCTTTAACTGAAAAAAACTTTTTCATATATTTATCTTATTCAAAAAACTAACCTTCCAAAATTTCTGTAAAAGCCGTTAAAAATTGATCGGCCATTTCTTTTGTTGTATTTAATGCGGGCAATAAGCGTATTACAGTAGGCTTTGCTTCACCTGTAAATATTCTGTGCTTTTCCAACAGATCTTTTCTTACATGCGCTAATTCACTAGGTAAATCAATACCTATCATCAATCCTCTTCCTCTTACTTCAGAAATTTGATCAAACTTGCGTAATTCTTCAATTAAATAAGATCCAACAGTAGCTGCATTTTGAATTAAACTATCCTGTTGAATAACTTCTAAGACAGCAACAGCGGCTGCACAAGCCAAATGATTTCCGCCAAAAGTAGTTCCCAGCATACCGTATGTTGCCACAAATTTTGGAGCGATGCTAATTGCACCGATAGGAAAACCATTACCCATACCTTTTGCCATAGTATAAATATCAGCTTCTATCCCAGCATAATCATGAGAATAAAACAAACCAGAACGGCCATAACCACACTGTACTGAATCAGCGATAAATACAGAAGCATACTGGTCGCAGAGTGTGCGTATCAGACGAAGAAATGAAACAGACGCTTCCCTTATGCCACCAACACCCTGTATACCCTCAATAATCACCGATGAAATTTCCTCGCCATAATTTTTGAAAGCATTAGATAAAGCATCTTCATCATTAAAAGGTAAGAAAATGACATTATCAGTCTCATTGACAGGAGCAATAATACTTGGATTATCAGTACAAGCTACTGCCAAAGATGTACGACCGTGAAATGCCTTTGAAAAAGCAATCACTTTTTTTCTTGAATTATAAAAAGAAGCCAACTTTAACGCATTTTCATTTGCCTCTGCGCCTGAATTACATAAAAACAAATGATAATCCTCTTTCCCAGAAACTTTACCTAATAATCGAGCTAATTCACGCTGAATAGGAATCTCCACAGAATTCGAATAAAATCCAATTTGATTTAATTGTTCTGTGATACGTTGAACATAATGTGGATGCGTATGACCAATTGAAATCACAGCATGACCACCATATAAATCCAAGTAAGGATTTTCTTCGGCATCCCACACCGTTGAGCCCTGTGCTCTTACAATATTGATTGGATTAATGGGATAAACGTTAAATAAGTCCATTGATAATGAATAAATAATTAAATGAGAAACATAAGTCCGATATGCATTGCAAATATAGCTAAGTCTTCCTAAAAATCCGTTAAAAATAAAAAAGCCTATCATTTTCATGATAGGCTTTATATCTAAAAAAGTTAAAGAACTAGTCTTTGTTTTCTTCTTCTGTAGACGCAGTAACATCCGTTTCAGCTGGAGCTTCTTCAGTAGTATCAGCTTTCTTCTTAGAAGTACCACGACGACGAGTTGCTTTTTTCTCAGTAGCAGCTTTAGCACCGTAAATTTCATTATAGTCTACCAATTCGATGAATGCCATTTCAGCATTATCACCTAAACGATTTTCCATTTTGATAATACGTGTATAACCACCTGGACGATTAGCTACTTTTTCCGAAATTTCACGGAACAAGATAGTAACAGCCTCTTTATCTTTTAAGTAAGCGAAAACAGTACGACGAGAGTGAGTCGTATCGTTTTTAGATTTAGTAATCAAAGGCTCAACATATTTACGTAACGCTTTAGCTTTTGCTAAAGTTGTTGTAATACGTTTATGTTTTACTAGTGACGTTGCCATGTTAGCTAACATTGCCTTTCTATGGCTGTCAGTACGACCTAAGTGATTTACTTTTTTTCCGTGTCTCATTTTTAATTTAATTTTAATGTATATACCGTCTCTTCACAGAGGGAATTATATACAAGCCGCTTATTAATATATTAATCTTCGTCTAACTTATATTTAGACAAGTTCATTCCAAATGATAAACCTTTCGATTTAACCAATTCTTGGATTTCGCTTAATGATTTTTTACCGAAGTTTCTGAATTTCAACATATCTGCTACGTCATAAGTAACTAATTCAGATAGTGAGCGAATATCAGCAGCTTTCAAACAGTTCAATGCGCGAACTGATAGATCTAAGTCAACTAATTCCATTTTCAAAATTTTACGCATATGTAAAATTTCTTCATCAACAACTTTAGTTTCCTCTTTAGTCTGAGACTCAAGAAGCATATTCTCATCAGAGAATAAGATAAAGTGTTGAATTAAGATTTTAGCAGCTTCTTTTAAGGCTTCTTCTGGATGAATCGAACCATCTGTAGAAATATCTAACAACAATTTCTCGTAGTCAGTTTTTTGTTCTACACGGTAGTTCTCAATGGTAAATTTAACATTCTTAATCGGAGTAAAGATCGAATCAATCGCGATTAATCCTACAGGACCATCAACGACTTTATTCTCATCAGCATTTACATAACCACGACCTTTAGCTACGCTCAATTCTACTTCAATTGTAACCGAGCTATCCATGTTACAGATAACCAAATCAGGATTTAATACTGTAAAGTTGTTTGAGAATTTTGTGATATCACCAGCTGAGAATTGCTCTTGACCATTGATTACTACAAATATCTTTTCGCTATCACCTTGATCACCAGATTTTTGAAAACGAACTTGTTTCAAATTCAAAATGATCTCCGTAACGTCTTCAACTACACCTTTGATAGTTGAAAATTCGTGCGAAACGCCTGAAAACCTTATCGACGTAATTGCATATCCTTCTAATGAGGACAATAAAATACGGCGCAAAGCATTACCAATGGTTACACCAAAACCAGGCTCCAATGGACGAAATTCGAACGTACCATCAAAATCTGTAGATTTTTGCATGATAACTTTATCCGGTCTTTGAAATGCTAAAATTGCCATTTATTTCTTTTTAAAGTTTTTGTAATAATACTTGCAATACAATAGAATATGCATAATCCATAATGGACTATGCATATTGCTACTTTATTTATTATTTAGAGTATAACTCTACGATTAAGTTCTCTTTGATATTCTCAGGAATGTCAGATCTCTCAGGAAAACTTAAAAAAGTACCTGTAAGTTCTTTTGCATTCCACTCCAACCATGAGTATTTGTTGATGATTCTACCAGCAACTGAATCAGTGATTGTTTCAAGAGTTTGAGAACGCTCACGAACAGCGATTACATCACCTGGACGTAAGCTATATGATGGAATGTTAACTAATTCTCCGTTAACAGTAATGTGTTTGTGCGATACTAACTGACGTGCAGCAGAACGAGTAGGGGCAATACCTAAACGGTATACCGTGTTATCTAAACGAGCTTCTAATAATTTCAAGAAGATCTCCCCTGTAATACCTTGTTTTGAGGCAGCTTTAACAAACAAATTAGCGAATTGACGCTCTAACACCCCGTAAGTGTATTTTGCTTTTTGCTTTTCTAACAACTGAATAGCGTATTCAGATTGTTTACCTCTGCGTTTAGATGCTCCATGTTGTCCAGGAGGATAATTCTTTTTTTCTAACGCTTTATCTGGGCCGAAAATCGGCTCTCTAAATTTACGGGCAATTTTGGACTTAGGTCCTGTATATCTAGCCATTTTTTTTCTCTTAAAGTATCTATTAGCCTTTAGCTAATGAATCTTATCTTTAACCTAATTAAACTCTTCTACGTTTTGGAGGACGACAACCGTTGTGAGGAAGTGGTGTGATATCTTTGATAGTAGTCACATCGATTCCAACAGTTTGTAATGTTCTGATAGCCGACTCACGTCCAGCACCAGGTCCTTTTACGAATACTTCTACTTTGCGTAGACCTAAATCGTATGCAACTTTTCCACAGTCATTTGCTGCTTGTCCTGCCGCGTACGGTGTATTCTTTTTAGACCCTCTAAAACCCATTTTCCCAGCACTTGACCAAGAAATAGTTTGACCTTGATTATTAGTCAAAGTTACAATGATATTATTAAACGTAGCATTGATGTGTGCTTGACCAACAGGCTCAATAACAACAATACGTTTTTTTGCAGCTTTTTTAGTTTTAGCCATTTCTTAATTTTTATTTAGTAGCCTTTTTCTTGTTTGCAACTGTCTTACGTTTACCCTTACGAGTACGAGAGTTGTTTTTAGTGCGTTGACCACGAACTGGTAAATGCTTACGGTGACGTAATCCACGGTAACAACCGATATCCATTAAACGTTTAATGTTTAATTGAATTTCAGAACGTAAAGCACCTTCCACTTTAATCTCATCAGAAATCAAAGTACGAATTGCTGCTAACTGATCATCATTCCAATCTTGAACTTTAATGTCATGACTGATTTCCGCCTTATCTAAGATAAGCTCTGCTGTTGTACGACCGATACCAAAAATGTAGGTAAGGCCGATAACACCCCTTTTGTTTTTAGGTAAGTCAATACCTGCTATCCTTGCCATATATGTTTAGCGATTATTTTTAAATAATTAACCCTGACGTTGTTTGTACTTAGGGTTCTTTTTGTTGATTACAAAAACTTTTCCTTTGCGACGAATGATCTTACAATCAGCGCTACGTTTTTTTATTGATGCTCTTACTTTCATGATTTTAATATTTTCAAAAGCTTGCACTATCAGACCACCAATCCGTTATTTATAACGGTATGTGATACGTCCTTTAGTCAAATCATAAGGAGACATTTCTAATTTAACTTTATCCCCAGGCAAAATTTTGATATAGTGCATACGCATTTTACCAGAAATATGAGCAATGATTTCATGCCCATTTTCCAATTCCACCCTAAACATAGCATTAGAAAGTGCCTCTCTAATTATTCCATCTTGTTCAATTGAGGCTTGTTTAGCCATATATTCTTGATTATTATTTTGTTAAATAGCCTGCAAACAGGAGTGCAAAGATATATAAAATAATTGAAAATCAACTATTTTTCACCTAAAACTTTCTCTACATGTTCAAATGTCAACAGCACATCGGGTTCACCTTTTCGAATAGCGACCATTTGCTCGAAGTGCGCCGACAGTTTACCATCAACAGTACTTACTGTCCATCCGTCATCCCAAAACTTCACGCCTGCCTTTCCTGCGTTGATCATTGGTTCAATACAAATAACTAAACCAGACTCTAGCTTAGCACCAGCACCACGTTTACCGTAGTTTGGCACCTCAGGTTTTTCATGTAAATGAAAACCGACACCATGTCCAACTAATTCTCGTACAATACCAAAACCATATTTAGAAACATGTTCCTGTATAGCTGCACCGATATCTCCAACACGTTTTCCAGCTACAGCTTGCTCTATGCCTTTGTACATAGATTCTTTTGTTACATCAAGTAACAGCTGCGCTTCTTCAGTAACATTACCCACACCAAAAGTGTAGGCTGAATCACTAATAAAACCGTTTAGATTTACGCCACCGTCAACAGAAACAAGATCTCCATCTTTGATTATATAATCACTTGGAAATCCATGAACGATCTGATCGTTAACAGAAATACAAAGTGAGTATGGAAATCCATGATAATTAAGGAACGCAGGCGTACCACCATTATCATGGATAAACTCGTAAGCTAACTTATCAAGAGATAAGGTGGTGATGCCAGGTTTAATAACCTTAGCAACTTCACCAAGCAATTGCGAAAGTACATTTGCAGACAAACGCACTTGCTCTATTTCTTCCTCTGATTTATAATATACTTTAGACATCTAAAGAATTTAAATTGCCGACTGATCTACACCCTCAACTGACGCAGGAGTTCTTCCTTTTATACGTCCAGTTTTCATTAATCCGTCATAGTGACGCATCAATAAGTGGCTTTCAATTTGTTGCAAAGTATCCAACACAACACCTACCAAAATCAATAAGGACGTACCTCCGTAGAAATGCGCAAATTGATTATTAATACCGAATAAACTTGCAATAGCAGGTAATATAGCAATAATCGCAAGGAAAATTGCTCCCGGGAATGTGATATTTGAAATCACACGATCAATAAAGTTACTTGTTTCTAGACCTGGTTTGATACCTGGAACAAATCCACCATTTTTCTTCATATCATCAGACATCTGCTGAGGATTAACCATAATTGCTGTATAGAAAAATGTAAATGCTATAATCAAAACAGCAAAAGTTACATTATAAGCAACAGATGTATAGTTACTCAACGATGTTAAGAAATCAGACTGAAGATTAGGGAAAAATTGACCCAAACTCATTGGCACAAACATAATCGCTTGCGCGAAAATGATTGGCATTACACCAGCAGCATTAACCTTTAATGGTATATACTGTCTTACTCCACCCACTTGTTTGTTTCCAACAATCTTCTTTGCATATTGAACAGGAATCTTACGAACTCCTTGTACAATTAAAATTGTAAATACAACGACAAAGAACAAAGCTAAAAACTCCAATAATAATGGAATTGGTCCACCACCACCTTTACTCATACGTGATACCCACTCCGCAGTAATACCACTTGGCAATTGTGCGATAATACCAGTCATAATGATCAAGGAAATACCATTACCAATACCTTTATCAGTAATCTTTTCTCCTAGCCACATTACAAACAAAGTACCCGCTGTCAAAACTATTGCAGTAAGAATAGTGAATATAGGATCTGCTAATGTTTTCGCAGCAGGCTCAATTTGAGTTCTAACATACGCAAACGCTTGAAGCAAAGTAATCGCTAACGTTAGATAGCGCGTAATTTGATTCATTTTAGTACGACCACTTTCACCCTCTTTCTGCATTTTTTGGAAATAAGGAACCGCGATGCCCAGTAACTGAACAACAATGGATGCCGAGATATAAGGCATTACACCCAATGCAAAGATAGCTGAGCGAGAGAATGACCCCCCTGCAAACATATCTAGCAACCCAAGTAATCCTTCTTTTTGACCGGAAGCCAAAGCTTGAGGATTAACTCCAGGTAATACAATATGACATCCAATACGGTAAATCAGAAGAAATAGCAACGTATTCAAAATACGTGTACGTAAATCGTCTATTTTCCAAATATTGGTTAAGGTTGTGATTAGTTTCTTCATTTATTAAAGTTTAACAATAGAACCGCCTGCTGCTTCAATAGCTGCTTGAGCAGAAGCCGAGAACGCATGTGCTGTAACTTCAACTTTTGCTTTCAACTCACCACGACCCAAGATCTTAACTTTATCTTTCTTAGCTACTAATCCATGAGCAACTAATTCTTCCAAAGTTACAATAGTCAAATTATGCTTCTCAACTAATTCTTGCAAAGCATCTAAGTTTACACCATTATACTCTACGCGGTTTAAGTTTTTGAAACCAAATTTAGGTACACGACGTTGCAAAGGCATTTGACCACCTTCAAAACCGATCTTTGTACTATGACCTGAACGAGAACCTGCTCCTTTGTGACCACGTGTAGAAGTACCACCGCGACCAGAACCTGTACCACGACCAATACGTTTACGATTTTTTACGGAACCTTTTGCAGGTCTTAAATTACTTAAGTTCATTTTAAAACTAAATTGTGTTAGGCCTTCGCTTTCACTAAACAGGTCCTAACTATTAAAAAATTGATTGATAGCAAGTAATGGAAAAGACCCTAAAGCCCTTTCCATATGCTAATATTAAATAGTGCTGATAGCTACTAAGTGATTCACTTTTCTCACCATACCAATGATAGCAGGTGTAGCTTCAACTTCTACTGAGTGATTGATTCTTTTCAACCCTAATGCCTCAATAGTTTTCTTTTGGCGCTCGCTTCTGTCGATAACGCTCTTTATCTGGGTGATTTTAATTTTTGCCATGATAATTAACCGTTAAATACTTTGTTTAAATCGACACCGCGGTGCTGTGCTACTGTGTACGCATCACGCATATTAGCTAAAGCGTCAATAGTTGCCTTTACCACGTTGTGTGGGTTAGATGAACCTAATGATTTTGCTAATACGTCTTTAATACCTGCAGATTCTAATACGGCACGCATTGCACCACCTGCTAAAACTCCTGTACCTGCGATTGCTGGTTTAATCAAAACTGAACCACCTGAATATTTACCATATTGAGCGTGAGGAACAGTACCTTTGATAATAGGAACTTTAACTAAGTTTTTCTTAGCGTCATCAATTCCTTTCGTAATTGCTTCAGTAACCTCTTTCGCTTTACCTAAACCGAAACCAACGATGCCGTTTTCATCACCTACAACCACGATTGCAGAGAAACTGAAAGTACGACCACCTTTAGTAACTTTAGCTACACGTTGGATACTTACTAAGCGATCTTTTAATTCAATCTCGCTTGATTTTACTCTTTTTATATTGCTTAATGCCATTTCTTCTATGATTAAAAGTCTAAACCGCCTTCGCGAGCACCTTCAGCCAAAGATTTGATACGGCCATGGTATAAGTACCCATTACGGTCAAAAACTACTTTACTAATTCCAGCTGCAACTGCTTTTTCTGCAACCAATTTACCTACTGCTTTTGACTGCTCAACTTTGTTGCCTGAAGCAGCAAAATCTTTTGAAGTGCTAGAAGCTGACACTAATGTCTTTCCTGCAACATCATCAATAATCTGAGCGTAGATACCTTTATTACTTCTAAAAACTGACAAGCGTGGACGCTCTGTTGATCCAGCCAGGTGTTTTCTGATTCCTTTTTTGATTCTCTCTCTACGAGATGCTTTATGTCCTGCCATGGTTATTATTTTTTAGCTGATTTACCTGCTTTTCTTCTTAATACTTCACCTACAAACTTAATACCTTTACCTTTGTATGGCTCTGGTTTACGGAAACCGCGGATTTTCGCTGCAATTTGACCGATTAATTGTTTGTCGATAGATTCTAAAGTGATAGTAGGATTTTTACCTTTATCTGCAGTAGTTGTTGCTGTAATTTCCTTTGGCAACATAAATACAATCTGGTGAGAGAAACCTAAAGTTAACTCTAATACATTACCAGTACATGCTGCACGGTAACCTACACCGACTAATTCTTGAGTAGTTTTGTATCCTTCAGTTACACCGACAACCATGTTGCTCAATAGAGAGCGGTATAATCCGTGTAATGCTTTGTGTCTTTTTTGATCTGTAGCACGAGTTACAACGATGTTACCATCTTCTTGAGCAACTGTAATGTCACGATCAACTTGTTGTGTTAATTCACCTTTAGGGCCCTTTACCGTAACTAAATTCTTGTCAGATACAGTCACCGTTACACCAGCAGGTATAGCGATAGGCGCTTTTCCAATTCTTGACATTTCTTTGTGATTTTCCTAGATTAATAAACGTAACATAAAACTTCACCGCCAACATTTTGTAAGCGAGCTTCTTTGTCTGTCATAACTCCTTTAGAAGTTGACAAAACAGCGATACCCAAACCATTCAAAACACGAGGCATAGTCTCAACACTTGCATACTTTCTTAAACCAGGTTTACTCACACGTGTCAACGTACGAATAGCCGAGATCTTGCTAATAGGATTGTATTTCAAAGCAATTTTAATTGTGCCTTGAACTCCAGTCTCTTCAAATTTGTAATTAGCAATGTAACCTTTATCAAAAAGAACTTTAGTAATTTCTTTTTTAAGGTTCGATGCAGGAATTTCAACAACCCTGTGGTTGGCCTTAATGGCATTCCTTACTCGTGTAAGGTAATCCGCTATTGGATCTGTATTCATTATATATAAAATTGTGACAACGGTTTCCTTCCCAACCTTTGGAACAGACCTTTTATCGATTAATAAATTTTAACGTAAAAAACCCTAGCAAATCTTATATAAGATTTGCTGGGGCAAAATTACTTATTTTTTTGATATTACCAAGAAGCTTTTTTAACCCCCGGGATCTTACCGTCTAACGCCATCTCACGGAATGTAACACGAGAGATACCGAATTGACGCATATATCCTTTAGGACGTCCTGTTAATTTACAACGGTTGTGTAAACGAACTGGAGAAGCATTCTTAGGTAATTTATCTAATGCAGCATAATCACCAGCAGCTTTTAACGCAGCACGTTTGTCAGCAAATTTAGCTACTAATTTAGCGCGTTTTACTTCGCGAGCTTTTAATCCTTCCTTAGCCATTGTTATTAGTATTTTGATTTTTAAATGGTAAACCGAATTGTTTCAACAATTCTAAAGCCTCAACATCGTTTCCTGCGCTAGTCACGAAAGTGATGTCCATACCTTGAATTTTGTTGATTTTATCAATGTTGATCTCAGGGAAAATGATTTGCTCAGTAATACCTAAGTTGTAGTTACCTCTACCGTCGAAACCTTTATCATTGATACCACGGAAGTCACGAATACGTGGAAGTGATACAGCGATTAAACGATCTAAGAACTCATACATGTTGTTATCACGCAAAGTAACACGTGCACCAACAGGCATACCTTTACGTAATTTAAAGTTTGAGATATCTTTTTTCGATTTAGTTGCAACAGCTTGTTGACCAGTAATTAATGTTAACTCTGAAAGAGCATTATCAATTAATTTCTTATCTGAAGTAGCAGCACCTACACCTTGTGAAACAACGATTTTCTCAAGCTTAGGAACCTGCATAACACTTTTATACTGGAATTTTTCTTTAAGTGCAGTACGGATTTCCTCCGCATATTTCACTTTTAATCTTGGTACGTAAGTCATTATTTAATTTCCTCCCCTGATTTTTTTGCTACACGAACAATTTTACCATCTTCGTTAACTTTACGACCTACACGTGTAGGAGCTCCTGTTTTAGGATCAATGAAAGCTAAGTTAGAAATATGGATAGCTGCTTCTTTTTCAATAATACCACCATTAGGATTAGCCGCACTTGGTTTAGTGTGTTTTTTGATGATATTAGCGCCTTCTACAACAGCTCTATTAGCATCCACTAAAACTTGCAATACTTTTCCTTGAACACCTTTAGAGTTACCAGCGATAACTTTCACTAAATCACCTTTTTTGATCTTGATTTTGTGTGTAGTTGTTGTTGTTTTTTTGTATGCCATAATTATAAAACCTCCGGTGCTAGTGATACAATTTTCATGAACTGTTTCTCACGTAATTCTCTAGCAACTGGGCCAAAGATACGTGTACCACGTGGTTCATCATTATTATTTAATAATACTGCAGCATTGTCATCAAAACGAATATAAGAACCATCTTTACGACGAATTTCTTTTTTAGTTCTAACAACTACAGCTTTAGAAACAGTACCTTTTTTTACGTTTCCTGAAGGTAAAGCGCTTTTGATGGTAACAACAATTTTATCACCTATCGAAGCATAACGCTTACCTGTGCCACCTAACACACGGATTACTAAAACTTCTTTAGCTCCGCTGTTATCAGCAACATTTAGTCTTGATTCCTGTTGTACCATGTTATTTAGCTCTTTCTAATATTTCTACTAATCTCCAATTCTTAGTCTTACTCAGCGGACGAGTTTCCATAATTAATACCGTATCGCCGATACCACAGGTATTAGTTTCGTCATGAGCAGTAAATTTAGTAGTTTTTTTAACGAATTTACCATAGATAGGGTGTTTCACTTTACGCTCAACCTTTACTACGATAGATTTCTCCATTTTATTGCTAACTACTAAGCCGATTCTTGTTTTTCTTAATTGTCTTTCCATTTCGACTTTAATTTATGCCTCAGAGGCTGTTTCGTTTTTAGCTGCAGCTTTACGAGCAGTCAACTCCGTACTAAGACGAGCGATTTCTCTACGAGCCGTTTTGATTACATTAGGGTTCTCAATTGCAGAAACAGCATGTGCAAATTTCAATTTGCTAAGGGCAGCTTTCTCTTGTACTAAACGAGCAGCTAGATCCTCTGTTGATAATTCTAAAATTTCTGAATTTTTCATTTTATTTCAGTTGTTATATTGGGTTATCATTAGTTTATATATAGCCTTAGGAGTAACGGTCCTAAGGCTAAAAAAATGATATTACCAACGATTTATGCTTCTACGTAATCTCTACGTATAACAAACTTAGTTTGAACCGGAAGTTTCTGAGCAGCAAGGCGTAAAGCTTCTTTAGCAATTTCTAAAGATACTCCTTCTGCTTCAAATAACATACGGCCTGGGCGGACTACGGCAACCCAGTATTCTGGAGCTCCCTTACCTTTACCCATACGTACCTCTGCAGGTTTTTTAGTAACAGGTTTATCAGGGAAGATACGGATCCAAACTTGACCTTCACGTTTCATGTAACGTGTCACTGCAATACGAGCTGCCTCGATTTGACGGCTTGTGATCCATGCTTCCTCCAATGATTTGATACCGAATGAACCGAAAGCTAACTCTGCTCCACGAGAAGCGTTACCTTTCATACGTCCTTTCTGCATCTTTCTGAACTTTGTTCTTTTTGGCTGTAACATGTTCGTTATCTATTTTAATCCCGCCAGAGACGGGATATATTAAAATCTTATTATTAATTAATCTCTTTTTGCACCACGGTTGTTTCCACCACGATTATTGTTTCCACCACGACGGTCACCACCACGACCACCTTTACGGTTGTCACGGCGATCAGCACCACCTTCGTTTCCACCACGCGTTTTCACACCAGAAGCTTGACCAATGTTTGGAGATAAGTCACGTTTACCGTAAACCTCACCTTTACAGATCCAAACTTTGATACCGATTTTACCGTAAGTAGTTAATGCTTCAGCTAATGCATAGTCGATATCAGCACGTAATGTATGTAAAGGAGTTCTTCCTTCTTTGTATTGCTCAGAACGTGCCATTTCAGCACCACCTAAACGACCAGAACACATTACTTTGATACCTTCAGCACCCATACGCATTGTCGAAGCAATTGTAGTTTTCATTGCACGACGGAATGAAATACGAGCCTCTAATTGCTTAGCGATACCTTCAGCTACTAATTTTGCATCTAACTCAGGACGTTTGATCTCGAAAATGTTAATTTGAACATCTTTCTTAGTGATTTTCTTTAACTCTTCTTTAATCTTATCAACTTCCTGACCACCTTTACCGATAACGATACCAGGTCTTGCTGTATGAATAGTTACTGTGATACGTTTTAAAGTTCTTTCAATAACAACTTTTGCTACACCACCTTTTGCTATACGAACAGAAAGATATTTTCTAATCTTTTCGTCTTCTACTAATTTATCGGCATAGTTTTTTCCTCCGAACCAATTAGAATCCCAACCTCTGATGATTCCTAATCTGCTACCTATTGGATTTGCTTTTTGTCCCATTTCTCAATAAATTAGTTTTGTTCAACGTTAGATTTACTGTCAACGATCAAAGTAACATGGTTCGAACGTTTACGAATTCTGTAACCGCGACCTTGAGGAGCTGGACGTAATCTTTTCAATTGACGACCACCTGCTACTGATACTTCTTTAACGTATAATTGACTATCTTCAACTGATTTACCTTCGTTTTTAGCTTCCCAGTTTTTAATTGCAGATAATAATAATTTCTCTACACGGATTGCTGCTTCCTTGCTTGTATGCTTCAAAATATATAAAGCATTCTCTACTTTCTCGCCACGAATTAAGTCCACTACTAAACGCATCTTACGAGGTGAAGTAGGGCAATTTAATAATTTGGCAGTAGAAGCTCCTCCTATTTGAGCTTTCTCTTGCTCTTTGCGCTGTTTTATTAAAACAGACTTTTTAAGTTTTTTTGTTGCTTCCATTACCTATTATTTTTTCTTTTCTGCGTGGCCTCTGAATGTACGCGTAGGAGCGAATTCGCCTAATTTGTGACCTACCATGTTTTCCGTTACATAAACAGGGATAAATTTATTCCCGTTGTGCACTGCAAAGGTATGACCAACAAAATCAGGAGAAATCATTGATCTGCGAGACCATGTTTTGATAACTGACTTTTTGTTAGTTTCATTCATAGAAAGAACTTTTCCTTCTAAGTTGTGATCGATATAAGGACCTTTTTTAATTGAACGAGCCATTATTTTTTCCTTCTCTCAATGATGTAACGATTCGATGTTTTCTTCTTGTCGCGTGTTTTGAAGCCTTTAGCTAAAACACCTGTGCGTGAACGAGGCTGACCTCCTGAGGTACGACCCTCACCACCACCCATAGGGTGATCGACAGGGTTCATAGCTACACCACGAACTCTTGGACGACGTCCTAACCAACGGTTACGACCAGCCTTACCTAACACTTCAATTCTTCTATCGTGATTAGATACCGAACCGATTGTAGCCACGCAAGTCAATAAGATCATACGTGTTTCACTTGAAGGTAATTTAATAATAGCGTATTTACCATCACGAGCAGACAATTGCGCATAAGTACCAGCCGAACGAGCGATTGAACCACCTTGACCAGGGTTCAACTCAATGTTATGGATGATAGAACCCAATGGAATATTTGCTAATGGAATAGTATTACCTACTTCTGGGGCAACTTTTTCACCTGCGACTACAGTCATTCCAACTTTTAAACCAGCTGGAGCGATGATGTAACGTTTCTCACCATCAGCATAATGCAATAATGCAATACGTGCTGTACGGTTTGGATCGTACTCAATTGTAGCTACTGTTGCAGGGATATCTTTTTTATCGCGTTTGAAATCTATTAATCGGTATACTTTCTTGTGTCCCCCACCGATGTAACGCATAGTCATTTTACCGGATTTATTACGACCGCCCGATCTTTTGTTGCTTCCAACTACTAATGATTTTTCAGGAACATTAGTTGTTACGTCAGAATAGTCAGCGCCTACTCTGAAACGAGTACCAGGGGTTACCGGTTTGAATCTTTTAACTGCCATCTCTAATTATATAGTACTGTAAAAGTCAATAGTTTCGCCATCTTTAATTGTAATGACAGCTTTTTTATACTTAGGAGCTCTACCAGATACGAAACCTGCTTTTGTGTAACGGCTTTTTGCTTTACCTGCTACTACTGCAGTATTAACCGCAAGAACAGTAACACCAAACATAGCCTCAATAGCTGTTTTGATCTGAATTTTGTTAGCTCTGTGATCTACTTTGAAAGCATAACGGTTTAATTTTTCCGTTAAAAATGAAGCTTTCTCAGTTAAGATAGGTTTTTTAATAATGTCCATATTACTTAGCTAATGCCTCCTCCAAAGTTTTAAGCGAACCTGTAGTAAATAATAACTTAGCCGCATTTAATACATCATATGTATTTAATTGATCTACAGTTGTTACTTTTACTTTCTTCAAGTTTCTGCTTGATAAATAAACGTTATTATCTTGCGCTGATAAAACCAATAAAGTTTTCTCATCTGCTACATTCAAAGCATTTACAAAAGCAACATAATTTTTAGTTTTGATTGAGTCAAATTTAACTTCATCCAATACTACAACATTGTTATCAATTGCTTTGTAGCTTAACGCTGATTTACGTGCTACTTGTTTCAATTTTTTATTCAATTTGAAACTGTAATCACGTGGTTGAGGACCGAATACACGACCACCACCATTAAACAATGGAGATTTGATAGAACCCGCACGAGCACCACCAGTACCTTTTTGTTTGTGTAATTTACGAGTTGAACCCGCGATTTCATTACGTTGTTTAGATTTGTGAGTTCCTTGGCGTTGATTCGCTAAGTATTGTTTCACGTCCAAATAGATCGCATGATCGTTAGGCTCTAACCCAAATACCGACTCAGGAAGTTGCACCTTGGCACCTGTTTCTTTACCTGATAAATTTAAAACTTTAACTTCCATTTCCTATTTGTCTACAACTACATAAGAACCTTTAGCTCCTGGGATGGAACCACTAACAACGATTAGGTTTTGATCAGCATAAACTTTCAAAACTTGTAAGTTTTGAACTTTAATTCTGTCACCACCCATACGACCTGCCATACGCATACCTTTAAATACACGTGAAGGCCAAGAAGCCGCACCAATTGAACCTGGAGCACGTAATCTGTTGTGCTGACCGTGAGTCGCACCACCTACACCACCAAATCCATGACGTTTCATTACACCTTGAAAACCTTTACCTTTAGAAGTACCGACTACGTCAACATACTCCCCTTCTTCAAATAGTGTAACGTCAACTACGTCACCAAGTTGTTTTGCATCTGGGAAAGTTTTAAACTCTACCAGCTTACGCTTAGGCGTTGTATTTGCTTTCGCAAAGTGCCCTTTTAAAGAATTCGTTGTGTTCTTTTCTTTAGCTTCATCGAAGCCAAGTTGAACAGCAGCGTAGCCATCTTTCTCTTCCGTACGTATCTGCGTAACCACGCACGGACCAGCTTGAATAACAGTACACGGAATGTTTTTTCCCTCTGCATCAAACAGGCTTGTCATTCCTACTTTTTTTCCAATAATACCTGACATGTTGTAAATTAATTAATTAAAAGTCCATCGAAGCAGTAGGGCTTCGCTCAAGACGTATTTCCCCCAATAAGGGATTGCAAAAGTACGAAGAAATTTCTAACTACCAAATTATTAGCACATTATTTTTTTATTTTTTTGTCTAGATCGAATATTTAAAAAACTAACTAATCGAGATATTAAAATAAATTGAGAAATAACAAGAACAGTAAGTGAGCATCCTAATTCAATAATATATAATAAGAAGATAAATTATCAGAGCTTAATGGGAAATAATAAGATATTATACAACCAATACAAACATAAAAAACTCAAAAAAACTATCCATAGCATATAAGCTGCGGATAGTTCATGTGCCTTTTTAAATTAACAATAATCTACATTTTAATGACAGACTGCCCATCCAACAGTCTTTTATATCGGACTAAAGCTTCTACATAATAATAGTCCGCATAAGTCAAGGGAACGTCAACTTCTGTCTCATGTGGAATAGATCCCACACTATGTTTCAGTATATAACCACCAGCTTCCTTATACTCCGCCTTATAAGGTTTAGAAGATAATGACCGTAACATTTGTTCTGCTTTGACAATATATAATTGACTTTCAGCCCCATCAGTATATTGAGCAAGTTCCAATAAAGCAGAAGCCATTACAGCAGCAGTTGATACATCACGCAGATCTTTCTGTTTGTAATATTTACTTGAAGCACTTAATTTATTTTGATCCATGTCCCAGTACGGAATTAAATCTTGGGGCAAATTTGGATGATTCAAATAAAAATTTGCAATATTTCGTGCCTGTCGTAGATATTTTTGATCCTTAGTTTCTCTAAACATCATGGTATATCCATACAAACCCCAGGCTTGGCCTCTAGACCAAGCTGATTCATCAAAAGCCCCTTGCGCAGTCTTCTTCGAGATTATACTTCCATCCTTACTGTTATAATCAACAACATGATAAGAACTATAGTCTTTTCTATAATGATTGATCATTGTTGCATCCGCATGTTTAATTGCGATGTCAGCATAACTTGAATTACCTGTCATCTTGGATACCTCAATTAAAAACTCTAAATTCATCATATTATCTATAATAACCGGATAAGTCCAAGATTGCCCATCCCAATTCTTACCACCATCCCATGATCGAATAGTTTTTGTCGCATCCTTATAACGTGTAGCCAAAGAAGCAGCACCTGTACTCAGCACATTCTTATAAGCACTAGAATCATTTGTCAATCTTAATGCATTTCCAAAACTGCAGTAAAGCATAAAACCCAGGTCATGCGTACCTTTATTATTCTTTTCTTTTTCTAAATATTTCAACTTTCGTTTAGCCTCATCTAACAATTTCGTATCATTCGAATATTCGTAAAGATACAATACAGTACCTGGATAAAAACCAGAACACCACCAACTAGACCCCCAATTCACATATTTACCATTTTGGAAAGTCGTAGGAATATCGGCTTCTTTAACAGAAGCAGCGAGGTAACTAATTTGTTTTTTTGCATCTTCCAGATTTTCATTCACAAAAGCTGAATCAAGGTTTAACTTATTCTTGGCAAGCCCTCTTTTAGTCTGGCACGAAACCCCTTGAAGAGCAAATCCTACTATTCCAAATAGGATTAAATAATTTCGAATGTTCATTTAAAACGTTATTTTTTTGAGTTTTTAATAATTTACATAATAATCTTTCGGAAACTGTTCCGCATTCCAGCACTTTTGCGAAGTCCACTTTTCTGGACTACAAGTCCAAAATTCATCATTAGCCGGCAATCCGAGAGGAAGGAAGGATAAAGAAGCTACATACATAGAGCCAGCATTCGTATAGTAATCTGCCAAATTCTGCTGCTGGTCACCAACTACTCCCATACTAAGCCATCCAGAAGGTGAAAAAGTCTTATCAATATAAATATGTCTCAGTATTGCAGTTAAGGCAGCTCGCACCTGACCCTTAGAAATATCCTCTGGCAGCCTATTTTCAAGAGCCACTGCAGCCAGGGGTTGAAAAGCAGCATTCTTATATGTTGAAGAGCGACCAACTACCATATAATAACCTTCTGGGGAAATCATGCGTTCCAAGTGATGTGCATATCGCTGCATCCTTTTATAAGCACGATCAAACATTTCTTTGTATTTCTTATCTACGTTTATATTATGGCGCAGTGCTTCAACCTGCATATTGTGAATAACGTAACCATTGTAATGATCGAAACTAAAGTGAGCACCATCACTATACCACCCATCGCCCACATACCATTCTGTATCAAATTTATTTACAGCATAATCTATTTTTTCCCGTGCGCACTCCTCACCGGTATAATGTAAAAACGTCTCAGTCATGGCCGCAAAAAGCAACCAATTACTTTCATTAGGTTTAATTTTACGTAGTAGTTTAAATTCTTCGACAACCCTTTTCTTTGTTACCTGATCCAATGGTTCCCACAGTGCCTTCGGTGCCCTTAGAAACGCAAGGGCGAGATGTGCTGCATCTACCAGTGTTTGCGATGAAGGACCTCGCCATGTAAAATAATCCGGGGATTGAGGATTTACACCATATTGAATCCCCAATAAGGCCTGATCACGTAATTTTTTACGTAGCTTTCCTTCTTCGGAGCTGTCATCAGGTAAAGCCAGCCAAGGGGCCATACCTGCCAGCAGTCGACCGAAAGCCTCGAGGTATCCAACGCCCGGATCTCTACTGTCAAAAGTAGGACTTACCTCCATCGGCATCTTTTTGCGCCATTGCTGTTTACTGATATTATCCAATATAGGTGTAGCCATCTTGCTTAGTATTGAAACCCAATAAGCACGGTCATTCCCTGCATAACTTATGCCTTCATCAGATAAAACACTTGCCTTCGCCCCCATTGGCAACGATGCCGTCAATGCACCAACGCCAGCACCGCCTAACAATTTTAATACAGATCTTCTCTTCATCGATAATGGTTTATAAATAATGTGTGCTCAACAAGCACACAAAACATGAAAAATCTTTATTTTAACACAGAAAAACAAACTAAAAAGAATCAATCGCTCGTGCAATCGTTTGCTAGAGCGATTGATAACAAATTCTTTACAAGAAAAGAAAAATCTTTCTTTATTTCTTAATCATCCCAGCCACTGTTTTGTGTCAATGATGTGTTTCGTTCCCGTTCCACTTGTGGGATTGGCCATGTATAAAGTTGATCACCTCGCCAGTCATACGGCGAAACAACTCCTCCCCATGCCTGTTTAATACCATTTCCTGTGTAAAAAGATGTTTCTTTCAATGTTTTCCATCGCAACTCGTCAAAGTAGATAACTCCTTCACACATCAATTCACGACGGCGTTCTTCACGAATTTCTTTTCTGAGATCCTGCTCACCTATCCCTAATAGCAATTCTCCAACTCCGGCACGTTTTCTTACCTCATTTACTTTTAACACAGCTTCACCAGGCTTTTTCGATTCATTCAATGCTTCTGCCCATAATAAAAGGATATCTGCATATCGCATCACAATATAATCATAAGCCCCTGCCTCTCTATTGGGAATACCTGGGTTAGCTCCCTCATAAACAAACTTACGTGGGTAATAGTAGAAATTAGGGACGATATCCGTTCTCAAGTCAAACACACCACCAAATTCTTGCCGATATGGCCATCTTGAAGTGAAGGTTTGGTCTGTCGCACCGTTTGCTCCTACAAAAGTAGAATAAGGTAAAATCACGTTGCTTACTAACCTCGGATCTCTATCTTCATAGGCTTTCTTAAGGCGTTCTTCATTACCCGTAGGCAAATACAAAGACATATCAAGCTTATTTGTAGTCCGTTTTTCAATGTTCGATATTTCAGCAGGGGTTAAATTATTCCGTAAGAAAAACACCTCCCTTTGGCCCGGTGCCATCTGATTATAACCTGGTAGGTAATCATCCCAATCAAATTTAGCACCATCTTTACGTTGATAGCGATCTACCGCATCGGGATGTACCAAATAGGTATTCCAATTGGATCCAAAAGCTGATCGTGATCCAAACCTGAATTGGTAATCTGAACCATATCCTGCCAAAGCGATATTCTGGATACTAAATATAATTTCAGGACTTTGCTCATTATCACCTTTAAACAGATTGGCATAATTACCAAATAAGGTATGTCCCATATTTTTGACTTGCTCAAAGTCGGCAATGGCTTTTGCCCATTCTTGCGTATACATATACACCTTACCACGAAGCGCATATGCTGCAGATTTAGTCACTCGCCCAAACTCGGCCTTTCCTTTATCATAACGATTTGACAATAAAGGTTCATTGATACAATCTGTTAGATCTTTAATAATCAAATCCCAGACTTCTTTTTCTGTACTCCTTGGTTTATCCACCTTATCCCACTCGATTGGTTCAGTGTAAATGGGGACTCCTTTATACAGTTGATTTAACCGATAATAATAGAACGCGCGCAAAAATTTCATCTCGGCAAGCAATCTTGCTTTCTTTTCAGCACCTACAGGTGACACATTGGCGATACCATAGATCGCATTATTACTTCGGTGAACACCCTCATACAAATTTTGCCAGGTAGATGAAAAAATACCCGATGACGCAGTAGCCGTTGCGTTCATCAAGGTTGAATTGTCCCTCCCCTGAAGAGTCGCGTATGTGTCATATACATACAACATCTGACCTAAACGCAACCCATGATAAACACCATTTACACCTTGGTCGGTAAGATTTTCTGTTAACCACATATTATTGGTTAATACCTGTGTTTTAGGGACAGTATCCAATAAATCCTTCTGACAAGAAGAAAACAATATTGCAGAACCGATAGTCACGCAAAGCAGTATTTTTTTACTCCACAAATTATATTTTTTTATATTATTTTTCATGATCTTTCTATTTTAGAATCCAATATTCAAACCAAAAGCAAACTGTTTCATTGTTGGATATTCTGCTCCTGCACCAACTTCTGGATCTAACCCTGGAAAGTCCGTAACCATCAGTAGATTTTCACCTGTAAAAAATACCCGTAAGCTCCGTACTTTAATTTTTTCAGTTAGTTTCTTATCAAACGTATAACCTACTTGTAAATTTCTAAGTTTTAAAAAATTTGCCTTATATAACCAATAATCGCTTGCTTGATTATTGATATTTTCCGCTGAAGTGCCATATTTCAATCTAGGGAAATATCCATTTTGATTGGTACGTGGATCATTTGGTGCCGCCGGGTTATAGAAATAATGATCATCTGCAATACGAGTGGTCACTTGGTTACCAAGAATCAACACATTATTATTATAACCAATATCTGTCCAGTAATACTGTCCTCCAGCCTCTCCTGCCCAAATCATAGACATATCCAGACCTTTATAAGAGAACCCAAGATTGAATCCATAGATATATTTAGGACTTGTCGACGTCCCAGTAAAGTACTGATCGGCATTATTTCCATAAATACCATCTCCGTTCCGATCGGCATAGACCAAGTCTCCATAATACATACGTGCATTCGCACCATAACTATCCGCAATAGCTTGGGATGAGGTTATAAAAGAATAGCCAGCAGCTTTCATTGCTTTTGCCCATTCGTAATCCTGATCCGTACGGATCATCCCTGTGGTAGGTCCACCATTGATATTAACCGAACCATCGGCATTAAAAGAACTTCCATCACCTCTATATACTTGGCGTAGATAGAATTCATCCAGCTGGTATCCCTCAAGTCTCCGGTTTACACCGCCTGTGGATACATCACCCAAGTTAGTATTCCAGACCATTTTTCCCGTTCCGTCATCAACCATACCTTGAACCAGCTTACCCTCATATTCCGTGACTTTATTTTTATTATATGAGAAATTACCACCGATGTTATAACTAAAATCCCCAATCTTATCCCGCCAGTTTAGATTGAGCTCAATTCCTTTATTACGCATAGCGGCTTGGTTGTAATAAGGGCCACTAGCGGTACCAGCCGTAATTGGCATTTGTGCTGTACGAATAATGTTTGAAGTTTTACGATCGTATAAACTTAGTTCCACAGATGCACGACGGTTTAATGTTGCAAATTCCAATCCAAGCTCTCTATTTTCGGAATCTTCCCATTGCAACAAGTTATTGCCAAAACGTGACAATGCTAATCCGTTGGCTTGAGCTCCATTAAATGAATACCCCACCGAACCATATACTCCGTGCCAGCCGTAAACATTCAAATCATCTCCGCCATCATTCCCCAATTTACCCCATGAAGCCCGAAGTTTAATATCCTGTACGTAAGGATTAACGGCTTCCATAAACGACTCTTTAGATAATATATAACCAACAGAAACAGAAGGGAATGTACCGTATTTTCGTCCCCGCCCAAATTTTGAAGCCCCATCCCGACGTAAACTGAATTCTGCTAAATATTTTGCATCGTAGTCATAGCTAGCACGACCAAAAAAGGAACGCATGGAGTTATCAGATTCCCCTCCAGAGATACTGTTCATCTCCGTTCCTGTACCGATATTGGTAATGGTCGCATCGATCAATCCTTTTCGAGAAGCACTAAATCCGGAATCGTTGTAATAAAATTCATTATGACCAACTAATGCGCCAATCGTATGTTTACCAATCGTCGTATTATAACGCAATACGTTATCGAAAGATTTTCTGTAAATTTTACCATAAGACTGTCCAGTCGTCGAAGTCGCAAGATTAACAGGTGTCGATGTAATCGTCATGGTTGAAAAGTCATAGCGTGGAGACGGATCAGACCAGGTTTTCACTTCATCAAATCGGCTCTGATAGTTAAATTTCGTTTCAAATGTCAAACCCTTCCAAAGTTTAACATTAGCAAATAAGGTCGTGTTGAATCGTGTACGCTCATTGCTTCCCTTATTATCGTAAAGATAGGTCATTAAATTGTTCAGCTGTGATGATTCACCGGAGCTGAGTACAGCACTTCCAAACTTACCGTCATACATTGGGTAAATACCCGGTGTGGTTTGCCGTAAGAAATTATACAGATTGGCATCGGAAGCCATAGAACGATCTTCTTTCAGAATAAATGTCTGTGTACCTACTGTAAGGAAGTTGGTAACATCGGTCTCCAGATTCACCCGCCCTTCATAGCGCTTCATGCCTGTGTTGTGCATTATGCCTGGGTTGTCTTGTATTCTTCCAGATAGGTTATAGCGGATATTTTCACTACCTCCTAAAACACTGACATTATGACTCTTTAACCACGCGTTCTCATAAATCCAATCTCCCCAGTTGGTATTGGGAAATGCGACGTAATTTGGTATGCCCTGAGCGGTCATACCATTTGGATCAGCATTTGCCGCTGTCCAGGTATCAATAGCACTTTGCGTATATGGACCTTTCTCGCCTATATTTTCTGCAGCTTCCTGAAAGAAGCTCATATGCCTCAAATAATCGCTTAAAAATTCAGGCTTCGCGCTTGGTGTCGTTCGCGAAAATAAACCTGAATATTTTATTTGCGGTGCTTGTCCGACTTTTCCTTTCTTTGTCGTAATGACAATAACTCCATTAGCAGCCCTCGCACCATAGATCGCTGCCGAAGAAGCGTCTTTTAATACCGATATTGTTTCAATATCTTCTGGATTTACAGCATCCATTACCCCTTGAATACCGTCAATAATCACCAAAGCATCATTATTGTTCATGGTACCTGTACCGCGTACGCGAATGGTTGCTCCATCACTACCAGGCTTACCATTGCCGACCTTCACCTGAACACCGGCAGCCAGCCCCGACAAGGCCGAGGATACATTCGTCACAGCCCTGCTTTCCAGTTTTTTTCCATCGATAGTTGCAACAGAACCCAATAGTTTGGATTTCTTCTGTTGCCCATACCCCACAACAACAACCTCATCAATCGCCGAGCTGGCACTTTCCAACGTTACATTAATGGCATTGCGGCCATTTAGTACAATCTCTTGATTTTGGTATCCTACATAAGAAATTACTAGCGTTCCGTTAGGGTTCACAGATAAGGAATATGTTCCCGATCCATTTGTGGAAGTCGAGAGCGTCCCCCCCTTCTCACGAATTGTTACACCTGATAATGGTGTTCCTTGACTGTCTTTGATTTGTCCCGTTACATTTACTTTCTGCTGGGCGTGAACTGTACCTACAGAAAATAGTGTCATCGCGGACAATCCTATTGCGTAAAACTTAGCCATACTTTAGGAAATTGGTTTTATAATTAAAAATTGGTTATTTAACAAGCTCAAAATTGATTAAGTGCGGTCATTTATTAGGGTGATTTTTATAAATATTAAGGGGTAAAATCTTAAATTTGATGGTATAACCTCTATTCATCTATGAATTTCCTTGTAAAACAGATCCAAAACATGATCATTATCGCATGGCTACTTTGCCCATTTATGTCTTGTTTGGCCCAGAATTTCAGTTTTGAAACACTAACACAGGACAATGTATTAGATAAACAGGCGGTATTGAGTATCGCTCAAGATAAAAATGGAAAACTTTGGTTTGGAGGAGGTCCAAATCTGTTTATTTATGACTCACAGAATATTATAAACCTTCGAGTTCAGGATAGCGTATTCAACAAATTAGATTATATCAACAAGATTTGTATAAACGACAATAATGATCTTTTTATAGCTACCTCTACTCAGGTATTTATTTTCAATATAGACAAACGAAAGCCTCTCCTAAAAAGAGGAAAGCCCTTTATCGAGAAAGTCCTTATCTCAGACATACAAATTCTATCCTCCCATATTTTCTTATGTACAAATAGGGGTCTATATATAGCTATTCCCGCCTCAGGCTCTTATGATTTTAAATTAATTTTAGACCGTCCTCATACACAAACTATTGTTCAAACAGGAGCAGACTCCTATACAATAGCTAGCGCTAACGGTATCGAATCATTTACCTATAAAAACAAGCGGCTATCTGAAACCCGCAACCTGGGCTTACCACAGTTACCACTAAAGGAACGAATCTTTAGTACGATGTATGTGAAAGATAACACGCTTTGGGTAGGGACAAAACTACATGGTCTATTTCTGTTTAATTTTTCCAGTCAAAATTGGAAAAATCTAACGGAAGGAAATAGTAATCTCTTAAGCAATAATGTTCGTAAAATCATTAAAAATACAAATGGAGAACTATTAATTGGCACATTGAAAGGTCTTTCCGTTTTCAATGGATCCCCTGTTTTCACAAATTACAAACATAATACATCCATCAAAAACTCCCTCAGCCAGAACTCGATTTATGATATCTTTGTCGATAATCAAAAAGTAGTCTGGTTAGGAACATATTTTGGGGGTATCAACGCAGTTTATCCTGATTTTATCCCTATACAAACCTACTCTACACGTTCGCTATTAAGTCAACAGTTGAATAGTGATATCGTGGGTAGTTTTGCCGTTTCCAAGAATGCTGCTTGGATAGGCACTGAAGAAGAAGGAATTAATAAAATTGATAAAATTACGGGGAATACTAGTCCACAACCCCAATTTACCCGATCAAACCTGATAAAAGACCTCTATGTCCGGGATGAAAAATTATATGCCGCACAATATGGTGGAGGCTACTCCATCATTGACCTAAAATCGGGCAACACCAAAAATTATCTCCTCGAAAAGGATCTCTTAAACCTCAAAAACAATATTTATAGCATTTACGTGGATCCAGCACAACGAATCTATCTAGGCACAAATAAGGGACTTTACATTGCGGAACAGGAAAAACCACTACAGTTTGATTCCTCACTAGCAGCAAACACAATAGATGAGATACAGGCAGATGATAAACAACAGATTTATTTCCTGCAATCAGGAAAGCTATTTCGAAAAAAGACTTTTAGCGCTACTGTCCGATCCATAAAGCAAATTGACTCACTGTACATCAATGGATTTTATGTCGCGCCCGATGGCAATATCTGGCTTACCTCGAAAGGGGATTTATATCATTTCGATGTTAAGGATAATGTGGCCCTTAAAGCCCATTTTCCCAATAACACCCTAGGTTGGCCCGTCATGATCGACAAACATTTCTGGATCAGCAGCAAAAATGGACTGATTTTCTTCGATCCAAGCACAAAGTATCATACTGTCCTTAATCAGTATGATGGTCTCCCTGTTAAGAATATGCAAGGGGCTAAGGTCTATAGCAGCGAAGCCGGATTTTTATTCGTGACTACATTGAATGGTTTAGTTTCGATCGACACCCGAAAAATCACTTTCAATCAGAAAAAACCGAATGTGCTTTTTAGAAATATATTCCTTCAAGATACACCCTTAAACTATGGTCGCATCCAGCAAGGTGATCAACCCAATAACTATACGTTGCAATTACTTTATGACGAGAATTTTATAACGGTCAATTTTTCGAGTTCCAATTTTATCAAACCACAGAAAAATAGATATCGGTATAAGCTCGAAGGTTTTGATAAAGGTTGGATAGAAACCAATACACCAAGTGTCAGATATACCAATATTCCCGAAGGACAGCATACACTCAGTGTATATGCCAGCAATAATGATGGCATCTGGAGCAGTACCCCACTACAAATACACATTGATATAAAACCTCCGCTCTGGAGAACATGGTGGGCCTACCTCTTATACGCCGGACTATTTACACTCGGGGTACACTTTGTCATTAAATTTGTTGTGGAACGCGAGATGCTGATCAATTCCGAAAGAGAACAGGAAAAGAAAATCAAATTCTTTACACAAATTTCGCATGAGATCCGGACTCCGCTTACCCTGATCATGTCACCTCTAGATGAAATCATTACCGAAACAGCCAACTTATCGACTACCCAATCTAAGATAAAACGGATTAAAAAGAATACAGCTAAATTATTGGGGGTAGTTAACGAGCTACTTGATTTCAAAAAATTTGATGACAAGCACTTCATCTTGAAACAGAGCGATATCCCCTTCAGGGAATATATTGAAGACACATTCTATCTCCTCAATGATCTTGCCCAGAATAAACATATCAATTATTATATCCGACAATTGGATGCCGTAGGGTTACAATCCATAGATGCTGTTCAATTTGACAAGGTCATGTTCAATCTATTGTCAAATGCCATTAAGTATACACCCGCGAATGGCACAGTTTATCTTGAGCTTCTTGAGAGCGAAGACAACATCATTATCAACATCGTTGACAACGGGATTGGCATCGCAACGGACAATCAATTCAAGATTTTTGAAGAATATTATCGGGAGGAACAAGCAAATGACAGTATAGGTACTGGTATCGGACTAGCCTTAACCAAGCAGATTGTTCTACAGCATCAAGGAGAGATCCGTTGCTTTACCATGAAAGATGAAAAAGGAGAATGGACGGTTTTCAACCTACGTTTACCGAAGCTATCAAAAGTCAACATGTCCCCTCCTACAGACTCCCTGATGACCATTATAGATGAATCAAATTCAACAACTCCGACCGTATTGGGCAGATCCTTGCAACAGACCATTCTGATTGTCGAAGACAATAGAGAGCTTTTGGATACCATTGTTCATTTATTTCAGGATAGCTATACCGTCATCACGGCTGTCAATGGAGAAGATGCCTTATCGAAAGCGCAAGAGTATATTCCCGACTTGATCTTATCTGATCTGATGATGCCTTATATGAATGGAGCCCAGTTATGCCGGGCAGTAAAAACAAATATCGCAACCAGTCATATTCCTGTTATCCTGTTGACTGCAGTGACAGACAGTGAATCACAGACACAGGCCCTACAATATGGAGCAAACATCTATCTAACAAAACCTTTTGACAATAGGCTGTTGTTTCTATCTGTGCAGAATCTCATAGCAATCAGTCATAAAAAGAGCAAGGAATTTCAGGTCAAAAAAACAGATTTCGACAATGAACTGGATGCTAAATTTATTGCTACATTAGATCAACTGATCGAAGATAATATGCAGTCGGATGACTTTGATGTTAATTTTATCTCCCGAAAGATGGGTATGAGCACACCTATTATTTATCGAAAGCTCCGGGCGATATCCAACCTTTCTATCAATAATTATGTGAAGATGTACCGGCTTAACAGAGCGAAGGAGTTGCTAAAATCTTCGATGAATGTCAGTGAGGTAGCCTATGCAGTCGGATTTTCTGAAAGAAAGTACTTCAGCAGAGAATTTAAGAAACAATTTGGGTATAATCCATCACAGCAAATAGCAGACTCCGACGAAGATAATTAAAACACAAAAGGGATTAAATATTTGAAAAAAGATTGTAGGCATGGTACGAATAGATTTAAAAGTAACAAAGGCGCCTAAATGGGGGCCTTTGTTACTTTTATCTTTACTGTATTTACTTCGCGATTTCATTAATCATTGGTTCACCATCCAAGAGCCTTTTATAGCGCACTAATGCTTCTACATAATAGTAATCAGCATATGTCAGTGGTACATCAATCTCCGAATTTAAAGGAAGTGCCCCCACACTATGTTTTAATAAATAACCGCCATTTGTCCCATAAACTGCTTTATAAGGTTCTTTGGATAAATTAGTAAGCATTGTCTCTGCATTAGAAAGATAAAGGGCAGATTCTTTACCTTTTGTATATTGAGCCAATTCAAGTAAAGCAGATGCATACAATGTGGCTGCCGAAACATCCCGAAGATCTTTTTTAGCATACATCTTACTAGATTGATCAATCTTATCTTTATCAAAATCCCAATAAGGAATTAAATCTTGAGGCATATTCGGATGATTCAAAATATATTTCGCAATATGTCTAGCTTGATTTAGAAATTCCTTTTTATTTGTTTCTCGATACATCATCGTATACCCATAAAGCGCCCAACCTTGGCCTCTAGACCATGCGGATTCATCATAAGCACCTTGGTGCGTTTTTTTTCCAATAACTTTGCCGCTATTCACATCATAGTCAATAACATGATATGAGCTATAATCTTTCCTAAAATGATTTTTCAATGTTGTTTCCGCATGCTTTATAGCCAAGTCATAATATTTCTTATTACCAGTCATTTTTGAAACCTGCGTCAAAAACTCTAAATTCATCATATTATCAATGATAACGGGATAATGCCAAGGTTTGTGATCCCAAGACCGAATTGTTTTTGCTCTCTCATTAAAACGAGAAGCAAGAGAAGCAGCACCTGTAACTAATACATCTTTATATTTCGCAGAATCGCCGGTCAGACGTAAACCATTGCCGAAACTACAAAACAGCATAAAACCTAGATCATGTGTACCTTTATTATACTTTTCTTTCTCCAAATTAGGTAATTTCTCTTTTACATTTTTTAATAATTCCTGATCTTGAGTCCCTTCATATAAATACCAAAGTGTACCAGGATAAAATCCAGAACACCACCAACTGGATGATGAAAAGATCTCTTTATTATTTTCAAAAGTTTTAGGAAATTTTCCATTGGGTGTTGCATTTGCCAAGACTTTAATTTGGAGAGCTGCGTCATTCAAATTCTGCTGAATAAACTCTTTCGATAATTTCAGATCCCGGGATTGACCTTGAACAGTACATATTCCTAAAACAGAACATAATACCATGATAATCTGTCTTTTCAATTTCATCATAATTTACAATAATCTTAATTCGCTATTATTTTATATATCACTTGATTCCTTAATTCCATACTTTTAATTAAAACATTCATTTTATAAAGCATTCCACCCCACACTTTAATCAATCGTGGATCCTCGATTTCCTTATTTTCTAAAGAAAAAGTAACAGTTTCCCTTTCGAAATTTATAAAGACTTTTTTCCCATTATCCAATTGTAAGAAAAAGCCATCCTTTACTAACTGAGGTTTTATTTTAGATATGAAACTAATCGATTGTGGTTTTTTAAATTCCTCCAATTGATACTGTTCTTCTACCCTGATTTCATTATTTCCTGCATGCATCTTGATAGTTCGCATCCAAGATTGTACTGCGGCTTCTTTAGGATAAGCCTTCGCAACATTGACACGGTATTGAGCAGTTTCATTATTAGTTATATACTCGACATCCTCCGCATGATAAGACCTTCCATCCTTTTGCTGTATTCCATTTATAATAGGAAGATTATGCCATTGCGATTGCATATTCCACAATGTATAGCGATTCCTACTAAAAGTTTCTTTGGTATAAGTTCCCACACCTACATCAATTAAAACTGGCGTCGAATCCAAATAGAGCATATAGCTTCCAACATCATTATGATTATGGCTTACCCCATTATTACTTCCTATCGTAGCCAAGAATAAATTACCCTTTTTATTTAAACTCCGCATAGTTGCCTGTCCCAAACTCTCATAAAAATGAAATTGGGGGGCTATAAAGTCTTTTCGATGATTACTTAATTCATTATAAATAGACGCATGCATTAAAAAATCCTGTACTGTTCCTAATGACATACTTGGTGATTTTAGAGTTGTCAAATAGCTTGCGTATGCTTTTAGATTATCATCATTATATAAAGTACCATAAGCCCATATTTTAGCAGGATAGGGTACTTGTATCGCCTCTGCATCTGCGAAATTGATGTATCTATTTCTGTAAATGTGAGAATTCAAGATATAGTTGCCAATATTAAATAATTTATGTTCCTCCTTAAATGTCACCTCTCCATCCGACACATCCTCTAACCACAACAACATCTGTCCAAGTTCACCACCAGCATGTAGCCAATAAGAGGGCCCCTCTTCACACGCACCATCTTCAGCGTAAGAGTCAATAAATTTATCCGCACTATGAGCCAATTTCTGAATAATCATCTTCAATCTAGACGCATCTTCTTCCACTAATAATGCTACTTTAAGAACATTGGTGTTGATCCAAATATTCCAGTTATTAACCATATTGTTTGACTGAAGCGCCATCCACCAAAAATCATCTCGGGCTAAATAAGGATTTAAAATACGGCTCTGTAAGACATCTTTCAATTTTTTAGTAATCATAGGAGAAATTTGGTTTAATTCATCTCCCAACAATAAATAAACCATCGCCAGATCAGCTGCTACCCGACCTGCTCCTAGATCAATATAATCATCCAGTGGATCAGGCAAACCAATTCCAGATTTTTGCACTACAATATGTGCAGGACTTACCCAAGTACTTTCTTCCATCATTAACCAGAGGCCATTAATAATCTGCGGAATAAAACGTCCCTTTCCCTCAACCAATTCTCCTATAACCAAATGCGATACGATACTCCTGCGTGTATTAATATCATCCTCGTAGCGAGTTCTGTTTCCATCAGTCTTATATTCAAGATATTTTGTAGCTAACAATGATGGCCAAGTAAATGAATTCGCATCCTCTGCAACTTTCATTATGTGAGACTTTTCCAATATTGATAGCGCTTGAATAGCTTTGTTCCATTCATTTTTCTTTTCCAACCGCCAGTCATCAATACGATTAACGGTATTTGTCAAAACTTCACCTGAAAGATGCCGCTCTAAGGTGTGTTGTCCAAGTGCATTAATTTGCAACATAACAAAAAAGAGAAACATTAAAATTTTATAGCACTTTCTACTTCTTCTCATAAACTACTGCTCGAGAGCCCTTATTAAGTGTAAAAACAATTATTCCATCAAGATCTATTTCATACTTACCCTTTCCTTTAATCACAATCATTGGAGCCGATATCCCCGATTCAACTCTAATTGTACCCGTATGTTGACTTTCGATCTCCACAGTTTGCGTTATACCATTTTTCCTCTTTGCAGAAACCAGAAAAGCTCCATCAGTCAAAAACCTTTTAAAAGAAATATCTTTCCAGGAAGTAGGTACAGCGGGAAAAATTCTTAATTTTCCATTCCAATATTGTAAGCAAAGTTCTTGGATGCTTGTCATTGCTGCTAACGGGGTTTCAATTACTGGTCCCGACTCGGCATAAAGCGTATTCTTTTTAATATAAGATTTTAATAAATTATCAAGAGATGCTAAGGCATCATCTCCCCTTCCCATCATGGCATACATCGATGCGGCACCAGTAAATGAATAACCTTGCAAGAACTGATTTTTACTCTGCCAGTACTTAATTGAACGCTCAATCAAAACTCTATTTTCCTTTTGATCCCAATTAATTTCATAAAAAGGATAGATCATCATTAAATGCGAATAATGTCTATGTGACTCACCATAAGGAACATCCTTAGCTATCAAATAACCGTTTACCCCTTGTGGAAAATCGACCAAATTTTCGAGTACATCGAGCCATCGATCATATAGAGGATCTTTCCTATTCTTTTCATCATCTAGCTCGATGAGTGATCTAAGCCCCCATCTCAGAATAGCTAGATCATAATTCGTATCATAAGCATACCCATATTTATATTCTGGCGAATAAGTTTTAACAGCGATATGATATTTTCCTGATTCATTTTTTTCTAATAGATGCAAATAATAATTAACAGCCTCTTTAAGTAAGGGAAATAAGCGGTCATATACCTCTTCCTGCATGCCATAGCGATAGTAAGAATAGTAGCTATGCAATAACCAAAGCAAGTTGCCAAGTTCTTTTTCACCATCAGAAGCATCGGAAATTGAGACTCCCTTCTCTAAGAGAACAGGACTCCAGAGATCGTTCGCAGATGAGCGCCCAATAGCAATGCTATTATAACGATAAGCCACAGGAACATTTTCTCTCAAATTGGAGACATTCTGATCAATCATTTGAATTAAAGAATTCGCGATATCAAGATGGTTTGACGTGAAAACAGGAGAATATGTCAATTGCATATTTAAGTTCATCCAGTAAGCTGGCCAAGGAGTAACGCTCGTCCATGGTCCCTGCAAATCTATTGCTGGCTTATTTGTTCTGGTGGCACTTGCTAATTTATACAACTGCATATCATAAAAACGCTGATAAATTTTATCTGGTAATGACAAAGAAGAAGCACTATAATAATTACGCCACCAATTTTGGTGTTTTTCCAAAGCTATAGTAATATCTTTAGAATCAAAATGATCAACATAATCAATTGTTTCTTTTAGATAGCTCTTGTTAACCTGATTATATCCAACCGAGACAACATAAACATCATTGTCCATACCGAGCATTTTCTTATATACAGTTGCATAGCCACCGCCAGCTAATAACTCTTGATTATAAAAAGAAAATCCCTTACTAGTGCCTGATTTTCCCTCAGGATTGCGAGTATAATAAGTAGGTTTTTGTGTATAATCAAATTTCATACGGGGACTGATAGCAGAATCCGGACACCAGTCAAAAGAGTAGTTCCCATGGTAGTCCTTTTTAATGACTTCAATGAGTATAATATTATCATCAGACAGTGTTGTCGTTTTAATATGCAACATACCATCCGAAGTCTTAATATTCGTTTGAGAATAAGCTTGCTGAATAAAAATATCACCACCTATACTATCAATGTCCACATTAAGGTTTATAGAAAAATGCCCTAGTGACAGACGAGCTTTATCAAAAAGCTTTTCACGATTTTTTTCACGGTGATCATAAATATCCGTTCTACCAATATCTATACGTACAGCTTGTGAAGATTTCAAATAGGTCATCGTTCCTAGTAAACCATTCCCCGTGAATACCCCTTCGTAAATACTTTTACCCAACTGAGGAATATGAAATATTGGTTTGTCTTGACCCTGAGCACGACAAATAACACATAAGATAGAAATAAAAAAAATATATAAATTCCGCATAAATAGGGTTCAATTGGGCTCTAAAATGTACTTTTTTTAGTAGACACACAAGAGAAACTTACGAAATCGTTTGAGAAGAAAATCATGAAAAAAGGGTAATAATGGTTTCAGAAACCATTATTACCCTTTTTTCATGATTATTAATAAGGATCATAGATCCAATAATAAAACAATTAGATCAATCCACTTAATACTGTCCTGTACTTAAAAGAACCAATGTACAAGCATTTTCAGTATCAATACCTATTGCACCTGCAAGTGCTTCTAATTCCGCATTTTCAGCTCCAGGATTAAAAATAATCCGCTTTGGCTTTGTTTCTAAAATATAATCAAAATAGCTTTTTTGATTTGCTGCGCCAACATACATAGTAATGGTATCAATATCCGTGTGAATAAGTCCCATAGGTTCTATTTCGACACCAGCAACTTCACCCTTCTTAAGCCCAACATTCACAATATCATGTCCATATTGCTTCAATTTATAGGCTGCTTTATACGAATACCTTTCTGGATTAGTACTCGCTCCTATTATTAGCGTTTTTTTCATAACTACTTATTTTATTAAACATCATCAGCCACATTACCAGCATCATTATATATTCCCTTTCTTAAGATAGGCATCCCTAAAATTTTATACAATTCATCCAATTTAACTAAGCTACCATTAGTCATATTCGATAAAAGTACAATCGTAACGTTATTTTTTAGATCCCTAACATACAAATTGCGAAATCCGTGCCACCATCCAGTATGATAGATTATTAGATCATTATTTCTGTGAAAAGTGCGCCAACCTAATCCGTACCCAAATATTCCATTTTTAGATTTCGCACGATCGACATAAGCAGAATCTAACGTTTCTTTCTTTAATAACCTTCCTTCATTTAACGCTAAATCTAATTTATACAGATCCCGAACTGTACTATAAATTCCCTTATCGCCCAGAGGGCCATCTTGAAAATTCTGAACAACAGATCTTCTCCAAACCTTATCGTGACCGATAACATCTGTCGGAATTTTTTCATAAATAGCTTTTGACAATGCAGCTGTATTAGTCATTCCTGCTGGATTAAAGACATTTTCTTTCATCCATTCCGCATAACTTTGATTAGTTACCTTTTCAATAATAGCGCCTAAAACCATGAAATTCGAATTGTTATAAAAGAATTTACCGTCAGGTTTACCATAGCGATTCGGTTTAAACTCAATCAGCATATTCATGACATCTTGATTGGTCATACCCTTCTTTTTTTCCTTCCAATGCTCTTCCGAAAAATAAACATAATTTGGCAATCCAGAACGATGAGACAATAATTGCTTTATTGTAATATCTGGATAGGGAAAATTAGGATAAAAATCATTAATAGTTTGATCCAATTTCAATTTGCCCTCTTCAACCAATTTCAAAATACCAATACCTGTAAGTGGTTTGGAAACAGACGCTAATTCAAATTTTGAATCAATCTTCAAACTATCTTTTAAAAGATAATTTGCCCAACCAAATGAATTCTGATATAAAATCTTTCCATTTTTTGCAATCAGTACATTACCATTAAATCCTACTCTTTTATGCAAATTTTGCATAAAAGCTTCAATTTTAGGATCTGCTTCAGATGGATTGTATATGAGTTTTAAACTGTCAGTCTTAGCCTGTTCAACTAATGCTTTTTTTTGCTTTTCTTCTTTCGAACTACACGATACGGTTGCTATGATAAGAACAGCAACTATGCTTTTTAGTATATATAATTTCACTATTTAACGGATTCTATTTCTTTTCTAATGTATTAATGCTAAAATGCTGATTTTAGTACTAAAAAAAGAAAAAAACAATAAAAAAAGGTCACTTTATATAAAGTGACCTTTTGAATATACTTATTCGAAGTAAGATTACGCTAATAATCTCACTGGATTTTCTAATAATGCTTTTAATGTTTGCAAGAATTGAGCACCAGTAGCACCGTCCACTACACGGTGGTCACAACCTAAAGTCAACTTCATCACATTACCAGGAACAACAGTACCATTCTTAACAACAGGAACTTGTTGAATTGCACCAACAGATAGAATTGCACCATCCGGAGAGTTGATAATTGATGTGAATTCATCAATACCAAACATACCTAAATTAGAAACTGTAAATGTTGAACCTTCCCAGTCAGCTGGAGTTAATTTTTTAGTTTTCGCTTTTTGAGCGAAATCTTTAACTTCTGCAGAAATGTGAGATAATGATTTTCCGTCAGCAAAACGTACAACAGGAACTAATAAGCCATCTTCAACAGCCATTGCAACACCAATATTTGTATGCTCATTAAAACGAATCTTATCACCTTTCCATGAAGAGTTTACGGCAGGATGCTTTTTCAATGCAACTGCAACTGCTTTTACAACGATATCATTGAAAGAAACTTTTACTGGAGCCACTTCATTGATTTGCGTACGAGCAAGCATTGCATTTTCCATGTCGATACTTACCGTTAGGTAAAAATGTGGAGCAGTAAACAAACTTTCACCTAATCGACGTGCAATTGTTTTACGCATTTGAGAAACAGCAACTTCTGTATATCTCTCTTCACCTACAAAAGTAGGTAAAGTGATCGCTTTTGTTTCAGTAGCAACTGGCGCAGCAATTGTTGAAGCAGGAGCAACTTTAGTAGCTGGAACGTAAGATTCAACATCTTTTTTTACAATACGGCCACCATCAGCAGATCCTTTAATCTCATTCAGGTTGATTCCTTTATCTTTAGCAATTTTACGTGCTAATGGAGATGCTTTCACTCGAGAATCATCGGCTACATCAGTAGCTTTATTTTCCGTAGTTACATTAGCCTCTACCTTTGATTCATTTTTTACTTCGGCAGGAGCAGCTTGAGATGTAGGAGCAGCTTTTTGATTTAACAATGGTGTTACATCTGTTCCTGCAGGACCTACAATAGCAATAATATCATTTACTTTAGCAGCTTCACCTGCCTCAAGACCTACATATAACAATGTGCCATCAGCATAAGCTGTAACCTCCATCGTCGCTTTATCCGTCTCTACATCCGCAATAGAATCATCAGATTTGATTGTATCACCAACTTTAAAATTCCATTGCGCAATTACACCTTCTGTCATCGTATCACTTAACAAAGGCATAGTGATAACTGTAACACCTAAAGACTCCGGTGTTACATTAGACTGAGGAGCTGCTTCAGTCCCAGATGAATTAGAACCTTCTACTTCCTTTTTCTCCGTCACTTCTTCAGCCTGAGGAGCGTCATTTAATAATGCTTGAAAATCTTCTCCAGGTTCTCCAAGAATGGCAATAACAGCATCAATAGCAACTGCTTCACCTTCTTTAGGACCAATATATAAAAGTGTTCCTTCTTGGTATGATTCAAAATCCATCGTCGCTTTATCAGTTTCGATTTCAGCAACTAAATCACCAGAATTAACTTTATCACCAACTTGTTTGTGCCATTTTGCGATAACCCCTTCGGTCATGGTATCGCTCATTTTCGGCATTCTAACTACTTCAGCCATTGTATTTTATTTATCTAGTTAAAGTAACTTATATTAATCTAATATAAATGGATAATTCTCTTGAACGTACACATCTTTGTACAATTCATCAGCTGTAGGGAAAGGAGATTCTTCAGCAAATTTCACAGATTCATCTACAATACTTTTCACCTCAGCATCCACTTCAGCAAACCAAGCTTCATCAGCATAATTGTTTTCAACAATAGCAT
This sequence comes from Sphingobacterium sp. JUb20, assembly GCF_004342035.1. Taxonomy (NCBI): domain Bacteria; kingdom Pseudomonadati; phylum Bacteroidota; class Sphingobacteriia; order Sphingobacteriales; family Sphingobacteriaceae; genus Sphingobacterium; species Sphingobacterium sp. JUb20. The sequence goes on along the minus strand of NZ_SLYV01000008.1, from coordinate 207,896 downwards.
GCTTTGTCGCCAATAATGGATCACGTCCTTTATATTCTTCTAATTCTTCTTTCGTACGATATTTCGCAGGATCGGACATCGAGTGACCTTTGTAACGGTAGGTACGTATTTCCAAGAAAGTAGGTCCTTCCCCAGCACGAGCACGTTGCACAGCTTCATCCATCGCATTGTGTACAGCTACGACATCCATACCATCTACTGGAGCACAAGGCATATCAAAACCTAGGCCCATTTTATAAATATCTTGCATATTGGTTGTACGTTGTACGGAAGTACCCATTGCATAACCATTGTTTTCACAAACAAAAATTACAGGCAATTTCCACAACATGGCCATGTTCAAAGTTTCATTAAAAGCACCTTGACGAACTGCGCCATCACCCATGTAACATACGTTAACATTATTTGTACCCAAATATTTTTCAGCAAAAGCGATACCAGCTCCTAATGGAATCTGACCACCAACAATACCATGGCCACCCATCATCTTATGTTCTTTCGAGAAAAAGTGCATAGATCCACCTTTTCCTTTTGAACAACCTGTTGCTTTTCCAAACATCTCAGCCATACATTCATTCGCTGATACACCTTTTGCTAAAGCATGTGCGTGATCACGGTAGGCTGTAATTAAAGAATCTTCAGGTTTGATAACAGACATTGTACCTGCTACTACTGCCTCTTGTCCAATGTACAAGTGACAGAAACCACGGATTTTTTGTTGTCCATAAAGTTGACCTGTCTTCTCTTCAAACTTACGCATAAGTAGCATAGATCTATACCACTCTAAATATGTCTCTTTTGTTATAGGTGTTGAACTCATTTCAAAGTTTTGAATTTCTTACTAATCTTGACTACAAATCTAATCAATTTGGGTGATATTTTGGTCAGAAAATCAAATTTTCTTCTTGTTTTAGACAGTTCTAAGACATTTGATTTAAACGACATAAGAAGATACCCAAATAAATGACTGGCTTAATTTAGTAAATTAAAAAAAGAACAAACAAAAAAGCCAAAAGACATATTATTCTTTTGGCTTTTTTGTTTTGTAACAAATATGATTTTAGCTCAATTCAACAATCAAACTTGATTCATCTATTTTTCTTTGATCACCTGTTTGCATATCTTTCAATGAAAGCTGGCCTGAAGAAACTTCCTCTTCACCAATTAATAAAACAAATGGAATGCCTTTACTGTCGGCATAACTCATCTGTTTTTTCAATTTCGCAGCTGTTGGATAAAGCTCGACTGCAATGTTCGCCTTACGTAGGCGATTTAGAAGAGGTAATGTAAAGGACTCGGTTTCTTTATCAAAGTTCACAATCAAAAGCTTAGTGTAATCTCCCTTAGCCTCAGGATAAAGATTTAATTCTTCTAGAACGTCATAGATACGATCGGCACCGAAAGACACACCTACACCGGTCAATCCTTTCAAACCAAACATACCTGTCAAATCATCGTAGCGTCCACCACCACCGATGCTCCCCATAGCGACCTCATTCGTTTTTACCTCGAAAATGCAGCCCGTATAATAATTCAACCCACGCGCTAGGGTAATATCAACCTCTACAAATTGGTTTAAAACTTCATTTGAAGAATCCAACTTAGAAATATAATCAAACGATTCTTCTATTTCTGCTATTCCCTTTAATCCTATTTCCGAATTTGATAATACGTGCTTTAAGGCAGACAATTTCTTTAGATTTGATCCCTCTAATAAAATAATTGGACGTAAAATTTCTAAATCTGCTGCTGTAAAACCTCGTTCTAATAGTTCTTTATTTACACCTTCTAAACCGATCTTATCCAATTTATCGATCGCAACTGTCATATCGACAATAAGTTCCGGCTTACCAATAATCTCAGCTATACCTGAAAGAATCTTACGGTTGTTAATTTTAATCGTAAAATCTTGCAGTCCCAAATTTTTCAATGCTTCATGATAGATTAAAATAAACTCAGCTTCATTCAATAGGCTTTCAGAACCCACTACATCTACATCACACTGATAGAATTCGCGATAACGACCTCTTTGAGGACGATCAGCGCGCCATACAGGTTGAATTTGAAAACGTTTAAAAGGTAAAGAAATATCATTTTGATGCATGACAACATAACGAGCAAACGGTACAGTGAGATCATAACGAAGTGCCTTTTCAGAAATAAGAGAGATTAATTTAGTTGAAGACTTGGATTCAAGTAAATCATTGGGAGCTTTACTCAAATAATCTCCAGAATTCAAAATCTTGAAAATTAACTGATCCCCTTCATCACCATACTTTCCCGTAAGTGTCTGCAAATTTTCAAAAGAAGGAGTTTGAATTTCACTGTAACCATACTTTTTAAAAACACGCTTAAGTGTATTGAAAATATAATTACGTTTAAGCATTTCGGCAGGTGAAAAATCACGTGTGCCTTTTGCTAAAGAAGGTTTTACTGTTGCCATTTGGCAAAGTTAATATTTAAGAAGGATTTATTGGAACTTAGAAGAAAAAAGCTTAGTCAAGCTCTAAAATTTTCAAATACTCACAAGCTTTTTCTGCAGCTGTTTTTTCAGCGCTTTTTTTATTGAAATCTTGTCCTAGGCCACAAACTTCACCTTGTACAACTACTTCAATAGAAAACATTTTATTCGATTCACCAGGAGGATTATCAATTTGATTGAATACAACCTCTTTACCATTATGCTGGCACCATTCGATCAAACGACTTTTAAAATTAGTTTCCGTTTGTTCCAATAAGTGAATATCTACATGTGGTTTAATAATACGGTTTAATAGAAAATTTTTAGTAAACACATACCCTTTGTCCAAATATACGGCACCGATAAGTGCTTCAAAAGCATCACCTAACAAAGAGCCTTGTTTATTGGGAAAGCTAATCATTCTCGCGTCAAACTGAATAAGCTCATTTAATCCGAGCTTCCGAGAAAGTTGATTAAGATGTACACGACTGACAATTTTAGATCTCATTTCAGTCAAAAAGCCTTCGTCTTTATAAGGGTATTTTTTAAATAGTAGTTCAGCAACCACTGAACCTAAAATAGCATCTCCCAAAAATTCCAATCTTTCGTTGCTATTTTTGGAACCTTCCTTGATCACAACAGCTACAGACTTATGCCTAAAAGCCATTTGATAAAGTCGTATGTTTCCAGGGACAAAACCTAACAGGTTCTTGAGCTTTCTAACATAAGCTTTGTCAGCAGAAAAATATAATTTATAAATCCTTGAAAAAGGCATCTTAGTCTAAAAAAGGGACAACAGGTATAAAGCACCTGTTGTATCCCAATTATTTTAATAACTTAAATAAAGTAATATTAAGCTTTGTATTTCTTCACAACAATAGTTGCGTTATGACCACCAAAACCAAAAGTATTACTCATTGCAGCATTTACAATACGCTTTTGAGCTTTATTAAATGTGAAATTTAATCTGTTATCCAATTCCGGATCATCTGTAAAATGATTAATAGTAGGTGGTACTATATCATTTTGAACAGCTAAAATAGAAGCAATAGTTTCAATCGCACCAGCAGCACCTAAAAGGTGTCCTGTCATTGATTTTGTCGAACTAATGTTCAATTTATAAGCGTGCTCACCAAATAAATCTACAATAGCTTTAGTTTCACTAATATCCCCTACCGGAGTAGAAGTGCCATGCACATTGATATAGTCAATATCTGTGAAATCTAGTTCCGCATCATTAACCGCCATTGTCATCGCAAGTTTAGCACCTAAGCCCTCTGGATGAGAAGCTGTGATGTGATGTGCATCAGCACTCATACCCCCACCTCCAATTTCAGCATAAATTTTAGCACCACGCGCTAATGCGTGTTCTAAACTTTCTAATATAATCGCACCAGACCCTTCACCAGAAACAAAACCATCACGATCCTTATCAAAAGGACGTGAAGCTGTTTTAGGATCATCATTTCTAGTTGACAATGCATGCATTGCATTAAATCCACCGATTCCAGCTTCATTAATAGTTGCCTCAGATCCACCAGTTACGATTACATCAGCTTTACCCATACGGATATAGTTAAAAGCATCAATCATTGCATTGGTTGCCGAAGCACATGCGGAGACAGCCGAAAAGTTAGGTCCACGAAGTCCGTGGCGCATAGAAATATGTCCCGGAGCAATATCGACAAGCATTTTTGGAATGAAGAAAGGATTGAAACGTGGTGTTCCATCCCCTTTTGCGAAATTTACAACTTCATCTGTGAAAGTTGTCAATCCCCCAATTCCTGATCCCCAAATAACTCCGATACGATTTGTATCTAAATTTTCAAAAATTAAACCAGCATCCTTAATTGCTTCATCAGATGATGCAATAGCATACTGTACAAAAGGATCTACTTTGCGAGCTTCCTTGCGATCCATAAATTCATGTGGATCAAACCCCTTCACTTCACAAGCGAATTGGGTTTTAAATTTTGACGCATCAAAATGCGTAATGGGAGCAGCACCGCTTACACCATCTAATAAACTATTCCAATATTCTGAAACGGTATTACCAATTGGTGTAAGTGCGCCTAATCCTGTTACTACTACTCTTTTAAGCTCCATTTATACGATTTGGCCCAATTAAATTAGTTAGTTAACGTTTTTTTCTAAATAAGTGATTGCTTGTCCCACTGTACCAATAGTTTCAGCTTGGTCATCAGGTATTGCAACGTTGAATTCTTTCTCAAATTCCATGATTAACTCTACAGTATCAAGTGAATCTGCACCTAAATCATTAGTGAAAGAAGCTTCTGGTGTTACCTCGTTTTCGTCTACACCTAATTTTTCAACGATAATTGCCTTTACTCTTGAAGCGATATCTGACATGATTTTATAGTTTAATTGTTTAATAAATCTGTGCAAAGAAAAATAAATTTCATCAAATATAAAAATCCATTTGATTTTTAGATTGTCAAATTATTTCCCAACCCGGTACAGCTACACCCTTAACTCGCTATAAACTAACCGTATTCAAGTATAACAATAATTCCTAATATGTACAAACATAGAGGCAATTAATTGAAATTTTACATTAAATTCACAGCATTTGCATCATTTTTTTGTATTTTCGTCAAGAACACAAGCTTAAATTTTCACTTTGAATAACAAAACGATACTAAAATGGGACCTAGAATTTGATGCCGAATTAGACTTCGTCCTTATTGCCATTTCATCTCCTTTAAAAGATTACCGTCTCTGCCATTTTATTAATAAGCTAACGCTCCTAAATTTTGTCAGAGGAAAAGAAGATAAATTTGACCATAATCAAAAGTTAAAGCAAAAAACTTCTGAAGAATTAGAGTATCATATTGTTTTTGACAATGCTAAAAAATCGAAGCAGCACTTTACTACCTTCTGGTATATAAATACCAAATTTCAAACAGAATATTATTTAATCAACAATAAAAGTATCGAAGGTAATTTATTAATACCGGAGCATCCTAATTTCGATTATTTTATAATAATCAAAAATTATATTGATGATGATGACCTGGATCGTATAGTAAAAAATATAAACAAAATACCCGAAGTCGTGTTTGTAAAAGAAATATCACCAAAAATATTGAAATCCAAAGAAAATCTGATATTTTAGCAAACTATTTAATAGTGTACAAGATACACCCCTTAAATCTAAATTATCCTCGTTAGTAAAACGAGTTTTATAATTTCACAAAAAAAATGAAGTTATATAAAAATAAAAATACATAGTAATAAAAAAATTAGAATGGAAAAAGTTCAAAAAAGGACTAAAATTGTTGCAACACTAGGTCCTGCATCTGCTGATAAACAAGTGCTAACAAATATGATTGCTAAAGGTGTAGACGTATGTCGTTTAAACTTTTCACACGGTAGTCAAGAAGATCATTTGAAAGTAATTGAAACCATCAATGCGATCAATGAAGAAACTAATTTTAATGTCGCTATTTTAGCCGATCTACAAGGTCCTAAGATCCGTATCGGAAAAATGAAAGAAGGTGGCGCTATATTAGTAAATGGCTCACAAGTTGAAATTACTACACATGAATTAATCGGTGATGAAGAGAGAATTTACATCACTTATGAAAATTTCCCAAATGATGTTGCTGCTAATGAAATCATCTTATTAGATGATGGCAAATTGCAATTGCGTGTTTTAAACACCAACTATAAAGATACTGTTACTTGTGAGGTTGTACATGGAGGTGTATTAACTTCTCGTAAAGGTGTTAATTTACCAAACACAAAAGTTTCAATTCCTTCTTTAACAGAAGAAGATCTAGATAATTTAAATTTTGCACTTGACCATGGTGCAGATTGGATTGCAATGTCATTTGTACGTTCAGCAGAAGATATTTACCAATGTAAAAAAATCATTGCTGAAAAAGGAAGCCACGCACAAGTAATCGCAAAAATCGAAAAACCCGAGGCTATCGAAAATATTGATGCTATCATCGAAGCAACTGATGCAATTATGGTTGCACGTGGTGATCTAGGTGTTGAAATGCCAATGGAAGAAGTACCAGGTTTACAAAAAATCATCGTTCAAAAATGTCGTGATTTATCAAAACCGGTTATCATTGCAACTCAAATGTTAGAAAGTATGATCACAACTCCACGTGCTACACGTGCTGAAGTTAATGATGTTGCTAACTCGGTTATTGATGGAGCTGATGCAGTGATGTTAAGCGGAGAAACATCTGTAGGTGAATTTCCTGAAATCGTTATCGAAACAATGAGTAAAATCATTATCCACGTGGAACAAACATCATATCCATATTATAATGAGAAAGTTAGTGAGATTAGCGATGGAACTAAAATTCCAGATGCAATTTGTGCGTCTTCGGTATATTTAGCAAAGAAAACAGATGCTGCCGCAATTGCTGTTTTAACATCTTCTGGCGCTACTGCATTTGAAATCGCAAGTTACAGACCGAACGCTGATATCATGGTTTTTACAGGAACTAAAAAATTGTTACGTCAATTAAGTTTATTATGGGGTGTTAAAACCTTTATTTATGACAAATTTGACAGTACAGACGGTTCTATTCATGATGTCAATAAATTTATTGTTAAGAATAACTATATCGCTCCGGGTTCGATTGTGATTAACACGGCATCGACACCGTTAATCGAAAAAGGAAAAACGAACACAATTCGTGTTTCCCAATTGTAATCAGCATAATATTAAAAAAATAGAAAAGCGCTTTTCCAAGAATAATTTGGAGAGCGCTTTTTTTGTTGCAATATACATTTAGAAGTTATTGTTAAAAATGACATAGTTCTCATATACAAGACATTTAAAGCATTTAATAAAAAAAAGTAACCTGATTTAAGCCGATATTTACTACAGAATCAATTAGCTAAATTGTCTCTACCATATTCCTAAATTAGTAAATATGTACCTTCGCAATCGTTTATTCTTGTACATATTATTTTTTATTAGAGTAGTAAAGATGTTACACAGCAGGACAAAGAGCATACCCCTGAAGAGAATATAGAAATTAACACATTTTACTTTCGCGTCTCAAACAATCCGTCATTGATAAAAGAACTAACACCATTAAAAGATGGCGACACCTACTAAGCAACCTTACCCAAATACAGTATACCCAAATTAATAGCAACCTTTTCAACTACCGCTGAAAAGGAGTTTATTGATGGACCACAACAACAAAGTGAGATTACTGTCTAGGATTTTAAAAATAAAGTAAAGTTCAGCTTTAAGCTATGAAAATCAGTAAAGATTTAGAGGTACCTTTTTAAATACTATTATTGCAATAGGTTTTTTTTAACCTTAAATGATGCCTTTTAAGGTAGCTATGTTCCTACCCAGCAAATCGAAATTAATGAAAATAGGGTTGATATCGGGAATGATGGACACCTACTTGAACTAGACACTTATTGATAATTTTGGCAATTAAGCAACCTTCTTCATTCCGGATTGGCCAACAAGTATTATTTAACTCTAGAGTGAGCTAAAAGAAAATCTAAATCATCTATAAATCCACCATTTTCTAATTTATACCCAACCTACAGTTAGATATAAATTAGAATGCCAAAACAAGTACAAAATAAATGCTCAAAATCATTAGATAAAATTTATAATAAAAAATACCAAGGCAAGGAATTTTAAAAAATAAATCATTATATTTCATAATATTTACAGCCAATTAAATAATATAGAAAAAAAATGCTACCAACTCTTAACCACAACATTGATTTTACAAAGGCTAGCTTTAAGGAATTTGAAAATATTCCAAACCATGACATGGTCCAATCAGCTACTGCTTTTCAAGAATTTACTGATTACATGAGCGAAAATGATCATATGAATTTTCGGTTCGTTACCAAAGGGTGTGGACCAGTCGTTCAAGTGAAAACCTCCTTCATGAAAAACTCAAAGGAATGTATCAGTTTAGTCTCAAATGACTACCTAAATTTCACCCAGCATCCGAAAGTGAAGCAAGCAGCAATTGAAGGTATAATGAAATATGGAACAGGGGCAGGTGCATCTCCTCTTATTGGAGGCCATCATGAATATCATGTTCAACTTGAAGATAAAATATCTGATTTTTTCAATAGACCAACAGGCTCCTCAATTGTTTATACAACAGGATATACAGCAAACACAGCAACGCTACAATCATTACTAAAAGAAGAAGATTGTGCTATTGTTGATATGGAAGTACACGCTAGTGTTTACGAAGGTTTAAATAGCACAAACACAAAACGTTTTCCTCACAATAGTATGATTCATTTGGAAAGAGCTTTGGTTGATGCTCAAAACAAATTCAGGACAAAACTGGTCATCATTGATGGTGTTTACTCACAAAATGGAGATCTTGCAAAAATGGATGAAATATATGATCTCTGTGAAAAATATGGTGCTTATTTAATGGTAGATGATGCACATGGCATCGGTGTAATAGGTGAAAAAGGACGAGGATGCATTGAAGTTTATAATTTATTAAATAAAGTTCACATCATTTCTGGCACTTTAAGCAAAGCATTTGGACATATTGGCGGTTTTATTGTGTCAACTCCAGAAATTATAAATTATTTACGCTATCAAGCTAGGCAACAAGTATTTTCTTCAACATCATCACCCGCCGCCAATGGCTTAATTAAAGCGATCGCACTCATTGATGAAGAACCACAATGGAGAACCAAATTAGCAGAAAACATTGCTTATTTTAAAAACGGACTTCTTTCACTGAACTTAAATATAGGCACAACACAGTCTCCAATAATTCCTGTGAAGATTGGGGATCCACACAAAACTGCGCAAGTAGCACGAATGCTACTAGAGGCCGGTGTATATGCAAATTGCATTGTTTATCCTGGTGTTTCTAAAAAAGATGCACGCATCAGAACCAGCTTAATGGCTACACATAGCAAGGAGCATTTAGACCATGTTTTAAATGCTTTTGAACATATTGGCAAAAAAATTGATCTTACTAAAACAAGATAAAAGCATCTAATTGAAAGAAAGCAATATATTTAATTAACTTTGATCCTAAAGTTTAACTAAATATATTACGGCAGTGTCTAACTAAATATATTACTTCAATGGCCAGAAAAACGTATCAAGGAGAAAAGAACGATAAAAGTAGAACGATGACCAAACTTATCCAAGCAGTGGGTGCAGTTTTGGAAAAAAAAGGATATACAGGACTTTCAATCGCGAATATTGCCAGTACTGCTGGAGTAGACAGAAAATTAATCTCAGTATACTTTGGAAGTGTTGATAATCTTATCGAAACATATATAAAAGGTAAGGACTACTGGGTAGAAGCAACCATTGCTGCTGAGGAAACACTTGCAAAAGCCTCAGGTACTAGCTCTCGCCTTTTCCTTGAAAACTTATTACTGGAGCAAATTGATCAATTCACATTGAATGAAGAAATGCAAAAAGTAGTACTTTGGCAAATCAGTGAAAAATCTGATATTATGTCCCATGTTACGCAGACTAGAGAGAAGATGAGTGCCCTATTTTTCCCATATTCGGATAAAGAACTCGCTGGAAAAGACGTTGATCTTAGAGCCGTCTCTAGTTTACTAGTAGCTGGTATATATTATCTTGTATTGCATACAAAAACAACAGATAGTACCTTTTGTGAGATAAATTTAACAACAGAAGAAGGTATAAATCGAATTAAAGATGCTGTTAAATTCATTTTAAAACAGACTTACGGGGTAAAGTAACGTCAATAGCTTAGTTGTAATTGACCTATTTTTATTTTCTAAATGTTAATTAAAACACAGTTTTTACATCTAATAAGGAATATCGTAAAACTTAGGATTCAATTTGCCACCATAACGATGATAAATATTATGGCTTGCAAAGAACAATAGCATTTAAAAGGTTGTATAATAAATAAACCTCTTGTACAGCAAAATATGATAAGTACAATTACTGAGCACTATTAAATTTTAGATGCTGATTCTCAAGATTTACTGAAATTCCTTTACTTCAAAATCTAGGCAATAGCCAATATATAGCAATTAGCGACTAATTAATTGTTGTTATTTGCCCATTGCCTTGTATGAACCTATATTTTTAACTAAAAACCAAGTAAAATAAAGCTCCGTCAAAATTTAAGCAACACCCATAAAATATGGTTTAATTAGCTTTATTTAGCTTTATATCCATTACGTTTGAGTGGAGAGTCATGACGATGCATCAGGCTATCGGGTAAAAACTCTAATTTATATAAAGGTTGAACAGGGTTATTCTCTAGTTTAGAATTGCCACTGTCCCCTAAAGGGATAGCATTCTTAAAAGAATTTGGTATCGGAGCAGCATCGTCAATGTCAGTTTTTTTATGTTGCATATGATAATGAACATTTGGATCTGTCGGAATCTTTAACACCGGAGTATTGGACTTGTAGCGACTTCCTCTCATATTCAAATCAGCACCCTCCCTATCTATTGGCAGACTATTCGATTTTACTACATTAAAACGTTCATCCGAATTGGGCTCCAATTTTAAATTAAAATTTTTCGATCCGTATTTATTACCCTCTGTACCAAACTTAGCACTTGATGTATCTCTGGATACACTAGATGCATGTGTTGCAAAAAATGAAATACAGAAACAAACTAAACTTAATATCTTTTTCATATCGAGTATTTTTATAAAATATTTATCTAAAATAAAGCTTAATCCTTCATAATGAAACATTAAGCTTGTTAAACATTGTTAAAAGCAATTAAATCAAATAAAGCATAACTATATTTGTAACAAATGAAGAAAAGTAGCATAGTTTTAATTATTAGCTTGATGACCCTAGCATTACTGGGAGTGGCAGCTATGCAATTTTATTTTATCAGAGAATCCTATCGTCAAAAATCACAATTGTTTGACGAATCGGTCAATGCTTCCTTAACGGCAGTCGCAGGTAAAATAGAACGTCGGGAGGTAATTGATTTTGCAAAAGTACAACAGCAAACCAATATCAAAAAATATCAATTTGAACAGGAGAAGCAAAGGCATCTTGCTGAACAATTGAAAATGCAAAGAGATCTGGAAAACTTACGAGCTGATCAATATGCCATAAAAGAAAAATTTAAAGAAGCTGAAGATCAGCTAAAAGAAACATTTCCTAGTGTTGTATCTATTGAAAATTCATTTTATGAGACTTACATCAATAGAAAAAGTAAAGAAAATGTATTAAGCATTGACGTCATCAAATACAACAGTCCTGATCATGTCATAAAAGAATATGTAGAAATTGGAGCAACCAAATTTCTACCAAAAGAAAATGCAAAAGATGATAGTGCAAGATTCGTTATACCAACAATAGATCCTATCTTAAAGCAAGCAATTGAGTATAAAATTGCGACTTTACCTCCAAGATTCAATAAACAGATTGCTAAGAAAATAGTAGATCTTGAAAATAAGTTGGAAAATATGAGCGGTCAGAATTTGATTGGAACTGGTAAAAATGTATTTGATACTATCGCAGCTATCGGCGGGAAAAGAAGCGGTCTTATTGAAGATGTTGCTATTGGAATGGAGCTATCCAAACGCCCATTTAGAGAGCGCTTAAATATTAATCTCATTCAAAACTTATTAAAAGAGGAACTTGCAGAAAGAGATATCAATTATCCTTTTAATATTGAAGTTCGCGATAGCAGTAATATTGTTTTCAGTGTACAGACCATCGATAATATTATTAAACCAAATAAAATAACTCGTTATTCAACAGCTCTATTTAAAGGAGATATTGGTTCTCCTCCAGGAAGATTAAGCGTTTATTTTCCTAGAAAAAGTACTATCATTGTTGATAATATGAGTTATCTATTGCTCCCTACAATAGCTTTGCTTTTCCTATTAATTGGCTGTTTTGCATATACCCTATTAATCATATTCAAACAGAAAAAAGTTTCAGAGATGAAAACTGATTTTATCAACAATATGACGCACGAATTTAAAACACCTGTTGCTACAATTATGATAGCCAGTGAATCCTTGCGAGATCCAGAGATCATTTCTGATGAGCGTAGAGTAAAGCGTCTTGCAAATATTATATATGATGAAAATGTGAGATTAGGTAACCATATAGAACGAGTATTAGATATTGCTCGTCTGGAAAAAGAAACATTAAAGTTAGAAAAAACACCTATTCACATTAATGATCTGCTTTCAGCAGTATTAGACAGCATGCAACTTCAAATACAAAAAGTAGGTGGCAAATTTGAACATCACTTTGATGCACAAAATGATATTGTAGTAGGAGATGAACTTCATTTGTCAAATGTATTTTTCAACTTGGTAGATAATGCTATAAAATACAGTAAAGATAATCCACACATAATTGTGAAAACCAAAAATACAAAAGAAAGTATTCAAATTACAATTATTGATAATGGGATTGGAATGGCAAAAGATCATCTATTAAAAATATTTGATCAATTTTATCGCATTCCTACAGGAAATGTCCACAACGTAAAAGGTTTTGGATTGGGACTATCATATGTCTATGATATTATTAAAAGAATGAATGGTAAAATTCAAGTAAAAAGCGATAAAGATAAGGGAACGCAGTTTGACATCCTATTACCCATAAAAAATTAAATTTAAAACGATATTAATTTCGTATATTATCATCAATATTCGAACAAAACCATAAGAATATGCAGAAGATATTATTAGCAGAAGACGATCCAAACTTAGGAGATTTATTAAAAGATTATTTAGAGCTTAAAGGGAAATTTGATGTCACCTTATGTACAGATGGTGAAGAAGCTGTCAATCAATTTCGTAAGAGCAGTTATGATCTTTGCATTTTAGACGTCATGATGCCCAAGAAAGATGGCTTTACAGTAGGCCGAGAAATCAGGAAAATAAATACAACAACCCCCATCATATTTGCTACTGCAAAAGGTATGATGGAAGATAAAACAGAAGCATTTGAACTTGGTGGCGATGATTATATCACAAAACCATTTCGAGTGGAAGAATTGCTCCTTCGCATAAATGCATTGCTTAAGCGTGTTGTAAGAGAGAAAGATGATCAGGTTGTAAGCGATAAATTTGAGATTGGAGAGTACTTCTTCGATTATACAAGTCAACAAATTGCGCATAAAGGTGTGCAACAAAAACTATCAACGAAAGAAGCGGAATTATTACGTCTACTTTGTCTAAAAAAGAATGATGTACTGACTCGAGAAGAAGCCCTTTTAAAAATTTGGCATGATGACAATTACTTTACAGGCCGGAGTATGGACGTTTTCTTAAGCAAATTGAGAAAATACCTACGAGATGATCCCAAAGTTGAAATTGTCAATGTACATGGAAAAGGCTATAAATTATTGGTTAGCTAATACACAATTACTAGAATAATAAAGAGATGTTAAAAACATCTCTTTTTGTTTATCTTGCAACAATGAAACTATCAATTCCATTTTTTTTAATCCTTTCAATCTTTTGCTCTTCTACATCGCTTTATGCGCAAAAAGATACTTTACAAAATGATAATCAAGATTTTGAAACCAATGCTAAGCCAATAAATTATAAGCAATTAATAGTTCCTGTGGCTTTAATGACTTACGGAGTAATCTCATTAAATAGCCCATACCTCAAACATAAGGATCAACAAATAAACAATTCAATTAATAATGATCCGTCCAAAACTTTTAAACTTGATAATGTTAGCGTTTTCATTCCTTCTGCCGCTGTCTTTGGGCTTGACTTACTCGGAATACCAAGTAAGCACAATTTAAAACAACGCTTAGTGGTAAGTTCGATTGCCCATGCAATCACCTTATCAGCAGTTTATACCATAAAAAAAACGACACCTACTTGGAGACCTGATCGCGCAGATCAAGAATCTTTTCCTTCAGGACATACTGCTGTACCTTTTACCGGTGCAGAAATTCTATGGCAAGAATATAAAGATCAATCCATTTGGTATGGTATTGCAGGCTATACAATTGCGGCGGGAACAGGTTACCTGAGAATGTATAATCATAAACATTGGTTTTCTGACGTCGCCATGGGAGCTGGTATTGGTATTATGGGAACAAAAATTGCATACTGGCTATTACCATTATTTGATAAACACTTGCAATCAAAAAAAACAAGTTACCTAACGATGGCAACACCGTTTTACAATGGAAAACAAATTGGTTTGTCTGCTAATTTCCAATTTTAAACCTTGGTTTATTATCATTTTTATATAAAAGTTACAAAATATTTGTTTTTATAAAACTAATTCCGATATTTACAGCGCTTATAGAGAAAGGCAGAGGGAATAGACCCAATGAAGCCTTAGCAACCTGTCAATTGACAAGGTGCTACATTCTACCCCATCAAAAAGTGGGAATGATAAGCTAGACACAAAATATATCTTGTGCCCTCCTCTCTAAAAGCAATCAAAAAATTTAGTAAATAGATTCAAGAATTTTTGATCGTTTTTTATTTCGAATAAAAAAAATCCTTCTAATTTCTTGCTTCGTTAAGGTTGAACAAATAAAATAATTTTATATTTATGTTACTAACGAACAACTTAGGTTACCCACGTGTAGGTGCCTTCCGCGAGTTGAAAAAGGCCAATGAAGCATATTGGGCTAAAAAAATCAGCGCGCAAGAATTATTGCAGGCTGGACTGAAAATCCGTGAAGGCAACTGGAAAACTCAAAAAGATGCTGGCATCGATTTGATTCCTTCCAATGATTTTTCATTTTATGACCAAGTTTTAGACTTGACATTAACTGTAGGTGCAATCCCTGCACAATATCAATCACTTTTAAATAACGAAGATAAAGGATACAATTTGGACCTTTACTTTGCAATGGCGCGTGGTTTCCAGCAAGATGGCGTTGACGTAACGGCAATGGAAATGACAAAATGGTTTGATACCAACTACCATTACATCGTACCTGAATTCGTGAAAAATCAAGAATTCAAATTGACTTCAGAGAAATTCTTAAATGAATATAATGAAGCAAAATCTTTAGGTATTGAAACGAAGCCTGTGTTAATTGGCCCGATCTCATACTTATTATTAGGTAAAGAAAAAGAATCTGGTTTCAACCGTATCGATTTAATCGATAAGTTGGTTCCTGTATATGAAGAAATCTTAACTAAATTGGCTACCGCTGGTGCAAAATATGTACAAATTGATGAGCCATTTTTAGCTTTAGATATTGATGATGCAACACGTGCTCTATACACTCGTGTATTTACTAAATTAGCTGCTGCTGCTAAAGACATCAAAATTATTGTAACGACTTATTTCGAGGCTTTACGTGACAACGAAGAAACAGCTCTAAACTTACCAGTTTACGCAGTTCATGTTGATTTAGTAAGAGGTGAAAACCAACTCGACACTATATTAGCCAAAGTTCCGGCTTCATTAACACTTTCTTTGGGTGTAGTTGAAGGTCGCAACATTTGGAAAAATGATTACGTAAAATCTTTAGCACAAATCAAAAAAGCTGTTGATGCTTTAGGCAAAGACCGTGTATTAGTAGGACCTTCGAGTTCATTATTACACGTACCTTTCGATTTAGACAATGAAGATAATGAAGAGTCATTGCCTAAAGAAGTTAAAAATTGGTTGGCATTTGCTAAGCAAAAATTAGCAGAGGTAAAAGATTTAGCGATCTTAGCTGAAGGCGAAGTAGATGCAAAAACCACTGAGCGTTTCGAAGCCAATAAGGCTGCTGCGGAAGACCGTCGTACATCTTCTTTAATCCACAAGCCTGAAGTTAAAGAACGTACAGCAAATATCACTGATGATGATGCTAAACGTACATCTACTTTCTTAGCTCGTAAAGAAGCACAACAAGCGAAATTTAATCTTCCAGCATTTCCAACAACGACAATTGGTTCATTCCCACAAACTAAAGATGTTCGTAAATGGAGAGCTGATTTGAAAAAAGGCGCAATTTCTCAAGAACAATACGATAAAGAAATCGCAGAAGAGACAGAAAGAACAATCCGTCTTCAGGAGCAATTGGATATCGATGTATTAGTTCATGGTGAATTCGAACGTAATGACATGGTTGAGTACTTCGGAGAGCAATTAGCAGGTTATGCCTTCACTAAAAACGGATGGGTTCAGTCATATGGTTCACGTTGTGTAAAACCTCCAGTTATTTATGGTGATGTTTACCGTCCTGCTGATATGACCGTACGTTGGTCTTCATATGCTCAAACCCTGACAAACCGTCCAGTAAAAGGAATGTTAACGGGTCCGGTTACGATTTTACAATGGTCATTCGTACGTAACGATCAACCACGCTCTACAACAACTTACCAAATTGCATTAGCGATTTTAGATGAAGTACAAGCTTTAGAAAAAGCAGGTATTAAAATTATCCAAATCGATGAACCTGCAATTCGTGAAGGTCTGCCATTACGTAAAGCTGATCACCAACAATATTTAGATTGGGCTGTACGTTCATTCCGAGTTTCATCTTCGAATGTAGATGACGATACACAGATTCACACCCATATGTGTTACTCTGAGTTCAACGATATCATTGAAGATATTGCTGCAATGGATGCTGATGTAATTACTATCGAGACTTCACGTTCGCAAATGGAATTATTAGATGCATTTGCTGCAGATTTTAAATATCCAAACGATATTGGACCAGGTGTATATGACATTCACTCTCCTCGTGTACCGAGTACAGAAGAGATGGTTGAATTATTACGTAAAGCAAAAGCTGTAGTTCCAGCTGAGCAACTTTGGGTAAATCCTGACTGTGGTTTAAAAACACGTGCTTGGCCAGAGACTAAAGCTGCCTTAGAAGCTATGGTTGAAGCTGCTAAAATCTTGCGAGCTGAATAAGTTTAAATTTTTAGAATTATAAATATAAAAGATCCTGAAGTTAAATCACTTCAGGATCTTTTTTTGTAAAAAAATAATAGTTTATATTTAATACTTTAATATAGAAAGTTTAAATTTACCCTAATCAAAAAAGTGTATATCATGAAAACTTTCACTTGTCTTTTATACTTTCTGTTTTTTGTATCAATCTATACCTTTGCACAAGAGGGCTATCCCACTCCACCATTCAAATCAAACACTCTTTTTTATATACAACATAGCGAAGGTCATAACACCTATGTTTATGAAGCAAATATGAGTGATAAACAGCATTTCAATAACAAGAATCCTATCAATAACTATCGGATTTTATATGATAAAGGAGGAGAAATTAAACCTTTAACTGGTATCCAACAAAAATTTGCCTACGGTATTATAACAAAAGAACTAGGCAATAATACATTTGAGTTTGAGATTGTGTCTTACAAAAATCAACCCTTATATCTCAAGATGGATAAAGCAGGAAAGCCTTATGTGGAAACCACATTAAATGGTCACAAATTTAATCTCCATCGTATTTTCATTAAACAAAAAGAGGGAACTTCAGGCTTAGGGACGCAAGTTGAATATCTCATATTTTACGGCACAGACCACAGGGGTACCAAAGTACGAGAGAAATTGATACCGTAGTTGACATTAGGCGCCAATCCCGTTGCCTACTGTCATATTCAACTCTTTAATGCATTAGATTTTTTTATTTAATTAGTCTACATCATTTGATTGAAAAAGAAAATGAGGCGTTTATTTGACGTTGTTGCATCATAATATTTAAACGTATACCCTTCTTTAATTCAGGGGAAGGATATACGTGTTATTCATTTCATCTCAGAAACAATCTATTGAGTTTATCCTCAATTAGAAAGAATAAACTGTCAATTAGTTATTTTTTGCTTTTACGTCCTATTTTCCGTTTTCCTTTTATTCGATCTTCAACGTCTTTGATCGTGGACAACATCTCACTATCTAAATTTTCCAATCTAACCAAATTTAATACTTTTAAGGCTTTTTTAAATTTTTTAAGTTTTTCCAATATAAGTACCCTTTTTAATAGAAATAAAGAAGATGAAACTCCGGGTATTGTTAAAGCAAACTCAATTGTTTTTTCTGCCTCTTCATATGCATTGGTATCAATCAAGGTTTGTATATAAGGTTGATAAATTTCCAAAGCATATAAATTATGTACTAACGCTTCTTGAAAATATTTCTTTGCTTGTTCAAAATCAAACAACTGTTCTGCATGAAGTCTCCCCATCAGACATAGTGCCATCGTATTTGAATCATCATAAGACAAGGCGTATGACAAAGATTCTAACGTATTTTCTAGGTAATATGGATAACTATCCAATGCCTGTAACACATATTTATTCATAAAATATATTGCATCAATTCTCAAAAGATCCTTAAATAAGCGATGTCTATTTAAGGATCAATAATTAAATAAAAGATTATCTTAAATACCTCGACTCACGAAATACCAAAGAAATCATTAATTGCTCGAACATTGTCGAGACCAAAATAAAGTCAAAAGAGGAGTAACTACGAGAAAAAAGTATTCTGAAGAATATACCCAAGATCCTTCTTTTGGATTGAAGTAGGGTTATTTAATATAGCAAACATATTCTTCTATTATTAATTGTGAATACCTAATTGATTTTGCAAATATTTAAAACAAAATTGAAATTTCAAAATAAATTTATCAAAAACTATTTAGGTATACGTTTCACGATCAACAGCAAATTATTTTCCAGAACCAAATAGCCATACTCATAAATAAAATAGTAGGTCTGTCCTTTAGCATTGATGAAATTATGAGTATGATATTTTAAATCAAAGCCTTGCAGCAACATCTTTTCCTTGCTTATCTTGAGTATCCCTTCATCTCCCAGAACTTCTTGTAGAATACGCCTGTTCTTACGCAATGTATGATTGATCTTTCTGATCAAGTTCGTTTGATCACTATTCTGTTTATAGTTATAACTATTGCGACAGGCATCATCACAAAATCTTTTATCAGAGCGTCCCCTTATTGACTTTTTACAATCTAGACATTTTTTTAAATTAATTTCTTCTTCCATAAATCATAAAATAAACGACAACAAACGTTTACAAACGGTTATAGTCGATTACAAACGTTTATTAACCGATTAAAATCTCAATTACTTTTCACTTTTGTTTCTGTTTCCTAAGCATAATTCGAAAGGATGCATTTATTGAAGTTAAACAATTTTACAAACATTTAAAAGCAAAGTTATGAGCAGATTAAAAAACAGAATTCAATTGATTGGACACTTAGGTTCTGATCCCGTGGTAAAAATTAGCACAAGCGGAACTAAAGTATCAACCTTACGTTTAGCTACCAAAGATCTATTTAAAAACAAAGCTGGTGAATGGGTTGATGAAACCCAGTGGCATACTTTAGTGATCTGGGGCAACCTTAATACTACTGTAGAAAAATATTGTCTAAGAGGTTCAGAGTTACTAGTAGAGGGAAAACTTACCTACCGCGAATACGAAGATAATAATGGAAATAACAAGACAATTACAGAAATCAAAGTTGACAGTTTAATTGTTATGAATAAATCTAAATTAAAGAAACGAAATGAAGAAATTTCTAGTCAAGAAATTACAGAAGAAGACTTACCATTTTAAATAAATAGTAGTAAAAACAAACATTTCAATCCAGATGATTGTTTCTTATTTAAACTCAATATCATATGAAAAGAATATTTCCAATATCATTAATCGTGTTAACTTGCCTTTCTTTATCGAGCTGTTCGGTCATTGAAGGTATTTTCAAAGCAGGAGTTTGGTCAGGTATAATCATCGTTGTGGTCGTTGTTGCTTTAGTAATATGGCTACTAGCTAAACTTTTTGGTGGAGGTAGTAAAAACTAACATAACTTACAAGATATGCCTAAAAATATTTTAGGCATATTTTTTTAATTATATCTATGTTTCATTACTATTGAACTACTAAACCTTTTCAAACTTTCCATACAATTTCCAATAATATCGAATATCAGACAAGGAAAATAAACTTTTTTTCCAAGAGCTAAGAATCAGCGATATCTGTTCCCCATTTTGCTCATACTTCCCAACAAAAACTTCCTCTTCAGACAAAAACAAACCCAAGTTATTGTGAAGAAGATGCAGATATTCCATTTCAATACCTTCAAAAATTAGTATACTTTGCTCTTTAACTTCCAATTCCAATGGAGCGGCAATCAATTCTGAAAACTCAATGGCTAAAAACTTATGCTTACTTTGAATAGGAAGCTGAAGTTGTGGTGCGCCCTCTATTTGCTTTAACAAATCAGTATTGTTCATCATAACTTCTCGGGTCAATAAGGGAATACCTGCTAAATTTTTTGTGCTATTTGTTACAATAGCTGGTTCAAAATAATCACTGAAATTTAAAATTTGATTAACAGAAAGATTTTCTTGAATTAAACTCTGCAAAGGAATGCCAAAATAATTAGCAATTATCATTACTGTTTCTATTTTAGGCTCAGCTCTTAATTCTTCATAAGACGAAATATTACCTCTGCTTAGATTAAATAAATCAGCAAATGCTTGTTGGCTTAACCCTCTCACCTTTCTTAATTTCTTTATATTATTACCAATATTTGTCATTTTTAAAAAAAATTAAAATTTTTTGCAAAATATTTTTGCAAAAATATTATCTTTATGCAAAGAATATATGCAATATATAAAAAACTAAATTATGTACTTCTCAAAAATTGAAAATTTTATTAGCAATATCGGATACGATATCTTTTATAAAGATGAGAAAGAAGGCGTTTTCATCATTCAAAATGAATTAGATGGCATTCACAATTTGATTGTAGGTATAGCTAATCCAATTTTAATTTTTGAACAATACTTATTTACAATTTCCAATGAAAGTATGGAATTGTTTAAATCACTACTCATTAAAAATAGGGACATGATCCACGGTGGTTTCGCCTTAACAGAAGACGGTAAAAAAGTAATTTTTAGATACACACTACAAATCAGCAATATTGACCAAAATGAATTTGATGCAGCCATCAATTCTTTAAGCTTATTAATCAGTGAGTATTACAATCAATTAATTAACTTCTCTAAATTATAGTAATTATGAATATTTTTAAAAGAATTTTCAGGATTGGTCAAGCGGAAATACACGCTGTCGTTGAAAAAATGGAAGATCCAATCAAAATGACGGAACAAGGTATCCGGGAAATGAAAGAAGATTTAGAACAAGCCCTTGAGGCATATGCTAAAGTAAAAGCATTAGCAATTCGTACCAAAAGCAATTTTGAGAAAAAACAAGAAGAAGCAAACCTGTTTGAAGGAAAAGCTATTCTCTTATTAAAGAAAGCACAGAATGGAGAACTTCAAGTTGATAAAGCTGAAAACTTAGCAAAAGAGGCTCTCTTATTAAAAAAGCAATTTATAGCAGAGGCGATAGAATTAGAAAAACAAAGTATAATTCATCTTCAGTCAGCAGACGAATTACATAAGAATGTAGATGTACTCAAATTCAACATTACGAAATGGGAAAGCGAATTAACCACATTAAAAGCTCGTGTAAAAGTGTCTAACGCCGCTAAGATGGTCAATAAGCAATTGGCGAATATTGATTCAAATAGTACCATATCTATGCTGGAACGAATGAAAGTTAAAGTAGAGGAAGATGAAGCGTTAGCAAAAGCATATGGCGAAATTGCACATGGGAATAAATCGATCATTGATGAAATCAATGAAACAATTTCAAATAAGGACTCCATCAATGCCGAACTAGAAGCTTTAAAATTAAAACTTAATAATGATGAGAAAATTTGAATACAAAACAATTAAAATCGAACCTAAAGGTTTTTGGGGGACAAAACTTGATGAAGATCGCATAGATGAAATACTTAACGAATTAGGTGCTCAGGGCTGGGAACTTGTATCGATGCAAGATTTAGAGATCGGCGGAAGTTCTTGGTCATTTCACTATACATTCAAAAGAGAATTATAACAAAACCGAACCCATTATGAGCGAATTATTCAACCTCCTTTTCAATCCAGTATCCAACGGTATCATGACTGTACTGACAGGAATTTCGCTGTTATATTGGATAATTATGTCCTTTGCGGGGGATGGATTACATCTCTTTGATGGCGATGTGGACCTGGATGGTCACCTCCACTCTACTGCTGATGTAACAGACGTAGACAGTTCACAAGATTTACATCACCATTCGGACGCCGATACACATATAGAGCCATCTTTTTTCGCAAAAGCAATGGATTTCATTAATGTTGGCAAAGTTCCTATTATGATCATCGTTACACTTTTCAAATTTATTGGATGGATCATCACGATCATTTCTTCATTACTTTTAAATACCGCCACCTGGGGACTGAAATCCCTTTTTATTTTAATTCCTATATTTTTCATCACTTTTATATTAATGCATTTTTTCACTAAACCTCTTGCAAAACTTTTTAAAAACATTGGATATCATGGGGAAGAACCGATTGATTTCCTTGGGAGAATAGGAAAAATGAAAGCAACAATAGAAGGAAAAAAACTGGGATCAGCAGAATTTTTGATCGAAAGAGATCCTATACGGCTTTATGTAGAAAGTCTAAATGGAGAAAAAATAGAATATGGAGATGAAGTCATTATTGTTGATGAATCAAAAGACAAAAATATATATTACGTAACCAAAGAAATAACCATTCACAATATTTAATTATTAACCATGCAGTTACAAACTCTTTTATTTATAGATGGGATAACAGGTCTCATCCTCTTGATTGTAGGAATTATAGTTTTACTAATTTTTGCATTTTTCATTGTATTAAGTGCTTTCTACAAAAAAATTCCACAAGGAAAAGCAATAGTAAGAACTGGGATTGGCGGGACAAATGTTGCTTTCAACAAAGGGATGTATGTCATTCCAGTTTTTCACAAAATGGAGATAATGGATATTTCAGTAAAAAAGATTGAAATATCCAGAATGCAGCACGATGGATTAATATGTAAGGACAATATTCGTGCTGATATTAAGGTCGCATTTTTTGTGCGTGTTAATAAGTCTGTTGATGATGTAATCAGTGTAGCACAAAATTTAGGATGTGAGCGCGCGAGTGATCCAGATACGTTAAAAAGTATTTTTGAATCCAAATTTTCAGAAGCACTAAAAACTGTAGGAAAAAAATTCGACTTTATTGAATTGTACGAAGCTCGACGGGAATTTAGAAATGAAATTCTAAATATTATTGGGACAGATTTGAATGGCTATATATTAGACGACTGTGCAATCGATTATCTAGAACAAACAGAATTGAAATTTTTAAGTCCAGATAATATTTTAGATTCACAGGGTATCCGTAAAATCACTGAACTAACTGCAGCTCAGAATATTCATGCCAATTTAATACGTCGTGATGAAGAAAAAGTAATTAAAAAACAGAATGTAGAAACGCGTGAGGCAATACTTGAGTTAGATCGACAATTAGCTGAAAAAGAAGAGAAACAACGTCGCGAAATCGACAATATTAAAGCTCGTGAAGATGCTGAAATAGCGAAAGTTAGAGAAGAAGAGCGTCTAAAATCCGAAACTGTCCGCATCTCTACAGAAGAACAGTTAGCTATTCAAGAAGAAAATAAGCTTCGTCAGATTATCATTGCAGAGAAAAACAAATTACGTACTAGTGCGGTTGAAACTGAACGTGTGGAAAAAGATCGAGCACTGGAAGAGACAGAGCGAATAAGAATTGTCACATTAGCACAAATTGATAAGGAACGTTCAATTGAAATCGAAAAGAAAAATATTCAAAATGTAATCAAAGAGCGTGTTCAACTCGAAAAAGGTGTTGTAGAAGAACAACAAGGTGTCAAAGATATAGAGGTATTCCGTGAAGTTGAACGAAAAAAACAAGCAGGTGTTATTGCGGCATCACAAGAAGCCGAAGAGCGTCTAATATCAACTGTCAAAGCTGCTGAAGCAGATAAAATAGCTTCTGAACAAAAAGCTGAGCAAGATGTTATTTTTGCGGAGTCCCGCAGAAAAGTTGCCGAGAAAAAAGCGCAAGAGTTATTAATCGATGCTGATGCGAAAAAAGAAGCATCAGTAAAAGAAGCAGAAGGTCGTAAAATAATTGCCGAAGCACAAGCGAAAGAGGATGCTGCTTTAGGTCTATCTGAGGCAGAAGTTATGATAGCGAAAGCAGAAGCAATTCAAATACAGGGTACTGCAGAGGCATCTATCATCGAGAAAAAAGCTGAAGCAAGCCGTAAGCAGGGAATAATGGAGGCAGAGGTAACGCGAGAGAAAGCAATTGCTGAAGCCACGGGTATTCAAGAAAAAGCTGAAGCAATGAAAAAGTTAGATGGTGTAGGAAGAGATCACGAAGAATTCAAGCTTCAACTACAAAAAGAAAAAGATATTGAATTGGCTCAAATAGGCATTCAAAAAGATATCGCAGCTTCACAAGCATCTGTATTGGCAGAAGCGTTAAAAACTGCAAAAATTGATATCGTTGGAGGTGAGACTATGTTCTTCGAAAACATTGTACGCCAAGTTTCCAATTCCAAAGGATTTGATCATTTAATCAATAATTCAAAACATGCAACAGACATCAAAAATTCATTGTTGGGTCCAGACGGAAAAGGTGATCTGGCAGAAAAAGTACGTGGCTTAGCCGATAAATATGGTATTTCATCTAATGATATCAAAAATCTAACTGTCTCCGCTGCCTTGGTTCAATTACAACAAGCAGCCAAAAATGCGGATGATAATGAAGATACTAATTTCATCAACTCGTTATTCGGTTTAGCCAAAAACTTAGGAATATCAAACAAAAAATTGATCTAATTTTTACACATATGTCAACTTGATAACGGATTCTTTTCAAGTTGACAACGATATAATTAGCTTTATTACACTGTTCATAATATAGTATTTTCCAAAGATGATTTAGATTTTCACCATTGTAAATGTAAGATTGACTTCACCAAATGAAAATCATAAAGTCAATACATTAACTATATACTAACACAGGTAGAAAGTAGAATTCAACACGGATTAAATAGTCCACGATTATTTTCGAATTATGCAAGAAACACAAGCGAACAACGATACTTTAGACTCTGGATCTTACGAAATTATCAGAAAACGTCTTCAACATCAAAAAGAAACGCTTTCCGATAAATTACAATTATTAAATACCGCCAGAAAAGAAATATTTAATTCGACCAACTTTATATTAAAGGCAAATCAACGTATATCAACAGATAATAACTGCGTATCAAGAGGTATTTTAGCAATTGGTAATATCTGCATATTCGGATATAATGTACATTTTGGATTACGAACCGAAATTCAGTTACAAGACGTATTTAGCATCTATTTATTTGAAGATAATCAATTTATTCCCCAAGATCTTGATTTCATAAATGATATAAATTTTGTTAATGATTACCAAAATCTATACAAATATTATAGAGATTCAATTTTTTCCAAATTTAGAAAAACAGAGAACTATTTATATATGATCTTTCAAACCACCAAGAATGAACAAGATCTAAAAGCATTTAAATGGTTGATTAAAGATGGAAAATTAACTTATTTAGATGATCGAAGTATACATGAAGTTAAAAAAGCAAATCAACATGAATTTGATTGGACAAAAACTACCCTTGAAGATCGAAGATTGGGTCGGTTTCCCCATATTTCTATCTTAGATAAGGTATTTATTGAAGCAATTCATGGTGATATAACATTTAAAATTGAAAATAATACAGAGTCAGGTAAAGGAATTTATTCTGAAAAGGTTAGTAATCTTGATCAACAGCTAGATGATGCAGAATACCATTATGCTGACTTAGGTAATATGATTGCTCTTAGGATCAAACCCTTTCAAGAAGAATTTCGCGCTTACATTTTCAACATCAGAACCAAAGAGGTCGTCAACCTAAAAACGCTCAATGAATCTGCTATTTTGCTACCAGATAAACAAGGTATTATTTTCTCAAATGGATATTATCTTCAAAATGGCACACATAAAACCTTTGAGAATAACCTTGAAAATGTTCAGTTTCTAAAAAAAGTAATCTCTCCTAACGGAGAAGACTACCTATATGTTTTCACTCATGAGCAGTCGAATACATACATTTTAATGTCTTACAATATTATTCAACAATCTGTAGAAACCCCAATCGTTTGCAATGGATTTACCATATTTAAAGATGGAAGCTTAATCTATTTTCGTACAGAAAATGAAGCGACGCGCCACCATCAAGTACAAATATGGGAGACTCCATACATGGCTGTTCTGAAAGAAAATGCATCGCGCAGAGATGATCCCTTGTACAAAATTGGCAATAAAGATATTGTCCAAGCGATGTCTGAAGTTCAAGAAGTCATTCAACTGATTAACAAAGAAGATTCCTATGAAGGCCTATATGAGGATATTCTAAAAAAATCAAATTCCATCATAGATTCGTACTTCTGGGTCCATGATGAGGCTCTTCAAAATCTTGGTACACCATTACAACATATAAAAGAAATCGCGAACACAGCGATCGACGAGTTCGTTAAGGTACAGATTCAGCGTAAACATGCGGAAGAGATTCTAACAGCAATAGAAAAAAAAATAGAAGATCTTGTTTTTAAAGTCAATAGTTCGATTTATGAACAGTTAGATCAACTGGTACATAATTTATCACATACACGTAAATTACAAGGTGAGGTCATTGACTTGCGCAATGTGAAGTATATTGAAAACAATCGGATAAATGAACTAGAGGAACAGCTTCACCACATAGCGACTAATCTTTCTGAGAAAACAATACAGTTCTTATTACAGGAAGCTGCACTTACATCATATGAACAGAAGGTCGTCATCCAAAAGAATGAAGTCGACAAAGTAACAAAAGCTATCGATGCCAAAGCCATAGAGAATGGATGTAAAGCTATTTCTAGTGATTTGGAATTATTAATTGATATACTTCATAGCTTAAAGATTGATGACACAACACATACAACAAAGATAATTGAAAAAATATCAGTTATTTTTGCTTCATTAAATGAGGTTCGAGCCCAATTAACACGTAAATTAAATACACTAAAAAGTTCTGAAGCCATTGCAGAATTTTCGGCTCAACTCACTTTGTTAGAGCAATCAATTGTTAACTACTTGGAATTATCAACTTCGGCAGAAAAAGTTGACGAGTATTATACTAAGATTGTTGTAAACTTAGAAGAACTCGAAAGCAAGTTTTCTGAATTTGACGAATTTGCTTTAAAAATCGCTGATAAGCGCGATGAAATCATTAAAGCTTTCAATGGGAAACGCGAATATATTATTGAACAAATCAATAAACGCGCCTCTTCTCTTGAACAGATAGCACTGCGTGTCCTTAAAAACATCGAAAATAAGGCAAAATCTTTACTCACGAAAGAAGAGATTTTAAGTTTTTACTCGACCGACTTAATGATCGACAAGATTCGTCATATTATTTCAGAACTGAAAACAATACAAGATGTATCTAAAGCCGAAAGCCTTGAGAATTTACTTAAGAAATCACAAGAAGATGCGTTAAGAGTTTTAAGAGATAAGTCCGAA
This sequence comes from Sphingobacterium sp. JUb20, assembly GCF_004342035.1. Classification (NCBI taxonomy): domain Bacteria; kingdom Pseudomonadati; phylum Bacteroidota; class Sphingobacteriia; order Sphingobacteriales; family Sphingobacteriaceae; genus Sphingobacterium; species Sphingobacterium sp. JUb20. The sequence continues at coordinate 179,960 of NZ_SLYV01000008.1, read as the reverse complement.
CTATATGTTGAAGGTGAAAATATAATTAAACTTGGCAAAAACAAATTCACAGTTAATAACCAACGCTTAGGTCTAACATTAATACGGCGTCAAGACGAACTATATTATCATTTGACAGGAACTAGTTTCTATCAAAAAGTGACCGCCCAAGAGATCAATATTTATAAAGATATTTGGGAACAAGAAATTATTTCTGAGAATAAACTTGTGTATCGTGCCGAATATTTAGCTTATAAAACTTTCCTAGCATCACAATCTAAAAGCAATTTTAATGCAGAAAAATTCATTAATCAAGCTGTAGAACAAAACTATGTAGAATCTTATATCAAAGGTGTTCACAATTTTGATGCCCTTCAGATCTACGAACAACTTCACACCCTAGGGGAAAAATTAGATGTATTAAAGTTTGATCCTGAAACAAGAACATTAGCCCATTTTTTTTGGCAGCAATTGGACCAATCCGTTCGTTCTAAATTAATAGCTCTTATCCGATCATCTAATCAAATCCTTAAGAATTTTCCAAATTCAAATCGATACGAAAGTATACTAAAGGAAATGAATGATGAGGTCAATCGTTGGGAAACACACCTGGATCTATCGCAAATAAACAAAGAGAACATTGCAAAATACCTTTTTAAAACATTTAGCAAATTCAATAAATTATCATTGTCCGACTTTGCCGATCATTTAAAACAAGAGTTTACGCGTTACCTACATGATAGAAAGACCCTAAAAGATTTTGAAGGAGATATAAACAATGAAGGTTTCAGTCTTATAGATCGTTATTATTTAATTCAAAACTGGCTATATGCTTTTATTGAGAGCAATGATCATTTAATTAAATTTGAAAAATATATTAATGAAACCGCAGCATTAATCTTGTTTGATCAGATTGATTACGAACTTATTATAGCCCAAGATCAACTTTCAGTAGCGAATTTGAAAGGAAGTCATCCAGTGATCACAAATGAAAGTTATCAAATAGATTTTCACTCTTTCATTCAAAAATTAGAAAAATTTCACGAGATAGATATACCTCGTTTCGAGTCATTTAACATATTAAAAGAAAAATTAAGCACAGCCTATAAAAAAGAACTAAAAATAAACGAATTCGAACCAAAAGTATTGAGTTCGTTTGTTCGAAATAAATTGATTAATGATGTTTACTTTCCTTTAATAGGAACAAATTTTGCGAAGCAATTAGGTGTGGCTGGAGAAAATAAACGTACAGCAAAAATGGGAATGCTTCTTCTCATTTCTCCTCCCGGGTATGGAAAAACAACATTGATGGAGTATTTAGCAAAAACAATGGGGCTACACTTTGTGAAAATCAATGGTCCCACAATCGGTCACACCATTACATCGATCGATCCTTCTGAAGCTAAAACATCTGGTGAACGAGAGGAGCTTAAAAAAATTAATCTAGCCTTTGAAATGGCAGACAATGTGATGCTGTACCTGGATGACATCCAACATCTCAATCCTGAGTTTCTTCAAAAATTCATATCACTAGCCGATGGACAAAGAAAGATTGACGGTATTTTTGAAGGAGAAAGCAAGACTTACGATCTTCGCGGAAATCGATTTTGTATCGTAATGGCGGGAAATCCTTATACAGAGAGTGGCTCAAAATTTAGAATCCCTGATATGCTAGCCAATCGCGCTGATGTATACAACTTAGGAGATGTTATAGGAGATACAGATTACTTATTCAATTTAAGCTTAATTGAAAATGCTGCTGTTGAAAATCCTGCAATTGACAAAATTGCAGGTAAAAGTTTCAACGATTTTTACGCGCTCATACGGTATATAGAAAATAGAGAAGAACAATTACCAGAGTTAGAAGGAAACTATTTGAAGCAAGACGTTGATGACTTCCTTGCAGTCTTGCAGCATCTTCTTAAGATTCGTAATATCGTCATAAAAGTAAATCAAAGCTACATCAACAGTGCTGCTATGCAAGATAATTATCGAACAGAGCCTCCCTTTAAATTACAGGGTTCTTATCGAAATATGAGCAAACTGGTCGCCCAAGTCGTTCCTATGATGAACGATCAAGAAATTAATCAGCTTATTTTAACACATTATGAAAGTGAATCACAAACGCTTACTGCAGATACAGAATCAAATTTATTAAAGCTTAAAGAGTTAGCAGATATCTTAACAAAAGAGGAAAAAGAGCGCTGGGAAGCAATCAAAAAGGTTTTTCAAAAAGACAATAAGCATGGTGCTCTAGGTAAAGATGATAAAATGTTTGCTCAATTATTGGAATTTAATGAAAACTTACAGGGCATAATCAATGCTATCAGTAAGAAATAAAATCGGTAACATAATAAAGATTAAGATTATTCTATCTTCTTAAGATAAAAGAGGCAATCATTAAAAATGAATGCCTCTTCTATTTTATTGCGGTAAGATTTACTTAGTCGCTGCTCCAGTAATTTCAGTAGCCAATTTTTGAGTATACTCAGCCCACAATTTAGCATCATCAGCTGTAAACTTACTAGCAGCGGTAGCTGTTTTAGTAGCCCACTCTTGTTGTTTAGTTGCTAATTCTTGAAGCTTAGTCGCATCACCACCTTTAGCGGCAGCAACATACTCATTCACAAATTTTGTATAATCATCAGCCAATTGCTGTACTTCCGGAGAACTAAATTTAGGTACTGTAGTTGTCGAAGTAGTCTCTGTAGTAGTTGTTGTCGCAACACCATTATCAGTGTTAACTTGAGTAGTTGTATCTTTTACTTCTACTTTTTTGCTATCCGTATTATTACATGACGCAAAAATAATCACTGCAGCCGCAGCAGATAAAATCAATTTCTTCATAAAATTATAAGTTTAAAATAAATAAAATTACGTTAATTTAAAATAAAGATCAGACAATATATTTTAAAATTAAACAAATGCTAAAGCATAAAATAAAAAATCAGAAAGAAATGATCTTTTATACTCTTAGAGCACAATAAAGAGCTTTGAAATTTAATTTGCAAAATTGGATAATTGTAACAATAATATAGACTTATAGATCTATATTTTAGGAAATCCCTTTTATTTAATAAAATACTAAATTCATCTATCACATTAATGGACAATGCTTTACCATCGCCCTCCCGCGCCTCCACCTCCAGAAGATCCTCCACCAAAACTACCACCACCCGAACCACTAGATCTGCCCGATCCACCACTTGAACTGCTTGATGATGACCTCACCAATCTCGGCGTACTCTGAGTTCCATGAGAGATTGTATAACCACAATATTTACATAGATCATACTTTTCTTCCAATCCACCAGAACTATAGGTCGCCTTTGTAATAGTTTTACGTAAATCTTTTTCAAATGTTTTATAATGGCATTGTGGACATAGTTCGATAGTTTTATTTTCATCCCAGGGAATCAATTTAGTCTCATTAGTTTTACTATTAACCCAGACTTCATAATCACGGCTATTAATTTTCTCTTCCATTAATTGACCTGCATCCAGGTAATTTCTCATTTTTGAATCCGCATTATCTCTATTTATACGCAACCAATTACCAGAATTATCTGGGGGTAATAACCGTCCTTCATATTTATATAATCTTTTATTTGACTTGCCAAAATCTATCCAAGCCAAAGGACTTACTAATATTGGAAGAAAGTTCCATCTCAAAAATTTACGAATTGCTTGCTGAATATTTTCCTCATCCTTATAAGAATTCATAACAGTCGTTACGCCCGCATTATACTTCATAGCAAGAGTTATGATACCGAACACGAGAATGAAATAAGGTAAATTCCTAACTTGATAAACTTGTTCAAAATTTTCAAAAACAAATGCAAAAATAAAAGACGTAAAAAACATCAGCATACCCATACACCCACAACCGCTTACTAACGGAGGAAAATAACTACTTTTTTTTGTAATCTTTCCCTTTGTCATTTTAGTCACAACTGATATCCAAACATATAAGATTACAAAAGCAAAAAGAACTAGTAATGAATTTTTTAAATGTGGATTTTTAAAATTCCAGAAAGGTATTGTTTCTGGCATTAAGCGATCCAATTCTGTTCGTGCATCTGGAGCAGTCAGGATAGTCTGGATAAATCGTGAACATTCTAAAACGCCACGATCATAATCCTCCGCTTTAAAATTGGGAACTAAAAACTTTTCACCTATCCGCTTAAGATAGGCATCCGGCAATATACCCTCCATACCATATCCAGATATAAATCGATACTCATGTCTGTTTTTAGCAATAAAAAGAAGTAATCCATTATTACTCTCTTTTTTACCAATTCCCCAAGCATTAAATAAATTTAATGCAAAATCAAAATCACTATCTCCGACATAGTCATTAACTATTACAATCGCAAATTCACATTTTGTGATCGAATCGACCTGCCAAGAAATAGCATCTAGTTCTTCTACTACATGATTAGAAATAATTTGATCCGGATTTGAAACAAAATAATTTTGTCCCTTAATTTTAGGATTAGGAAGATCTTCAATGCCATATTGAGCAAAAGAAAATGAGGGCCCATGAATTAATACAAGGGTAAGAACTGTGAAAATAATTTTTTTAAAAATTCTTGACATAAACTAAATTTAGTATTTTAATTTGAACCAAAAAACATTTAATATTCTTCATAAATAAAATATCGCAACGAAGGCTACTCGATATCAATACATTCAAAAAAAAGAGGTAAGTATTTTGGATACTTACCTCTCAATTAGCGATTAAAAGATTAGAAAAATTATTTTTCGATATCTTTTAAGCTATTCATCTTTTTATATTCTAGGAAACTTTTAATATCTGTAAAGTGTTCACGAACACGTTTATTTCCAAATTCAAAGACTTTATGAGCTAATCCATCTAAGAAATCTCGATCGTGAGACACCAAGATCAATGTTCCATCAAAATCTTGAAGAGCATCTTTAATAATATCTTTAGTCTTCATATCCAAGTGATTGGTAGGCTCATCTAGTATAAGAACATTTACAGGTTCCAATAGCAATTTAATCATGGCCAAACGAGTTTTTTCACCTCCTGACAAGACTTTTACTTTTTTTGTAGTATCATCTCCGCTAAACATGAAAGCGCCGAGCAAATCTTTAATTTTCACGCGGACATCACCTACTGCAATCTGATCAATCGTGTCGAAAACAGTAAGTTCTCCATCCAATAACGCGGCCTGATTTTGTGCAAAATAGCCAATCTTAGCATTGTGACCAATTTTCAAACTTCCTTCGTAATCAATCTCTCCCATAATTGCTTTAATCATAGTTGATTTTCCTTCTCCATTTTTACCCACAAAAGCAACTTTTTCGCCACGTTCAATAACCATATCTGCTTTTTGAAAAACAACATGTTCATCATATTTTTTTGTAAGCTCCTCAACCATAACAGGATATTGTCCTGAACGAGGTGAAGGTGGAAATTTTAATCTCAAAGCAGATGTATCAACCTCATCGATCTCAATTACTTCCAATTTCTCTAACATTTTAACACGTGATTGTACTTGGAGCGTCTTTGAATAAGTTCCTCTAAAACGGTCTATGAATTCTTGATTATCAGCAATAAATCTTTGTTGCTCTTCATAAGCCTTTAATTGGTGTAGACGACGATCTTTACGTAACTCAAGATAATGACTGTACTTAGCCTTATAATCATAGATACGACCCATCGTTACTTCAATTGTTCGATTTGTAATGTTATCGACAAAAGCTCTATCGTGAGAAATAACAATGACAGCTTTTGCAGAATTCATCAAGAAATCCTCTAGCCATTGAATACTCTCAATATCCATATGATTGGTCGGTTCATCCAATAAAATTAAATCTGGTTTTTTCAAGAGAATCTTCGCCAGTTCAATTCGCATGCGCCATCCTCCAGAAAATTCAGAAGTTTGACGAGTAAAATCTGTGCGTTCAAATCCCAATCCTTTTAGTACCTTCTCGACTTCAGCATCGTAATTAACCTCTTCAATTGAATAAAACTTTTCACTTAGTTCAGACACTCTTTCAATCAGCTTCATGTAATCATCAGTTTCGTAGTCTGTTCTTACATTAAGTTGTTCATTTAGTTCCTCTAACTCATCCCGCATCTGATAAACTTCTCCAAATGCTTTAGATGTCTCTTCAAAAACAGTAACATTATCTTCTGTTAATAAATGTTGGGGTAAGTATGCAATAACTGCATCTTTCGGTCCCGAAACATTACCTGTTGTAGGTTTACCTGCACCAGCAATAATCTTCAATAATGTTGATTTACCTGCACCATTTTTTCCCATTAAAGCAATCTTATCATTTTCATTGATTGAAAATGACACATCACTAAAAAGAGTTGTTCCTCCGAAGGAAACTGAAATATTATTTACGTTAATCACTTTTATTCGCTTATATTTTCCGCAAAGATAAGCGAATCAATCTTATAAATATAGTACCCACCATTTTTATGGATGATTATACCTAACAACTACAAGAAAAAACAAGAATTATGGTCAATAATTTTCAGCATATATCTTTATTGATAATTGAATATCATTTCCTATAAAAGAAATAATAATAGTAATTTTCAATTTTGTGTATCTTTGCCTCATGCGATTTGATATAATTACCGTACTTCCAAGTCTATTAGATAGTCCTTTTGCACATTCTATTTTGCAACGGGCACAAAAAAAAGGTTTAGCAGAAATTGTTGTACACAATCTACGTGATTACGCGACAAATAAGCAGAAAAGTGTTGATGATTATCCCTATGGAGGAGGTTCTGGTATGGTTATGCAGATCGAGCCCTTTGCGGCTTGTATAGAAAAACTACAAGCAGAACGCACGTATGATGAAATTATCTTCATGTCTCCTGATGGCGAAACACTCAATCAAGAAATCGCGAATAATTTATCTACAAAAGGTAACATGATGATTCTTTGTGGCCACTACAAAGGTATTGATCAACGAATTAGAGATATCTATGTTACAAAAGAAATTTCTGTGGGTGATTATGTTTTATCTGGAGGAGAATTACCAGCGGCAATTTTAACAGATGCCATTATAAGATTAATACCTGGAGTTTTATCAGATGAAACTTCCGCTTTATCCGATTCTTTTCAAGACGGATTACTTGATGCGCCCATTTATACGCGTCCTGCAGACTGGAAAGGACATAAAGTTCCGGATGTATTACTTAGTGGACATGAAGCTAAAATATTGCAATGGAGAGACGAACAGCAGCTTATCCGCACCCGAGAAAGAAGACCAGATTTATTAAATGACTAATAAATTTCAGATTTTATTGATTATTTATCATAAAAAGTTTGCTTAATCATTTTTTTTTATAAATTTGTGATACAATGACGACAGTTAGAACATATACAAATTGGTGGTGGCCTGAAGCAATAAGCATCGGGGACTAATTGGTATTGTCAAAATATTTCATAATCAACCAAAACCATTTATGGAAGTTCAAACCCGATGCGACTCAGTATCGGGTTTTTTTATGTTTAAAAAATTAAGAATAAAATGAAATACACGTTTAAAACAAATCTCAAAAAATTGCTTGCTGATACGACAACTCCGGTTAGCATCTATCTCAGATTACGTGACGTCTTTCCAAATAGCATTTTACTAGAAAGTTCGGATTACCACAGCAGAGACAACAATATAAGTTACATCTGTTGCCAGTCCATTGCGCATATCAAACTTGATAATACGCAATTAGAAATTGCATATCCGAACGAAAAAGTCATCCTTAAAAATAAGGAAGAAATTAATTTAAAAGAGGAGGTAGCTACATTCAGAAAAGCATTTGGCGAACCCATTTCAACAGAACGTAACATTATTTCAAATGGTCTTTTTGGTTATTTCACATTTGATGCCATCGAACATTTCGAAGATATCAAGTTAACTACGGCTCCAAGTCCAAAACTGGATATTCCACATTTACAGTATCATGTTTATAAATACGTGATAGCAATAGACCATTTTAGAAATGAACTATTTGTATTTGAACATTTATTAAATGATGAAGAATCCGAATTAGATAAACTACAGTATTTAATACAAAATAAGAACTTTCCCGAATATACATTTCGTAGAACTGGAGAAGAGGCGTCCAATAGATCAGATGAAGAACATCGCGAATTGGTCAAAAAAGTAAAAGAACATATTCAAAGAGGTGATGTTTTTCAAATTGTTCCATCACGCGCATTTTCAACGCCTTTTCTAGGCGATGAGTTCAATGTATATCGTGCTTTACGTTCCATCAACCCCTCCCCCTACTTATTCTACTTTGACTACGGAAATTTCAAACTATTTGGGTCTTCTCCAGAAGCACAATTGACCATTAAAAATGGAGAAGCAACAATTTATCCAATTGCAGGTACTTTTAAACGGACCGGTAATATGGAGGAGGATATTAAAATAGCCGAAGAACTTAAAAATGACCCTAAAGAATCCGCTGAACATGTCATGCTCGTAGATCTTGCAAGAAACGATTTAAGCAGACATTGTAACCAAGTTGAGGTAAAATCTTATAAGGAAGCACAATACTATTCCCATGTAATCCACTTAGTTTCAAAAGTTTCAGGCAAATTAAAACCAGGAGTCAATCCTTTTGATGTTGTGGGTGATACTTATCCGGCAGGAACACTGAGTGGTGCCCCTAAACATATGGCGCTTACTTTAATAGATCGTTATGAAGGCCAACAAAGATCATTCTATAGCGGTGCAATTGGATATATGGGTTTTAATGGCGATTTTAATCATGCTATTATGATTCGTTCATTTTTAAGTAAACAAAATCTATTGAATTACCAAGCAGGAGGAGGAATTGTATTAGATTCAGATCCAGAGATGGAATTACAAGAAGTAAATAATAAAATAGCAGCTTTGAGAAAAGCATTAGAATTAGCAGAAACGTTATGATTAGACCTTTAGAATATTGTGACAATCTATCACACATTCGTAGTTCAATTGACTGTATCGACTATAGAATCATTGAACTTATTGCACAACGGGCGCAATATGTACAACAAGCCGCTCAATATAAATCTTCATTAGAAGAAGTTAAAGCGGAACAAAGAGTAATTAACATGTTCGAGCAAAGAAATGATTGGGCAACTAATTTTAAAATTGAAGGAAAACTCGTAGAAAGTGTATTCCAATCAATCATCAATCACTTCATTAATAAAGAAACAGAAATTTTCCATGAGCAATCATAAAATATTAGTAATCGACAATTACGATTCGTTCACCTACAATTTGGTTCATCTATTACAAGAATGTGATCAAGAATATACAGTATGGAGAAATGATAAATTCAAATTAGAAGAGGTAGCTGCTTTTGATAAAATTTTATTGTCGCCAGGTCCAGGTATTCCCGAAGAAGCCGGTCTGTTATTAGATGTCATCCGCACATATGCGGATACAAAAAGTATATTAGGCATTTGCCTTGGCCAACAAGCCATTGCCGAAGTTTTTGGAGGTAAACTTTATAATATGCCGAGACCGCTACATGGAGTGGCAACAGATCTAATTATTATAGATCATTCAGAAAAACTATTTGAAGATTACGCTAGTCACAGTAAAATTGCACGTTATCATTCCTGGGCTGTCGAAACTTCATCTCTTCCTGAAACCTTAAAAGTAACCGCAACAGATGAAGATGGTGTTATCATGGCACTGTCCCATAGGACCCTTGACGTAAAAGGATTACAATTTCATCCAGAATCTGTTTTGACAGAGAATGGGAAAAAACTAATTGAAAACTGGTTAAAAAAATAGAAATGACAATTTTAGATAAAATAGTTGAACGAAAACGAGTAGAAGTCTCAGAAGCTCAAGCAAAAGTTTCTATCGAAGAACTTAGTGAATATCCGCTCTTTAGTAGAACTTGTTATTCGCTAAAAGAATCCGTTATTGATCCACAACGTACGGGGATAATCTCAGAATACAAACGCGCCTCCCCTTCCAAAGGCGTCATCAACAACATTAACACGGTATCAGAAGTTGTCAAAGGATATCAAAATGCAGGCGCTTCTGCAATATCAGTATTAACAGATGCTGATTTTTTTCAAGGAAGTTTAAAGGATCTGGAAGAAGCCCGATCAGTATTAACCATACCTTTACTTCGTAAAGAATTTATAATCGATAAATATCAGATCGCTGAAGCAAAAGCCTATGGGGCTGATATTATTTTACTAATAGCGGCATGTTTGACCAATGAAGAGGTAAGCGAACTCTCCAATTACGCTAAAACTTTGGGTCTGAATGTACTTTTGGAGGTTCATAACGAAGAAGAATTAAAAGGAAACCTATTTGATACAGTTGATGCCATTGGCGTAAACAACCGTAATCTGAAAGACTTCTCCGTATCATTAGCGCACTCTTACGACTTAGTCAATAAAATTCCAGATACTTATATTAAAGTTTCAGAAAGTGGAATTTCAGACCCTCAAACAATCCGTGAATTAAAAAGCATTGGTTATAATTCATTTCTTATTGGCGAAAATTTTATGAAAACAACTGACCCGGGGAAAGCATTATTGGAATTTGTAAAAGAAATATAAAAACTATTTAAATCCAATCTAAATAAGAGTATATTTGCTTCTTAAAATCACAGATTAAGTAGCCGCTTCTTATTTTGGACACAAAAATTTTTATCATAAATAAAGATAGCTTTGAGCAAATATACCTTCAATATTGGGAAGGTATGTTTGCATTTTGTATCAAAAATATCCAAGATGAAGAAGTTGCAAAAGAAATCGTTCAAGAAGTTTTTAAATCATTATGGGAACGGCGTGATGATCTTCGTCTTCTAGAAGTTGAGCGATACTTAATCAGAGCTGTTAAACTCAAAACCTTTGAATATATACGTAATAAAGTTACGCGCCAACATCATTTAGAAAACATAATTAATACAGCGGAAAACCACTATGTAGAGCATCCCTTAATTGCTCAAGAACTATCGGAGAAGATTTCATCATTAGTCAATAAATTACCCGCTCAATGTAAAAATGTTTTTCAAATGAGCAGAGATCAAGGTTTAACAAATAAAGAAATAGCCCATAAATTATATATATCAGAGCGAGCTGTAGAATATCACATTTCCAAAGCTTTAAAAACGCTAAAAACCGAATTAACCGAATATATTAATTAAATAAAAAAGAAATCCTGTATTTTTGCTATTAAGGATATAAGCCGATGAAAGTTGATCAAAAGTTGATAGAGAAATATCATTTAAACCAATGCACTCCAGAAGAAAGAATTCTTGTGGAGGAATGGCTTGTAGATGATAATTTGGACTTTTCTCCACTATCACTTCCTCAATTTGACAAGTCCCATATCCAATCACAGATCTGGGAAAACATTGCCGCTAATATAATTGAACCAGCCCCGATTAAAGTTGATAATAATAGAAAAAGACTAATACGTTACATAAGTATCGCTGCTTCAATCGTAATTTTATTCGGCCTCTTTATCTATAAAAACAATATAGATAAAGAAATTAGTTATGCCATTTTTGATAATAGCACAAGTGCAAATTCAAAGTATTTTGAAAAAAATAGTTATGAACTAATTTTAGGAAAGCATGCTACAGCAAAAATTAATGTAGAAACTGGAGAATTTTTTTCAATGGGTACAATGGTTATTATTCCAAAGAAAGATTTCGAATTTAGTTTTATTGGAACTAGAGAAAAAAAGGAATTAAAAAATGGAGAAACTTATTTCATTCTAAACTCCAAAAATACAGGCAAGCAAATTATTCTCTCCCAATCGGAACTCACTTTTTTAGCACCAACAATACAGAATCAGCTTAAATTACAGTTTAACATTATATAACAAGCCTCTATTAATAACTTCAATTCCCATGCAATTAAAACCTATTTCTAAAACTCTTCTACTTTTATTAATAGTTTTCTTTATTGGTTGTTCGAGTAGAGACCAAAGTAACAGTAGTTCCAACAACTACAGCTTGTATATTATGAATAAGAATTTGGGAAATACCATTGTAACAACTAATTCTATAGATTCGGGGACAATAAATATTCTGAAAGATGGTATCGACTTACCAACACGATATTTTGATCGAAGCATCATCGTACATAATGGCTTTTTCTATCATATAAAAAGTGGAAAATTCATAAAATTCGAAATGCAGGAAAATGCATTAACAGAAATAGCTGCGATTCCGATGTCCAATCAACATATAGAAAATATGAATTGGCAAGGAAAAGATACGTTATTACTTTTTACGCTTGACAATAAAACATATAGTAAACTGCACTACTATAAAATAGATGTAAAGAAGTTCGAGATCCTACAAAAAGAAGAAATACATTTACCAGTTGCTCCAAGTAAATTTCCGATAGTTTCAATAGGATTCAGCACATTACATCAGAATAATCTCATACTGGGATATACATACAATAAAGTAATCAACGAAACAGATTTTACGACTATTGACACCATGTATTTTGCAACATTAGACCCACAAACGCTAAAGATAAAAAGCATACAAAAAGATAACCGATCCACCTACCCAGGAGGAGTCAATACAGTACAGTCTTACAGTTTTCATGATGAGAGAGGAAATTTCTATTTTATGAGTTGCCCAGGAATTGCTTTAGGAAACAATCTCAGTAAACCTACCGCAATATTTAGAATACCAAATAATACAACAACAGTAGATTCAAGCTATTTCTTTAATCTTACCGCTACAAATCAAAATCATGCCTATGGCATGTGGTACTTAGGGAATAATGAAGCAATCATTCGTAGTGAAAGAAAAGACCTTTATAACGATTTCAGCGATCATCATTCAACTTATCAATTTGAATATTATGTTGTAGATTTATTAAAACAAACAGCAACAAAGCTAACCCTACCCTACGATAAAGGAACTCGCAAAGAATCTGTTCTTGTGGAGAATGGTAAGGCATATATTACCATTGACGATAAAGATGATAATCATCAAGTTTGGATATACAATATTCAAACTAAAAAGATAAGTACCGGACTAAAATTAGACAAAGAGACAGATTTCATTGTCCGTATAGACAAACTAAATTAGTTTTTATAACTGAAAATAATTCGCTCCGAATATCTTACCACTTGTCATTTGAATATTGTTAAATAAATCAATTTAAAATCAACTTGATTTTTGCTTTGAAACCTCTTCGACCAAGAAATATTGTCTCCATACAACAGTATTAAACCTTTCTCTTCTTCTTGCTAACTCCCTAATTCGCTATCTATCTTTTTATGCCGCTAATCAATGATGATATTTCAATTTGACATTATCTTCATAAATTTATTCCAAAACTGAGTAGCCTAAAAACTAAATAAATTTAGATGTATAAAATTTATTAGCCTAAAAATTAAGCAAATAGCACATTTTATAATCTTTTTCTCACTCTGACCTTCGGTATATTTGGAGTTACGCAACATCTCTATGTATAATTAATCTAAATAAAGGGATGTCGAATTTAAAAATAATATGGTTAAGTCTATATGTAATCATATCGTTTACTGCTTACGCACAACAGAGAGGAGAAATAAAAGGAAGAATAAGTACCACCTCAAATACACCTATTGAGGGTGCAACTATTACAATTCTTGAAACAAATCAAGTGACCCAAGCTGATAAAAGCGGTTTATTTTCAATAAAAAATATCGCTTTTGCCAACTATACTATACGAGTATCTGCTGTTGGATTCAAAGCCAAGGACAGAACTTTTCTTATTAGCCAGAAAAACACTGAAGTGCTATCTATAAAATTGGCTTCAAAACAGACAACAATGGATGAAGTCGAAATCGTTGCAAGATCCGAAGCAAAAGAAATACAAAAGCAACCATTTAATGTTACAGCAATCGATGCGAAGAAATTGTACAATACAACAATGGATATTGGTCAGGCATTAAATCGTGTTTCGGGTGTTAGACTGCGAGAGTCGGGTGGTGTAGGATCAAACATGAATTTTAGCTTAAATGGTTTTTCGGGCAATCAGGTTAAATTATTCGTTGATGGAATTCCCATGGATAATTTCGGATCGTCCTTTCAGTTAAACAACATACCGATCAATTTTGCAGAACGAGTTGAAGTCTACAAAGGAGTCGTTCCCGTATGGCTAGGCGGCGATGCATTAGGTGGAGCAGTCAACATTGTAACCAAAAACCAGCCGGGAAAATATTTAGATGCTTCATATTCATATGGCTCATTTAACACCCACAAAACTTCAGTTAATGCCGGATACATTGCTAACAACGGTTTTACAATGATGCTTTCTGCTTTTCAAAATTATTCGGACAACAATTACTTGGTAAATGTAAGATCATACAATTTTGACACTGGAAAATTTTACCCCGCCGAAAGAAGAAAACGTTTCCACGATGCATACAGAAATGAAACATTAGTATATAATATGGGCGTTTCTAATAAAAAATACGCTGATCAGCTCCTTTTTGGTATTACCCTCGGCCAGAATAAGAAAGAAATCCAAACGGGTAATCATATGGAAGATGTATATGGAGGTCGAGAAAGCCAAGGAAACATTGTACAGCCGACTTTTAAATACATCAAGAGAAATTTATTGACAGCAGGTTTAGATGTAACGATAAACGCTCGATACAATTTCGGTACGGAAAGAAGTTTGGATACCGTCCCAAGAAGATTCACTTGGACAGGAGAAAGTATACCTAAAAATCCAAAAGATCCGAATGCTCCAGGAGGAGAAAATGACTTAACAGATTACCGCTACAAAAACAACAATGGTAATCTTACGGCCAATATCTCTTATGCAATTAACAAGAATAATAGCATTATGATCAATCATTTGTTGACAACATTTGACAGAAAAGGAAAAGATCATTACTATCCAGATTTAGAAGTTAATAAGCTCCCACGCAAAACAATAAAAAACATTACAGGAATCGGCTATAGAACCTCCATACTTGATCGTTGGGATGCTAATATTTTTCTAAAAAACTACAATCAAAATGGAAAATACTTCAATGAACTTGAGAAGGAAACTTATGAGAATGTGGAAATATCAATCAATAAAATTGGATATGGCTTAGCTACTTCCTATTTCCTGAATCCAGACATTCAACTAAAAGCTTCCTATGAGAAAGCATACCGACTTCCCGATAATACCGAATTATTTGGTGATGCCATCAATATTAGTGGTAATCCTGGTCTAAGACCCGAGAGTAGTGATAATATCAACTTAGGTTTATCATATGCTTTAAAATTACAAAAAAACCAACAAATTATCATAGATGCCAATTACATATTCCGCAATGCTAAAGATTTTATACGCCAGTATGTAGGACCATTA
The DNA here is from genome assembly GCF_004342035.1 of Sphingobacterium sp. JUb20. Classification (NCBI taxonomy): domain Bacteria; kingdom Pseudomonadati; phylum Bacteroidota; class Sphingobacteriia; order Sphingobacteriales; family Sphingobacteriaceae; genus Sphingobacterium; species Sphingobacterium sp. JUb20. Next base: position 164,643 of record NZ_SLYV01000008.1, on the reverse strand, counting down.
AGCAGCAATAATAAAAGAGAACTTAAAAGTGCTAATCTAAGAAGTGTACGAAACAATAGTGTTGATATCAACTTAAAATATTATTTCAAGAACCTGTTTTCAGTCGGAGGAAATATGACTTACCAAAACCTGATCAACACAACTAAAGTTGAACCTTCGCAAATTATACAAAGTAGTATCTACAAAGATAGAATGCCAAATATGCCCTATTTATATGGTAATGCTGACGCGACTTACTATTTTCACAACGTCGGTAAACAGAATAATACTTTAACGGTAGGATATAATCTTCAATATATACATGAGTTCTTTTTAGATTGGCCAAGTTTAGCGACCCCATCTCAAAGATATAGAATCCCAACACAAGTATCACATGATGTAAACATCATCTATTCTTTAGCATCTGGAAAATATAATATCGCTTTAGAATGTAATAATCTAACCGATGCAACACGTTTCGACAATTTCGAAATGCAAAAGCCAAGTAGATCTTTCAATATTAAGTTCAGATACTTTATACGTACAAAATAACAATCACAATTCAATAAATAAATACAATGAAAAAGTTAAACACTTTAAAAATGCTGACCCTAGCATGTGGCGTTTTAGCCATCACTGCATGTTCAAAAGACAATCCTTCTGATGGAGGAAGTGATACCGGAAATTCCGGAAAAAGAGAAAAATTTGTTTTTATCGTAAATGGACAAGGTAGTGGAGAAGCTGGAACTTCAGGTAATTATATCCTGTCAACAGATAATGTAAGCGATGGAACACTCAGTATTGTAGGTAACGGTATGCCAGCGACAGAACAATCCTTTATCAATCAGAACAACTATATCTTTGGACTAACATATGGTGGTCAAGGACCGATAACCCCTTACAACATTGATAGTAAAGGTGAGTTCCAGAGACTTAAAGATGAACAAGTAAATGCTGAGACATCAGGTATTTATGGACATTTTGGAGACAAAAATATTATATTAGGTACCACAAATAGAAGTATTGTTAATCCAGTGGCAACCCTAAGAAATTACGATGCTCAAAATTTCTCTATAGCAAATAAAAACACCGTTGATCTATCCAAAGTTTTAGGCGGAAAAAGAATGGCCATCTGGACCGGCGTGTTTCAAGTCGGAAATAAAATATATGTACCTTTTCAATCTGGAGACGGATCAAACAACTGGGGCGGTAATTTCACAACCACCGACACTACTTACATCGGTATCTTCTCTTATCCTGAGCTAAAATTCGAAAAAACAATTAGAGATGGACGTGGTTCACATATTGGAAATTGGTGGGCACAACAAGGTCTTGCTGTAGACAACAAAGGTGATGCATACGTTTGGTTTTCAGCAAATGAAGCATCTTTAGCTTCTAAAAACAAATCAGGATTTCTTCGAATTAAGAAAGGAACGGATGAATTTGATAAAGACTATTATTTTGATATTGAATCATTAGGAAATGGCAAAATTGCAAGAGGAAGTTATCTTAAAGATGATAAATTCTTAATGACAGTTTATAATAAAGGCGAACAAGCTGAAGGTGTAGGAGGTGGATTAGTAAAATTATACATCGTCGATATTCAGACAAAAAAGATGACTGAAATCAAAGAAATTCCTGCCCATGAACAACAAGGATATAAGGACGTCGTATTTGTTGAAAAAGATGGCAGTAAAGCTTACTATGCATGTCAGAGTTTAGAAGACAAACAATATTATACCTATACAATTGACATCAATAATGCAACAGCCAAAAGAGGTTTAAAATTTGTCGGTGTATCTGGTGTTTCGTCCATGAGTAAAATCAATTACTAAAAATAAAAATCCATTTATTCTGTCAAAGAAATACTTTGACAGAATAAATTTTATCACTTTATAAATAGCGCTTTAAATTATTATGCTCAGCAAAATTAATGCATGGCTACATCTTTGGTTAGGACTAGCGGCAGGCATACCTGTTGTTATCCTAAGTATAACCGGCTGTGTACTTGTCTTCGAACATGACATCAAAGAATTCACTACAAATTATATTCGCGTAGAAGCACAAAGATCAGAAGATCAGCTTCCTCCATCTGCAATCTACAAAGCTGTAAAGACAGCCATTCCAGACAAAGAAATAGCTAGTTCCTGGTATTATGGTTTAGATAAATCAGTTAAAGTAAGTTTAGACCACTCCGATAGTTTAGTCTATGTCAATCCTTATACAGCTGAGATCCTAGCTGTTGTTAATCATGAAGATTTCTTTCATTTCATGGATGAGGGGCACCGTCATCTATGGATGCCGAACAAGATCGGCCGTCAAGTAGTCGGCTGGAGTACTTTTATATTCTTTTCACTACTAATCACTGGTCTTATTTTATGGTGGCCAAAAAAATGGAACAAAAGATCTCGTGAGCAGAGTTTTACCATCAAATGGAAAGCGCGGTTCAAACGAGTAAATTATGACCTGCACAATGTATTAGGATTTTACGGACTAACCATAGCCTTAGTTATGTGCCTTACAGGGTTAATCATGAGCTTCCCGTGGATGCGCAAATCAGTAGTTTGGCTCAGCGGAGGATACCCGAATAAACCTAAAGTAGAACAAGTTGAAAAAGAAATACCTGATGATCAACCCTTGAATGATGCATTGGTTGTTGCTGATCAAATCTGGTATAAAGTGCGCCATGAATATGCTCGCCATAACAAAGAAGCCGTTATCGTCCACTACCCTGAAGCCGAGGATAAATCCGTATATGCATGTACAGATATGGAAAACGGTATATGGCGTGACTTAAATTTTGATCGTAATACGCTAGAATTAACAGGCAGAAAACAAGGTCCCATTGATGATGCCAATACCACAGAATGGCTAATGCGCGCAAATTATGCCTTACATACAGGATTCATTGGGGGAATGACTACTAAAATAATATATTTTTTAGCATCACTTATTTGCGCAACATTACCGATTACTGGTTTCTATATCTGGTGGGGGAAAAAGAAAAAAACAGTAAAAAAATCAAAATCTATTCATCCAATAACATCTTAATCTTGCAGACATGTTTCATCATAGCAGCTACTTACTTAGTTTATTTCTAGTTTTTACTTTATTTGTTGCCAGTGCTCAAAATTCTGCTAAAATCATGGGCCGTGTCCTAGATGAACAGAACGAACCTGTACCCCATGCACAAGTAACTTTACATCGCGTTCATGATGGAACTGTCGCAAAAATTATTACTGCCGATAGCATAGGGAATTTTATTTTCCCTAATGCACCATATGGAAATTACTATGTGCATATAAAAAATATGACACACGAAGATTTTAAAACATCTCAATTCATATTAAGCGAGCACGTGAATGCATATGATTTTGGGAAAATTGTATTGCTTCAAAACAATGCTTATCTGAGTGAGGTTGTCATCAATAAACGCAAGCAATTTATAGAACAACATCAAGATAAAACCATTTTCAACATAGAAAACTCTGCATTAGCAGATGGTAACAGTGGATTAGAACTTTTGACCAAAATTCCAGGTATAAGTCTAGATGATAATGGAACCTTCAGTTTAAAAGGAAAATCTGGTGCTTCTATCATGATTAACGGAAAACTTACCTACCTCTCCGCAGATCAGCTAGCCAATTTGTTAAGAAGCACATCCTCAAACGATATAACAAAAATTGAAGTTATGACTAATCCTAATGCCAAGCAAGATGCGGCAGGAACATCAGGGATAATCAATATCGTATTAAAAAAAGGATTGAAGCAAGGGTTGAACGGAGCTGTTTCCGGAAATATGGGAGCAGGTCGCGGATTACACCTAGGCGGTAGTTTAGACCTAAATTACAGAACGGAAAAAGTAAATATCTTCGGAAATTACAATCAATACTTTCAAAATTTAGAGTTTTACAATTCATTAACACGCTACTTTTATAAAGATACGCAAGCAGAACCAGAAACCTACTCCCAACAGGAAAACAAAATTCAACCGAAACTGCGTTCAAATAATTTCAGAGTTGGTATGGATTTTTATTTAAGTTCAAAACAGACTTTGGGATTTCTAGTAAATGGAGGCTTTGGTAAATATCCAAAATATGAACCAACCACCAATCATTTTAGAAACTATGCGACAAAAGATCTCATCTGGTCGGCTTCAACCATAACCGAAGGAAAAGAAAGATGGGAAGACATGTTATATAACATCAATTATAACCTGAAGTTCAACGAAAATGGACATGAACTAAAAGTGGATTTTGATATGATTGACCATTATTCCAAAATGGATCAAACACTAAATACTAAATACAGTAATGAAAATCAAAATAATATACGCCCCTTATCATCACGCACTGGCGATATTCCCTCAGACAGTAAGGTTTATGTTGCAAAAATTGATTATACCCTCCCTTTTAATGAAACTTTTAAGCTAGAAACTGGTTGGAAAGCAAGTCATATCCGGACAGAAAACGATTTGCGGTATGATACATTGCTAAATGAGAGTTATGTTCCAGATCTATCGACAAGTAATCACTTCATTTATAAAGAAACGATACAAGCAGGTTATGTGAATCTATCAAAAACTTGGAGCAAATTTTCAACACAAGTAGGATTACGAGCAGAGCACACATCTACCGATGGTAATCAAATAACTTTAAATGAACATTTCTCTAAAGATTATTTAAAGTTTTTCCCATCAGCATTTTTATCTTATAGCATCAATAACAATCATAAAGTACAACTAAGCTATAGCTATCGCATCGAGCGTCCATCCTTCTGGAGTCTAAACCCATTCCGCGTCTATACAGACCCCTTCTCCTATTCAGAAGGGAATTCAAAACTAGATCCTGCTTACGAGCACGCTTATGAAGCTAACTATACACTAGCTAACAAATATATATTTACGTTAAATTATGCAGACAGATCTAATGTCGTAAATGATATCATAGGATTAGATCCTACAAACAAACAAATCACTTTTGAAAGACCCGAAAATATCGGTTCATTCAAAAATTTTGGCGTATCATTCATGGCTCCTACACAATTATTTTCCTGGTGGACAGCTACACATTTTGCAAACTATTACAGAAACGAATATGAGATTCCACAAGAAAATGAACTAATCAAAAGATCAGGCAATACGTTATCATTAAATACACAAAATACTTTCAAACTACCCAAAGATTGGTCTGTAGAGATTGGAGGAAATTATAATTCTGGTCTGACCATTGGTTTAACGAATATCAAAAGTTACGGACTTATTTACAGTGGAATACAAAAGAGCATTTTAAGTAAAAAAGCAACGATTAAGCTGGTCGTTAACGACATATTTCATACCAATAACCGTCGATATGAAACAGTATCCAATGCAGTGAGATTAATAGGAAAATCAAATCCCGATAGCAGAACAGCAATTTTATCATTCAATTACCGATTTGGAGGTTCAGATAACAGAGCAAAAGAACGCTCAACAGGTTCGGAAGATATCAAAAATAGATTATAAAAATCAACACGATGCAAAGGTGATATTCCACACCAGTATAAATAGAAAACAGCTATCAAAAGAAATTGATAGCTGTTTTCTATTTATACTTATTCGAGCGTTGTAAATACGAACAACTTTGAAAACTTCAGAACATATATCCTTACTAATTAATCTCTTTACGAAGAAGCACATTTTAGCAAGAAACCTGCCCTGCATATTAATAAACAATAAAACATTAATTTCCTAAATCATCATATGACATTCATATCAAAAACACCATAAATAGAACTATCTCAAAATTGTTATCTTTGTAAAAAAATCAAATATGTCTGTTAAGATTGGCGAAAATATAGATTTAGGAGACTTTCCATTATTGCTAGCTCCAATGGAGGATGTAAGTGATCCGCCATTCCGTTTTGTTTGTAAGCAAAATGGGGTAGATATGATGTATACGGAATTTATCTCTTCAGAAGGATTAATTCGAGACGCAGCAAAATCACGTAAAAAGTTAGATATCTTCGAGTATGAAAGACCAATAGGTATACAAATCTTCGGTTCCGAAATCGAACACATGAGACAGTCATCCGAAATCTGCACATTAGCAAATCCAGATCTAATCGATATTAATTACGGTTGTCCAGTTAAAAACGTTGCTTGCCGTGGAGCAGGTGCTAGTTTATTGCAAGATATCGATCGTATGGTCGCAATGACAAAAGCAGTCGTGGAAGGAACACATCTACCAGTTACTGTGAAGACCCGCCTTGGCTGGGACGATGATACCAAAAATGTTTATGAAGTGGCAGAACGTTTACAGGATATCGGTATTAAAGCTTTATCAATACATGGACGTACACGCGCACAAATGTATAAAGGGCAAGCAGATTGGTCTATGATTCGTGATATTAAGCGTAATCCACGCATTAAAATTCCAATTTTTGGAAACGGCGATGTAGATTCTTTAGAAAAAGCAATTGCATGGCGCCAGGAATATGAAGTTGATGGTATTATGATTGGTCGCGCCTCAATTGGATATCCTTGGATATTTAGAGAAATAAAACACTTTTTCAACACAGGAGAACGTTTAGCCGGTCCAACAATTGCTGAACGTGTAGATGTGTGCAGAACACATTTGATTAAATCAATTGAATGGAAAGGACCTAAAACAGGTATTTTCGAAATGCGTCGTCATTATTCAAACTACTTTAAAGGTATACCAGACTTTAAAGAATACAGAATGCGATTAGTCAGTCTTCAGACATTCGAAGAGATCCAAGAAGTGTTAGACGAAATACAACATAACTTTGCAGAAGAAGCTATTTATTAAAAATAGCTTCTTCTAACTTTTAGACTTCAACATCTTCATTACCGTTTTCCTCTCGACAAAAACGGTTCCCAATAAGTAAGCAATCAACATCATATTGCCAATCCAAAAATTCCGGTCAAATACTATGTAATGGATATAAACGATCATAGTACCAACCAACATATAAGCCCCAATTTTAAAGATCTTATAAGGAATTGGATAATTCTTTTGTCCCCAAAAATAGGATAAAAATACCATTACACCATAAGTTATGGTCGTCACATAAATTGCACCGACATAGCTGTAGCGCGGAATCAGGATATAACACAATATAATTGTAATTAAAGCCCCAATACCTGAAATATAGAGACCGTATCGTGTTTGATCAGAAAGTTTATACCACACAGAAAGGTTCATATATATCCCAAGCATCACATAGTTGAATAAAATAACAGGAATAATAAATAGACCCGACCAATATTCTGCACTCTCTGAAGCAGATCCTCCTTGAATAAAATACTTAAGCCATTCAATATTGACAGACAATCCGATCATGACAACCATCATAGCAATCACAAAATATTCCATGATCATTGCATAAACCTTTTTCGAATTATCATTTTTGGCATAGGAGAAGAAAAAAGGTTCGGCTCCTAAACGAAATGCCTGCACGAAAATGCTTAAGAAAACAGCAATCTTTGCAATAGCACCATATATACCAACATCTCGGTCAGCAATACTTTTCGGTAATAATTCAGGCATTAAAATCTTATCTAGGTTTTCGTTTATGATAAATGAAATATTAGCGATCAAAATAGGAAAGCTATATCGAAACATATCACCTAATAACACCCGATCAATTTTAAAATTAAATGTTCTAATCTCGGGCAACAGCATCAACAATGTCACTGCACTCGCTACAAAATTAGAAATAAACACATAACCCAACCATGAGTTTATATACCAGCTAGAAAAATATGGTTCAGTATCCGGAAAATGTTGAAGTAAATAAGGTATGAAGACAATGAATGTCAAGTTTAAAATAACAAATGTGATGATATTGACTAACTTCAATACGCCGTAGCGCAATGGCCGACCATTAGCACGAACTTTGGCAAAAGGAACAACAGCAAGTGCATCAACGACTAAAGTAAGTCCAACAAAGTAAATATAGCTTTTATATTGACCTACAGAGTCAATATTTTCTTTTGCAAACCAATGCGCAATGTCATTAGAAAAAATAAGAATAGTTAATAGAAAAATTAAAGAAGTAAAAATGGTGACAACAAAGCTATTATTGAATACTTTAGATTTATCCTTCTCCTCAACTTTCTGTAAATATCTAAAATAGGTTGTTTCCATCCCAAAAGCTAGGAATGCATTGATCATAGCTGCCCAAGAATACATATTCGTAAATATTCCATAGGTGGAAGCTTCAAATTTACGAACGAAAATTGGCGTTAAAACAAAATTCAGTAATCTAGAGATGATAGTACTGAGACCGTAGATCAAGGTTTGACCAGCAAATTTCTTAAAAACAGACAAGATATTAAGATTTATTTAGACGATTTTTTTAGCACTTCAAAATTCTTAAAATCTTCCCAGACGCCCTCTTCACAAATCACTTCTTCCACTACTGCGCGCTCAGGTCCCTCTTCACAGAATTCTTTTAAACAATCTAGAGCAAAATCATCACCCTCTGCCTCAATATAAACAGAACCATCCGCTAAATTTCTAACAAACCCTTTAATACCCAATTGGTCGGCAACTGCTTTGGTAGATAACCTAAAATAAACCCCCTGTACTTTTCCTTTGATAGAAATATTAACATGTTTCATATCAACAAAAGTACAGAAGATTTTGAGTATTTTACTATGCTAATCTTTGCACCGTAACTTTATCAGATAATCTAAAATGTTCCATATTTTTTAATAGAACAAGACCTGGTTTTTTACCAACTTCAATTGAACCAAATTTATCATCGATATTTAAAGCCTGTGCCCCATTAATAGTAGCCCACTGGATAGATTGCTGAAAATCTAAATTATCAAAATGTTTATGTAACACTTTTAATTCATCTAAAATTGAAAGCTTATCATTGGATGCTAAACTATCTGTACCGATTACAATTTTTTGATTATCGTTTACAAAGTTCATTACTTTTGGCAATTGACCTTCAATATAAAGATTCGCCTTCGGACATAAACACCATACGATATCACGGCCCATTCGGTCCACAAAATCAAGGTCTTTCAATGACGTATACGTATTGTGAACCAAGATCAACTTATTAGGATGAGGTAAATATGGTAAATATGACTGAATTGAATTTCTAGCCTGAGCTTTAAACAAATCAGGATTTTTCCCTATTACTTTAAAGAAATCGATAAATCCTCCCGTTTTATAACGAAACAATCTATTTTCTTCATCACTCTCTTGATTATGAATACTGATAATATTAACATCAGAAACTGCTTTTTTAAATTTCTTCAGAAGTATTTTCGAACAAGAATAAGGAGCATGTGGTGTAATTGAAGAATGTGCTGGATCAAATTCATGAATCAAATCCTTAGCCTCCTGCAATCGACCATCAGCTTCATCCGGCTCTACTCCGAAGACTTCAACAAAAGTGTGGTAAAGAATCTTACTAGACTCCTTAATGTTAGATGTGTTATCAGAATTCACGTGATCTCCAACTGCCACAATACCATTATTGTACATTTCTTCATCAGCAGCAGCCATCGCTTTATCAATCACTTTTAAAGAAGTGCCACGACTTGTCATAACCGAAGAAAGAAAAGCTGGTAATCCAGTTTTTTGCGGAATCGTACCCTTCATATGGGACAATTCTAAGTGACAATGCGCATTAATAAATCCAGGAACAATAACTCCTTCAAATTTTTCAATATGCTGGCCGCTCAATTCTACGTCTTTACTTTCATAAATCCCAAGGATTTCACCATCATCATTAACTTTTACCACTCCATCTTTAATAGGTAAAGATGTAATTGGTAAGATATAGGTAGCGCTAAAATATTTCATTATTATAAAAACTTTAATAGTTACTTAGCATTCAGGTCAACGCAAAGGAACTGTGGTTATTAACGTTAAAATTCGTGCCAAAATTTAGTAAAAAAAATATTACCATTAAAAAAAACAAATTTACACAATTAGTTTAATTATTTAATCGTGATAAAAATCAAAGACTTTTAGATAAATTAACTTATAAGAATGTAACATAAATTTAAACCTTAATAAAAACTCCCTTGTTGCTAAAAATAATTAACATGAGCTAAAAGTTTGAATTTTAGCATATTTTTTGAAGGTAGGGAATAAGTTTAAATTCAGCCAATATATTATCTAAAAACCACAATTTTATTCATTTTTGTAGCGATTCAATGACGTTATGTCAGTGAAGCATCAATAAATCATGGAATTATAAATGGACATCCTTTTAGTTATAAAAAAAAGAAACCGGATCAATACAGCTACTTTAAAATCCGAAAGAAGCTAAAGATAAAGCAACACAACATTCATCATAATACAATCCTATAAACGAAAATCTATTCCACTTATTTTTACGAGCAAAACAAATTGATATTCCAAAACTCAATTCCTCAACATCCATTTTTACATTATATTTTTAGTACAGATTTTATTTAATACCTTCGCATTATCAATAAGGGGTGCCTTGTTCTACGAACACGAATAAAGGCTGAGATTATACCCAACAATACATTTATGTGTTGTGCACCTGATCCAGATAATGCTGGCGGAGGGAAAAGGTTAGTTAAATAAGTGAAAAACTGTTGTAACCCCTAGCAATAGTTTGTTTAACTCAAAATTCAATTAAAAAACATGATTAAAAATTTAATCAGCACAGTGCTATTTCTAGGAATAACATTATCCGTATCAGCTCAAAACGCTTTATCCATCAAAGTCTTAGACAATGAAACAAAAAAATCGTTACAGGGCGCAAGTATCGTTCTGACAAAAAATCAGAGTAAGAATTTAACAACTGATCGAAATGGCACTTCAAAGTTTTCAGGATTACCTGATGGACAATACGCCATAACAATCTCTTACATAGGCTATAGTACAGAAAAGAAGCAGATTGATCTGGTACAAAATACTGATCTTGAAATCTTTCTAAAACCACGTGCTATAAAAACAGAAGAAGTCCTGGTCATGGCAACACGTGCCAAAAACAACTCTTCTACAACCTATAAAAATATTAGCAAACAAGATATCGCTAAAAACAATTTCGGACAAGATATTCCATATCTACTAGATCAAACACCATCTGTCGTCATAGGATCGGACGCAGGAGCAGGTATAGGATATACAAATATGAAAATAAGAGGATCTGATAATGCCCGCATAAATGTAACATTGAATGGAATTCCGTTGAATGACGCGGAAAGTATGGGCTCATTCTTCGTCAATCTTCCCGATTTTGCATCCTCAACCGAGAGTATCCAGATTCAAAGAGGAATTGGAACTTCTACAAACGGGGCGGGATCATTCGGGGCATCACTAAACATACAATCCAATACACTCGAAAAAGAGCCGTACGTAGAATTCAACAACTCTTTCGGCTCCTATAATTCTTGGAAAAATACTTTGAAAGTAGGTTCAGGACTACTAAATAATAAATTTGCCTTTAATGTTCGTCTCTCACGTATTTTGAGCGATGGCTATATCGACCGAGCATCTTCCGATTTAAAGTCTTTTTATGTAGATGGAGGTTATTATAGTGACAAACATATTTTAAAGGCCATTGTATTCTCTGGCAAGGAAAAAACATATCAATCTTGGTACGGAACACCAGAGCCAAGATTAAACAATGATGTAGAGGGGATGAAAGATTATGCCGTCAATGATGGCTATACACAGCTAGAAACAGAAAATCTATTAAATTCTGGTCGCACTTACAACAAATACCTATATAAAAACCAAACAGACAACTACACGCAAACACATCACCAGTTACATTACACCAATTTTATCAATGAAAAACTAATTTTTAATGCGGCACTACATTACACCAGAGGTGCAGGCTATTACGAAGAATTCCGACCTGAAGACGACTTTTCAAAATACAATTTACCACCAGTCATTTCAGGAACCGATACCATCAAACAAACCGATTTGGTAAGGAGAAGATGGTTAGATAATTACTTCTATGGGACTACCTTTTCCTTCAACTATAATCCTTCACAGACAATAAAATTGACATGGGGTGGAGCTGCAAATCAATATAAGGGAGATCATTACGGTGAAATAATCTGGGCAAAATATGCTTCCGCCAGCAATTTAGGGGATAAATACTATCTCAATGATGCTAAAAAAGATGACATCAGTACATTTCTGAAAGCAGACTTTACATTCGAAAAATGGTTATTATTTGCGGATATACAGTATCGTAATATTAATTACCAAGTAAAAGGTGATGACGATAAAATCAAAGGAATGGATTTTAAAAGAAAATTCAATTTTGTAAATCCAAAATTAGGAATTACTTACCTCATCAATGAAAATTCAAATTTATACGCCTCATATGCCTATGCTAGTAAAGAACCTGTCAGAAATGACTTTGTTGATCTAAAAGGAAACAATCCCAAACCAGAGAAAATGCAAGATATCGAAGCTGGCTACCGCTTCAATAATGAAACATTTAACATCGGTACGAACTTTTATGGTATGTTCTATAAAGATCAACTTATTCCGACCGGAGCACTTAATAATGTAGGTTCTCCATTGAGAATGAATATCCCAAATAGCTATAGAATAGGCTTAGAAGTAGATGCCGCATGGAAAATTTCAGCGTATTTTGGTTGGAAAGCAACAGCGGGACTAAGTCAGAACAAAATCAAAAATTACACGGATGAAACGAGTGGAGAATTCATTAAAAAAACAGATATTGCACTTTCTCCGGCAACTATTTTATCAAGCGAGTTCACTTATCGCCCTCTTCGTTCAGTAGAAATTGCACTATTATCAAAATATATTTCAAGACAATATCTGGACAATAGTTCAGCCAAAGTAAGAAGTATAGACCCTTCATTTGTAAACAATATTAGAGCTATTTATAATTTCTCCATATTAGGTTTGAAAAATATAGACCTTGGACTTACTGTCAACAATATCCTAAATGAAAAATATCAAACCAACGGATATACTTGGGGTTATATGGACGGTACATCTCGAAAATATTTTAATTTTTACTATCCACAGGCTACAACAAATTTTATGTTAAGCCTAAACGTAAAATTCTAATAAAACAACTTGCGCCTTCAACATTAATTTAAGGCGCAAGTTGTTTTACAGCATTTTCAAGATCCATGACGTCAACAATACTTAATCAGATCAAACTCAATAGTTGGCATTTTTTTCTTAATATTGTCCTATGCGTGCAGTAATACAACGAGTTTCCAAGGCGAGCTGTTCGGTCGATAGCAAAATAACAGGTCAGATTAAAGACGGCTTACTAATCCTTATTGGGATCGAAGAGGAAGATACAATTGAAGATATGAAATGGATGGCACAAAAATTCGTTAATCTTCGAATATTTAATGATGAAAACGGTTTAATGAATAGATCGGTGCTAGACATACGTGGTGAAATATTACTTATATCCCAATTCACATTATTCGCACAAACAAAAAAAGGAAATCGCCCCTCTTTTATCCGTGCAGCCAAACCAGATAAAGCACAGCCAATGTACATACAAATGGCCCACTATCTTAGCACTTTAATAAACAGCGAAGTGCAAATGGGAATATTTGGTGCAGATATGAAAATTGATTTATTAAATGATGGGCCCGTTACCATCATAATGAATACACAGGATAAAGATAATTTCTAATACTATGACAATAAAAGAAGCACAGGAGACCATTGATAAATGGATCAATACAACAGGTATTCGCTATTTTAATGAATTAACAAACACAGCAATGCTAATGGAAGAAGTTGGAGAAGTTGCTAGAATTATGGCAAGACAGTATGGCGAACAATCATTTAAAAAATCTGATAAAGAAGTAAATTTAGCGGATGAAATGGCCGATGTTCTCTTTGTATTAATGTGCCTGGCCAATCAAACCGGTATTGATTTAACAGATGCGCTAGAAAAAAATTTAGAGAAAAAATCAATCCGTGACGCCGATCGACATAAAAACAATGAAAAATTAAAGTAATACAACATTACTATAATTTAGTTCGTTATATAAATATCAAATTAATTTTAATACAGTTTGCATGCAAACTGCTGAAGGGCTGTATCAAGAAACTTGATACAGCCTTTTAATTTCTTTATCTTTAATGCAGATCATTAATTCCCTCTGGAAATGAATTTAACACATTACGTCCATACATTAAAACACCATGTGCTTTTAGCAATCTTACTTACAGGATTAACACACGCTTCAGCACAAGATAGAAATAAAGAATTTACCTTTCAATATGACGCTCAGGAAATCGTTAATGGTAGCCAATACCAAAAGATCCAGATCCTGGATTCAAGAAAAGATACAACTCATTACGGAATCATACAAAAAGGTTTCTTAGGAAAATCCGCTACTGTAGTTGCAAATCCAGCTCTTGAAGATCAATTGCAGAAATATCTAGAAACAATCAGTAATGGAAATACGCAGAGAGATACATTGCTTTTGCAAATTCGAAGATTATCATTTTCTGAAATTGGTGGTGGAATCAAAGAAAAGGGCTTTTTTGATTTCAGAGCAAATCTATATCAAAAAAAAGGGAACAATTATTTCCCATTAAATCATATCGACAGTAGCTTTCAAGTTTCAGGAATCGATGTCTCCAACAAATTATTAAAAAAAGGAAGCCTCATTGTAGATTCATTCATTCGTAAAAATTTAATAGTAAAAGACATATCGTCCGAATCATTAACCTTACAGGATATCCAAAACATTGATTACAAGGAAAAAGAGAAATTACCATTATATGCCGCAGAACATCTCGTGGACGGGATTTATATGAGCTATGAAACTCTAAAAAACCAAAAACCAGATTATCCGCTAGTTGATGAGAAAGATAAAAAAGGCAAAATCAAATACTATTATTACACCAATGATAAAGGGAAAAAAGTAAAATTAAAAGATTCACAGATATATGCCGTGGTAGATAATGACGAAACCTATGTCTCCACAAGTTTTGGATATTATCCACTTGTAATGGAAAATGACGAATACTATTTCTATGGTTTAGCAGAAGAAAACAGTACGAGCTTCTCGATATCAGCAGGCATAGGATCAGGTTTTGGATATGGAGGTGGAATGATTGGAATTGGAGTGGGATCAGCACCTTCAAACATTAAGCGATACAAAATAAAAATTGACCATTTAGATGGAAATTTTGAAAAAATAGAACGACTACCTAATTAAGATTATGAAAAAAAGCAAATTCTATTTGTTTATTATTACGGCGGCGCTGTCAGTACAATCGTGCACAGTTTCGTTAGAACTTGATAAAAAAGCCAAGACCTTCAATAAGGCGGCGGTTGTTACCGCGCATCCCTTAGCTTCAAAAGTTGGTGTAGATATCCTAAAAATGGGGGGCAACGCCATTGATGCCGCTGTCGCAGTACAATTTGCATTAGCAGTAGTTTACCCTAATGCTGGAAACATAGGAGGTGGTGGGTTTATGGTCTACAGAAGTAGTAAAGGTGAAATCAATGCTTTAGATTTTAGAGAAAAATCACCAGAAAAAGGACATGCTAATATGTACCTAGACAAGCAGGGAAATGTAATAGAAGATCTAAGTGTATATGGCCATTTATCCGCAGGAGTTCCAGGATCAGTTGACGGAATGGTTGAAGCTCACAAAAAGTATGGCAAATTAGATTGGAAAACTTTATTAAATCCTGCTATAGCATTAGCTGAAAAAGGCTTTCCGATTACAAAACAACAGGCAGAGGAATTCAACGAATATAAAGAAAGCTTTCAAAAATATAACCCAAGTGGCGCCCCTATACTGAAAACCACAAGCTGGAAAAAAGGCGATTTATTCCAGCAACAAGAACTGGCTAATACAATTAGAAGAATTGCTGATCAAGGTCGTGATGGCTTCTACAAAGGCATAACAGCTGACCTAATTGTTAAAGAAATGCATAAAGGCAATGGCATTATCAGTTATAATGATCTTGAGAATTATAAAGCAGTATGGCGACAACCCGTTACAGGATATTACCGTGGACATAAGATCATATGTATGGCACCTCCATCTAGTGGTGGACCAGCCTTAGTTGCACTATTACAATCAGTAGCACAATATCCATTAGGAAAATGGGGATTCCAAAGTGATTCCGCTATACGTGTAATGGTTGAAGCCGAACGTCGTATTTATGCCGATAGAGCAAAGTATTTAGGTGATCCAGACTTCATAAGAGTACCTGTCAAAGAATTGACAGACTCTATTTTCAACAGTGAAAGATTAAAAGCCGTAAACTTAACCAAAGCAACCGTAAGCAGCGATGTAAAGGCAGCGAAATTTCCAGGATATGAATCAGAAGAAACAACACACTTTAATATCGTCGATTCCGAAGGCAATGCCGTTTCTATTACGACAACACTTAATAATTCATATGGATCACGTGTCTTTGTATCTGGCGCAGGCTTTATATTAAATGATGAAATGGATGACTTCTCAGTTAAACCAGGAGTTCCAAATATCTATGGCCTCGTTGGCGGAAAAGCGAATGCCATCGAGCCAAACAAACGCATGTTAAGTTCAATGACACCAACTATTGTGGAAAAGGATGGAAAGCTATTTATGGTAGTAGGAACACCAGGCGGATCAACAATTATGACCTCCGTCTTCCAAACGATAGTCAACGTAATTGACTATCAACAAAATGCACAGCAATCCGTTTCATCCCCGCGTTTTCATCATCAATGGCTACCCGATCAGATTGATGTAGAAAAAAATGCAATAACTCCCGTAGTAAGAAAAAGTCTAGAAAATGCAGGGTACAAAATATCACCCAGAGGTAATATAGGCAGAGTGGAAAATATCATAATATTACCCAACGGAAAACTCCAGACAGGTGCCGATCCGCGGGGTGATGATACCGCTTCAGGTTTTTAGTATATTAAATTTTAAATAGTATAGATTATTTTTAAAACAATTAAACTTATACAAACATATCAGCTCTATATAACAAACACTGATTTTATGATTAAAAATTATACGTATCCAATCAGCAGAACAATGATGATGCTATTTTTTGCCACTTTAATCGTGAGCTGCAGCATGCTAAAAGGTCCTGACTTTACAAAAATACAAGTTGGCATGACCAAAGAGAAGGTTATTCAGCAACTAGGAAAGCCGGATGCCGTAGTAGCCTCAAAAAAATATCAAGACGGTATATTAGAGATTTATGAATATGGCACTGCACAATTAGAAAATGCGGCAGATTCAACTTCAGGATATAGAATCTACTGGCTATACTTTTTCAACAATGAACTTCAAGAATGGGGAATAAAAAGAAACTATTCACCATCTGATTACGATGGATATTACGAGAAGTATAGACGCCGTCATTAATTAAATAAACAAAAAAGCCCTGTTGCAAAATTGCAACAGGGCTTTTTTATTATATTTAATAAAGAAGAATGATCTTACATCATTCCGCCCATGCCACCACCCATTGGAGGAGCACCAGCACCATTATTTTCTTCTGGCTCATCAGCTAATACACATTCAGTTGTTAACAACATAGAAGCGATAGAAGCTGCATTCTCTAAAGCTACACGAGAAACTTTAGTTGGATCGATAACACCAGCACCAATTAGGTTTTCGAATACATCAGTACGAGCATTGTAACCGAAGTCCCCTGTACCTTCTTTCACTTTCTGAACGATAACAGCACCTTCAATACCAGCATTGAAACAGATCTGACGTAAAGGTTCCTCGATAGCACGTCTGATGATCTCGATACCGATAGTCTCATCTTCATTAGCACCTTTTAATCCTTTTAAAGCGTCAGTAGCACGAATGAAAGCAACACCACCACCTGCAACGATACCTTCTTCAACAGCTGCACGAGTTGCATGTAAAGCATCATCAACGCGATCTTTCTTCTCTTTCATTTCTACTTCAGTAGTAGCACCTACATAAAGAACAGCAACACCACCTGATAATTTAGCTAAACGCTCTTGTAATTTCTCACGATCATAATCAGAAGTAGTTGTTTCGATTTGAGAACGGATTTGAGCAACACGAGATTTAATATCTTCAGCATTACCGGCACCATTAATGATTGTTGTATTATCTTTATCAACAACAACTTTTTCTGCTTGACCTAAGTAAGATAATTCAGCATTTTCTAATTTGAAACCTCTTTCTTCAGAAATCACTGTACCACCAGTTAAGATAGCAATATCCTCTAACATTGCTTTACGACGGTCACCAAACCCTGGAGCTTTCACTGCTGCAACTTTCAGTGAACCACGGATTTTATTAACAACTAAAGTAGCTAATGCCTCACCATCTAAATCTTCTGCAATAATGATTAATGGTTTGCCAGTTTGTACTTGTTTTTCTAAAATCGGCAACAACTCTTTCATGTTACTGATTTTTTTGTCATAGATTAAAATGTACGGATTTTCAAGTTCCGCTTCCATTTTATCAGAGTTTGTAACAAAATATGGAGATAAGTAACCACGGTCAAATTGCATACCTTCTACTGTTTTAACTTCAGTTTCAGTACCTTTTGCTTCTTCTACAGTAATAACACCATCATTACCTACTTTTTCCATTGCTTGCGCAATTAAAGCTCCGATAACTTCGTCATTATTTGCAGAAATTGATGCTACTTGTTTGATTTTATTATTGTCTTGACCAACAGTTTGAGATTGCGATTTTAAATTCGCAACAACTGCTGCTACAGCTTTATCAATACCACGTTTCAAATCCATTGGATTAGCACCTGCTGCTACAGATTTAATACCTGGAGCTACGATAGCCTGAGCCAAAACAGTTGCAGTAGTTGTACCGTCACCTGCTTGATCAGCAGTTTTAGAAGCAACTTCTTTCACCATCTGAGCGCCCATATTTTCTAAGGCATCTTTCAATTCGATTTCTTTAGCAACAGTAACACCATCTTTAGTGATAACCGGAGAACCGAATTTTTTTTCAATGATTACATTACGTCCTTTAGGACCCAAAGTTACCTTTACTGCATTTGCCAATGTGTCAACACCCTTTTTAAGTGCTTCACGAGCTTCAACGTTATATTTTACTTGTTTTGCCATTATCTTTAAATTTTTGAAATTTTCACCTGATCCCAGAAGAGACCAAATTTATTTACATTTGGATACTATATAAAAAAATTAAATAACCGCGTAAATATCAGCCTCACGCATAATTAAATACTCTTTACCTTCAACAGTAATTTCAGTTCCAGCATATTTACCATATAAAACTTTATCACCAACTTTAACAGTCAAAGGTTCGTCAACTTTACCCGTTCCAACTGCTACAACGATTCCTTGTGATGGTTTTTCTTTTGCTGTATCAGGGATGTATAATCCTGAAGCTGTTTTTTCTTCTGCCTGAGCAGCTTCAACTACTACTCTGTCACCGATAGGTTTAATGTTTAATGCCATAATATATTTTATTTTTAGTTCTATTTCAATTATATCTAAATGTCATCAGCAATTATGCCAAAGAGCCAAGAGCAGACTTTTGAGACAAATTTGCATCGAAAAAACAAGGCACTGGCAGATTTCATTCACATTCTGTCAGGCTGTCACGCTACAAAACTGACAATACAAAAAAAGCCCCCAATTACTTGGGGGCTTTCAATTTCTATACAACAACCTATTTAGTTGAATCTGTTACAGTTTTCTGTGCCGGAGCTTGTTGAGCTGGAGCAGGTTGTTGTGTATTATTTAAATTCAATGGACTAGTTTGTGCAGGAGTTTCAATTTGATTACCCAAACCACCACCCACAGTAGCTGTTGTAGTTGGAGCTACGATATTAAATGCTAAACAAAAAACCATGATCGCAATCACTAATCCCCAAGAACCTTTTTCTAAAAAGTCACCTGTACGTTTTACACCCATAATATTAGTTCCACCAGCAAATCCTGATGATAAACCACCTCCTTTTGGATTTTGTATTAAAACTAAAAATGATAATAAAATACTTGCCAAAATTATAAGAGCAATTAATATTCCTTGCATTTCTCTATATGTATTAAGTTAATTTCTTTTCTAAATTTAAAATTTCCGACGCAAAGTACGCATTTTTTTCTGGATATTTCAAAACTAATTTTTTGTAAACCTCTATAGCCTTAGGATATAATCCTTGTTCGATATAAATTCGGGCCAAAGTTTCAGTCACCAGCGAATACTGATCTTCCGAACTTTTCCTTGCTTTATTTTCCAGATTAATCTTATCAGCTGGAGGAGGTTTTATCTGCGGATCCTCTTTGATAAATCGTTCGATCAGATGATCCGTATTTTTCTTCTCTACCTGAAATGGTACCGTATTTTTAAATTCCTCGCTTAACTTAACCTCAGGAGACTGTAGATGAAAAATATTCTCCTTAATCTGTTGATCCAAAACTTGAGCATCAATCGTCTGTTTAAACCGAGTCACATGCTGTTCTGCAGAATGAGCATGATAATTTGGGGCCTTCAAAAATGGCTGGTACGTATCTGCATGCTCTAAACGAGTTTTATGTAACCACCATAAAAAACTATAAGGCATCAGCTCATCGTCATACACACTGATCCGCTCTTCCTCACGCACTTCTTCATCCACAGGACCTATGACAAAGGTCGACTCCACAGATAACATTGGTTCATTAGAAATATCATCTTTAATCTCCTCCAGAATATCATCGGTTTTTTCCAATCGAAAAAAATCATGCGCTACACCGGATTGAATCAAAGCATTTAGTTCCTCTCTTCCATTATCAAGATCTGCAGTTGAATCCTCCTGTACATCATCAATTGTATCTTCGAAAGCAATATAATCATCCGATTCAACTTCAATAGGTAATTCAACAGGAACAGCTTTATGCAGATACTCATATAACCAATTTGGATTAGCAGCATAGAGCAATGTCGAAGAAATATTATGAACTTCCCTATTTAGCAAGTAGAGGTGTCTTTCATAAGCAAAACGAAGAGACTGCGCATATGGAAATTTGGCAATCAAGGACAACAAATCAGATTCCGAAAGAGATAACGGATTGTTGATCGCTTGATGAAACAAGTTTATATCGTCTGAAATTCGTCTATTTTCCATATCTCAAACCACTACCAATTAGCAAA
The DNA here is from genome assembly GCF_004342035.1 of Sphingobacterium sp. JUb20. Classification (NCBI taxonomy): domain Bacteria; kingdom Pseudomonadati; phylum Bacteroidota; class Sphingobacteriia; order Sphingobacteriales; family Sphingobacteriaceae; genus Sphingobacterium; species Sphingobacterium sp. JUb20. The sequence continues at coordinate 143,563 of NZ_SLYV01000008.1, read as the reverse complement.
TGCTTTATTGTAAACATCTTCTGTCAACATTAGAATAATTTCTTTATTTAATGTTTCCTCTTGAGCCGATTGCAATTGACCAGAAAAATCTTTAAACCTTGTGAAAGATTGTTCAAAATTGTCCTTCTCAACGATTTTATTATGATAATTTACTTTAATCGTTATTGAAAGGCGATTTAATGCAGCACGATCCGTTCCTGCCTCAACAGCAGCGGGACTAATCGTATAATCCGTGATAAAACCCTCAAAAGTTGCATCAGCATTATCATTAACCTGACTCAACCGCGATTGATTACGTATACGCTCTTTTAAGGCTTCTGTAAAATTCTGACTTAAGGTTGGATAAACCATTGATGCAATATTCTCAAAGTACAATACGCTCACTGTTTTCATCCCATCAGGAATAGATCCACCGGTAAAACCATATTTTACACCACAGCTTGTTGTAAAAAACAACATCGCTATCATGATAAAACCCGGTAGCAAACTTGATCTAAGCTTCTTCATAAACGAGATTATAAATCTAAATTTAAGTCTTTAATTTTTCTGTACAAAGTTCTTTCGGAGATACCCAACTCCTGCGCTGCCGCTTTACGTTTACCACGATGCTTCTTAAGCGCTTTTTTAATCAAATCGGATTCTTTCTCTGTTAAAGATAACGATTCTTCAACTTCTTCGGCATCTTGTGTATCATAATTTAAATATCCATCTTGACCCGGGTTACTTTTCAGCACATTAGGTTGATGTATAGTCAATGTCTGTGAAGCGGCCAAATGATCTTGAAGCCGATCAGCACTAGGTTCAACCTCTTGATACAATCGATTAATGTAGGGAGAATTTTCATCAAACGTGGAAGGATTAACTCCATTTTGAATCAATTCAACAACCAATTTTTTCAAATCAACCATATCTTTCTTCATATCAAAAAGAACCTTATATAAAAGATCGCGCTCTGAAAAATCATCCTTTCCACTTTGATTAGCAACTACTGCTGGTAAAGTAGAACGGCTTTCAGAAGGAAGATAATTTTGTAAAATTCGCGCATCCACAACTCGTTCTTTCTCAAGAACGGCAATTTGTTCCGCAATATTTTTCAACTGGCGCACATTTCCTGGCCAGCTGTATGTCTTCAATAGTTGTTGTGCATCGTCAGTCAGTTGTATGCTTGGTGAGCGGTATTTATCAGAAAAATCGACAACAAACTTTCTAAATAACAAATAAATGTCTTCCGCACGTTCACGTAATGATGGAATCCGAAGGGGAACAGTGTTCAATCTGTAATAAAGATCTTCTCGAAATTTACCATTTTGTACAGCATTAAAAACATCAACATTTGTCGCAGCAACTACGCGAACATTAGTTTTCTGAACCTTAGAAGAACCCACACGGATGTATTCACCAGACTCTAAAACACGTAGCAAACGAGCCTGTGTACCTAAAGGTAACTCCCCTACCTCATCTAAAAAAATAGTACCACCATCGACAACCTCAAAATATCCCTTTCTTGCTTCATGTGCCCCAGTAAAAGAACCTTTCTCATGACCAAACAATTCCGAATCAATTGTTCCTTCAGGAATAGCCCCACAGTTCACAGCAATAAAAGCACCGTGTTTACGCGCGCTTAATTGATGAATAATATGTGAAAACACCTCCTTACCACTACCACTCTCCCCTTGGATCAAAACTGAAATATCAGTAGGAGCCACTTGACGGGCAATATCTATAGCCCTATTAAGTAAAGGTGAGTTACCTATAATCCCAAATCGATTCTTAATATCTTGATTATCCATCCTCTAAATTTAAGAATAAAGACCTCTATTATATTCTAATTAATCAACTATTTTACCCAGTAAAGTAGCCGAAGTACAAGACTCGATCATTACAGTAACGTAATCACCAGCCTGATAACGTTCATCTACAGGAAAAATAGCCATTGCATTTTGATCATTACGACCAGCAAAATCTTTATCCGAGCGTTTTGAAAAACCCTCAATTAAAACACGTTGGTTTTTACCTACAAATTGCTGTAAACGTTCAAAACTATGTGCTCTTTGTTTCGCAACAATTTCTGTTAAACGACTTTTCTTAATTTCTTCTGGAATATCATCAGCATAACGTTTAGCAGCTAATGTACCCGGACGTTCCGAATACGCAAACATAAACGCATAATCATACTTCACGTAATCCATCATGCTCACTGTATCTTGATGCTCTTCTTCCGTTTCTGTACAAAAACCAGTAATGATATCTGTTGAAATACCACAACCCGGAATAATCCGGTTGATTGCATCAATACGATTGATATACCAATCTCTATCATAAGTACGGTTCATTAATTCTAATACTCTAGAATTTCCAGACTGTACAGGTAAATGAATGTATTTACAGATGTTATCATAGCTTGCCATTGTATGCAGCACCTCATCAGTAATATCTTTTGGATGAGATGTCGAGAATCGAACACGTAATAACGGGTTCACTTCAGCCACCAATGCTAATAAGTTCGCAAAATTAACAGGAGCACTTGCTTCTTGCCCTTCAATTGTAGGGGCAGTATATTTATATGAATCAACGTTTTGTCCCAACAAAGTGACCTCACGATATCCTGCATTGAACAAATCATGCGCTTCCTTCACAATAGATGCCGCATCACGACTGCGTTCCCTACCTCTGGTAAATGGAACAACACAGAACGAACACATATTATCGCATCCGCGCATAATCGAAATAAATGCTGTGATACCGTTCGAGTTTAAACGAACAGGACTTATATCAGCATATGTTTCTTCACGAGAAAGCAATACATTAACAGAACGATTTCCATCGTCCACCTGTGAAATTAAATTTGGCAAATCACGATAAGCATCAGGACCAACAACAACATCAACTAACTTTTCTTCTTCCAAAAATTTAGCTTTCAATCGTTCTGCCATACATCCCAACACACCCACGATCATACCAGGGTTGCTTTTCTTAGCAAATTCAAATTCTTTCAAACGATTACGTACACGTTGCTCAGCATTCTCACGAATGGAACATGTATTGATAAAGACAACGTCTGCCTCTTGATAATTTTTCGTTGTTTCAAATCCTGTCTCCAATAAAATAGAAGCAACTATTTCACTATCAGAAAAGTTCATTTGACAACCATAACTCTCAATATATAACTTACGTCCATTACCTTTGGAAACATTATTTTCAATCAATAAGGCTTCACCTTGACGCGTCTCGTCGTGTTCCTTAGTTGTATGCGCAAAATCTAACATAGCTCAAAATTCAAAGACTACAAAGTTAGGAATAAATATTGAATTGATGACAGTTTGTCATATTAATATTGCACCTAAATGAATATAAAAACCAACAAAAAAGCGCTGATGATACATCAGCGCTTTTTTAAATATAAAATATTTTTCAGACCTATTGAGCTTGGCTCTTAGCTTCTTGTTTCATTTGATTACCAGCAACGATAACAATTTCTACACGACGGTTTGCTGCACGACCTGCTTCAGTATCATTACTCTCCAAAGGCTCAGAGAAATTTCGTCCTTCCGTACGGATACGAGAAGAAGCTAAACCTTGAGAAACTGCAAATGCACGAACCGCATTAGCACGGTTTTCAGAAACTTTTTGATTGGCATCTAAAGATCCAACGTTATCCGTATGACCGATAACCAAAATATCAGTACCTTGCTCTTTATTTAAAGTCGAGACTAAGTTTTTAATATTTTCTCTCGCAGAAGCTTTCAAATCAGATTTATTAAAATCAAATAAAATACCTGAATCAAATTTAACCACGATACCTTCACCCGCTTGAGTAACTTCAGCACCCTCAACAGTTTTAGCGATCTCGGCGGCTTGTTTGTCCATCTTCTTACCAATTAAGACACCTGCAGCACCACCGATAGCAGCACCAGCAATAGTACCAATAGCGGTACTACCAGCCTTGTTGCCTATTAAAGCTCCTAATGCACCTCCTGCAACCCCACCAATTACGCCACCTTTTGTGGTATTATTTGTATTTTGAATTGTTGAACAACTCCCAAATAACATTGCTGATGTAGCCACTGTAAGACCAAAAACAGCTAACTTCTTATTCATTTTCATAATTATAATATCTTAAATAATATTTCCAGTGTGATTCCACAGCTATATGAAACAAACCGAATGCCAAAAAATAAATAATAGCCGATAAAGACCAATTTTAGTAACAAAAATATCGACAATAGTGAACAGATAGAAAATTGAATGGATTATTTCTCTTGTGTTTTTACTTCAATATCTGGAAGAGTAAGCCCCTCTGGACGGCCATTTTTATTAAAATCAGCAAGAGAACGTTGTACATACTCCAAAAAATCATAATGTTGCCAATTTGCAACCATATTCGGAGATGGCCTATAAATGCGCATAAAAGAATCTAAATCTTTATCATCCAATTTTGTTATTTCTCGGACAGCGTCCTTAGAAAAAACCTTATCCACTTGCAACTGTTCTTTTTCACTGTCTAGAAAACGACTGAAACGCTTTGCATTTTTAGCCTCACGCCCAAAAAGGTTATAAAGAGCAGTGGCCGGGCTAGCCAAGTAGGTTCCAAACTTATTACTACCACCATTATAAACGCCCTTCTTTCCGTAGTCACGCATAGCTTCATTTAATTCCGCTTCCTTAGTTTTACGTTCTATAATAACGGTCTCTAGTCGAATTCCTGATTGCAATTCAACATAGAAATCTTTAAGATCACTAATTAAAGTTTTCGCCTCAGCGTAACCAATTTTAGAAAAAGATAAACTATCTCCAATAGATGCTTCAATTACAAATACACCAAATGAATTGGACACAACAGATTTATTTGTCCTCAAATTACGAACATTCACCTCAGGAAGACGCAATGAAGTTCCTTTTTCGAACACCATCCCAGAGATACGCTGTATTTGTTGTGCCTGAACATTTGTGCCTAAAAAAAACAGGAACACGAAGCTAAGCAAACTGATATGGCAAATTATTTTTCTATACATATTTAAATAAAAGTAATAATAGTTTGACACATCAATTGTTAAAAAAGTTTAAATATTTAAGAATTCCTATTTATAAGGATAAAAGACAAAATTTGCACCTTCAGGAACAATAACTAACAAACACATAAAATCCTGTGCACGCTTAAACTTTTTGATAAACGCGTCTTTCCTATCCTCTTTAATAATATTTGATTCAACAAGCTCTTCAAATGTAGAAGCGTTAATACTCCAGTTTGTTTTTAGCTCGACATGATCTAAAATCAATTCACCGACATTAACAACATGTTGGTGCGCTATAAAAATTGGATACGCAGATAAGCCCTCAGCCATAATTTCTAAAGATATCTCCTTAATCGAATCACTATAATAATCTAAATCGATCTTTAAACTCTTTAGGGGACTAGATTTTTGGCTATCATCTTCATTATTTTTCGATGCCCCAAACCACTCTTCTATTTCCATAATTCTCCCTTTAATTTTAATAAAACAACATTTTCAACATGTTGTGTATGCGGAAACATATCAACAGGTTTAATACGAACCACATCATATTTTTCAGCCAATAAAGTCAAATCACGTGCCTGAGTCGCCGCATTACAACTTACATAAACAATTTTTGGAGATTCCATTTCTAATAGTCGTGCAACAACATCGGTATGCATACCAGCACGAGGGGGATCTGTAATGACTACATCAGGTTTGCCATGTTTAGCAATAAAGCTTGCCGTTAGCACATCTTTCATATCTCCTGCATAAAATTTCGTGTTTTTCACGCCATTTATTTCCGAATTGATTTTCGCATCTTCAATTGCCGACGGCACATATTCAACACCAATAACCTCCTTAGCATATTTAGCAACAAAATTTGCAATTGTACCAGCGCCTGTATACAAATCATATACAAGTTCATCACCAGACAAGCCTGCAAAATCTCGGGTTATTTTATACAGTTCATAAGCTTGCGCAGAGTTCGTTTGATAAAATGACTTTGGTCCAACCTTAAATTTAAGACCTTCCATTTCCTCATAAATGAAATCGCGTCCATTATAAATCTCTATTTCCTGATCAAAAATCGTATCATTCTTTTTCTGATTAATAATATAAAGAAGAGAAGTTATTGACGGAAACTTATCCTTAATGAAAGACATTAATAGCTCAACTTGTCCTTCTTCTGGATAAGCGAACACCACGATCACCATCAATTCTCCTGTTGAAGAAATACGAATGATTAAATTACGTAACACGCCACTATGATCACGTAAATCATAAAATGATAGCGCATTTGCGACAGCAAATTCTCGAACACTATTACGCAATACATTAGAAGGATCTTCTTGCAAATAGCAATGACTAACATTAAGAATCTTATCGAATCTTCCCGGAACGTGGAAACCTAGAGCATCCATATTCATATCTTCCACATTATCATCCAAAGTCGTCAACCATTTCTTATTAGAAAAAGTGTACTCCAATTTATTCCTATAATATTCCGTCTGCCCAGATGCCAATATAGGCTCCATTGAAGAAGTATCAACTTTGCCAATACGTGTGAGCGCATTTTCTACAGACTGCTGTTTAAACAACAGCTGTGCATCATAGGTCATATGTTGCCATTTGCAACCACCGCATACTCCAAAATGCTCACAAAAAGGTTCAACACGATATTCAGATGCTTTCTTCAAGGTCTGAATACGACCTTCACCAAAGCTTTTCTTTTTGCGCATCAATTCAACATCAACCACATCACCTGGAATTGCCTTTTCAACAAACAATACCAAATCATCTGTTTTTCCAACACCCTTACCTTCTTCTGCAATATCAATAATCGCGATATCGTTGAAAACTAATCTTTCTTGTGAATTTCTTCTTCTCATATTGGCGCAAAATTACGCTTTTTTGATCAGAATTTTAATGAATAGTTGCGTGAACTAAATAAGGAAGAATTTCCTTTTGAAAAGAAATGAAATTTTTACGCACATCTGCTTCTGTAACCGCTGTAAATGCAAATGAAAATACAATGTTTTTGCTCGTCTTAATAAGGAAAGTCAGCTTCTTTTCGGAGATAGAAGCTGCAATGGTATCATTTTGAATAAAAGAACTCAGCAATAAAAATTCTAAATCATCGGAGAGCGTCTTTAAATACTCCTGCGCATTAGCAGATTCACGAATAAATTCCCAACCTACAAATTCATTACAGACTGTATAAGTAAGGCGGCTAACTTTCAAAATTGTATTTCCCAGAAAAACTGCCAAATCCTCTTCTCCGACGTTCTTTTTCAGAATATCCTTCACATTCTCTTGAATATACTCCATTAAAATAGCGTGAAGAATCAGCTCTTTACTATCAAAATATTTATAGAATGTCGCTTTTGCTATATTAGCTCTTTTTGCCAATTCATTAACGCTGGTTTTATTATAACCGTACTTACGAAATAGCTCTCGAGCAGATCTTTTGATAGATTCAATAATTTTATCTGCTTCCATAGATTTATCTTGAAAATTTAAGTACATGAACCAAACGTCGAGCAACCACAACGTTTAAAATACGATTATTCATCAATAAAATTTCATTATCAAACACATATTTATTTGCATTAATGAAAAAAGAAATCACATTATCTATACCTTTTAAAATCAATTTCTTGATTAAAAGTATAGATAATGTGATTAAATAATCTATTCGTTCTATCATTAAATGATTTCGCTTTCAAATTGAGATAAGAACCTCACATCATTTTCAGAAAACAATCGTAAATCTTTAATCTCATATTTTAAATTGGTGACACGCTCAATCCCCATACCGAAAGCAAAGCCAGAGTATTTTTTACTATCGATACCACAGTTATCTAAAACGTTTGGATCTACCATACCGCAACCTAAGATCTCTACCCAACCGGAGTATTTACACAATTGGCAACCTGCACCTTTACAAATTGTACATGAAATATCCATCTCAGCAGATGGCTCTGTAAACGGAAAGTAGGAAGGGCGGAAACGCACCTGTGTACCTTCACCATATAATTCCTGCACAAAGTGAAACAATGTTTGCTTCAAATCCGCAAAAGAAACATTCTCATCCACATACAATCCCTCCACTTGATGGAAGAAACAGTGTGCACGAGCAGAAATCGCTTCATTACGATAAACACGACCAGGCATAATAGCTCGGAAAGGTGGCTTACCAGCTTCCATTAAACGAACCTGTACCGATGAGGTATGCGTACGCAATGTAATATCATTCCCTTCTTGTTTTTTAATAAAGAAAGTATCCTGCATATCACGAGCAGGATGTTCCGGCGGAAAATTTAAGGCCGAAAAGTTATGCCAGTCATCTTCAATTTCAGGTCCCTCAGAAACGATAAAACCCAATTTCTTAAAAATCTCAACAATCTCTTTACGTACCAAAGACAGTGGATGACGGGATCCCAACTTTAAACCCTGACCAGGTAAAGTAAGATCACCTTCACTCTTTTGAGCCTGTGATTTATTCGCACCAAATTTTTCGTGAGCCTCTTGGTATGTTTTTTCAGCAAATTGTTTAAACTCGTTCAATACCATACCCAAAACACGCTTCTCTTCTACAGAAACAGTTTTAAATTCATCAAACAAACTTTTAACAATACCTTTTGAAACTAAAAATTTCAATCTGAAATTTTCTACATCAGCTGAAGAAGTTGGAGCAAATTGCTTAATTTCCTCAGTATACTGCGTTATTTTATCTTGCAACATAATTATTCAAAGATACACCAAAATATTATAAAAGATAAAGGGTTTTCGTAAGTGAAGTTCAAATTTATGTAACAAGAGCAAAAAAATAATCACAAAAAAAGAGCATCATTAAAAAAGATGCTCTTTTTCGAAATATATTCCAGCACCTAAAACGGTAATGGATCACTATCATTCTCATTCTCTGTAAAATCGACTTCAACCTCCTTATTCTCAATCTTATCTGCATGAGATTGAGCAGGGGGAGCTGTAGGAGGTTCAAAATCAGATTTCCTTCCTAATAGGGTGAAGTTCTCAGCTACAATTTCAGTAGAATAACGTCTTATACCCTCTTTATCTTCATATGAACGCGTTCTTAAGCGTCCTTCAATATAAACTAACTTTCCTTTTGTCAGATACTTTGCTGCGACATCCGCCAATCCACGCCAAAGAACAACTGTATGCCACTCCGTTTGCTCTACACGTTTTCCATCTCGATTAAAATTTTCTGATGTTGCTAATGGAAAACTAGCAACAGAGACATTATTGTCTAAATATCTAATTTCTGGATCTTTGCCTAAATGGCCTACTAGAATAACTTTGTTGACTCCTGACATAATATTTAAGGTATTTGGTTATAATTTAGCTGTTTCTAAAAAAGAAAATATGAGCTTATGTTTAGCTAATTTATCCAAATCTTTTAATAAAACATAATTCCAATTTACTTTTTTTTGCTCCAAATCCCTAGAGCTTAACACGCTATAGAAAGTCGCATAAATATTTTGATGGCTTAAAACATGTTTTTTATTCCGTTGCAACAAACTTATTGTAACTTCTGGCCCAAATAAAGCTAAAAACTCTGGATGAGCAGTTATTTCCAACTCTTCTAAAGCCTCAGAAGTTTCAATCATAGGAAATTCATACAAATTCTCCCAAACATCAGATGCGCCACGCTTAGACATTAAAATTTCATCGTCCTTTTGAATAATAAAGTAGTGAAAATAACGATTTCTGCTTTTCTTAGCTTTAATTTTCACAGGTAAATCAGCCACCATTCCATGCGTATAGGCAAAACAGTCTAATTGCAATTCACATTCACCACATAATGGAGCCTTTGGCTTACAATGTAGAGCACCAAAATCCATAATCGCTTGGTTATACAATGCCGGATAGTCTCGATCAAGATTATCCTTTGCCAATTGTGTAAAGATTTTTTTACCCGCAGGAGTATTAATAGCCGTCTCTACACCAAAATAACGAGATAAAACACGAAAAACATTTCCGTCTAACACTGCTTGCTGTTCATCATTCGAAAAAGAAGAAATCGCCGCTGCAGTATACTCCCCAACTCCCGGCAGTTTAATTAATTCTACATACGATTTAGGGAATTCACCTTGATACATATCACGCACAATTCCTGCAGCCTTATGCATATTTCGGCCACGGGAATAATACCCAAGTCCCTGCCATAAATGCAAAATATCATCTTCAGAAGCGTTAGCAAAAGCTAAAACATCAGCATATCGATCCACAAACCGCAAGTAATAAGGCATGCCCTGCTCTACACGGGTTTGCTGTAAAATAATTTCAGACAACCATATTTTATAAGCATCCCTTGTATTTCGCCAAGGCAGATCACGCTGATGATCATGATACCATTCTATTATTTTTTTTGCAAATGACATCCTGCAAAAATGCGTTTTTTTATACCAGCTATCAAATTAATCCCCGTCAATTATTTATTCATTTCCTTTTCAAGAATCGCTTTCAGCTCATTGACTTTTTCAGGATTATTTTTTGCAATGTTGATTTTTTCTCCTTTATCTGTGCGCAGATCATACAATTGATCAACCTCGTCGTTTCCAAGCTCAATATTTACTAGGCTATTTCTTTTTGCGCCCTTACCAGCCTTAATATATTTGTAATTATCCTTTAATACACTCAAAGTACCTGATGCTTTTATTAGATAAGGTCTTCCTACCAGATCTTTACCCATAAAGCTTTTCCAAGTATTTTCACTATCAACAGCCTCCCCTTTAGGATATTTAACATTCAGAAAAGAAGCAAAGCTGCTCAATAAATCAACCTGACAAACTAAAGCATCCGATGTAGTACCCTTTTTAATCATTTTTGGCCAGCTGATTATAAAAGGAACACGCGTCCCCGCTTCAAATGCAGAATATTTCCCACCACTATAAGGTCCAAATGGATTATGTCCATTTAACTGACTAACAGCACCGTCATCATAACCATCATCCAGCACAGGTCCATTATCACTAGAAAAAATAATAATCGTATTCTCGTATACGTTATTATCTTTTAATGTTTTAACCAGTTGTCCAACAGTATAATCCAGTTGCAGTATAGCATCTCCGCGATAACCCAATCCACTTTTACCCTTAAACATTGTCGCAGGCATACGAGGCACATGTGGTTCGGTGGCATTATAAGTAAGGAAAAAAGGCTTTTGATAATGATCTTGTATAAAACGGATCGCTTTATCTGCAAATGTTAACGTTAATTCTTCATCAACCCACTTAGCCTCTTTGCCACCTGACATCCATCCGATTCTACCTATGCCATTCACAATGGTATTATCATGACCATGATTAAGAGAATTTTTCATCTTCAGCAACTCCGGATTTTCTTTACCAGTAGGCTCACTACCTACTTTTTTGTTATAAGAAACCATTATCGGATCTGCCTTATTAACACCAAGTACATGATGATTTTCCAAGAAAACAGTTGGCACACGATCGGCAGTAGCTGGAAAAATAAAGGAATAATCATAGCCAACTTCCAAAGGACCTGGTTTGACACTCCCATTCCAGTCCTTATCCACTTGATTTCCAAGACCTAAATGCCATTTCCCAATCACAGCGGTTTGATACCCCGCATCTTTAAATACTTTGGGTAACGTTATTTTATCCTGAGGAATAATCAATTTAGCATCACCTGGTAAAATACCTGTACCTGTCTGTCTGAATGGATAATTGCCCGTCATTAGAGAATATCGAGACGGCGTACAAGTCGCTGCCGTAGCATGACCATTTGTAAATCTGATTCCTTCCGAAGCCAAAGCATCCAGATTGGGGGTATTTAATTTTGTAGCGCCATAACTTCCTAGGTCGCCATATCCTAGATCATCAACATAGATCAGAACAACATTAGGTTTCTGTTGCTGTCCCTCTACCTGAGTAACAGAGCCAACTAAAGTCAGCAGACTAATAATATAGTGGTTTACCAATTTCATTATAATTTTTTATTAAAGATAGTTAATGCATCATGATCCTCCACTTTCATGATTTCACGTTTTAATTTCTTTTTCAGATCCTTCACAATCTTTGCGGGAGCAGTAGTATAAATATTTTTCATTTCAGATGGATCTTGAGTAAGATCATATAACTCCCAAGAATTGACACGTTTATAAAAACGGATCAGTTTGTAATGTCCATCGCTCACACCAAAATGAGGTGAAACAGCATGTTCTCCATTTTCATAATAATGATAGTACAAATTTTGACGTCCCCGTTTATCTTTTCCAGTGAGCACATCAACAAATGATTGACCTTGCATCTCCTGGGGTTTCTTCACTCCTGCCAACTGCAGCAACGTTGGAGCAATATCAACATTCATAATCTGAGCGTCGGATACCGTCCCTTTGGCAATCATTTCAGGAAATTTAGCAATCATTGGAGTCCTGAAAGACTCCTCATACATAAATCGTTTATCAAACCATCCATGCTCGCCCATATAAAAACCTTGATCCGACAAATAAATAACAATTGTATTCTTCTCCAAGTCATGTTCCTTCAAATAATCCAGCACGCGACCAATATTACGGTCCATAGATTCAGCAGTATTCAAATAATCAATCATATAACGACGATATTTCCATTCTGCCAAAGCTTTTCCAGAAAGTTGCTTCATATCCAGTTGCTCTTTGATAGGCTTATAATAGGCCAAGTATTTGCGCCACTGATCGTCATTCATACGGGAAAAATTGCCTTCCTTCTTCATTGCTGCTACAGAGTTGTACATTTTAAGATCATATCCCATCTGCATATCTTTGTCAATTGACATTTCTTGCCCCCCGGCAGACAATCGTCCCTCATAATCATCATAAAAATTTGCAGGAAGAGGAAATTCCTTTTCATCATTTTTGCCAAAATCTTGCGGATCAGGCATCCAGGTACGATGGGTAGCCTTGTGGCCTATAACAAGACAAAATGGATTACTTTTATCTAAAGAATCCAACCAGTGAGTTGCCTTATCCGTAACAATATCAGACACATAACCATTAACCGTCTCTCTTTGATTATTTGCGTTCACAAAAGTCGGATTAAAATAATGTCCCTGCCCCACCAACACGCTAAAATAATCAAAACCCTGAGGTTCATTACCTAAGTGCTGTTTTCCAATCCAGGCCGTTTTATAACCTACCTTTTGCAAGTCTTTAACAAACAAATCTTGACTATGATCAAAGTTTGATGTTTCATTATCCTTAAAGCCGTTTTTATGACTATATTTTCCCGTTAATAAAGTAGCTCTACTCGGTCCACAGATCGAATTCGTTACATAAGCCTTGTTAAAACGGATACCTGCTGTTGCGATTCTGTCAATATTTGGCGTATGTCCCAAGGTAGAACCATAGGCACCAATTGTCTGGTACGAATGATCGTCCGAAATGATAATAACAATATTTGGCTTTTGTTGAGCAAAAGCGAGCACCTTTGCTACACAGAGAACTATTAATAATGCGGTCTTCTTCATGAATTATAAAAGAATTAGTTTTGGTTGAATTTCAAATATACAGAAACGATTTAAAACAGCAATTTGAAGAAATGCTGTAACGAAAAAATCACAGCAACAAACTTTACCCCTTAAAAGAATTTAGAAAATGCATAATTTCGCAGTTCATAGAAAAAACAATGAAAAGTAAACACTTTCAAACACTTATCCTGCTATTAATTTTTGTTAATTTCTCCAATGCACAGGAGAAAATGTATAAAATTCAATTTGCTCTCCATATGGGCGGAGTTGCAGAGGCAGAATCTGTAGCAGATCTTTATTCCACTCGCGACTTCCTACGAGTAGAAAATAAATTTATGGATAAAACAGTTCAGATATCTGACTTTAACAAACACAAAGCCTATACATTAGATTACGATAATGAAAACTATTATGAGGAGGAGCTGTTATCAGGAAAATTAACTGTCGCTGATACTGAAGACCCCATCTCAACAGCTGATCTACAGGTTGAATTTATAACAGGAGAATCCAAATCAATTGCAGGCTACAACTGTAACAAAGCCATCATCACACTTCCAATTGAAACAGAAGAAGGAAATCCAATTATTGAAGTCTGGTATACGAAAGCTCTCCCTAAAATGTACTGGGGAGAATATGGTTATTTAGAGAAGATCCCCGGCGCGGCATTATCCATATCAGCCTATGAAATGGGAATTCAAGCTTTTAAAGTTACAGCATCAGAAATAAATCCTTCATTATTTGAAATCCCTGCTGATTTTGAACTTATCGAAAAAGCTGAAGAACAATTCACATTTGAACCTACTCAATTAGATGAAAACAGAGTATCCTATTTTGACGAAAACACCGGATACATTGGTATCTCCGATGAGGATGGCAATCAAGTTACACCTGCTAAATATAGCATTATTCACGAATACATTGCAGGATATGCCGTAGCTGTAGATTCTAATAATAGCTATGGTCTATTAAATCTTGAAGGCAAAGAAGTTATCCCATGTCAATATGAACACTTAGCAAGAACGGAAGATGGTCCATTATTATTTTCAAAAAATGACCAATACGGATTTATGGATACGAATGCTCATATCATTATTCCTGCATTATACAGCTATGCCCGTGAATTCGACAATGAACATGCCATCGTAACAACAAAAACTGGATCAGGTGTCATTGACAGGACTGGGAAGATAATCATTCCTACTAAATTTGAACTCATTCACGAATTTCAAAATGGAACAGCTGTCATATCAGAAGAAGAACTATATTACCTAGTTGACCATCAGGAGAAAAAACTTAGTGCAGCTTTCGAATTTATAACAAACGGTGGGGAGAATCTCTGGCTTTGTATGCAGAACGAAAAATATGGATTCATTGATTTAAAAGGCAAACCTGTCACGCCCATTAAATATCAGTACGCAGCTCCGTTCGATTCTGGGTTATCTTTAGTCTCAGAAAATGGAGAAGATTTTTTTTATATCGACCATAAAGGAAAATTCGTCCAAAAGATGGAAACAGAGTAATAATAATAAAATGAGGCAATTACTTGTCTCATTTTTGTTTTAGCTCAGGTTTCTGTTTCTTTGCATTAAAAATATAACATGGAAAAATTGAGCTTTAAGATTGCAACATTACACCGGGGCAGATATATGTTGCTCATGATGCTATTTGTCCTAGCTCTTGTTTACATCGTATCGAGACTGCCTTTATCCGAAGTAGTAAAAATAATGGGCTCCTTATTTTCATTGCCTCTTGTCTTGTATATTGCCGTAAAATGCTCAAGAAAACCAACAGTTTGGACTATTGACAATGAATCTCTAACAATAGAAGATCCCACTTCTCATAAAATCATACCGCTCAATACCATAGACTATGTGCGTAATTTAAGACGATCGGGAGGCAATCTTATCATCATTAAATTAAAAACCGGAGCGCACGTCAGAGCTTGGAGAAATAAGTTATTCGAATCGGAAGATGATCTCAAGAATCTCTGTCAATCACTAAAAGACAGTAAATTAGAATATTACGACATGTAACAAATACATAAAAAGAGAAAGATTGTAACTAAAGTTACAATCTTTCTCTTTTTTCTTCCTTTACTTTGTGTCACATTAGGATTGATTATTATGTATGAAATTATTCAAAAACCATGGCCTTGGTATATATCAGGTCCATTGATTGCCCTTATCATGTTTTTATTACTAAAACAGGGCAAAGATTTTGGGATGTCCAATAATTTAAGAACAATGTGTTCAATAGCAGGGGCAGGTAAAACAAGCTCTTTTTTCCGGTTTGACTGGAAATCACAGATTTGGAATCTATTAGTAGTACTAGGCACTATAATCGGGGGATTTATAGCGCATTTCTATCTAAGTGATGGGAGCACACCTGATATTAACAGCAAAAGTGTCCTTGACCTTCAATCGTTAGGTATTATAGAAAATCTACAAGGATATATGCCCGACCGTCTGTTTCTATTTGATGGCTCACTTTTTCAATTTTTACTCTTAAGCATTGGTGGCTTATTAATCGGTTTTGGGACCCGTTATGCTGGAGGATGCTCGTCAGGACATGCCATCTCCGGATTGAGCAACTTTCAATTGTCCTCATTGATTGCCGTTATCGGTTTTTTTATTGGCGGGATCATCATGGTTCAATTTATATTCCCACTTATTTTCTAAATCCTTATGAAACAGTTAAAATTTATATTAATTGGAATACTCTTTGGTATCATCATGTATAAGTCAGAGGCCGCTTCCTGGTACCGCATATATGAAATGTTCCAATTCAGATCATTTCACATGTATGGAATAATTGGTACAGCTTTAACCACAGCAATTATAATTGTACAAATAATCAAACGTAAGAATATCAAAGATACGAGTGGCCAAGATATTCAATTCATAGATAAAAACAGGAGTATCACACGCTACCTTCTTGGAGGAACAATCTTTGGGTTAGGCTGGGCGCTCACCGGCGCATGTCCCGGACCAATGTTTACACTCCTAGGAGCAGGATATTGGACGATGGGAATTGTACTGGTATTTGCACTCCTGGGAACGTGGTTATATGGCCTTTTAAGAAATAAGTTACCTCATTAAACACTAACAAATGATCACAGTTCAACAAGCATTTTCTGGAATTTTTGAGAAAGAATTGATCGTAGAAATCGAACAAGTTGCCATCGTCAAAAAATTTAAAGCAGGCGAAGTAATCATAGACATTGGTCAGTATATTAAATTTATGCCACTTCTATTAGATGGCGTCATCAAGATTATTCGCGAAGACAAAAAAGAAGGTGAACTGTTATTATACTTTTTAGAAAAAGGAGATACTTGCGCCATGTCTATAGCTTGTTGTGTTGGGGCAAAAAAAAGTGAAATCAGAGCAATTGCTGATACCGATACTATAGTTGCTATGATACCCAATCAATATCTAGATGGCTGGATGGGGCATTATAAATCCTGGAGAAATTTTATTTTGGAGAGCTACTCCAATCGACTCAATGAGATGCTAACAACCGTCGACAACATCGCTTTTTTGCAAATGGACGTTCGGATCATGAACTACTTAAAAGAAAAAGCAACAATCATTCAATCACAAGACATTGACATCACACACCAAGTAATTGCCAATGACCTCAATACATCTCGTGTAGTGGTATCGCGCATATTAAAATCATTAGAAAACCAAGGGAGGATTCTATTGCAAAGGAATAATATCCGGCTACTTTAATGAATAAAATAAAACACTCAAAGGTAACTTATGTTACCTTTTATGATTTAATAAGGCCATACCTTTGAAAAAAAAGGAATAATATGATGGAATTATCACTCATTCTCGGATACACATTAGCAATAGCTGTAGGTCTCACAATGGGTATTATGGGCAGTGGCGGCAGTATTTTAACACTACCTATATTTGTTTACTTATTTCATATAGAGCCCATCCAGGCACTTGACTATTCTTTATTTACCATTAGCATAATATCACTAATAGGCTCCATTGGACACGTGTTCAAAAAAGAAATTGATTTTAAAACAACAACATTATTTATTCTTCCATCGCTGCTAGCGGTGTACATTACGAAGCAATATATACTTCCAAATATTCCCAATAGTATCCCTATCAATCAGAGTACTATCGCGAAAGATCAGATTATTATGAGTTTCTTTTCAGTACTGATTTTAGTCTCGGCATTTGTAATGCTTAAAAGAAATAATAATAATAATAATAATAATTCTGGAAGAGTACGCAATACTATAGCTCATTTAATAACCATCGGATTTATCACTGGATTATTAACTGGATTGGTGGGGGCCGGAGGAGGATTTATCATCGTACCCGCACTCGTATTATTAATGAAAATTAACATTAAACAAGCCACGGCGGCATCCCTATTCATTATTACCATTAACGCCACATTCGGTCTACTCAGCAATTTCAGACACTTAGATCAAATCAATTGGGCAATATTAATTATCTTTACAGGAATCACACTGATTGGATTGATGATTGGATTCCAATTGAAAACGAAATTAAAGCCAGAAAATTTAAAAGTAGTATTTGGATACTTTCTTGGAGCAATAGGCATTGCCATAGCAGGTACCGAAATCAGTCAGTTTATAAATTTATAAAGAAATAAATTATGTTTTTCCAACACATTTTCGAATCATCATTAGCACATGCAAGTTACCTTATTGGCTGTCAAGCCAAAGGCGTAGCAATTGTGATAGATCCTAAAAGAGATGTAGACACATACCTATCAATTGCAGAAAAAAACAATTTAAAAATAACTCATATCGCAGAAACCCACATTCATGCCGACTATCTTTCGGGATCATTAGAATTAGCATCGCTAACAGGAGCTCAACTCTATCTATCTGATGAAGGAGGGCCAGAGTGGCAGTATGATTTTGATCATATCGGGTTAAAGCATCAAGATGAAATAAAATTAGGGAATCTTATTTTCAAAGTACTACATACACCAGGACATACGCCTGAAAGTATCAGTTTCCTATTAACCGATACTCCTGCAACAAGCGAACCCGTCATGTTACTTACAGGAGATTTTGTCTTCGTTGGCGATGTGGGTCGTCCAGATCTATTAGAAAATGCGGCAGGACTTGTTGGCACAAAAGAAATTGGAGCACATCAAATGTTCGAATCCTTGAAAATATTTGCCAACCTTCCCGAATTCGTCCAAGTATGGCCTGCACATGGAGCAGGATCAGCGTGTGGAAAAGCTTTAGGCGCAGTCCCAAGTACAACTGTCGGATATGAAAAAGTAAGAAACTGGGCATTACAATTTGGAAATAATGAAGTGGGATTTGTAGAAGAACTGTTAAGTGGGCAGCCAGAACCACCAAAATATTTTGCAATGATGAAAAAACTCAACAAAATCAAGCGTCCATTATTAACATCCGTACCCAATTACAAAGAATTAGAGACGAATGAATTTGTATCGCATTATCAAAATAATGTAACAGTTATTGATACACGCCATAAAATAGAGTTTGCAAAAGGATTTATCCCAAATAGCATTAACATTCAAAATAACAAAGCATTCAGCAATTGGGCTGGCTGGATATTAGATTATAATAACCCTTTTATACTCATTGTTTCAAAAGACCAATTAGAAGACGTTACACGAAAACTAATGCGCATAGGTATTGATCAGGCGATTGGTTTTATCACTCCCGAAACAATAACGACACTTGGCTTACCTCTTGAAAAGCAGAAAATTATTGATTTCGAAGAAATGAATAATGCTTTAAATAATCCTAATGCACAAATTCTAGATGTTCGCAATGAGAATGAATTTAAAACTGCACATCTTCCAAATTCAACACATTTATTCGTGGGAACTTTAACCGAAAATCTTCATAAAATTGACACCAACAAAGAACTTTATTTACACTGTCAGTCAGGAGATCGTGCTACTATAGCCACTTCACTCCTTTATAGAGCAGGGATAAAAAAGATTAAAAATTATAGTGGTTCCATGAAAGATTGGAAAGAAAAGAATGGCCAGCTTATTAAATAGAAAAAGCGGATTAATCCGCTTTTTCTATTTTTAAAGACTACGTTCAGGGATCTTGAAGTATGTAAGGACATTCGTCTTATTATCAACAATATCGCCCTTTTTATTTGTGCCCAATTTATGATTAACCACTGAAATATATTGATAATTATCAGCGTCAGATTCATAAATCGTGACAGTTGCAAACGTAGTACCCAAATCATCACTTTGAAGATACGTTTGTAGGCTTGTAAAATCTTTTTTTTGCAAATTCTGTTCGAGTATCTGCTTATTTTGGATATAAGCAATTTGTTTTTCCAGATCCCTTTTTCTCATCCATTCATTACCCCTCTCAGAAAAAGGTTCAGTTGTCTTACCCGAAAAGGCTAATACCATAGGATAGATAATAATGGTAGCCGCCTCAATACCCCATAAAATCCATAAAGGCCAGCCACTCACAACATTTTTCTGTAGAGAAAAAGTTCCAACTGCATTTAATTCTTGAATCCCGCTAAAGGTATCCGTTGGGTGAAATAGAAAGTATAAAAAACCATCCAAATTAAAGGAAGACTTCACCCATATATCACCTCCCATTGTACCTTCCGCATTAAACATCAAAGAAACAAATAAGCACCATTGCGCATAACAGGCAATCAAGGTACAGATCAAATTAAGCAAAAGTGCAATCATCCTGTTCCTAACTTTTCCTATCTTTAGAAGAACATCAATGACATAAAATAAACCATATGCTAATCCAAATGTGATTAAAAAATTGAAATATACAAGTGGTATAAACCATTGCAAAGCAATATAAACAATAGCTAAAATAACAGAAGCACATAATCCAGCAACAATAGTAAATAGGACTCCCCCAATCGGAGCTTTTCCTGAAGATTTATAATAGGTTTCCTCCATATAAATTTGATTAGATATATATCTAAAATAACAATTGAAAGATGTAAAAACAACCCTTTATCAAACAAATATTACAAAACAGCACTTCTTTAAGTTCCACAAATTCCTAATCATTTTTGTAAATTTGGACCATGAATTTGAAATACCTCTACACATTAATCGTAGGATTGTTCGTCTTTCAGACAGCAACAGCACAACGAAAAGGCTATTGGCAACAGACCGTAGATTATAAAATGAACATTGATGTGAATGAGAAGACATATCAATATGACGGAAATATGCAATTGAAATACAGTAATAATTCAGGACAATCACTCAAAAAAGTGTATTTCCACTTGTATTTCAACGCCTTTCAACCAGGATCAATGATGGACAACAGACTGGCAAACATTGCCGATCCAGACAAAAGAATGACCACCAATCTTGGAACAAAAGATAAACCCAAATACCAGAGCCGTATTGCTACATTAACAGCAAAACAAATTGGTTATCAAAAAATAAAATCATTAACGATGAATGGTAACAACACCAATTTCAAAGTTGATGGTACCATTTTAGAAGTGACCCTTCCTAATGAAATTGAAGACGGCGAAACCGCAACATTTGAGATGAACTGGGAAGCCCAAGTCCCTGAACAAATCAGAAGATCGGGACGCAATTCTAAAGAAGGAGTCGCCTTATCCATGGCGCAATGGTATCCTAAAATGGCACATTTTGATGAATTTGGATGGCACTTAGATGAGTATATTGGACGCGAATTTATCGCCCCATTTGGAGACTTTGATATCACCATCAATATCAACAAAAATTATATTCTAGGCGCATCCGGTGTTTTACAAAACCCTACAGAAGTAAAAGGCTATGTTGGAAAACCAAGGATTAAAGCAAAAGATAATAAAGTCCAATGGCACTATGTTGCTAAAAACATCCATGACTTTGTTTGGGCTGCAGATCCAAAATTTGTTGTTGACTCCGCGAAGAGCAACCAAGGAGTACATGTTTATACAGTATATATTCCAGAAAGCGATTCTGTCAAAACAAATTGGAAAACAGCACTTGGATTAGCAACAGAGTTTTTTGATTTCAATTCTAAGACATTTGGAGCTTACCCTTGGCCAAATTATACCATTATCCAAGGAGGAGATGGAGGAATGGAATATGGAACTGCAACGTTGGTTACAGGTGGCCGTAATTTAAAAAGCCTAGTTGGTGTCATCTTCCACGAAGCAGCCCACTCGTGGTACCAGCACTTATTTGGCATTAATGAAACCGTAGACGAATGGTTTGACGAAGGTTTCACTTCTTATGTAGAAGAACTTGCCATGCAAAATCTATTTGAAAAACGTGGAGCCATTGAAGCTAACCCATCAATAGAAGCTTATCGTGCATATTACAAACTAGCTTTATCAGGAAAAGAAGAACCTGCAAGCCTACTTGCCGATTATTACAACACCAACTATGCATACAGTAATGAAGCTTACAACAAAGGCCAGGTACTAGCAGTACAGTTGGGTTATATTATCGGTAAAGATAACTTGGACAAAACATTTTTAGAATTCTATAAACAATGGAAATTCAAACATCCAACACCGAATGATTTTAAAAGAATTGCAGAAAATATATCAGGAATCAATCTGAAATGGTACTTCAACCTCTTTATAAACACGACTCGTAAGATTGATTATGCAATCAAAACGGTTACCGATAAAGAAATTATCTTACAGAACAAATCCGACTTTGCAATGCCTATTGATCTATTAGTAACCTATGAAGATGGCACAAAAGAACTTTTCTATATCCCATTACGTGAAATGAGAGGCGAAAAGCCATCGGAAAACTTCAAGATATACGAAGGTATTAAAAGAACAACATTGGAAGACTGGAACTGGACACAGCCATCCTATGAGATCAATTTAACAAAAAAACCAGCAAAAGTAATCATTGATCCATCGCTACGCTTAGCAGATATTGAATCCAACGACAATATCTGGGAAAAGAAATAACATAAAAATAAGAGGCCAGTTAATAAACTGGCCTCTTATTTTTATGTTAATCTTCCCGACTTCCATCATCAGCCATGCGTACAATCTTCGGAGAGAAACTCGCGATAATATCTACCAGATCTTCTTGCGCAGCCATCACCTCGTGAATATTTTTATAAGCCATTGGTGCTTCATCCAATCCGGCACCGATTAAAGTGATACCATTATCCGACAACATGGATTTTAGATCTTTACGGGCTATGGTTTTTATAGCTTTCGTACGGCTCATCAAACGTCCAGCACCATGAGAAGCTGAATGAATTGCCTCTTCTTTTCCTTTCCCTCGTACTAAGAAACCTGGAGTTGCCATCGATCCAGGAATAATGCCCAGCACCCCTTTCGCGGCAGGAGTTGCTCCCTTCCGATGCACAATCACCTCCTCGCCTTGGTGTAACTCCTTCCATGCAAAATTATGATGATTTTCGATCATCGCCAATCGCTCTGCACCTAATGCCCTACCGATTTTCTCATGTATTACCTCGTGGCAAGCCGAAGCATAATCACCAGCAAGATTCATCGCTAACCAATACTCTTGCCCTTCCGCAGTATCTAAACTCATATAAGCCAAATTCTGAGCTTCATAAGGTAAAGAACAAAGCTTTTTAGCCAATTTAGTATAATGATCGGCAATAGTTGCGCCCAATCCCCTAGATCCCGAGTGCGTCAATAAAGCCACATATCGACCTTTCTCAATACCAAGTGTACGATCTGTTTCTTTAAACTCCATGACCCCAAATTCAACAAAGTGATTTCCCCCACCAGAAGAGCCTAACTGCGTCCAAGCCTTATCCTTTAATTGACGAATAAAATCATTCGCTTCAAAAGCTTTATTCGCTAATACAGCGTGGTCAACACGTTCATGTTTTAAATAACCATGTCCAGCACCAAATTTGGTATTATCCATAATCACTTTCTTATATAAATCATGATGCAGATAAAGATGCTCTTCGGGTACATCAAAAATTGACAATGCCATTCGACAACCGATATCAACACCCACACCATAAGGAATGACAGCATGATGAGTAGCCAATACCCCACCAATTGGCAAACCATATCCTTGATGCGCATCGGGCATTAATGCTCCTGCAACTGCAACAGGAAGCTTCATCGCTAGATCCATCTGGCGCAATGCCCCCTCTTCAATCTGTGACTCACCATAAATAGTGTATTGTTGTTTCCCCTCCTTTAAAGAAATCGTAGCTTTAGCTACTTCATCAACATTTAAAAGTGCTGACGCTAGCGACTTGAATAGCCCATCCTCCAAATAGCTATCCGGAGTGGCCAATACTTCTGCAAACTTCAACAACATCTCTTCACGGGTAAACCCTAATCTCTTTTTATTAATTTTCAATGCTTCACCTAAAGCAAAATTCTCTTCATAGCCTAAAGCAATTAAGTCATTGCCATTTATTCTTTTATTTTCCATCATGATATTACTCAAATCCATTGTACTGAAACCATTGCTTACAGATTGACAATCTTTCACATCGGTTATTCATTTCTCTTAAGCAAGGAACAGCACCTCTTTACCGCTGTCCCCTGCGCCTCTTTATTTATACCTCCGTTTTACGCTAAAATAAAACGATAACTCTATGATTTTACAAACAGCTGCTTCAGCTGATCCACAATCTGACCATTACCCGAAACCGAAATATTGTTTATTTTTTCTGCAATCTTCTCCACATATTCCATCTCTTTCAATTTAAACAACATCGCGTTATCTTCCATTAATTTCGCTGTATTCAACAAGCTTCTTGTAGAAGCAGTTTCTTCACGCCGCGTGATGATATTGGCTTGAGCTTTTTTTTCCGCGACCAGTACCTGATTCATTATCTCTCGGATATCGCCTGGCAAGATGATATCTTTAACACCGGCATGAAATACCTGGACACCCAGCAATTCAACCTGTGAAGCAGTCTCCTCTAGCACATGTGCGTTGATTGCAGATTTATTGTCCATCAGTTCATCCAAAGTCATTCGACCTATATAAGAACGTAATGCCAATTGCATCAACATATACAACTGCTTCTCAAAATCTTTGTTTTCAAGCATTGCTTTCAGTACATCCACAACTTGGTACTGTATCGAAAAATTAATCCGAATCTGCGCCTTGTCTTTAGTCAAAATCTCTTGACCAGCAATATCCATAGTCGTCAATCGTATATCTACTTTTGAAATACTGATGGATGTCGCATTTTTCCACCAGTAATATGTACCCGCTTCCAATATCTTTGAAAATGCTCCATTAAGAAATAGTAAACCTTTTTCCGAAGGCTCCAACTTAAACTGCCGTACGTAGTAAGCCAACGTCTGCTTCTCCAACAGTTGCATATGTACTGTCGTTCCTATTTCTATATCAGTAATATCCTCCTTTTGAAAATGATAGGTTAATAAACCCTTCCAGAAAACATGCCTGCCCGCTGCTAGTACCTGCTTATAGTTGTTGTTAACAAAAACCAGACAGATCTCATTATCGGAAACTTCCACCAATTCCACATACACCGAAAAACCTGCAAGCTGCATCAATACATCAACATCCAAGCTACCTGGAAAAGGCTTCGACAAATCATATAATTCCAGTTTTTCACCAAAACCTAGCCAGTATTTTCCAGCAGGCACTACGCGGATATAACGATTTTTTTTAACAACTAATCCCAATTGATTGATATCTATACTTACTCTTTTCATTTCTAATTTTATTTTTTATTATACTCTTCCCCAACACAAAACACTGTGTTTTATCAGAATATATTATTGTTCTAACATTTTCTCGCGATCAAAAAGATCATCCTATTATTTATAAACGCTTCGATTCCTGTTTATTGAATATGACCGGAATATAAAAGTGGGCTAAAAGAAAAATAAAATGATGACAGCTTATCCCTAAATAAAATACAGCCCATTCCTGTATTACTTTTAAGTATTCCACTATCCTCAACCCTATCGTTGCCTTTAGAACCTATTTTATACTACAAAGACCCCATTCAATTGTCTGCCCTTTTCACAAAAAGAGAAAACCAAACGAGAGACGAAGCGCTTATTAAGTGGAAACTTTTTTAAAGAAAGTTTAAACTTGAACATGGAACTTTCGCTCCTCCAACCGATGGACACACTTTTGAGATGTGCGTGGGATTCGAACCCACCTTTTTGTTGTACTCTACCCCCTGAGTTACTCCGTTCGAGACGGAGGTAGGATTCGAACCTACGACCCCAACATGAGACAATAGTAGTTTTTTAAGTCAGCATATTATTTTCAACTAAAATAATACTACCCTGCTATACAGAAACAGGAGACGAGGACTTTAAAATAATCCACTATGTCATACACCTTTTCAGGTATATATCTTAAAAGCTATTCGCTTAATTTCTCAAAGAACTATTTGTCTTGATCGACATTACAAATGTGCACACCTAATCACGCAACCTTACTGCGTAGCAAAAAACATTTTTAAAAAACAATACAAAAAAATACATATATAACTGAAAATCAAACTTATAAATTTGAATATATGTAAAAAAAATCTTAACAAAAAACTTCATGCGCAAATACATTGCGCAGTAAAGATGAATTTTGTACATTTAACTTTGTAAAATTTCATCAAAAAGAAAATGTCCACCAATAAACTTGCATTAATACGCTACAAAACCATAGACAGTTGTCTATGTCAACGTCATCGCAAATGGACGTTAGAAGATCTCATTGAAAAAGTATCCAATGCCCTTTACGAACTGGAAGGTATCCATAATGGGATAAGTAAAAGAACGATTCAAGGAGACATACAGCTTATGCGTAGCAATAAGTTAGGATATAATGCTCCAATCATTGTGACAGATCGGAAATTTTACAGCTATAGTGATCCAAAATATAGCATCAGTAATTCACCCATCACCTCCTTAGATATGAAGAAGATGAAAGAAGCCGTGGATTTACTCAAGCATCTTAATGGATTTTCTTATTTTGACGAGATGAGTGATATGATCTTACGTTTAGAAAATACACTCATTAAATCCGTAGGAATTCAAAAACCTGTCGTGCAAATGGAAAGTAATAAACTACTGAAAGGTTTGAACTGGATCAGTACCTTACATCATGCCATCCTCGAAGAAATACCTTTACTTATCACCTACAAATCATTTAAGTCGCTTGCACCAACGCAAGATGTTTATTACCCATACCTTTTAAAAGAATACCGAAATAGGTGGTTTTTAATCTGTAAACCAAAAAAAGGAAAATTATTACTCAACCTTGCCCTTGATCGTATTGTAGATATTGATGAAATGGCAAAAAATGGTTTCATAGCCTATGATGGAATTGATTTCGATCGTTACTTTGCCGATACAATCGGCGTAACAAAAAGCCACAAAGACCGAGGCCAAAAAGTAATTTTAAAAATTGACAGTTTCAATGCTCCTTATGTAGAGACCAAACCATTACACAGCTCTCAACAGATCATCGATAAAAATAATGATGGTAGTATCATGATTCGTCTTGATGTCGTTTTAAACTTTGAACTGGAACGAGAAATATTGGGCTTTGGCGAGAATATAGAGGTTATTGCTCCCCGTAATCTACGCGATCGGATCAAAAGAAGAGTTCATAAAAACATGCAACAGTATACCAAAGAAATAGAATAAATCCATTTAAATATGGATTTTCCTTTACCTTTGCCTTCATATAAAACGTACCCATGATCTACTTTCACATTCCATTCTGTAAGCAAGCCTGTCATTACTGTGACTTTCACTTCAGCACGTCACTGAAATATAAAGACGAAATGCTCAGCATGCTATACAAGGAAGTGGAACTTAGAGCTGATTATCTGGAAGACAAAAATATTCAGTCCATTTACTTTGGCGGTGGCACCCCCTCTATACTAGAAGCGGAAGATATCTCCAGACTGATTGACAAAGTATCGCAGCATTTCGAAATTGACACCAATGTTGAAATTACCTTAGAAGCTAATCCCGACGATCTTAAGCGAGAAAAAGTAGCGAAACTGCGGCAAACAGAAATCAATCGTTTTAGTATCGGCATTCAATCCTTTTTTGAAGAAGATCTAAGATGGATGAACCGGGCACACAATCAAGAAGAAGCTGAATCCTGTATTATGCGGGTTCAAGATGCCGGATTCGAAAATATCACCTGCGACCTGATCTATGGCTTTCCATTATTAACCGATGAAAAGTGGAAAATGAATATGCAAAAGCTACTGGATTTTCAGATTCCGCATATCTCATCCTACTCGATGACTGTAGAAAAGAAAACAGCGCTCGATCATATGATCAAAACAGGAAAAGCTGCCGCAATAGATAGCGATCAAGCAGCGGATCAAATGTTGATGCTGATTGATCGATTAACAACTGCAGGATTTGAACAATATGAAATTTCTAATTTTGCTAAAAATGGGATGTATGCAAAGCATAATACGAACTATTGGAAAGGAAAGCATTATTTAGGTATAGGTCCATCTGCACATTCATTTAATGGTACATCACGTTCATGGAATATCGCGAATAATGCCAAATATATACACGATATCGACCAAGGAGTACTTCCTTTGGAAACTGAAGAATTATCAGCCTTAGACCGTATCAATGAATATACGATGACCTCACTAAGGACGATGTGGGGTATTAATCTTACAATAGTGGAAGATAAATTCGGATCAGAGGTTAAAAAACAATTATTGAACAATGCTGAAGAGTTCATCTACAACAAGCAGTTAACTCAAGTTGAAAATCAGCTGACCCTTACAGATACAGGAAAACTCATGGCCGATCACATTATGTCAGAACTGTTTATTGTAGATTAAATGATCAAACTTTTATGATCAAAGTTCGATCATATTTCTCATAAACACCTTACTTCAATAATTTAGAAGAATAAAGATATTTCATAATAATTGCAGTAGCACCAGCATGCTGCTGCACAAAACATTTTGCTTGTTTCCCGGAATATTCTCTTTTTACACTATCCTGCAGACATGTAAACACTTTATACAATTCTTCCCGATTTTGAATTGAAAACCCAGCGCCTTGCTCAATCAGATCTTTAGCCTCTTGAAATTTATGATATTTAGGACCAAATATAACGGGAATACCATAAGTAGCAGCCTCTAATGTATTATGAATACCAATTCCAAAGCCTCCGCCGATATAACTCATCTTTCCATAACCATATAGCGACGACAGCATGCCAATATTATCAATAATCAGCACTTGAGCATGTGCTACTCTTTCATCAGCATACGAAACATATTTAGAGAATTGTAAAGCATCAGGAAATAACGCTAAAATTGCCCTTATATGAGTATCATGAATTTCATGTGGAGCCAATATCAGCTTCCACTTCGGAAATTTCAACATTAAATCTTTTAATAACTGCTCATCTTCTTGCCAAGTACTACCCGCAACCAAAACTGGATATTCTGCGACAAATTGCGTAACCTCATCGATCTGTTTTCTCTGCTTAGGCAATTCAACCACACGATCAAATCGCGTATCCCCTGTTAACCCAACATTTCTAAATCCATGCTCTTTCAATAAATGAACACTTTCTTCATTCTGCATGAAAAAATAAGTCACAGCACTCAATATCTCTCGAAAAAAACCGCCATAAGGCTGGAAGAAAATTTGATCAGGCCTGAAAATGGCAGAAATCATCAATAATGATATCTGTCTATTTTTCAGCTCAGAAAAATAATGATACCAATACTCATATTTTGTAAAAACTACAAACTCAGGATTAATTAAATCAATAAACAGTTTTGCATTTTTTGCTGTATCCTCAGGTAAATAAAAAACGTAATCTGCTAAATTTGTATTTTTACGAACTTCATATCCCGAGGGAGAATAAAAAGTAATAACAATTTTTTTTAAGGGGAAATCTTTTTTTATCCCTTCCAAAACAGCCCTTCCCTGCTCAAATTCACCCAAAGAAGCAAAATGAAACCAGATGTGATTTTGACCCGTTTCAACCGTTTGATTCATGCGTGCATACCAGTCCCTACGCCCCTCTACCCAAAGCTTTGCTTTCGGATGAAAAGGCGCTATTAAGCGTAATAAAAGCCCATAAAGATGGATTCCTAAAGAATAAAGAAGACGCATGTTCGTAAAATAATACTTATATTCGTCAAAGATATTAAACCCTTTTCTAATTGTTGGAAATAAGTAGAAAATAAGGCTGGGAAACGAATTTTAATAACCGAAGCGATAAGATTAAAAAAACGATGACATATTATCGATAGGTATCAACTGAGCATTTAGATCACAAAGACTTTACATATTATAACTATAAACAATGAGCAAAATACTTGTAACAGGCGGAACAGGATATATTGGTTCGCATACAGTTGTTGAATTACATAATGCAGGCTATACACCGGTTATCGTTGACAACTTATCTAATTCTAGCATCAAAATGTTAGATCAAATTGAAAAAATCATCGGTATAAAGCCTGAGTTTCATCAGTTTGATCTATGTGATGACACCAAAGTTTTAGAATTTGTTAAAAACAATCCAGATATCAACGGTATCATTCATTTTGCAGCATCTAAAGCAGTAGGTGAGTCCGTTCAGAATCCATTAAAATATTATCACAACAACTTCTTCTCCCTAATCAATCTTTTAGAAGCTTATCGTGAAAAGCCGATAAACTTTGTCTTCTCTTCCAGTTGTACAGTTTATGGAGAACCTGATTACTTACCTGTTGACGAAGCTGCCCCAGTAAAAAAAGCAACTTCTCCATATGGTAACACCAAACAGATTGCAGAAGAAATATTAGAAGAAACTGCAAATGCATATGACAATTTTAATATTATTGCATTACGTTATTTCAATCCTGTAGGAGCACATGAGTCAGCATTAATTGGCGAATTACCATTAGGAGTTCCTCAAAATCTTCTTCCATTCATTACCCAAACAGCTATAGGAAAACGCGATAAATTGACTGTTTTTGGAAATGACTTCGATACAAAGGACGGTTTCTGTGTACGTGACTTTATCCATGTTGTAGATTTAGCAAAAGCACACGTTGCAGCAATCAAATTATTGGAAAAAGGAAATCCTAAAGGAAAGTACGATGTATTTAATGTAGGAACAGGAAATGGATATTCTGTTTTAGAAGCTATAAAAGCTTTTGAAGAAGCTTCAGGCCAAAAACTAAACTATGTCGTAGGACCACGTCGTGAAGGCGATATCGTCAAGGTATATGGCGATGTCACAAAATCAACCAATGAGTTAAATTGGAAAGCACAATTAGGCATCTTCGAAATGATGGATAGCGCTTGGAAGTGGGAGAAATACCTGCAGGAAAATCCAATCGATTAAAAAAATAAAAGGAGTTAACGTTTAGTGTTAACTCCTTTTATTTTTTATCCATAAACAGATATTTGACTTTGAAAGTGGAGATCACCTATGACAGCGCTACGATTTTAAATTCGAAGACAATACGGTGTAACGGTCTTCCCCTATTTTCTTCTTCAATCTCTGTTTAGCTTTCTTCACAGCATCCTCAGTCACGCCCAATAAATTAGATATCTCGTTATTTTTTAAGCCTAACTTACCTAAAAATATGAATCTCAGATTTGATTCAGTCAATTCTGGAAATTTTCTAAGGATATCATTGTAAAAAAACGGATACTCCTTCACAAAAGCTTCCTTAAATAAACTCCATTTATCTTCAGTCATTAAATGGGATTCCAACAATGCTTGTAGTTGCCCCCTTTCATTCTCAATAACAGAAAACGAAGTTTGTTTTACAGTTTCTATTTCATCTTTCAAATTAGCGATATACTCATTCTTCTCTTTTAGATATATAGTAAAAGAAGATAAATTATTATTTGCTTCCATTAGCTTTTGGTCAGACAAATACTTTTCCATCTGCAGGCCTAATACACGCCTCTCATAGATAATTCTACGCACCTTCAGTTTTCTGTTAAAAAGAAAATACAAACTTATCGATAACGCCAATAATAATACAACAACAATACTGTACGCTCTCTTTTTAAACAATTCTTTCTCGAATTGTTCTTTGCCCAGTTCTATTCTATGAATATATTTCTGTTTATCCGCCAGCCATTTTAATTGTTGCAGTTTCTCATCACTATTCCACAGCTGTAAACTATCATTAATCTGAATCAGTCTCCTCCTGGCTAAAAGTTCGCTATGGTCATCTTGTCGCTTTACAGCAATTTGTAATCTAACTTCCGTAATCTCCTTTTCAGATTTTTTCAGATACACTTTTTGAGTAGCGTAATTACTCGCTCGCTTGATCGCGTTCTCAGCGAGGTCTAATTTACCCTGATCGACATAAATTCGAGCCAATAAGATATAAGCGTACATGGTATTCTGATTACTACTATTGCGCTCAGAATAAACAAGATCTTCCAATAATAAATCAACTGCTTTTCCGAAATCCCCTTTCCCCCGATAAATGAGTGCCTGATTACCAAGTGCCTTACCCAATCGAACTTCGTCACCATTAAATTTAGACAGTGACTCCACTTCTTTAAAATAACGAAATGCTGTTACAGTATCTGCCAATTTCAGATATGCCGTACCTAATGCATCAAGGATACTTCCCATTTCTCTTGATTGAGGTGCTGCATGTTTACGGGCAAGATTTAGATATTCCATATTAGCCTCAGCATCACCGATACTACCAAAAAAATAAGCCATATTACGTAGGGAAATATCAGGATTAGGAAGTTTTTTCAGAGATATCTGAGGCAGTAAGTCGCGTAGACCTAAGAAAACTGGAAATGCATCCGTATAATTATGCAAATCATACAGATAAAACCCATAATTGACTTTTGTCCAAAATTCAAGTTCTTTATGTTTGGTATTTTTTGCTTTTTTTATCGCAGTTAAATACAGATTTGTGCTTCTAGCATTGGCCGAATCATAAACATTGGCAAATCCTCTTGCAAGCATATTATCGTATGCAATGAGCAAGGACTCATCATCATATATCTTCGAATAAGAAATGATAGGCTTTAAAAAATTTTTTAAAGCAATAGTATCAGTCCCAAAATCCCTCTCTTGTTTGATTAAATATTCAATCCGACTCTTACTGGAAAACAAATCCTCAAGCTTAATAGAATCCGCAAAAGCCGTATTCGCAAAAACTAACGTACAGAAAAATATATTTAGCAGTTTCAAATCAATGGAAGATTATTAGGATGTAGGTATTTATCTACAAATATAAATAATTTTAGATGTAGTACGTCAAGAAGGTCTATTAAAATAATGTTATTAAAATTTTGATTTTATAGTAACATCAGGATGAACAATTAGCCAACCGCTTTTTAAGGTAGGGCATACATCGTCGTTACTAATTTTAAAAATCATTAATTTTCACCTATCTTTAAATCATGTCAATTCATCAAGATCCCGAATTAAAAAAAGCTGTACTTAACCTTCCCTTAAAGGAAAAAGACAAGTTATTACTCCGATTGATTAGTAAAGATAAAATGCTCATCAAACAACTACATTTTCAGCTTTTAGAAGATGAATCTGACTTAGAACAGCGCATTGAACATCTGAGAAAACAGCTACAGAAACTTTTTGACATAGGTGAATCACAAGTGTACAATACGCCAAGTATGAGCAATTTCGTAGGATTAAGCAAATTGGTAAAACAAGCCAGCGGCATGGTTAACGAGCACGAAAAAATCACAAAAGATAAATTGAGTGAAGTAGAATTTCGTATTTACATTTTAGAAAGAGCCATCATGATGTACCCATCGTTATTTGGTTCATCTTACCAATCTGCCGCACATAAACTTCAAAAATATATAGCTGGCAGAATAAAACATGCTGTGTCAAAATATGAAAAAATTCATGAGGACCATCAGTTTGACTATAGAGAGCATTTCCAAGAAATACTTGATGCAGCAAATGCTACAGCATTAAAAGACTATATAAAAGTATTAAATGTAAATACAAACTTATAATACAGTTTTACAACACCGTCCAGTACCAATGACAATGAGACCTTACTAATTTTTTTGGTTATTTATAGCAGATAGCAAAAGCTTATTTTGTAACAACCCATCATTTTAACTAAATTCGCAATATTCCAAATTAGTGAACGCGTGGGAATTAAAGAAATTATAGAAAAATATGGTCAAAGTGAGTTGACACAAACTTTGACAAAAGCGATACAAGCTAAAAATCCAAAAGTCCATTTAAGAGGCCTTATCGGTTCATCTGATGCCGTTGTTGCAGTAGCGAGTTATACCCTACAAGAACGCCCCTACCTCTTTATCCTTCCAACACATGAAGATGCATCTTATTTCTTAAGTGATCTGGAAAGCCTTCTGGATAAACAGGTATTATTTTTTCCCGCCTCCTACCGTAAACCTTTTGATTTTACACAACTTGATGCAACACACGTTTTACAACGCGCAGAAACATTAAATGTACTAAATCATACTTCCGAATTACCAAAAATGGTTGTTACATACCCCGAAGCAATTGCTGAAAAGGTAATTAATAGAAGTGATCTGGAGAAAAACACGTTAGAAATAACCGAAAACACCAAATTAAGTATAGACTTTATCAATGAGTTTCTATTTGAATACGATTTCGACCGTGTAGATTTTGTTTACGAGCCTGGACAGTACGCCATTCGAGGGGGAATTGTCGATATATTCTCTTTTTCTAATGATCTTCCCTACCGAATAGAATTTTTTGGAGATGACATTGAGAGCATTCGAACATTTGAGATTGAATCCCAACTGTCTGTATCAAAAATTCATAAAGTAACCATCGTCCCCAATGTGCAGGCTAAATTCTTAAGTGCACAAAATATTTCCCTTTTGGAGTATATTGACAAAGATGCAGTTGTTTGGATAAAAGATGTTCAGTTCACATTGGATACGATAAAAGATGGAAATAAAAAAGCAACCGAGTTTTGGAATGCTTTATCAGAAAAAGAAAAGAAAGACAATTCAGAGTGGATAAATCCCGCTTATGGATTTTCTGACGAAAAAAATTTCAATGCACTCCTTTTCGATTTCCCAATCGTCGAATTCGGAAAACAATTCTTCTATAAAGCCGAAACGACAATCAAATTTGATATCCACCCACAACCCTCATTCAATAAAGATTTCAATCTGTTGATCCATAATTTCAAAGAGAATGAGAAAAATAAAATCGAAAATCTAATCTTCTCAGATTCGCCTAAACAAATAGAGCGGATATATAAAATCTTAGAAGATCTCGACAAAACAGTTACCTTTATTCCTGTCCATAAAGGATTCAGAGAAGGATTTAGGGACGATGATGTCAAATTAGCCTGCTATACAGATCATCAAATTTTTGATCGATATTATAAGTACAAGCGAAAAAAAGGTTATGAAAAAAGTCAGGCCATCACGTTAAAAGATCTGCGAGATCTTAAACCAGGTGATTATATTACCCATATCGACCATGGTGTCGGAAAGTATGCTGGACTTGAGAAAGTGGAAGTCAATGGCAAATCTCAGGAAATGATCCGATTGAGTTATGCTGACAATGACCTTCTGTACGTAAACATCAACTCCTTAAATCGGATTTCCAAGTATTCAGGAAAAGAAGGTTCTATTCCAAAAATGAATAAACTGGGAACAGATGTATGGGACAAGCTAAAGAAAACCACAAAGAAAAAAGTCAAGGACATTGCCCGAGACTTGATCATGCTCTATGCGAAACGTAAAGCACAGACCGGTACGGCCTTTAGTCCAGATTCTTATTTACAGAATGAACTGGAAGCTTCTTTTATTTATGAAGACACACCAGATCAAGAAAAAGCTACTGCAGATGTAAAACGTGATATGGAATCGCCACATCCGATGGACCGTCTAGTATGTGGTGATGTTGGTTTTGGAAAAACGGAAATTGCTATACGAGCAGCATTTAAAGCTGTTGCAGATAGCAAGCAGGTTGCAGTACTTGTACCAACAACGATTCTTGCACATCAGCATTATCGAACTTTTACTGAACGCCTCAAAGATCTACCGTGTACCATAGACTATATTAATAGATTTAAAACAGCAAAACAAATTAAAGAAACATTGGCAAAATTAGCTGAGGGGAAAATTGATATTATCATCGGTACTCATCGCCTAGTAAGTAAGGATGTTAAATTTAAAGATCTGGGCTTGATGATCATTGATGAAGAACAAAAATTTGGAGTCTCCGTTAAAGAAAAATTAAAACTATTACGTGCCAATGTCGATTCACTGACATTAACCGCAACCCCTATACCCCGTACATTACACTTTTCGCTGATGGGGGCGCGAGATTTGAGTTTAATCAACACGCCACCCCCCAATCGTCAACCTGTTCAAACAGAATTGCATGTATTCAATGAAACACTGATACAGGAAGCAGTATCCTTTGAACTGGAACGCGGTGGACAAGTGTTCTTTATTCACAACCGTGTTGCCGATCTTAAGCAACTAGGTGCTATGATTCAAAAATTAGTCCCTAATGCACGAGTAGGTATCGCGCATGGACAGCTTGAAGGTGATGATCTCGAAGATGTTATGCTTAAGTTTATCAATCACGATTTTGATGTATTGGTTGCCACAACCATTATCGAAGCCGGATTGGATATTCCCAATGCCAATACCATCATCATTAACCATGCGCATATGTTTGGTCTAAGCGATCTTCATCAGATGCGTGGACGTGTAGGTCGCTCAAATAAAAAATCATTCTGTTACCTGCTAAGCCCTCCATTATCGACACTTACTCCAGAGGCTTATAAACGATTATCAGCAATCGAAGAGTTTTCAGAATTAGGGGCAGGATTTAATGTCGCTATGCGCGATCTTGATATTCGTGGCTCAGGAAATTTATTAGGTGGAGAACAATCTGGGTTTATTGCCGAAATTGGTTTTGAGATGTATCATAAAATTCTTGATGAAGCAATTCAGGAATTAAAAGAAGACGAATTCTCAGATGTCTTTGCCGATGATAAAGACCACAAATATGTCTCCTTTACGCAGATCGACACCGATATGGAAGTATTGATACCTGATGAATATGTAACCAATATCAGTGAGCGATATAACCTATATACGGAAATATCGAAACTCGAAAATGAAGACCAACTGACAGATTTTGCAGTATCATTAGAAGACCGATTCGGTCCGATACCACATGAAGTCTTTGAATTGTTTAATACTTTGCGCTTACAATGGTTTGGAAAGCAGATTGGATTTGAAAAAATATCCTACAAGAAAAACACCTTAAAAGGATATTTCGTTAACAACCCAAAATCAACCTATTTCGAATCGGATCAATTTGGAAGAGTACTTGCTTTTGTTCAGCAGCACCCAGAGATTAGTAATTTAAAAGAAAT
Source organism: Sphingobacterium sp. JUb20 (assembly GCF_004342035.1). Lineage (NCBI taxonomy): Bacteria > Pseudomonadati > Bacteroidota > Sphingobacteriia > Sphingobacteriales > Sphingobacteriaceae > Sphingobacterium > Sphingobacterium sp. JUb20. The sequence goes on along the minus strand of NZ_SLYV01000008.1, from coordinate 106,740 downwards.
CAAAAAGCAGCTTAGGCTGGCTTTAAGTAATGTGAATAGTATTAGTTATGCTTTAAAGCTTTTAAAAGAAATGGTATAATAGCATTTGTCATATGAGTACACGATCTAAAAAGGTTTCTATTTAATGATAGAAACCTTTTTTAGATTATTGATTACAAAACAGATGTACCATCATCTGTTTTCACCTGTATTACGGTCAATTCCTTACCAAATTTCGAGAAATATTCTGGTGAGATCTTATCGATAAGTGCGACAACAAAATCATTTTCCACAAGATTAATCGTGCAGCCACCAAAACCACCCCCCATTTGTCTTGCCCCCAGCACCTCAGGAAACTGTTTGATAAAATCCACCAAATAATCTGACTCAGCACAGCTCACTTCATATTCTTGACTCAAACCATGATGTGACGCCAATAGATTTTGTCCTAATGCTTTTAAATTACCAGCTTTCAGATGCTCACATGCCTCATGCACCCGTTCGCTTTCTTCAACGACAAAACGTGTTTTTGTATATACTTCAGCATCTCTATCTTTCACCATTTCATCCAACATCGAAACCGACACATCACGCATATTGACAACCTCAGGATATTTTTCCTTAACCCAATCAATAGCTTGCTTGCATTGTTCCACACGCTTGTTATACGCAGTATCTCCTAATGCATGTTTTACATTTGTATTCAGCAAAATGATTGTATAACCATCCAATATCAGAGGAACATATTCATATTCTAAAGAACGGCAATCGAGCTTTAATACCTGATCCTTTTTACCAAACGTAGAAGCAAACTGATCCATAATACCGCATTTTACTCCTGCATAAGTATGCTCGGCCAATTGTCCAATTTTTGGAATCTCCAAACGTGGAATATTTAATTCAAAAAGCTCACTTAAAGCTAAAGTCGTAGCACATTCTACAGCGGCAGAAGAAGATAGACCTGCCCCTAAGGGAACATCACCATCGATATAAAGATTAAATCCACCAACCAATAAACCCCTTTTCTGGATTTGATCAACAACCCCCAAGATATAGTTAGGCCAATGTAAATCTGTTGGTGCAATAGCATTTAAACTGATCTCGTAGACGGCCTTGTAATCTTCGGCATATAAAGAGATCAACTCATCATCTCTTTTAGATACAGCAATATATACCGCTTTATCGATAGCCGCTGGCAGCACAAACCCGTCATTATAATCGGTATGCTCTCCTATGATATTAATTCTACCTGGGGACCGTACAATAATAGGCTCTGCTTGAAAAATGGATGTAAATTTATTCTGTATAGATTCTTTAGTAATCATAAATTAAACGTTTTTATAATGAGTCGTTGAGCAGTTTCTTAATTGTTGAGCTGCAAATTCAGGCGTAATATCACGCTGTGGATTTGCCAGCATTTCATAACCTACCATAAATTTCTTAACCGTAGCAGAACGTAACAATGGTGGGTAAAAATGCATATGCCAGTGCCATTCCGGAAAGTCTCCACTATTCACCGGAGCTTGATGCATACCCGCAGAATAAGGAAATGATGTATTAAATAAGTTGTCGTAGCGTGTTGTCAACAATTTCAAAATTGAGGCCAGCTGTTCTTTCTCCTGATCTGTGAAAGCTAATATATTCTGTACAGGTCTTTTACTTACGATCATCGTCTCATACGGCCATGATGCCCAAAATGGAACTAACGCAACAAAACTGTCATTCTCTTCTATGATACGTTCATTTTTTCTCAATTCTGCTCGAACATATGCACTTAGCATGGTAACACCATGATTGTCAAAATATGTCTTTTGATTTTTCGACTCCTTCTGAAGTTCCACAGGAACATGATTTTGTGACCATATCTGACCATGTGGATGCGGGTTGCTACACCCCATTATAGCACCCTTATTTTCAAATATTTGAATATACTTTATCCACTCATGTTCAGCCAAAGCGGCAAACTCCTTTTGCCAAACATCTACTACCGCTTTGATTGCCAGAACTGACATTTCTGGAAGTGTCAGATCATGTCGTGGAGAAAAGGCGATAACTTTACAAATACCTTTTTCAGATTCCGCAATAAAAAGCTCATCTTCATTGATATCTGCCGTAGGCGTATCCTTCAAGAGTGCAGAAAAATCATTTACAAATACAAAACTCTCTTTATAATCGGGATTAACATCTCCATCAGCCCGTTCGTTCGTCGGACACAAATAACACTTCGGGTCGTATGATGGTCGTTGTTCTTGATTGTCATCTTCGACTTGTCCTTGCCATGGCCTTTTACTTCGATGTGGAGAAACGAGCACACGTTCACCAGTAAGTATATTCAACCGGGTATGAGGATCCGAATTAATTTCGAATGTTTGTTGCATGGTCTAATTTTTATTTCATAATTTTTGATCGTTAAAGATAGTAATTAGACTGTTAAAGAAAATGACAATAAAAAAAATAAGCACTCGATTGAGTGCTTATTTTTTTATTATCATCAGCTAACATGTAGGAGAAGCATATTTAAATACCACATCCCTTATAAATGTTATTCTTTAATTATACGCGTGCTTTCGGATCATTCCCTTTTATAAGTTCAAAAATGGTGATCTCAGGCAATATTCCTACTCGACCCGGGTAACCTAAGAATCCATAGCCCACATTTACATAAAGTTGCTTATTGTTTTTTTCTCTATATAACCCGGCCCATTCTTTATACACATACTTTGCAGGACTCCATTGAACATTCTTAAGCCGAACACCAAACTGCATACCGTGTGTGTGCCCCGCGAACATGACGTCGATATCTGTATCTAGCACCTGAGCCCGCCAGTGCGAAGGATCGTGGGAAAGAAGTAATTTAACAGACTGTTCTTCTGTACCCAACAAAGCTTTTTGCAAATCGCCGTGCTTAGGGAATCGGCCGGTACCCCAGTTCTGTACACCAACAATAGCCAATTCTTCATTGTTAACTTTCAAAATCCGATTCTCATCATTCAAAAGATCCCAGCCCATTACTTTATGTGTCTCAATCAAGTCCTGAAGATTTTTTCTTTTGGCCGCTGAATCCTCTTTCCCAAAATAATAATCACCATAATCATGATTTCCTAAACTTGAGAACACACCTAAATCAGCCTTTACCCTTGAAAATATATCTTGATAATCGCGCATTTCTGAAGCGACATTATTAACTAAATCACCAGTAAAAAAAATAGCATCTGGTTTTTCATTCAGTAATAAGTCAACTCCACCATTTACGGCTTTTCTATTATAAAAAGAACCCGAATGCACATCAGAAATTTGTCCAATCTTCATCCCGTGAAAAGCTGCCGGCAAATTTGGCAAGTATAACTTTTGACGACGCACACGATAATCATACGCTCCCGAAATAATTCCCCAGCTTAAAGGCACCAATGGCGACGCACCAACCAAAATCCCCGCCTTTGTTAAGAAATCTGACCTTGTGATCCCTTTAACTGGCTCTTCAGCGATTGGCATTTCTAACACATTGACCGCTTGTTTGATCGTTTTTTTCGGGGTCAACAGTCTCGTTAGCCAAAGTCCTCCTCTCCTCAAATCATCCAGAATGAGAACAAAGAAAAAGAAGAATTTAGAAGCTGCTGTGAGAAAAAAAGCAACTAAAAAAACTGAACGAACTAGTAGTGGAATATTAAATTTAAAGGAAATGATAACTCCTAGAGAAAGCAAAATTGAATAACCCCACCAAAGAATCCCAAAAGTTTTAGTCTTTGCAAACTTGATCTTTGTTGCCTTTAATGCAAAAAAGATATAAAAGTCCAATAGAAGAAGTACAATTACATTTACTATTAACATCGTATTTTTAAGTTAGTATTAAGCATTCAAAGCCAAGCGCTTCAATGCTTCAATCCACTTAGGATCACCGTTTAGACTTTCAACCAATTGAACCTCTTCACCTCCCAAATGCTTAAACTCATTAGCATATTCCACGCCAATTTCATCTATTGTTTCAATACAATCGGCAACAAATGCTGGACTAAATACCAATAATTTCTTCTTGCCTTTTTGTGCCAAGTCCTCTAATAAACTTGACGTATAAGGTTGAATCCAAGGTTCTTTGCCTAATCTCGATTGAAAACAGATGCTATATTGCTCCTTTTCAAGACCTAATTCTTGAGCAATTGCTCTTGTAGTTGCATGACATTGTGACAGATAACAAAAAGAATTGACCGTATTTTTACACGAATCACAACCATCTTCCGGACAACTTAACTGTCTGGTTGGATCAACTTTCCCCAATTGACGTACAGGAAGCCCATGATAACTAAATACAATATGGTCAAAATGAGCAATATCATGCTGTCTTGCATGATCTGCAAAGGTTTCAATCATGAGTGGCTCTTGACAATAACTACTTACAAAACTCATATTCGGTAAATAATTCCATTTACGAATCAGTTCCATCACGCGGTCAATAACAGATCCACTGGTCGCAGATGCATATTGCGGAAATAAAGGAATAACACGAATCGAATCCAGAAGCATTCCCTCCATATTTTTCAAAGCATTTTCAATAGAAGGATTCTGGTAACGCATGGCCAATTCGACATGATAATCCTCCCCTAAAGACTTCTGCAAGAGATCACGCTGTATAATACTGTAATGCATCAAAGGAGAACCTGTTTCCTTATCCCAGATTGTTTCATAAATTTTAGCAGACTTCGGAGCGCGCGTAGGAGCTATGATTCCCCTAACTAAAAGTGTTCTATTGATATATGGAATATCAATTACCCTTCCGTCCATTAAAAATTCTGTTAAATATTTTCTTACATCTGATGTGGCAGGACTATCCGGAGTCCCCAGTTGAACTAATAAAATTCCTTTGGTAGCTTTCTTACTCATTTGAAACAAAAGTATGAAAATTAGATTGTAGATATTGCTATCTACGACAATATGAAATATTTATGACGCGTAATTATGAGGTTATATCGCTTCTAAGTAAGCTTTGACTTCTTTCATCAGCCACATAGGTGTTGAGGTCGCTCCACAAATACCCACACGATCGCCTTCTTTGAAAACTGTTACATCAATCTCTCCAACTTCTGAAACAAAATAAGTATCAGGATTTTCTTTTAAGCAAACTTCAAAAAGAACTTTACCATTGGAAGATTTTTTACCCGAAACAAAAACAATTTTGTCATACATCTTAGCGAAGTGTACCAGATCTTCGTAACGATTAGAAACTTGGCGACAAATGGTATCGTTTGCTTTTACTTCATAGCCTCTCTTAATCAACTCATCTTTGATCTGATAAAACTTATCTACACTCTTCGTCGTTTGGCTATAAAGTGTAAAGGATGCTGGCAAGTCGGCATCATCCAGCTCAGCAATATCCTGAAAAACTAAAGCTTCATCATTAGTTTGTCCCTGCAAACCAACAACCTCAGCATGGCCATGCTTCCCAAAGATGAGGATCTTCTCATCCTGATCAAAAGAAGTTTTAATTCTATTTTGCAACTTAAGAACAACGGGGCACGATGCATCAATTAGCGTAATATTATTATCTAGAGCGATCTTATAAGTTTCTGGAGCTTCACCATGTGCACGGATAAGGACTTTTTCATGTTGTAAAGTGGGAAGAACATCATGAGCAATGATCCGCAAACCCTTTGCTTTTAGTCGAGCAACTTCTTCATCATTATGTACAATATCGCCTAGACAGTACAAATAACCATCTTCCTCAAGAATTTCCTCAGCCATGTCTATTGCATAGACTACACCAAAGCAAAAACCGGAATCCTTATCAATATCAACTGTTAGATTTAATGCCATAATAGTACAAAGTTAATCATTTCTAGACACGCAAAGAAAATACTTTTTATCAAAGAAAAAGTTACATAAAAATAGTCGTAATGATAATATAATATGCTTATCTTTCAGTTATTGGTGGAAATCATTACTTTTGCAAAAAAAATAACATTAATGGCAACTAACAGAACTTTTACGATGATCAAACCAGATGCAGTAGCAAATGGTCACATCGGCGCTATTTTGAATGATATTATTGCTGGTGGTTTCAAAATCGTAGCAATGAAATATATTCAATTGACTACAGAAACAGCGGGTGCTTTTTACGCAGTACACAGCGCGCGTCCTTTCTACGGAGAATTAGTAAACTTTATGACTTCAGGTCCTATTGTTGCTGTTATCTTGGAGAAAGAAAATGCAATTGAAGATTTCCGTACTTTAATCGGTGCTACTAACCCTGCTGAAGCTGCAGAAGGTACCATCCGTAACAAATATGCAAAATCTATCGATGCTAATGCGGTTCATGGTTCTGATTCAGATGAAAACGCTCAAATCGAAGGTGCATTTTTCTTTTCTCAATTCGAGAGATTTTAGTCTTAATCAAATCATATAAAAAAGGCTTGCAATAGTATTATTGCAAGCCTTTTTTATATCTAAAAATCTCGTTTCCCAAGATACTCATTCTCTTTAGCCGTCATCAACGTTTTATCTTCGGGTTTTTTATCATGGTATCCACATAAATGTAATACGCCATGCATAATCACGCGCTGTAACTCATCTCTACTATCAACTTTAAATTTAGCAGCATTTTCTGTAATACGCTCAACACTGATAAATATATCACCAGCAATCACATCATCATCTTCCGAGGAGTCAAAAGTAACAACATCTGTATAAGTATCATGATTCAAATACTGCTTATTAATTTCCAATAAATAAGCATCTGAACATAAGATAAAGCTTAGTTCACCAACACGCTTAAATCCTTCAGCCTTGATTGTATCCACAATCCACTGACGAATTTTTGCCTTTTCCTTTAATTTAAAATCAATATCTTCTACAAAGAATAGAATATCTTTTAATGCCATATTAAAATGCTTTAGTTTCCATATATGTCTGCAAGATCAAGGTTGCTGATATGGTATCCACAATACCCTTTTCTTGTCTTTTATTTTTTTTCTTACCGCTTTGAGCGATAACAGCAGCGGCCATTTTTGACGTAAACCGTTCGTCTATTTCAATAATAGGGATCAAAGGGTATGTTTTCTTTAACCGTCTTGCAAATCCTAAAATATGAATCGCAGACTCCGAATCCGTCCCGTCCATTTGCAAAGGCTTGCCCAATACAAACGTCTCCACCTGCTCTGTTTTAAAATAATCTTCTAAGAACTCCCAAATTTTATCCGGATGCACCGTCGTTAATGCTGTTGCAATTATTTGCATCGGATCTGTCACTGCAATACCGATCCTTTTTGTTCCATAATCAAAAGCCATTAATCTCATAACGATGCCTATGTTAAATATTTTGACAAAAATACGATTCTGTTTCTGTAAAATAGATTCCCTATTGATCAAAAAAAATCTATAAATTTGCTAGACTTTAAATTAAAATGAATGAAATACACCATATTAATTGGGCTTTTCTTAATTACTGTAAGTATAAAAGCAAATGCTCAAGATTACCAGGCGCTTATTCTAAAAGATCGCCAAGAAAAAGCCTTGAGTCTTTCCAAGTCAAAATTCGGTCCTTTACCGGCAGACCAGGTACAGTTTTTAGATTATTTCCCAGTAGATAAAGCATACCAAGTGACGGCGGACGTTACCTTATTAATAGGAGAAGAAACGTTCAAAATGCCCACTTACGATGGAACTAGCAACCCCTATAAACGTTATGCTATTTTAAATTTCACTTTAAACAATAAACCCTATCAACTGACAGTTTATCAAAGTGCGGCGCTATTTCAAAATCCACAATACAAAAACCACCTCTTTCTACCCTTTTTAGATTTAACAAACGGTCAGGAAAGCTATAGTGGAGGACGCTATATTGATTTATCAACGGAGGACATCATAAATGGCAAAGCAACTATAGATTTTAATACCGCTTACAACCCTTACTGTGCGTACAGCAATGGCTATCGCTGCCCTGTACCACCTCAAGAAAACATTTTAGAGACAAAGATTATGGCAGGAGAAAAAGCTTTTCATAAACAAAAAAACGAACGACCAGTAGATATTCAGGCAGGACAAAATTTTAGCGCAGATGATCTTAAGATCATCAATAATGGTACAGAAACAGAAAAATTACGTGTGCTACAAATTACAAATGAGAAAGATCTGACTGTATTAACGACCACTTCTGTTGACCTTAAATTTGATGACCCATCGATCGCAATCTTAGAAAAAAGAATGTTTAGCACAGTCCAAGATCCAGAGCATGCTGGCGTTGGCATCGCGGCCCCGCAAATAGGAATAAATAAAAACTTAATTGTTGTACAACGATTTGATAAAGTAGGTGAACCTTTTGAAAGTTACATTAACCCTAAAATTATTTGGCGATCAAAATTCATCAGAAAGGGAGTTGAAGGATGCTTATCAATACCTGATCGTCGGGAAGAGGTACTTCGCAGTAATACCATCCGCTTACAATATATTAGTAAAGAAGGCAAAATAAAGGAGGAAAATATTGAGGGGTTTACTGCCGTTATTTTTCAGCATGAAGTAGATCATTTATATGGAATACTTTACCCAGACCGTGTGGAAGAGGCTCAAAAAGAAGAATTTGAACCCCTAAGTGATAAAATGCAGTTTTATATTAAGCCAAATACGTTACGCCCTTAATAAAAAAATGGATCGCTATGGATCTTATTAAAAATATCCATAGCGATCCATTGTTACTTGAGCATCACCGATTGGCATACAATCATAAATTTCTCCTTTACCATCGAGATCTGCTTGATAAAAGAAAAATATTTTGCAAAATGAATTAATTCAATAGCTATGACTTATTATCCCTAGCTATTAATTCAAACGATCTAAGTCCTGTTAGAAAAGGCAATGACCCTATAGCAACAAATACATTTCCTACCACCTGTATTTGGTAAATCGTAAACAAATGACCTCCCTTCATGACAGTTGAAACAACTTACTATCTAATAGGGATCATCTTATAATTTCCTTAAGTTTTTATAGTGTGATAATAGAGGGTTTGTAGAGGGTTCATAGAGGTAAAGCTCTATAAATCCTCTACAAACCCTGCCTTTAGGCTATTAAATATTCCTACTAAAATCTAACAAGATTCAAAGGTGTCTCTCATAAGATTCAAAGCAAATCTATATGTCTATCTAAGAGAGGTAATGCGTCCAAAACTTAAGACAAAAAAAAGAGCATAAAATCTATTTATGCTCTTTTTTTCAATCTTCATCGCATCAAAGCTACTGATTGAAAATAGATATTTTTTAATGTGACAAGGTAGGTAGCCTAACGGGCGATCATCTTGATTTCAAATAGCGTATTCCAAAGTTTTCCAGTGACAAACAATCTTTTACCTGCTTGATCATAGGCGATACCATTCAACTCATTATCGTATTGTGCATGCTGATAGATCCCAACTAAATTAATTCGACCTTCTACGATTCCAGTTTCAGGATTTATAATAGCAATAACATCCTTTTCATATACATTGGCATACACTTTACCATCAATATACTCCAGTTCATTTAGAAAATTCACCTGACCATTTTCGTCATAAACATCAACAGAACTCATTTCTTGCTGTGTATTCGGATCTAAAAAATATAATTTATTGGATCCATCAGACTTAATTAATCTTTTGCCATCGTAGGTTAAGCCCCAACCTTCTTTACTATCCTTATAAGGAAAAGTTTTCTCCAGTTCAAAACTTGATTTATTAAGAACAAAACCTTCCATATTTTTCCATGTCAACATCACGATTTTATCTCCCATGATGGTCATTCCTTCACCAAAATATTTTTCTGAATCAAACTCTTTTTTCTGTAGCACTTTACCCGTTTTTAAGTCAACGCGTCTCAAGGAGGTAAGTGTACCACCGCCACTACCTGTTGACTCATACAAAAACCCATTTTCATATTGTAACCCTTGGGTAAATGCTGTCGTATCATGTGGAAATTTATTGACAATTTCGAACCCATATTCTTTTGGAGCTGGTGGTACAATAGTGATGTATGCGTTTGCACTATCAATACTTGTTCCTTGATATACCTTTGCAGAAATATTGCGTGTACCCAAAGCTAAGTTCTTACTGTCTACCTGCACTGCAGAAGTATCTTTTCCAGAAGCAACCATCTTATCATCGATATAATATACAACCGAGTCCAGATCAGGTGAATTAAACTTGAGCTGAAATTGAATTGGATCACCTAGCTGAATTGATTGGCTAGCATCGGGTTTAGCAAACTCCAGTTTACCTGACTTCTTCGTTTTACAGGCACTTAAACCAAGTACTAAACCTAAGAGGATATAGGTTGTTTTTTTCATATTAAATCTACTTTTATTCATTCCAAAACGCATCTTTGATGTGTTCTAATTGTATGTTATCTTTATCTGTGATGAGAACTGATATAATGTCAAAGCGAATTTCTCCAGTCACATCATATTTTTTCAAATATACATCTGCAGCTCTTGTCAATTTTCGTTTCTTCTGCCAGTCAACAAACTCAAACGGTTCTCCGTAATCAAGCTTACGACGAGTTTTTACCTCAACAAAAACTAAAATACCGGCATCTCTGACTATCAAATCTACTTCTAAATTCTTATATCGCCAATTTCTTAACAAAATTTCACACCCTAAATCCTGCAGAAATTTTTCCGCATAAGACTCTCCTAATTTGCCGAATTCAAGATGCTTGGCCATACTTTACTTGACTACGGTATTTCCGAGTAATCCTCCTAACATCTTCTCGGCATCTTTAAGTTTTTGATATTTGAAAATTAAAACTTCGACATTCGCGTCATCCTTTTCCGTCTTTAGCTCTTCACGGATCTTGACCATTTCACGGGTTATTTTACGTTTTTTGATGCGGTAAATCGAAGTGATAACAAGCACTTTTAAATGCTCATATTCTTGAGTTACATAGATTTTACGTTTATCATCATTCCAGTTTTCACTCAGATTGTACTTGGACGCAACACAGTTAATAGCAAGCTCAGCAACAGCAGCGTCTTGATTAGAGTAAAACTGCTTAGCCTCCGGTATTTCAAATTTTTCAACCGCCTCACGATAAACATTTAAGATAAAAGCTGCGGCCTTGTCCTCAAAATTGACATCAGCGATATTACTTAGTAAAACCCCTGCTACTGGTATATCTCCGTCCCCTTCCCAGGTCGCCAGATAGTCGCCATAATTGATAAGAATCCGTATAATTTCACGTTCTTGAAGTATTTCTGAAGTAATCTGCTGCGCAGGTGTCTCTGGTGCCAGCGGCGCGGCACCACCTCTTTCTTCATCGGTCATGAAAAAATCTGCAGGAGGTCCATCCATTGGTGGAGCCCCTGCCCCCATAACCGGAGTACTCTTCTTAGTGAAATCCTTATCTGCTTTCTTAGATTTTGAAATTCGGATCTTATTTAATTCTGAAAGTAAGATTCGCTCTTCAATATCCAATAAATTACTGCACTCCCGTATAAAAACTGAAACTTTAATTTCATCCGGAATCAATGCGATACTCTCAACGACATCACGGATCACCTCTGCCCTTTTTATCGGATCATTATTGGTATCGCGAAGTAAAATTCTAGTTTTATAAAAAATAAAATCTTGTTGATTCTCTTTGATATAGGACTTAAATACGGAAGAACCATAAGTCTTTACATACGAATCGGGATCATTACCATCTGGGAAAAGCAAAATCTTAACATTCAAACCTTCCTCCAGCAACATATCCGTTCCCCGAAGAGAAGCTTTAATCCCAGCTTCATCTCCATCATAAAGAATTGTTACATTTTTTGTGAAGCGCGCAATAAGTCGAATCTGTGCTGTCGTCAATGATGTACCTGATGAGGATACCACATTTTCTACACCTGCTTGATGGGTAGATATTACATCTGCATATCCTTCTACCAAATAGCAGTTATCCTCCTCCATAATTGCTTTTTTCGCAAAATTGAGTCCATAAAGCACATCTGACTTATGGTAGATATCGCTCTCTGGTGAGTTTACATATTTGGGAACTTTCTTATCTGTCTTTAATGTCCTTCCTCCGAAACCGATTACTCTTCCAGTCAAATTATGGATAGGAAACATAACACGTCCGCGGAAACGATCGTATAAGCTTTTATCATCGCGCTCGATCGCGAGCCCAATTTCCTTCAGATAGTCGGGATGAAAACCCGCTTTTGTCGCTGCATCAACAAGTGCAGTCCAATTATCGGGGGAATAACCCAATTCAAATTTTTTGATGATATCTTCCCGATAGCCACGTTCCTTAAAGTAGTGCAGGCCAATAACCTGCCCCATCTCTGTGGTCCACATTTCATCTTTGAAAAATTTACTGGCCCATGCGCTCAACACATATAAACTTTCTCTCTTATCTTGAGCCGCTAACTGTGCTGGCGAGCGTTCAACCTCTTCAACCTCTATACTGTATTTATTAGCGAGGTATTTAATGCCTTCCGGATAAGAAAATTTCTCTAGTTCCATCACGAACTTCAACGAATCTCCTCCAACCCCGCATCCAAAACATTTATAGATTCCTTTGGAAACAGAAACGTGAAAAGATGGCGTCTTCTCATGATGAAAAGGACAGTTACCAATAAGCGATGTACCCCTCTTTTTCAAGTCTACAAAATCACCTACAACCTCCTCTATTCGAGCAGCATCCAACACCTTATCTATTATCTCTTGCTTGATCAATTTCGTATCCTTTTATAATCAGTAAATTTAATAAATATATAAGCAATTACAACATCAAATTCATCGGCATTTCTGCTATCCAAACTAAATATTTTACTATTTTTGCAATACCATAAGAATGCTGAAATAGAAAGCTATGTCATTTAATATCAAAAAAATCTGTTGTATCGGTGCTGGATATGTAGGCGGACCGACGATGTCTGTTGTTGCCCAACAATGTCCTCATATCCAAATCACCATTGTTGATGTCAATGTCGAACGTATTGCGGCCTGGAATGACGAAAATTTGGATAACCTTCCGGTCTACGAACCAGGGCTGAAAGCGATTGTCGCTGAGGCAAGGGGTCGTAATCTATTTTTCTCTACTGATGTTGATAAAGCTATAGATGAAGCAGATATGATTTTTATTTCTGTCAATACCCCTACCAAAAACTACGGCAAAGGAAAAGGGATGGCTGCTGATCTCAAATACATTGAATTATGTGCGAGACAAATTGCTTCTGTTGCAAAAACAGATAAGATTATTGTCGAAAAATCTACTTTACCTGTGCGTACTGCAGCTGCTTTAAAAAGCATTCTCGACCATACAGGCAATGGTGTTAATTTTCATATCCTATCCAATCCAGAATTTTTAGCCGAAGGTACTGCTATTCAAGACTTATTAGCCCCGGACCGCGTGTTAATTGGTGGAGAAAATCAAGAAGCAATTGATACGCTCGTAAAAATTTACCAAAATTGGGTTCCTGACACTAACATTTTGACGACTAACTTATGGTCTTCGGAATTATCTAAATTGACGGCAAATGCCTTTTTGGCACAACGCGTTTCATCGATAAATTCGATCTCTGAACTCTGCGAAAAAACAGGTGCCAATGTGGATGAAGTTTCTAAAGCAATTGGCATGGATACCCGTATTGGTTCAAAATTTTTAAAGGCATCTGTTGGGTTTGGCGGTTCCTGTTTTCAAAAAGATATTTTAAACCTTGTATATATTGCAAGAAGTTATGGTCTGAATGAAGTCGCAGATTATTGGGATCAGGTCATCATCATGAATGATCACCAAAAACAGCGCTTTGCAGATAATATCATCCAAACTTTGTACAATACAGTATCAGGAAAGAAAATTACATTCTTGGGATGGGCTTTTAAAAAGGATACAAATGACACTAGAGAATCTGCAGCTATTTACGTTGCTGATTACTTATTAAGTGAACAAGCTGAAATCACGATATACGACCCTAAAGTCACAGCCGAACGTATCTACGCTGATCTCGATTATTTAAATACAAGAAGTCCTGAAGAAAATAGAGCACTTGTAAAGGTCGTAAATGATCCCATTCAGGCATGCCAAGACGCCCATGCTATTGCTGTGTTAACGGAATGGGATGAGTTTAAAAACTATGACTGGTACACCATAAAACACCAAATGAAACGACCCGCTTTTATATTTGATGGCAGAAAACTGTTAAACAGAAAGTACCTGGAAGATCTAGGATTTAAATATTATGCTATCGGCGAATAAGTCTATGCATTTCTGTAATAAAAAAAGGGTTGTTTGAAAACAACCCTTTTTTTATTTACCAATTTTTTATGTATTGGGTTCGAGAGAAGTCCGAATATTATTTATTTGAATCGTATATAAATTAACATCGGACTTTAATAGTGCCTGTAAAGCCTTTTAAAAGAATAGAAGAAGAAAGTGGAAAAGGCCTACAGGACTTTTTATCTTTAGCTGGACATCATCTGATATATTTCGCTCATGTAAGTGGATTCTGACAGTGCATCCGAAAAATCATTCCATTCGGTTTCATTAAAAACAAAAACAATTTCTGGACAAGGTGTATCAATCAATACGCGCATATCACCATCAGGAAAGCTAAAATAGTTCCCTTTCACATTACTTCTCATCGTTGCGGAAACAAAGGACTCAAACTGAAGATAACCTAAACTTAATAGGAAAGAGTCTTGCCAGATATAAAATGTTTTACACTTCGTGCAATAACTGATATGAGATTTGCCTTTATGGCTGAGAACGACTGATTGACACATATGATTCGCTTTATTTAAAACATGACACCTTGTATGTATTTAGACTAATTATAAATAATAATCAAATGTAAAGATTAATTCCGAATCTGACGAATAAAAAAACAAAAAAAGGAGCAAAAATAATTTTGCTCCTTTTTTTGTTTTTTTATGTGTTTAATTCAAGCCACGCTTAATTAACAAATATTTCGGATCTGGATCCGCTCCTCTGAATGTTTTGTACATCTGAGCAGGATCTCCTGTATTTCCTTTTTCTAAGATATTACGACGAAATGAATCTGCTGTTGGCTGATCATACAATGACTTTTCTTTAAAAGCTGCAAAAGCATCTGAGTCTAATACCTCCGACCAGATATAGGCATAATAGCCCGCCGAGTACCCACTGGCAAAAATATGTTGGAAATAGGTACTTCTGTAACGTGGTATTATTGCATCAATTAAACCAATCTTCTTCATAGCTCCTTTTTCAAAATCATTGATATCTCCAGTAATAGGTGATGTCGTTGCATGATAGTTCATATCTAATAAAGAAGCTGCCAAATACTCTACAGTCGCGAAACCTTGATCAAACGTTCCAGCCTTCTCCATTTTAGCAATTAAAGAATCTGGAATTGCTTCTTTAGTTTTATAATGCTTTGCATATTCTTTCAATACTTGTGGATCTGCAGCCCAATTTTCCATAATCTGAGATGGGAGCTCTACAAAATCTCTTGAAACAGATGTTCCTGCTAGGCTTTTGTATTTTACATTCGATAATAAACCATGTAAAGCATGTCCAAATTCATGAAACAAAGTACTCGCTTCATCAAAAGTTAATAATGCCGGTTGGTCACCAACAGGTTTTGTGAAATTACAAACGATCGAGATTACAGGAGCATTACGCTTTCCTTCTGTTTTACTTTGATTACGGTAAGATGTCATCCATGCACCACTTCTTTTAGATTCGCGAGGAAAAAAATCGGCATATAATATACCTAAGTGAGAGCCATCTTTGTCTTTTACTTCGTACACCTCAACATCTTTTTGGTATACAGGAACGTTGTTTAAAGCAACAAACGTCAATCCATATAATTTATTAGCGACAGCAAATGCGCCTTCTCTTACTGTAGGCAAACTAAAGTAAGGTTTGATTTCATCTTCGTTTAATGCGAATCTTTTTTTACGGATAATCTCTGTATAGTATCTCCAGTCATAAGGGGCTACTTCAAAATTACCCCCCTCTGCTTTTATCTCTTTATTGATATCAGCAGCTTCGCCTTTTGCTTTATTAAGTGCCGGAGTCCATAATTTATTTAACAATGCATATACATTTGCGGGATTTTCAGCCATAGATTCTTCTAAAACAAACGCTGCATGAGATGCATAACCCAATAATTTAGCTTTTGCTAATCTAAGATTTGAAATCTTGCGTAAATTTTCTTTATTATCAGTAGCATCATCATGATTTCCTTGTGTTTGGTATGCTTCCCAGATTTGTTTTCTTAATTCTCTGTTTTTAGCGTATTGCAAGAATGGCATAATAGAAGGATTCTGCAAAGTAAAAACCCATTTTCCTTCTTTACCCTTAGCTTTTGCATCTTCAGCAGCCGCAGATTTTAAAGCCTCTGATAGACCTTCTAATTGTGAAGCACTATCAACAACCAATTCAAAAGCTTTAGACTCAGTCATCAAATTCTGTCCGAATTGTAATGTTAATGACGATAATTCAGAATTAATTTTCTTCAATTTCTCTTTATCAGCATCTTTTAAGTTAACTCCCGCACGAACAAACGATTTATAAGTCTCTTCCAACAATTTATTATCTTCACTATCTAAACCTAACGAAGATTTCTTAGACCAAACAGCTTTTACTCTTTCAAATAATTTCGCATTTAAAGAAATTTCATCATTATGTGCAGACATAATGGGAACTAATTCTTTAGCAATTGCTTTTATACTATCGTTAGTATTTGCCTGATTCAAATTATAAAAAACGGTAGATACATTGCCCAATAATTTTCCAGCATTTTCTAATGCAACAATGGTATTGGTAAATGATGGATCTTCGGAATTATTTATAATTGTATCAATCTCTAAATTATGCACCTTAAGCGCTTCTTCAAAAGCGGGTTTAAAATGTTCATCTTTAATTTTATCAAATGGAGGAACATTAAATGGAGTATCGTATGCTAATAATAGCGGGTTATCTGTCATTTGTTTATTTTGTTCGCAACCAACAAAGGCTGTTGCCAC
The DNA here is from genome assembly GCF_004342035.1 of Sphingobacterium sp. JUb20. NCBI lineage: Bacteria > Pseudomonadati > Bacteroidota > Sphingobacteriia > Sphingobacteriales > Sphingobacteriaceae > Sphingobacterium > Sphingobacterium sp. JUb20. The sequence continues at coordinate 89,810 of NZ_SLYV01000008.1, read as the reverse complement.
AATTAAAAAAAATGGCAAAAGTCGTTTTTTCTTCATTATATATCTTTTTATTCTCGCAATAATTTGGGCAAAGTTACAAATATTTGTGTAAGTAATACTTTTTAGAAAGATCAAAATAAGTATTGTATATTTATCACAATATTGTAATAACCAGAAAAGTACTGAAACTATTTTATAATTTTGTTGTCTCATAGCATAAATCTTCATTAATGAATAATATCAATCATTTTTTCTTGTACTGCGCAGGTGTACATGAAGAGACATTAAAAAAATATCCGCAAGAACATAATAAGTATGTGGCTATTGGTGCTACCATTTTCTTCACGGGTCTTTTTGCCTCCCTTTCTGGTGGCTATGCTATGTATTTTGTTTTTAGTGGAACCTATCTGGATTGGCTTTTAGCAATTGTATTTGGTATCATATGGGGTCTAATGATCTTCAATATGGACCGTTATATTGTATTGAGTATTAATAAATCGAAAACAGGTGGCTTTCAATTCTTACAGGCTTTACCGCGGATATTACTTGCTATATTAATTGGTATCGTTATTTCAAGACCTTTAGAGCTTAAAATTTTCGACAAAGAAATAAGAGAAAATTTAAAGACAACCTATATTGCCAATGAACGAGCTAAGATAGACAGTCTAAATATTATTTTTAACAAAAAATATACGTTTGATCTCACTCAACTTAAATCACTTACCACAGAAAGAGATTCCCTTGATGCAAGAATCAAAGCCGATCGACAAAAGCTCAACTTTGAAATCTTCGGTAATAAAACAACCGAAACATCTGGTGTAGTAGGATACGGACCGTATGCAAAACGAAAAGAACTTGAATTAGAAAAATCAACGGTATATCTTGACAGCTTACGTAGCTCAATTATAGCTAAGGAGCGCTTAATACTTGACAAACAAAAAGCGGAAGGTATATTAAATCAAAAAGGGCTTTCAAATGCGAGTTTGGATAGTGCTGTTAATTTGGCTGGATTTGCTGACCGAAATTCAGCACTTGGAAACCTTAAGTTTAAAGCTAACGGACAAGTGGATGAAGCAACTGCAAATGCGGTTACTTTCATCGGATTACTTTTTATTTTCCTTGAGTGTTTACCGGTATTCGTTAAGCTTCTTTCAGGAAGAGATGCTTATGATAAGGCGATCTACAATCAACGCATAATCGATGAATATGAATCGGATGCTTATACTGTTACGGAGAAAGCTGCTATAGACCATTTGAAGGATGCTTCTATCGATATATCGATCAATAAAAGGCTTAAGAAAATGAACGAAGAAATAGAAGAAGAGGTTTAATCCTCTTCTTCTATTTCTTCATCTAAATATTTGGAATCAATTTGCTTATTTGCCTTAGCACCTAATTTCTTCAGATTCTCCACTCGCTTAATTACATTACCAGCGCCGAAAGATAGTTTTTTAGAGGCATCTTCATGGCTTTTCAATGCTTTTTGCAATTGTGCCTGTACTTGATCCATATCTGTTAAAAATCCGTGGAATTTGTCATAAAGTGCTCCGGCTTCCTTGGCAATTTCAATAACATTACGTGTCTGTCTTTCTTGTTTCCAGATACTAGCTATGGTACGTAAGGTTGCTAAAAGCGTAGATGGGCTTACAATAACGACCTTTCTATCCCATGCATCACTAAAAAGATCTGGTTTTTCGGAAACCGACATACTCAAAGCAGATTCTATCGGCATAAAGAGTAAGACAAAATCTGGAGATTCAATACCATACAATTCATGATAATTTTTTGCAGAAAGGTCTTTGACATGATTTTCCACAGATAAAATATGCTGTCTTGCGAACACAGCACGATCGATATCATCTTCTGCATTTACCCAACGCTCGTAAGCTATCAAAGAAACTTTTGAATCGACAATTAGATGTTTATTTTCGGGCAAATCAATAATGGCATCGGGTTGCATTCGTCTCCCATCAATATCTGTAAATGATGCCTGCAATCTAAATTCACGATCCTTCACAAGCCCCGAGCGTTCCAGAACACGTTCTAAGATTACCTCGCCCCAATTTCCCTGTTTCTTTGCGTCACCTTTAAGAGCACGCGTCAAGTTGGTCGCTTCATCCTTAATCCGCAAACTTTGCTCCATCAGCTGTTGCACCACACCTTTCAAAGAGTTTCTTTCTGCGGCTTCCTGCGAATAAGTTTTATCCACTTTCTCTTCAAAAAGTTTGATTTTTTCTTTTAAAGGATCTAAGATCAATCCAATGGACTTCGAATTGGTTTCTGTAAATCGAAGTGTCTTTTCTTCTAAAATTTTATTGGCAATGACCTGAAACTCGGTATTAAATTGGCTTTTAATAGCAGCAATCTCCACTTTCTGCTCCTGAAACTTATCTTGCTGCGCCTCATAAAAAGAACGTGTGCTCTCTAAAGAACGTTCAACGATCAGTACATGCTCCCGTTCTTTTTCCAGTTCATCACGCAACATCGCCCGCTCTTGCAATAAACTCTGTTCACGTTGCTGCACTTTTGCCAGTTCTATTGCCATTAATTCCTTCTCCTGTCTCCACTGATTATCATCTTGATGTGAATCCTTCTTTTTCAAAGAAATTACAATTAGAACAACTAATAAAATGATAACGATAATAATATACACTGTTTCCATAAATTCACTTAACTAAATAAAAAATGGTCTTTTCAGACCATTAAAACTACTGTAACTTTTGATGAGTTCGCCACCAAAGGTCAGGCATTTCACCTGTAACAGCCATCTGATAGTCCTCATATCGACAAGGAACTAAATGATACCTTTCATTAACAGAACGTGACCCAAAATATGGAACTTGCATCCACCAGCGATCTGATTTTTTACTTTTAACAAATACCAATTCATGTTCTTCATTTTCCAGGGTCGTTCTATAGATAATATAAGACGATTTTGGTAATAAAGGGGTATCCTGCTTACGGTTATAAAAGCCATCTATAAAGCACCAGATCATCTGGGATACCAACATGGCTGTTTGCTGCATGGGATCATAAGATGGGTTAAATTCATAGAACCCGATTGAAGAACATTTATCTGACATCCCTGCGTAACGTGCAATCTGGCAGGCTTCATCGCCAAATAAACCATTTGGCATTGCATTCGCATTGCCCGAAGCTTCAGAAGCACGGATAGCTCCAATATCAAAACTAACCATATCAGCGGCTCGCACCAGCGGTTCAGATTGATCCATTCGACCGGCTATTGCCCCGAGTCTAGTAGCATTGAAGAATAACTTATCGTACATATTCAGCGATTCTTTACTTACCAAATAGGTCTGATATGCAATATTATTTAAATTAAATAAGTAATCGGGTTCGTGCAGAATAATATGGTTCAAATATGATCTTGAATCCAGTGCAACCTGTTCACCACTTTCCTGGTTCAGATCAAATCGACCATCTATTACGGCCACTTCCACCTTTTGCCCCAGATTTTGATAGCCTAAGTATTGTGCATAAGTCAGATCCTGCCCACCACCAATTATTATGGGAAGGATATCATCGGCTAATAATTCTTCCACAACTGCTCTAAGTGCTGCGTAAGTATCTTTTATCGTTGCCCCCTCTTTAATATTACCGAGATCAACAGCGTTGATTGCATAATCCCCTTGGTAAAGCTGATACAAATGTTTTCTTATTGCATCAGGAGATTTTGCACAGCCCTGATTATTAACAGCAGCACGATCTTCTTCTACGCCAATTATAGCCAATTGTGGCTTATCGTCTTTATCCCAAGTCGGAAATTGATTGTCATAAAAACGAACAACATTGCCAAGTTGCGAACGAAAAAATCCTTCTTCAGGAAATAGCTTTTGGGTAACAATTGGACTAAAAAAAACGGATAATGACATATGATGAATTTGTATTGACGGTAATCAAAAATTAAAACCTTGCCTTAGACAAATATCCATTTATTAACTTACTTTTGAAAACATTATTTTTAACGTTATCTTTAACATGTGATATTAATAACAGGAGGAACCGGATTTTTAGGGGCTACATTGATCAAGCAATTGATCGATTTAGGAATTGATGTAATAGCTACGAAACGCTCAAACTCGATAATTCCAGAACAGCTATTATCATCGTCTTTAATCCAATGGATTGACGCTGATATTTGTAACTACTTTGATCTTGAAGAAGCATTCCAAAATATCACTGAGGTGTACCACTGTGCTGCTGTCGTGTCTTACCAAAAACAAGATGCGTCGAACATGAAAAAAGTAAATGTTGAAGGGACCGCTTATGTTGTCAACCTTTGTCTAGCACATCAGGCCAGACTTGTTCATGTCAGTTCTGTTGCTGCATTAGGATCCAGTAAAAATCAAGCTCCTGTTAGTGAAAAAGACTATTGGGAATATGAGTCTTCGTTATCCAACTACGCAATTTCAAAATATGAAAGTGAAATGGAAGTTTGGAGAGGTATTGCAGAAGGTTTAAATGCTGTTATCGTAAATCCATCTGTTATCATTGGAGCTTCCTCTGGTGCAAAAGGTTCCGGTGCAATATTTTCCTTAATCAATAAAGGATTAAAATATTACCCAACAGGTACTGTTGGTGTGGTTGATGTTGAAGATGTGGCTTCCATTATGCGAAATCTAATGGCACAAAAAAATATTTCAGGAGAGCGTTTTATTATCAACAATGTGAACCTCAGCAATAAAGAATTACTGGAGAAGGCAAGTGCCTTGATGGGTAAAGCAGCTCCTAAAATAGCAGTCCCCCCTGCTGTACTGATGATCGCAGCTACGCTAGCGACTGCAGTTGCATCGATAAAAAAGGAAAAATCGACCCTTACAAAAGATAGCGCTAGGGCTTCTAGCGAGAAGCTAGCCTATACAGATGCAAAATTACAACAAGCATTAGCTTTTGAATATAAACCTTTAGAAACAACCTTAAAAGAGATAGCTGTACGCTATAATTGACAATAAATAATCTAATCCTAAACTCAAACTAAACCGTGAAAAATTATTACATCATTGATTTTGACAGTACCTTTACGCAAGTAGAGGCTTTGGACGAATTAGCAAAAATTTCGCTAGAACATCATCCTGACAGGGAAAAGATATATCTTGAAATTGAACGCTACACCAATCTTGCAATGGAGGGTAAACTTTCATTTCGTGAAGCATTAGCTGGTCGTGTCCAATTACTACAAGCAAATAAAAGTCATCTCGACAAACTTATTACACACCTGAAAAAGAAAGTCTCTACTTCATTCTCAAGAAATAGAGAGTTTTTTAAAAAAAATTCGGACACCGCTTGGATTGTATCTGGAGGATTTAAAGAGTTCATTACGCCAGTTGTTATTCCTTACAATATCAAAAAGGAAAATATCTACGCGAACACCTTTATATTTGATGAGCATGATAATATCATCGGATTTGACGAATCAAATCCTTTATCGGATGAAGGCGGTAAAGTAAAATTACTACAGGAATTAAAAATAGATGGTACTATTTACGGCATTGGTGATGGGTATTCTGATTTTCAATTAAAAGAATCTGGGCTTATTGAGAAATTCTTTGCATTTACTGAAAATATTTCCAGAAAAACAGTCACTGAAAAAGCAGATTTTATTACACCTAGTTTTGATGAATTTCTATATGTCAATAATTTACCCCGCGCTATTTCCTACCCTAAAAATCGGATTCTTTGTCTGATCGTCGGAGAGGTTCCTGAAATTGCTTCTCATATATTAAAAAGAGATGGATTTTCTGTGCGCACGAAAGACACTTTTGAAGAAAAGTATACAAAAGACGTCGGCATGCTTTTACTTGGAAAAGATATCTCTGTTTCTGAAGATCAATTATCCCGTGCCGATAAGCTCAAAACGATTGGCGTTTTAGGTGATGCAAAAAATCATCTTAACAAAGATATTTGCAATGCAAAAGGCATTGTTGTTTTTGATGACAAAAAAGACAAAAAGAGAAACGCCGAATTTATTCCGAGAAGAATGGCCGACTTCATTAATAATGGAGATACCTACATGAGTCGCAATTTTCCAAATCTATTGCTTCCTAAAGTAAAAGATGTTACACGTTTACTTCATATCCATAAAAATGTACCTGGTATCATGGCGCAGATTAATCTTGTCTATGCTCAAAATGATATCAATATCATTTCTCAATTTCTGATGACTAAGGCTGATATAGGTTATGCTGTCACGGATATCAAAGGTGAATATGACCGGGATTTAATTAAACAACTTAAAAAAGTTCAGAATACCATAAAATTTCGAATTTTATATTAAAATAAAAGCGGGAACTTATACTTCCCGCTTTTATTTTAATAATAATATATTGTTTTTGGTGTCACACAGACATCCAAAGGAATATCGTGCGGATCGATATCCTCGATTATCGCTATAGGTTCAAAAAATGAAAGACCGACCTTTTTAACATCAGGTCTGCATAAAGATAAAAAGCGATCGTAATAACCTTTTCCATATCCAATCCGATTCCCAGCCTTATCTGAAATTAATAAGGGAACCAGCACCATGTCAATACTCTTTTCGTCAACATAAACTCCTTCTACAGGTTCGAGTATGCCCCATTGATTATGAGCTAATGCCAACTTATCATCATAAAGATAATGACTCATCACATTAGACTGTAAATTCGATTTGGAGATAACAATTTGAATCTCCGGAAACTTATCCTGCAAATATGAAATGAGGAGCAGCGTATTAGGTTCATGAAATTTAAGTATTGGCAAAAAGACATGACAAAATTTCACATTTTGCCATTCCAACCGCTTTAAATTGTCTAACAGACCCAAATTTAGATCAATCTCTTCAGACGGAGCTAATCGCGATCTTAAATGCCGATAATATGTCCTGAGTTCATTTTTGGTCATCATAATAGAAAAAAAAACGGCCTTGCAGCTGGGTGCTAACAAGACCGAATAATCAACCTAAACCTAAATCTTAATATTATTTAACACGCTCGATGTAATCACCTGTTTGCGTATCAATTCTTACTTTATCTCCTTGATTAATAAAAAGAGGTACTTTAATTTCAACTCCAGTTTCCACTGTTGCATTTTTTAATGCATTTGTTGAAGTATCTCCCTTTACTGCAGGCTCTGTGTATGTTATTTCTAATTCAACACTTTTAGGAGCATGCGCCATAATTGCTTCATCACTTTCAAATGCTACAATTACGTTCATACCCTCTTTCAAGAATCGTGCCGAAGTTCCAAACAAGAACTTAGGGATATTAAACTGTTCGTAAGTGGTATTGTCCATTACAACGAAAAAGTCTCCCTCCTCATATAAATATTGATAATCGTTTGTTTCAACACGAGCAATCTCAACACTTTCGTCAACTCGAAAACGGTATTCTACTAATTTACCAGTTTTCACATTACGCATTCTCGCTTGATAGAAAGCACGTAAATTACCTGGTGTACGATGTATAAATTCCTCAACAGCGACTAACTCACCGTTGAATCTTAAAACATTTCCTGACTTAACGTCTGATGCTTTTGCCATGATTTAAACTTTTATAATTATTTTCTGAGTCACAAAACTACAAAATCTAATCTTTTAATAAAAATCTAATAATTATCAACTTTTATAATCTGAAATAGACAGGGTCTGGTCACAAAAATTATATTCCTTCTCTTGGTTGGAACAAATGATAAACAATCGATCTGCACGCTTTGTTTTATCAACCAATTCTAAGTACCATCCTTCACCTACGGTATCCAAATTACTAGTTGGTTCATCCAATAACACGAAAGCAGAATCACTGCAACAAGCTAAAGCCAATTTGACACGTTGCTTCATTCCTGAGGAAAAAAATTTCAGTTCTTTGTCTATTGCATTTTCCAGGCCTAATAAGTGTACAACCTCAGGTTCACTATATCCGCTTAGATAATTCTTAAATTTAAAATGAAATTGTATTTGCTCTCGTAACGTAAATTCTTCTATTAATTCTACATAGGGCGTAGCGAGCGAAAGATATTGAAAAACCGACTCAACATCCACTGCTTTATCATTCATTTCATAATAAATACTTCCAGCGGAAGGCGCTAAACTTCCCGAAAGCACTTTTAACAAAGTGGACTTTCCTGAACCATTAGGTCCAAGTATGGCGTATGACTTTCCGGATTCAAACTCATATGTAATGTGTTTAAAAATCCATTCCCGATTATAACGCCGACCGACATCTGTTAAAATAATTTTCAAATGATCTAAAATTAGACAGCCCTTTGATTAAATCCTTTAATAACACCTCGATTAGAGTTGCGGATAAAACCTAATATCTCGTCACGAATTTCAGTTGCCTGAAATTCAGCCTCAATGATCGCCGCCGCTTTTGTTAAATTTCTATTTTGAACAAATAGAACACGATAAATATTTTGAATTTCAGCAATCTGCTCTTCTGAGAAACCTCTTCTCCTTAATCCAACAGAATTTATACCTGCATAAGAAATAGGCTCACGTGCCGCTTTGATAAACGGAGGTACATCTTTTCTTACTAATGTACCACCTGTCACGAAAGCATGCGATCCAATGGTACAGAATTGATGAACTGCTACCATACCTGCCAAAACTACATAATCTCCTACGGTAATATGTCCCGCTAGTGTACTGCTATTTGAAAATATGCAGTAATCACCGATTGTACAATCGTGTGCAATATGACTATATGCCTGAATAAGGCAATTTTTTCCAATTACTGTTTTAAATTTATCTTTTGTTCCTCTATTGATAGTAACGCATTCGCGAATAGTAGTATTATCCCCAATTTCAGCAGTTGTAATTTCACCGTCGAACTTCAAATCTTGAGGTTCACCTGAAATAACTGCTCCTGGATAAATTTTACAATTTTTACCAATACGTGCCCCATCCATAATTGTCACATTGGAACCGATCCACGTTCCCTCCCCAATAACTACATCCCTATGGATAGTAGCAAATGGTTCTACAACAACATTTTGAGCAATCTTTGCTTCTGGATGTATATAAGCTAACGGCTGTATCATCTCTACTATTATTTTACTTTCACAATCTGAGCCATTAACTCAGCTTCGCAAACAACTTTTTCACCTACCATAGCTACACCTTTCATTTTAGCAATGCCTCTGCGGATAGGTTCCGTCAAATCGCATCTAAAAATAATCGTGTCACCTGGACTTACCTGCACTTTAAATCGTGCGTTTTCAATTTTTAAAAATAACGTCAACCAGTTCTCCGGGTCAGGAACAGTATTCAATACTAGAATACCGCCTGTCTGTGCCATCGCTTCAATTTGCAATACCCCTGGGAAAATTGGCGCCCCAGGAAAATGCCCCATGAACAAGTCTTCATTCATTGTAACATTTTTCAGGCCAACTACATGATTTTCTGTTAATTCTAATATTTTATCAACCATTAACATCGGTTGACGGTGAGGTAAAATCTTCATAATCTGCACTGTATCATATACAGGAGTCATATTTGGATCGTACACCTTAATCTTTTTTGTATTTTTATCCTTGCGGATTTGCTCTTTGATTTTCTTTGCAAAAGCAACGTTAGCGGCGTGACCAGGTCTTGCTGCCATAACATGTCCTTTCAATGGTCGACCAACTAAAGCGAGGTCACCGACCATATCTAATAACTTATGACGAGCGGGCTCATTCTGATGACGAAGCTGAATATTGCTCAAGATACCTTCTTTTGCAACAGTAACATCATCACGGTTGAACAAATGTGATAATTTCTTCAATTCCTCAGGAGATGTTTCTTTATCAACGATAACGATCGCATTGCTTAAATCGCCACCTTTGATCAAACCATTATCAACCAACATTTCTAATTCATGTAAAAAACAGAAAGTTCTTGACGAAGATATTTCTTTTGAAAAATCTTCAATGGTATTAATAGCAGCATGCTGACTTCCTAATACAGGCGAATTAAAATCAATCATACACGTTAAACGGTAACCATCTAATGGCATTGCCATGATTTCTACCTTACGTTCAGATTCTATATAATGTATGGCATGCTGAATTTCAAAATAATCACGATCAGCTTCTAACTCTTCGAAACCAGCTTCCTCAAATTTATCAATAAATATGGCTGAACTACCATCTAAAATAGGTACTTCGGGGCCATCAATTTCAATTAATACGTTATCAATCTGTAAACCTACCAGAGCAGCCATTAAGTGTTCAATAGTACTCACACTTGCCCCATTTTGAGAAATCGTTGTACCTCTCGATGTATCTGTGACATTATCAGCATCAACCAGTATTTCAGGCTGACCTTCTAAATCAATTCTTTTAAACTTATACCAATGATTTTCAGGAGCTTGTTTTATTGTCATAGATACAGTTTTACCTGTATGTAAACCGACTCCAGATATGACCACATCTTGCTTGATGGTTCTTTGTTTTACATTCATTTCTAACATATATTTAATCAAAAACGACCAAAAGGTTCTTTTAAGATTTCAAATTTTCCTTTAATAATCGCTCTAACTCCCTGACACGTTTTTCAAGATCAGGTAATTTCGCATAAATGACTTGCGATCTCATATTGGATTGAAAACCCAATACAGGGCTCCCCGCCCACTTTTTATTCGCTTCGGTAATCGATCTATTGATTCCGGCTTGAGCCTGTACCTGACTTTTATCAGCAACAGTAATATGGCCTACAATACCAACCTGGCCACCCAAAATTACGTTTTCACCGATCTTACTACTTCCAGAAACACCCGTTTGAGCGGCAATTACAGTATTCTTTCCTAATTCTACATTATGGGCTATTTGAATCAAGTTGTCCAGTTTAACACCTTTATGTAATATTGTAGATCCCATTGTAGCACGGTCAATAACCGTATTGGCACCAATTTCGATATCGTCTTCAATAATCACGTTACCAATTTGAGGAACCTTAGCATAGGTACCATCATCCTGCGGAGCAAATCCAAAACCATCAGAACCAATTACAGTTCCAGAATGCACAGTAACATTATTTCCCAGCACACAATCTTGGTATATCTTAACGCCAGGAAATAAGGTCGTATTGTCACCGATAATCACATTATCACCAATATAAACCTGCGGGTAAATTTTAACATTTTTACCAATTTTTCCACCTTTGCCAATATAGACAAAAGCTCCGATATAACCATCCTCACCGATGGTAGTAGTATCATGTATATATGACGGTTCTTCTCTGCCTTTTCTATCCAGGCGAACTTCATTATAGATGTTCAATAATGTAGAAAATGCCGTATAAGCATTTTTTACGCGGATCAACGTTAAAGTTGATTTGGGGGCTGATAATAATTGTTGATCTTCATTAACAATTACAATAGAGGCATTAGTCTCATATAAAAATTGCTCATATTTAGGATTCGATAGAAATGAAAGATCCCCTAAAGAAGCTTCTTCTATTTTCGCTAAATTTGAAACTTCTACATCAGGATTCCCCTCTATCGATCCATTTAATAAGGATGCTATTTGTTGAGCAGTAAATTGCATGCTACAAAGCTATGTTTTTTTATTATATTTTAATTATTTTTTAGCTGGAATTGCTATATATCCAAGCTCTTTGGGATAACACAGTACAAACTTCTGCACTTTTTTTGCTAACGCCTCTAAATTCGACAAATCTGATGCTTCAGCAATATCGCTAATCTCACCTGTCTTCATCAATATCTTAATCGGGTCATTGTGGCTATCATAAGCACTGTTCTGAATTTCCTGGGTGAAAACGTAATATTGCAATTCGTCATCACTTACCTGAAAATATTCTTTAACGCGACGATAAACCTCATCCATCAATTCTTTTGAGAAAGGCATATTACTCATAATGGTCCGATACAATTCACGGCTCATCAATTTCTGACACATCATACGCAAAATAGAATCTTCATGATGGGCCCATGTCTTAATACCAGACATAATATCAGTATCATCCAAAAGTGTAAACCAGTCCAAGTGTAAAGAATCTTCTAAAAAATTGTTCTTATCAATTTTTTGAGTCAAAAACCAGTTAAATGCTGGTGTCGCGAACAATGTGTTGCCACTACTTGCTAATTGCTTTGCCCGTTGCAGTATTTTGATTAATAACTGTTCTGCTCCCACTACGGTTTTATGGAGATATACCTGCCAGTACATTAATCGACGCGCTATTAAAAACTTTTCAACCGAGTAAATTCCTTTTTCTTCTATAACGATCTGATCATCAACCACAGCTAACATAGCTATAATTCGATCATATGAAATAACGCCTTCTGATACTCCTGTGAAAAAGCTGTCTCTATTTAGATAATCCATTCTGTCAGCATCCAATTGACTGGAAACTAACTGATGGAAAAATTTTCGGTGATATTTATTATTAAAAATAGTAATGGCCAGATCAAGCTTTCCTCCAAACTCATTATTGATACGGTCCATTAAAAGAGAAGATAGTAATTCATGCGAAACCCCATCTATAATCGTATGTTCTAAAGAATGAGAAAAGGGGCCATGGCCAATATCATGCAGCAAAATAGCCGCAAGTGCCGCCTCTTTCTCTTCCTCACTGATATCGATACCTTTACCTTTTAGCGTATCGATCGCCAACGACATCAAGTGCATAGCTCCTATCGCATGTTGAAAGCGGGTATGCAGCGCTCCAGGATACACCAAATGTGTCATACTGACTTGCTTAATATAGCGAAGTCGTTGCAGATAAGGATGCTGTATAAGCTCAAAAATCAATCCCGATGGAATGGAAACAAATCCATAGACAGGATCATTTAATATTTTTTTCTTATTCAATTTATGAATGCATTTCTTCTAACATATAGCGCCAAAACAATAGCTAACTTTAATTGTTCATCAAATGAGTTAAAGATGAGCCAGTTTATTTTCCTGTCCTAGGAGTTAAATTATAAATACAAATATAATTAGTTTAAGTGGTTAACAAGTGTTAAAAATAATAGGTAAAGCTCCTTTTTTATTTAAGTTCGTATAGTTTAAATGAAAATATCAAAAAAAAGTGATTATTACTCCAGCTACCTAAACACTAAAACAATTGGAATTTAATCGATTTTGATTATAGCAAATATTACAATATGCAAAAAACACATATACTTTGGGCTGATGATGAAATTGATTTTTTAAAACCTCATATACTCTTATTAGAAGAAAGAGGCTATAAAGTCAAAACAGTAAATAATGGAAATGATGCGGTGGATGCTTTTAAAGAAGGTGTTTTCGACCTAGTATTTTTAGATGAAAATATGCCGGGTTTAACAGGTTTAGAGACATTAGCAATCTTAAAATCCATTAATCCTACCGTACCTACTGTACTGGTCACAAAAAATGAAGAAGAACATGTCATGGAGGATGCCATAGGCTCTAAAATTGACGATTATCTTATAAAACCCGTTAACCCGAAGCAAATTCTCCTGACTATCAAAAAACTGACGGAAAACAAGAGACTTGTTAACGAGAAAACATCGATGGCATATCAACAGGACTTTAGAAACCTTGGTATGGTATTAAATGATGATCTAAATTATCAACAATGGTCCGAGGCATATAAAAAGCTGATCTATTGGGAGCTTTCGCTCGAGAAACTTGAAGATGCGGGTATGCATGAAATCTTGACAATGCAAAAATCGGAAGCAAATGTTCAATTCTGCAAATTTATAGAAAAGAACTACTTGAATTGGATGAAAGCTCCAGATCAAGCTCCAATACTTTCGCATCAATTATTTAAGAAAAAGGTATTTCCGCAATTAACGGAAGATAAACCTACATTTTTCTTTTTAATTGACAATTTGCGTTACGATCAATGGAAAGTGATCAACGAAGTAATCACCGATTATTTTAGACTAGAGGAAGAAGATACTTACTACAGTATTTTACCGACCGCGACGCAATATGCCCGAAATGCGATTTTCAGTGGACTGACGCCTTTAGAAATGGAAAAGCGATTTCCAAAAATGTGGCAGAACGATGAAGATGAAGGTGGTAAAAATTTATATGAAGACAAATTTTTAGAAGACCAAATCCAGCGTGTCTACCGGAAGCCTATAAAACACTCCTACACAAAGGTCTTAACCTTAGATCAGGGGAAAGATGTCGTGGACAATCTGAGCAATTTAATCCAGAACAATCTGAATATATTAGTCTACAACTTTGTCGATATGCTTTCGCATGCAAGAACAGATATGGCTATGATTCGCGAATTGGCAAACAATGAAGCGGCTTACCGTTCTTTAACCCTTTCATGGTTTGAACACTCGCCCCTATTTGAAGCCTTGAAATGGCTGTCCCAGCGTAATGTTCGAGTGATCATCACAACAGATCATGGAACAATTAAAGTAAAAAAACCGAGCAAGATTGTTGGTGACCGTAATACAAATACCAATTTACGCTATAAACAGGGTAAGAATCTAAATTTTATTGACAAGGACGTCTTCTTAATTAAGAATCCACATGACGCTCAATTACCAAAGTTGCACATGAGCTCCTGCTTTGTCTTTGCAAAAGAGGATTCATACTTCGTATATCCAAACAATTACAATCAATTTGTCAATTATTTTAATGAAACTTTTCAGCATGGGGGTATTTCATTGGAAGAAATGATTATTCCTTTCGCTACTTATACTTCCAAATAAGTAATTTTGCAGCATGATAATCGAAGTCAATCAACTTTCAGAATTAGATCATGCTGCAGAACTACTTTTAAAGTCTTTTCCTGATGATCGTGTATTTCTCTTTTACGGTCATATGGGTGCGGGAAAAACAACCTTTATAAAAGCACTTTGCAAAGCATTGCAAGTACAAGACAATACTTCAAGTCCCACATTTTCAATTGTAAATGAATATAGCGCACCACAGGGCACAATTTTTCATTTCGACTTTTACAGAATAAAAGAAGAAGAAGAGGCCTATGACTTTGGCTATGAGGATTATTTTTATTCTGGAAATTATTGTTTTATCGAATGGCCGAATAAGATCCCAAACTTACTGCCTGATGATGCAAAAACAATTGAAATTGAGATTACATCACCTACAAGTCGAAAAATAATTATAAAATAGTTGCGCCCCATGCAACCTTTCCTAAATATCTTACGTCTTCCTAATATAAACTGATTAAATTTTGGAAAACGTAAGTATAGATTCAACATGGAAAAAATGTCTCACTGGAGATAGAAAAGCTCAGTACCATCTATATCAATTTTTTTCTAAAAAAATGTTTGTTGTTTGTTTACGCTATGCAAAAGACAGCTTAGAAGCGGAGGATATACTGCAAATCGGATTTGTAAAAGTCTTCACTAAAGGACACCTGTTTTCAGAAAATGGGTCTCTCGAAGGCTGGATACGAAGAATTATGGTCAATACGGCTATTGAAATACAGCGAAAAAACAAAATTGTTTATGTAGAGTCTCTCGATAACGACATTATTCATGAAATTCCGAATAACAACGCTACCGATCAGATACATTACAAAGATTTAATGTCAATCGTTCATCAATTACCCATTGGTTACCGTACAGTCTTTAATCTCTATGCTGTAGAAGGCTATACCCACAAAGAAATTGCCGAAATGCTCAACATAAGTGAGGGAAATTCAAAATCACAGTTATCAAGAGCAAGGCAGTGGCTGAAAACAAGATTATTAAAAATTGAGGCATTTACGTTATGAAAAATGAAGAAATCGACAAATTATTCCGCGATCATATTGACAAACTTGATATACAGCCTAGCGCTGATATCTGGAATAAAATAGAAGCGGATCTTGATGAACAGAAAATTGTACCAATCAAGAAAAAAATAAAGTGGTTAAAACCGCTTGTTAGCATCGCCGCGACCCTCATTTGTATTGGGATTTTTAGTCTATTGGTCATGAAGCAGTCAGCAAGCACCGTGGAAACCACAAACATTGTTAATCGGAAAAAAGATACAGCTACCCAAAAAGAACAAAAGGAGCCAGTAGAAGATTTGATAGAAACTAAAGAAGAGCCTGTCCGATTTGCCGTCAAAACTGTACCCGAAAAAACTCAGGATACGCAAACTGATTATCAAATAAAATCAATGCCACCGAAAATTGCACAGATCAATGAAGAGGTAGCGCTTAAAAAACTAAAAATAACAGCAGAACAACCGATGCTAGTAGTTGTGGATTCACAAGCACAAATAGCACATGCAATGGAATACATCCCGATCAAACCCATTATTGAAAACCCGGACGAAGAAGAAAGTATGATGGCTTCAACCAGCGAAAGCAAACAGAATGTTGTTACTAAGGTGCTCAACATTTTGAGCAAAACCATCAATCAAGGGAATGGTTCAGAAGTTCAGTTCAGCAATGATGACGAGGGAACATTACAGATTGATCTACTTAATAGTCTCGTTAAAAATAAAAAAAGAAAAAAGTAAAACCTAAATAAACTCTTTCCATATGAAAAAATATTTTCTATCGTTCGCAATCATCGGTATCCTAACATCCTGCCTTCTAGTAAAAGCATATGCACAACAGGACAGCACTAAAAAAATTAATATTTCAACAAGCATTTTAGGCAAAGAAGACAGTGATAAAATTGATGACAAAAACACACCTGCTGTTTCAAAGTATCCAAAAATATTTGGTGGCATCACTTTTTCTCGCATAGATTGGGGATTTTCAAGGTTAATTAATGATGGTAGCTTTACATTAAATGAGAATAACGAATTTTTAGAATATAAAAAAGCTTCAAACTTTGGTTTCGATATTGCTCAATTTGGCCTTAGGTTCAATGATCGATTCAAAACGTATATATCGACAGGTTTTGAATGGAACTATCTGAGATTGAAACATAATGTTTTGCTGGATCAGGACGCTACTCCTTTGGACTATTCCTACCCGGATGACATCACTTACAAGAAGAATGTATTTACATCAACCTACCTACGTGTTCCATTAACATTTGAGTTCAGAAGTAAAAGGTTTAAAAATGGTGAGCGTGCGAAACTTGCTGTCGGCGCAATGACCGGAATTTTAATAAAAGGTAGTCAACGTTTAAAAAGTAATGAACAAGGCAGCCAAAAATTTAAAGATAATTACAATTTGGCCAGCTTCCAGTATGGTGCCTTTGCGCGGCTCGGATATGATTCAATGGGCGTTTTTGTCAAATATTATTTCAATGATATGTTCGAAAATAGTCCTGATCAACAGGGTTTAAATAATTTTACTTTTGGCCTGACGCTAGGTTTTTAGGGTAGAATAATATTAAAATGCTTAATTTTAAGCCGAATTATAACATTCGGCTTTTTTTATTTTGCAAAATATGTCACAATCTTCTTGTCAGTATGTTCCCTTTGATAAAGAGGTCCTTGGACTTCCTTACATCCATCTTGAAAATCTTAGTTTTTCATTTTCAGAAAATTCGGAAAGTTTAGCCGTACAGCAAGCAAATATAGGAATCCAAGAAGGTAAAATCACGGCTATTATCGGAGAATCCGGCAGTGGGAAAAGCACATTACTTCGTCTCATCTATGGTCTATTAGAGCCATTAACCGGTGAAGTTCGTTACAAAGGCTGGTTAGTTCCGACAAGAAAAGATAAACTAATCCCAGGGCATCAAGACATGAAGTTGGTTTCCCAGGGTTTTGATGACTTAAACACATTTGCCAATGTTTGGGATAATGTCGCTTCCCAATTGCCAAATACAAATATCGAAGCCAAACAAACAAAAACTGCTGCAATACTAAAAAGACTGCGAATTGATCATCTTGCAAAGAAAAGAATTGCTGACATCAGCGGTGGAGAAAAACAACGTGTTGCGATCTGCAGAGCATTGGTAAATGATCCACAAGTACTATTGATGGACGAACCCTTCAATCAGGTTGATGCCTCTTTCCGAGACACATTGCAACAAGACATCAAACAAATTGTGGTCGAGACAGGCCTTACGATTATACTTGTTTCCCATGATCCGACAGAAGTATTGGCACTGGCCGACGATCTTATTGTAATGAAAGATGGTAAGATATTGGATCAAGGCCATCCACGGGAACTTTACGAAAGACCAACTAATCCATACACAGCACTTTTATTAGCTAAAAGCAATATTCTGAGTAGCAGAGTTGCGAAATTGCTTCAAATCCAAAGTAATACAACCATCATCATTCATCAAGAATGGGTATCTATAACGGCATCGGAGACAACGCATGATTTCACATTAACCGATATCCGCTTTAGAGGTTTTTATTATGAATTAGTAATTACAAATCATGCCTTACAACTACATGCCATCAGTACGACTCCGGTCTCAATCCAAATAGGACAACCTGTAGCCGTTAAGATCGCGCAATATATCAGTCTTTAAGTAAAAGACGATCAATAAGAGCAATCAATTGATCAAACTCTTTTTTCTCATACCCAAGGGACTGGTAAATAACATTGCCCTGGGCATCGAGTATGACATTGCGTGGAATACCTTGATCTGCAAATAAACCAAATACATTTCTTTTCAAGTCCGGATAAAATGGTAGGGAATATTTGTGTTCGGCAACAAAGGGATCAATTTTATTCCAATCCTGCTCACGCGCCAGTACCATTAATTCAAATTTGGGGTTATCTTTATATTTTTCCCATATTTCCTTCTGCAAGCGAGGCAATTCCTCTCGACATGGAGGGCACCAGGTTGCGAAGAAATTAAGCAACACTACTTTTCCTTTCAGATCGGAACTGGCAATAGAAGTTCCATCTTTCTTGGGAACTGCAAATGCAGGACTTGCTGCATTAAGAGGCACTTTCCACCCTCCATCAGAGGTTTGTGCTTCGGCTATTAAAAACAAAAAACTAAAAATAAGTCCTAAAATATGTTTCATTTCAATAATATGTTATAAATGATTTACCCAATCTACAAAACTATCTAACCAAGCTACTGAACTTGTCTTATTAATCAAACCAAAACCGTGTCCCCCCTCCTCATAAGTCAATAGCTTATTTTTAACATGAGCTTTATCCAGTGCTTTGATCATCACATAACTGTTTTCAATCGGAACCGCTTTATCATCCTTTGCGTGAACAAAAAATACAGGACAAAGATCTGAGGTCACATGCTGTTCAGATGAAAATTTGGCAATCTGCTCTGGAGATGGATTCTCTCCGAGAAGGTTGATTCTAGAACCATTGTGCGTAATAGCGTCAGTCATGGAGATAACGGGATAAATCAATCCGGCAAAATCGGGCGCTAAAGATAACTGTGACGGATTAGCAATGAAACCACGTTTTGAACTGATAAGCAAAGTAGATGCAAGGTGCCCTCCTGCTGAAAAACCGATAACTCCGACTTTATGCAATAAAGGAAAACCACTGCGGATGTACTGCATGGCACGCTGCGCATCTTGTATTGGTCCAATGCTCTTATCGACCATGATATTGGGCGAAGGTAATCGATATTTAAGAACAAAAGCCGTAAAACCAGCTTTGTTCAACTCTTTTGCAACATCGTGTCCTTCATGATCCATAGCAATATGTGCATAGCCACCACCTGGAATAATCAACACACCCATACCCTTATCTAAAGCTGCACTTGGCTTGTAAACAAATATTTCTGGAATATTTCGATTGTATCTGGCCGTATCTGTATTGATAGAATTTGGGATCTTGTCATTATATAAGGCAAACTTTTCTTGCGCTGTTGCTTGAAAAACAACTGAAAAAAGAATAATCATTAAAGTAAGTTTCATGAATTACAAATTGGTCACTATAATTAAATCCAGATCTTTGGCTGTCATTTCAAATTTTGAAGCAATATCCTTATTGGTCAATATTCCCTGGTATAAGTAGGTTGCACTTCTAATTCCTGCACTTTTCCAAATGACATTTTTGACACCTCCCTGATCAGCAATATCAAGTAGTATTGGTGTAAAAATATTTGTTAATGCATAGGTTGCAGATCTCGCCACCCGAGAAGCAATATTAGGGACACAATAATGAATGACATCATATTTTCTAAAGGTCGGTGTATCATGTGATGTGATATTTGAAGTTTCAAAACATCCCCCTTGATCAATGCTTACATCTATAATAACAGAATTAGGTTTCATTTCTGAAACTGTTTCTTCAGAAATGACACAAGGAGTTCTCCCATTTTTTGAGCGTAAAGCACCGATGACCACGTCGCAGGTTTTCACAGCTTTGTTCAAAATTGTAGGTTGGATAATAGATGTGTATACCCGACTTCCTAGATTATTTTGGAGACGTCTTAATTTATAAATGGAATTATCAAAAACTTTCACTTGTGCACCCAGTGCAATAGCAGTCCTTGCCGCATATTCTCCAACTGTTCCGGCACCTATAATGACCATTTCTGTCGGCGGAACACCTGTAATACCTCCCAACATTAAGCCTTTACCACCAAAACTATTACTTAAATATTCAGAAGCGATTAAAGTTGAAGTAGCCCCAACAATTTCTCCCATTGCTCGGACTACTGCCAAACAGCCCCCCTCATCGCGCAGATATTCGAAAGATAAAGCAGTAATTTTTTTTTGAATAAGCGCTCTCAGAACAGGTAGCTCTAATAATGAAGGCTGTAGTGAAGACATCAATATCTGATTTTGCTTCATCATTCCAACTTCCTCAAAAGTGGGTGCGCATATTTTCACAATACAATCCGCTTGATAAACTTCCTCAGCAGATGAGACAATACGAGCACCTTGTTCACTGTAATGATGATCCAAAAAATTAGATCCTAAACCGGCACCGGTTTCCATAATAACTTCATGGCCATTTTCTACCAAAAGACCGACTGACAGTGGTGTCAAACAAATCCTTCTCTCCTGAAATGCAATTTCCTTGGGTATACCAATAAACAATCTTTTTTCCCTAGAAGCAGTCGCTGATAAAGTCTCTTGTGGCTGTATCATTGCTTGACTTGCCAATTTACTTAAGTCACTCATTTATTTTCATGCATTACTTTTTAAATTTACTACTTTTATTTAAGCTAAGCAAAAGAAATTAAGCACTTATATGCCTACCTGTTTAGAAAAAAAGTTACATTTGTCCAACTAAGCACTAAAACAAAACTATGTTTAATAAACTTAATATTGTTCCACGTTGGATTATTTTTGTATTAGATATCTTTACGGCAATATTTGCCTTTACCTTGGCAAATATCATCTATTACAGTTTTGATTTTGCTTTCATAAATACATCTGCATTTGCGATCAGACTGATTTATGCAATGGGTGTCACAGCAACTTCCTTTTATTTATTTAAGATGCACACGGGCATTATACGCTATACCAGTGCTGTTGATTCCATTCGAATTCTTACAGCAATTGTATTCGCAGTACTTGTTTTCTTCGTTATCAAAACGGTATTACTCGCAACTGGAGATCAACACACTCTACCAGGCTCACTCATTATTTTATATGCCTTATTTTGTTTCTTATTGCTCACGACATACAGAACATTTATTAAAATATTCTTTGTTTATACAAAAAATATAAGAAGTGACAGACGCAATACGTTGATCTACGGCGCTGGCGACCTTGGTATTGCCGTTAAAAGAACGTTAGATCACGATACACGTTCCAAAAATGCCATTGTCGGTTATCTAGATGACAATGAACAAAAAATCGGAAAAGTAATTGATGGAATTAAAATTTTTGACCCGAAGAAACTAGGACAGGTTATTATCAATCTGAACATTGAAGAGGTCATCATTGCTTCTCACAATATCCCCTTAGAATCTAAAAATGATATCATTGACATCTGCCTTGAGAAGAAGGTGACCATATTGACTTTACCTTCTGTCAAGAAAATCATGAATGGGGAGTTAAATCCAAATCAGATTCAAAAAATAAAAATTGAAGACCTCCTTGAACGAGCTCCAATAAAGATAAGCAATGACAACATTTTAAATCAGTTAAAAGGCAAGCGTGTTCTGGTAACCGGTGCTGCTGGTTCTATTGGAAGTGAAATAGCGAGGCAGTTGGGCAAATTTGAACCACAGATGATTATTTTGTGCGATCAAGCAGAATCACCTTTGCATAACTTACAGCTTGATTTACAGGACGAGTTTCCATTACAGGTTTATCATTCATTTATTGGTGACGTACGTAGTATTGACCGTATGAAACTCATGTTTGAAACTTTCAAACCGCATTATGTTTATCATGCTGCAGCTTACAAGCATGTTCCGATGATGGAGAACCATCCTTTAGAGGCAGTACACACAAATGTTGTTGGCACTAAAAATATCGCAAATCTTGCGGTTGAATATGGTGCGGAAAAATTCGTGTTTGTGTCAACAGACAAAGCGGTAAACCCGACAAATATTATGGGTGCAACGAAAAGGATTGCTGAGATATATGTCCAATCCTTCAACCACTTTTTACAAAGTAATGAGCATGTCAATGCTAAAACCAAGTTTATTACGACGCGCTTTGGCAATGTATTAGGCTCAAATGGATCTGTTATACCACGTTTTCGAGATCAAATTGAAAAAGGAGGTCCCGTAACCGTTACTCATCCCGAAATAACGAGGTATTTTATGACAATTCCAGAGGCCTGCCAATTGGTATTAGAGGCTGGATCGATGGGAGAAGGTGGTGAGATTTTCGTTTTTGACATGGGCAAATCTGTTAAAATCATCGAATTAGCGAATAAAATGATCAAACTTTCTGGTTTTATTCCAAATCAAGATATCGAAATTAAGTTCACAGGCTTACGTCCCGGAGAAAAACTTTACGAGGAGCTACTGAATGATTTAGAGAACACAATGCCAACGCATCATAAAAAAATTATGATTGCAAAAGTTCGGGAAAACGATTTTCAACAGGTTAATCATCACCTTGAGAACTTAGTAACCGGTATTAAACAGCAAAATAAGCATAATGTTGTTTTAGAAATGAAAAGGATTGTGCCAGAATTTAAAAGCCAAAATTCAATCTACGAACAGATAGATAAAGAAATTGAGGCAGAGAAAGACTTAATTAATAGAGTTTAACGTTTATTATAATTACAAAAGCTTGCATATTTACCGTAAAATTGTATTTTTGCAATCTATATTTTTTCATTGAATCATAATGTCTAAAAATCAAAACCAAAATAACGCTGGACAAGCGAATAAACCTTCACAAGGTTCATCTTTTCAGGACAATCAAAAAAGCATCACTTTTATCGTCGGTGGTATTTTTGTGTTAATTATATTGTATTTTGGATATCAAAAACTTTATCTACAACCGAGAGCTGAGAAAGCAGCGAACGAAATATTTAAAGCTGAAGAATATGCTGCAATAGATTCATTACAAAATCGTGCTATTGAAGGAGACGGTTCTTTTGCAGGATTTAAAGAAATTGCAGATGAATATTCAAATACAAAATCTGCAAACATTGCAAATGCATACCTAGGTGGCTTGTATTTACGTCAAGGAAAGTATAATGAAGCGATCGAAGCTTTAGAAAATTATTCGGCAACCGGAAGTCCAATTCTAGACCCATTGGTTACTGGATTGAAAGGTGA
Organism: Sphingobacterium sp. JUb20; assembly: GCF_004342035.1. Lineage (NCBI taxonomy): Bacteria > Pseudomonadati > Bacteroidota > Sphingobacteriia > Sphingobacteriales > Sphingobacteriaceae > Sphingobacterium > Sphingobacterium sp. JUb20. Next base: position 66,327 of record NZ_SLYV01000008.1, on the reverse strand, counting down.
CGTACATTCAGAATTGAAAGATTATAAGAAAGCAGCTGGATTTTACAAAGAAGCAGCTGATAAATCGGCTAACTCTTATACTACTCCATTATTTTTGAAAAAATTAGGTTTAGTTTACGAAGCGCAGAATGAGTTCAAGCAAGCTGAAGAAACGTATAAAAAAATAAAGACTGATTTCCCTGAAAGTCAAGAAGCAGCTATGATCGATGGTCTTATCGGTCGTGTTCAAGCGCATTTGTAGAATTGACTCAAATACACATAAAAAAAGGTTGCCCAAAAAGGCAGCCTTTTTTTATGCTATATATTTCTCATATGAGCTATTATGACAGCTAAAATACGTTGCAATAACGTCACTCCAATTATAATTGAAATAACTACAAAGCATTTCCTGGAAACAATTACCAATGCATAAATTTACGTTGATATGAGCGCAATTATATTGTGTTTCTAAGCAAATTTATCTAAGTTTGTTCTACATATGGCAAGTAGTATTAAAAATTTATCGGACTTTTCACACATTACAGTTGCAAACGCAAATCCTTTTAAATTTGGAATTGTTGTTGCACAATGGAATGCGGAAATAACTGGGGCTCTTTTAAATGGTGCAATTTCTGGTCTAGAAAAGCATGGAGCACAAGAAGAAAATATAAAAATCATCGAAGTACCGGGTAGTTTTGAATTAATAACGGGTGCAGATATTTTGTTACGTGATGATTCATTTGATGCAATCATTTGCTTAGGCTGTGTGATTCAAGGAGAAACACGTCATTTTGATTTCATCTGTGACGCGGTTGCCAATGGCATCAGTAACGTCGCATTAAAATACAACAAGCCTGTTATTTTTGGGGTATTGACAACTGACAATCAACAGCAAGCATTGGACAGAGCGGGTGGCAAGCATGGGAATAAAGGTGAAGAAGCAGCAATCACTGCTATTCAGATGGCACATATTAGTGCGCAGTATTAATATGTCTTTTTTTTAATTTAAAAAAATAAGAGCTCTAAACACGAGAGCCAGACAAAAGCTATTCAGATCAAAACTTGGCTAGCGAAATGCAAACAAGAATAAGATAATATTGTTATCACTATAGTATTTGATCGACTTCAGTGTCTTGTATAAGATATTGAAGTCGATTTTATCTTTTATAAAGATCTATATTTTATATAATGAAGACTATACTAAAAATTGCTTTCTTATACATCATCATGCAAATGAATGCTGTCTTGGGAATAGCACAAGAAAGTAATATACAAATGAAGCTGGAATCCTCCATAGGAGGAATTGAAAACTGGCAGAATACTAAATTTCTCTTATTCTCCTGCACAGGGAATGATAATGCGAATCTGCTTAACAGCTCTTCCGACAGATCATTATTATGGAATAGAGAAACTGGAGAATGCCGCTTTGAAGGACAATCAACAAAAAATGAGAAGCTGGTTTATTTATTCAATTTCAAACGCAAACAGCCCCTTAAACTCTTTGTTAATGCTGTTGAGATTAAAACCATAGAGACGGCTCTGCAACGCGACATTCAGCAACAGGTCAATGAAGACCTAAAGCTCTTGTTATTGCCGCTAATAACAGAATTAAAAGGTATAAACTTCACTGATATAAAAGTAAAACTTTTGAATAATGAGAAATTGTTGAGCACGTTTGTTAGCTATGATGGGAGTTTCTATGAAGGTCCTATAAAAGGAAATTTACTCATCAATGAAAATACGGGTGAGATAAAAGCTTTTGAAAACACCATAAGTATGGTCAATTATCAGGTTGATCAATATAAAGATGCAGGTTCTGGCCTAAAGCTTCCAACTTCGTTTATCGCACTAAACAATAAAAAGAAAAGCTGTACATTTACAACTGTTTCTACATTCGAACACGTAGAAGCTTCAAAATTTACTGAATTATAATATGATTAACTGGATTCCTCTTGATAGTTTAGACCAACTACAGGAAATATTGGGTAGTGAGCAGGTCACTGCAATTTTTAAACACAGTACTACCTGTGGCATTAGCGGTATGGCGAAGAAAAACTTTGAACGCTTTGCTAATTTAACAGATAAGTCTTACGATGTTTATTATTTAGATTTATTAGCTTTCCGAGAAATTTCGAATCAGATTGCTTCCATTTGGCATATCGAACATCAGTCGCCGCAGCTCTTGATTATAAAAGGCAAAGCATGTCTTTTCAATGCATCGCACGGAGATATTGATTTCGATGATCTTGTCACTTATATAAAATAGAAAAAGCTACTAAGTAGCTTTTTCTATTTTATATGTATTTATTTACTTTGTCCATCATCTTCCCACCAATCTTCTTTCAAATCATCAATCTCACGACGGTCTCTTTTAGTGGGTCTGCCAGCTCCCCGATCTCGAGTTAAAATTGGAGCATGGAATGCCGATTTATAAGCGGTTGTCTCCTCTTCCGGAGTTTGATCTTCATAAAACTGTACGGCCGTCTTCGCATCAACTCTTCTTTCAAGAAGTCCTAGAACTTTTACGATCTTACGTTCGATTCCTTTTTGAACCTGATAGATATCCCCTACTTTAACAACGTAGGAAGGCTTAATATTCTGCCCGTTCAATTTTACCCGCCCAGCCTTACAGGCCTCAGTAGCCAGACTACGTGTTTTAAAAAGACGTATTGACCACAAATATTTATCGATTCGAAGTTTTTCAGTTTCTGTTGCCATTTGTACAAAAATAGTCATATTGACTTAAAATCTGCTCATTATCCATTATAAATTGAACAAATTTTAACATATTTGTCTTCAATAAAAAGAACTGATAATTTTTGAATTATAAAAGATGCCTGAACAATTAAAAAAACTTATCGAAGATGCCTGGGAGGATAGACAACTTCTAGAATATAAAGAATATGCGGAAGCAATTCGTACTGTGATCTTAAAACTTGATGCTGGTGAATTGAGAGTCGCTGAGCCAATCGGTACGAGATGGCATGTTAATGACTGGATTAAAAAAGCTGTAATCTTATACTTCCCGATCCGTGAAATGAGTGAGTCTTCTGCAGGTCCATTCGTTTACTACGATAAAATGAAATTAAAGACGAACTACAAAGAAATTGGTGTTCGTGTTGTACCTGGAGCATCTGCTCGTTTAGGTGCATATCTAGCTAAAGGTGTAATTTTGATGCCTTCGTATGTCAATATCGGAGCATATGTTGGTGAAGGTACTATGGTCGATACTTGGGCTACTGTGGGTTCTTGTGCACAGATTGGCAAAAATGTTCACTTAAGTGGAGGTGTAGGTATTGGTGGTGTATTAGAGCCGGTACAAGCTGCTCCAGTTATTATCGAAGACAATGTTTTTGTTGGTTCTAGAGCAATCGTTGTAGAAGGTATCCGTGTTGAAACTGAGGCTGTTTTAGGTGCTAATGTGGTATTAACTGCATCCACTAAAATTATTGATGTATCGGGCCCTGAGCCAGTAGAATACAAAGGTTATGTACCTGCTCGTTCGGTTGTTATTCCTGGTTCTTACACCAAAAAATTCCCTGCTGGTGAATATCAAGTTCCTTGTGCACTTATCATTGGTAAACGTAAAGAGTCTACAGACAAGAAAACATCTTTAAATGATGCTTTACGTGATCACAACGTAGCTGTATAATTTCCTAATTAAAATAAAAAATGGGTCAATTTGTAGATAGAAACGATATTAATCAAGCTTTAGAAGTTCTCAAAAATGGCGGTTTGATTTTATACCCAACAGATACGATCTGGGGTATTGGTTGCGATGCCACAAATCCTGAGGCTGTGGAGAAGGTTTTTCAGTTAAAAGGAAGAGCAAAGGAAAAAAGCCTTATTATTCTTCTACATAATGACAATCAATTGGCAAGTTACGTTACTGAAATTCCAGAAGTAGCTTACCAATTGATTGAATACACAGAGAAACCATTAACTATCGTGTACTCTGGAGCTAAAAACTTAGCTCCAAATGTTATAGCAGAAGATGGTTCAATCGGAATTCGTATTGTTAATCACGACTTTTGTCAACAGCTTTTACAACGTTTTAGAAAACCGTTGGTATCTACCTCTGCGAATATTAGTGGCGAAGATTCGCCAAAATGTTTTGATGATATCTCTGAAGAGATTAAAAATCAAGTGGATTATGTTGTTCAGTTTGGACAACATACTAAAAGTGACGGGAAGTCATCAAGTGTGATGAAGTTAGATCCTAGCGGGAAGTTTGAATTTCTACGAAAATAAGATCAGTATGAAAAAATTACTATTACTTGTTGCTTTAGCCTTTGGTATTTCTTGGAACGGCCAAGCTCAACAAAAAGAAATTACTCCTGCAGAAATTGGTGTACAATATGGTAAAAAAGTGGATAAGTCTAATGCTATTACAGTTGACAAACTTGAAAAATCATTAGAAAAATCACCTAAATTCACCGGTAAAGTCACTGGAAAAGTTATTCAGGTCTGCACCAAAAAAGGGTGCTTCTTGACACTTCAAAGAACTGGTGACAAAGAGCCTATTACAGTACGCTTTACTGATTACAGTTATTTTGTACCTGCTGATTTAGTTGGTAAAAATGTGATTGTAGATGGTTATGCCAAAGTAAAAGATACGACAAACGAAATCACTTTTGTTGCTGATGGCGTATTAGTTGTTAAATAGATCGTTTAATAAATTAGAAGAGGTCATTTTCATTAACGAAAATTGACCTCTTTTTAATTTTAGCATTTATTAAATAAGCTTGATACATTTGTACAAGATGAAAATGATCAAAACTACCCCTGCGCAATCCATCAATTTAAAAGGTCGCATCATGACATTTGACCGTCCCGTCATCATGGGAATTTTAAATGTTACTCCGGACTCCTTTTTTGATGGTGGGCAAAATAATAAGAATATTGAACAAATACTGATCAAGACTCAAGCCCTTTTAGATGCTGGAGCCGACATCATTGATATCGGTGCATATTCATCTCGACCTGGAGCCAAATTAATTACTTCACAGGAGGAACTAGATCGAGCACTACCTGCTGTCCACGCTATTTCAAACACATTTCCTGATGCGATACTTTCAATAGATACATTCCGTGCCGATGTTGCTGCGGCCTGCGTACATGGCGGCGTACATATGATCAATGACGTCTCCGGAGGTACAATTGATCCGGAAATGTTCCCGACAGTTGCAAAATTGCAAGTGCCTTATATCTTGATGCACATGCGTGGCATTCCTGAAAATATGCAACAATTAACTGCCTATCAGGATATCGTCACAGATGTCGCTACATATTTTGGTGAGAAGATTGCTACATTAAGAAAATTGGGCGTCAAAGATATTATACTGGATCCAGGTTATGGTTTTGCAAAAACAATTGAACAAAACTACGAGTTGCTATATCGGGTAGATGAACTTCACTATTATGGGCTTCCTATACTTGGTGGTATATCCCGAAAGTCAATGATCTATAAAAAACTTGGTCTAACTCCACAAGAAGCGCTAAATGGAACAACAGTTCTCAATACACTTCTCCTGACTAAGGGTGTACAGTTACTTCGTGTGCATGATGTAAACGAAGCCAAACAGATTGTCGATCTATTATTTCAATAGTAAATTGATTAGAAAATAAAAAGGAGCCGATCAGCTCCTTTTTATTTTCTAATATCTTTTCAAAAATCTATAAAACATCCATCAGCTTTTCAAAAGCCATTCCACGGGATGCTTTCAGTAATATTGTTGCATGCGAAATCGGATTGCTCAATAAAGCGGCTTTCGCATCACTTGTTGTTTCGAAAAATTCTCCACCTACATCTTGATGCTCATAAAATGCTTTACCGACAAAGATCAAACGCGCTCCAGAAATGGTTTTCGCCAGTTCCACCACTTTTTTATGCTCATAAGAAGATTCTTCACCTAATTCAAACATATCTCCCAGTATAACAACTTTATGAGTAGCCTCAATGATACGCATATTTGTTAATGCCGCTTCCATACTCGTTGCATTAGCATTATAATAATCACAGATCACTGTATTACGATCTGTCTTTGTTATCTGAGAACGGTTATTTGTTGGTTTATATTCTGAAATAGCGCTATTGATAAGGGTAAGAGGCACATGAAAATAATGTCCAAGAGCTATCGCTGCCAAAAAATTCTCCGTATTATAAGAACCTGCTAACTGCGTATCGGCATGAAAGATCTCTTCAGATTGTTGAAGATGCCATTCAATCTGTAATAATGGATCTGCTTTAATCAGCCTTCCAATAATAGCATTTGACTCGGAAAAACCATATTTAACTACTTTATCAATATGCCGTTGCTCAGCCATTTCTTTAAGAAAAGGATTATCTCCCTGTAAAAATAACGTTCCTTGATTAGCTTCCAGCCAGTCATAGAGTTCACCTTTTGTTTTCTTTACCCCTTCAAAGGAACCAAATCCCTCTAAATGTGCTTTACCTACATTTGAAATCAGACCATGAGTGGGTTCGGCAATCCTGCATAAAAAATCAATTTCACCAATATGATTAGCTCCCATTTCGATGATTGCCATTTCAATACTATGGTCTATCGCTAATAAAGTCAATGGAACACCAATATGATTATTTAAATTTCCTTTTGTAGCATAAGTTTTATATTTTTTGGACAGAACGGCATGCAGCAACTCTTTCGTCGTTGTCTTACCATTAGTGCCCGTTACACCAATAAAAGGAATATTCAATTGTTTACGATGAACATGTGCTAACGCTTGGAGAGTTTCTAAAGCATCTTCTACAAGTATAAATCGATCATTTTTTTTATATTTCTCTTCGTCAATGACGACATAAGCGGCGCCCGAAATCAAGGCTTGCTCCGCAAATTCATTTCCATTGAAATTGGATCCCTTTAAAGCAAAAAAAATCGAATCTGGTAGAATATTTCGTGTATCCGTGGATACACTGGGGTGTTGTTTGAATAAATTATACAGTGCTTGCAGTTCCATTCTTAAAAACTTTTACTTGATTACCTCAATAGTAGCAATCATCAAACAAATATAATAATTTAGAGTTCTATAAATCAGCACAAAAATTTCAAATAATCCTTAATCCCAATCAACGTAGGCTATTGAGTTTATTACAGCATAAACATGCGCATATTCAAAAGTATGGAGATACAAATAATTACATGTATAATGTATTGTGGGACTACTTTGTAAATATACGGGAATATCAACTGATTCCTTATAATTTATGCTGATATAACAGTGAAAATGAGGATGTCGAAATGATCCAAATGGATTGACACAATTATAGTATGCAACCGTAAGACAACAGCTGATCATGCTTTCTGTTTTTACCATTAGGCACATCATGCTGGTATAAATCTAATCAATCTTTGAAAACGTTTGCGTAAAAATAAGATGCTGATTTTGCTCTACCTAATATTATAAGCATTAACTTTAAAATATATCTATTATAATTCTTCGACACATACTGCACTGATCCAGTTGCATAAAGATGATCATATAGATTCATAAAGTTACAGTAACAACAAACTTATATTTCTATTATCAAAATAGAAAGAATAGAGTAAACCAAATATGAACAATAATAAACCAACAAAGTACCGCTGGAGTGTTTGTGCTCTCCTATTTTTTGCCACCACTATAAATTATTTAGATAGACAAGTCTTATCCTTAACATGGAAAGATTTTATAAGCCCTGAATTTCATTGGACAAACAATGACTACGGTAATATAACAGCACTTTTCTCAATCTTTTATGCCGTAAGTATGCTCTTTGCAGGTCGGTTTGTCGATTGGATGGATACAAAAAAAGGCTTTCTTTGGGCTATCGGCATTTGGTCAGTTGGTGCTATTATTCATGCTTTTTGTGGTATCGCTACTGCGGGCCAGTTAACAGGTAACTGGTTTCTAAATTTTGAGGAGTCTAAAGCAGTAATTGGAACAATTAATGATGTCGGTTTAGTAATCAGTACGAGTGTTACCCTATTTATTTTTGCCCGCTTTGTATTAGCAATAGGTGAAGCTGGAAACTTTCCTGCAGCCATAAAGGCAACTGCAGAGTACTTTCCAAAAAAGGACCGGGCATTAGCGACCAGTATATTTAATGCCGGTGCGACTATTGGTGCACTAGTGGCCCCCATCACCATTCCAACCATTGCAAAGTATTATGGATGGGAAATGTCTTTTATTATTATTGGTGCTTTGGGTTTTGTATGGATGGGATTTTGGGTATTCATGTACAAAAAACCAGAAGAGCACCCTAAGGTTAATGAAAGTGAGCTACGCTATATTCTGCAAGATTCAGCTCATCATACCGAAGAACAAAAATCTAATGAGAAATTAAAAGTATCTTTTTTGGAGTGTTTTAAACATAGACAAACTTGGGCTTTTGCCTTTGGAAAATTTATGACAGACGGTGTCTGGTGGTTTTTCCTATTTTGGATGCCCGCCTATTTAAGTGCTGTTTATAATATAAAATCATCTGATACAGAAGGACAATTAGCAATTTTTGTTTTATACATCATTACTTTATTCTCAATCTACGGAGGTTATCTTCCGACCCTATTTGTCGAAAAAAAGGGTATGAATCCGTATGAAGGTCGAATGAAAGCGATGTTAATTTTCGCATTTATTCCTTTGATCGTTTTATTTGCACAGCCCTTAGGTTATATCTCCTATTGGGTTCCTGTCATTTTTATTGGAATTGCTGGTGCTGCACACCAATCCTGGTCTGCAAATATCTTTTCTACTGTTGGAGACATGTTTCCGAAAAAAGCTATTGCCACTATTACCGGTATCGGAGGATTAGCAGGAGGCTTAGGAGCCTTTATTATTAATAAAATATCAGGTGTTCTTTTTGACTATGCTAAAGAAACTCAACTGAAATTCATGGGATTTGAAGGTGAACCAGCTGGATATTTCATTATCTTCTCATTTTGTGCGGTCGCTTATCTTATTGCGTGGGCAGGAATGAAAGCGTTAGTTCCTAAAATGAAAATTGTAGAATTATAATAAATAACACAAACAGTGGAATCAACATCGAAGGAAACTCCGTAACTTCAACGTTAGAATATTATTTACAAGAGGGATATTCTATCCCTCCTGTATTTTTTTCAATCTGGAATAAGTCTACCAACACGAACTCCATACAGATCTTAAATTGACCATGTATCAAGCACACAGCTGCTCATTAATTTTCTCTCAAAATAGCAGCAAGCCATCTTATATTTAATAGCGAGATAAAATAGTGAGATTATCCGAATACTGTTGTAAACAGGTATGATCTGAGTGATGATATTGCAAAAAAAACCGCAAGTATTTTCATACTTACGGTCAACATATTACATAAACATTGAAACTATCTATTATTGGGCACGCTGTTTTTCTTCATTATCCGTGCTCTTTTTCTTAGTCACATTTTTCAAATTTCCAAACTTATAAGAGTAGGTTAAACGTGCCACTCTTCGGTCCTGATTCTGTCGGATCTTTGTATTGAAAGATGAGAAATTCGTTGATAGGTTTTGATTACTGGTATTAAAGACATCGGAGACTGCGAGTTTAAGCGAACTTCTCTTGTCTTTAAAGTTTTTAGTAAAGCCAATTTGTGCATCCCAACGACTTTCCAATTTATAAATGTTATAAGTAAAAGGTGAAAAGTAGCGTAGATTCATCTCTGCAGACAATGAAGGTGACAGCTTAAATGTACTCATTGAATTCACCTGAAAAAGGAAACTTGAATTGTTTACCACCGCTCCTGCAATAGCTCCGTCAAAATTCATGTATACAGCCGTGATATTGTTGTAGGAAGACCAGAACTTTGCAATCTGAACTGGCATACTTAAATTCAAAAATGCCGAATTATTTTTTCCTAGATTTTCACGCGTTACCCAAGTTGTTTTCTTAATTGAATCTTGGCCCATACTTTCCACGATAGCATCGGTCTGCGCATTGTAACCCAATGTAACCGTATATTTCTTATATAAAGTATAATTCAAATTCAACTCATTTGCATACTGTGGATTTAAGTAAGGATTACCACGCTCAGAAGTGTACTTATCGATAAAGTAATCAAAAGGATTGAGTTGTCGATAATTAGGTCTTGTGATCTTACGTGAATATCCCAAAGAGAAAATATGGTTTTCATGCGCATCGTAACTCAAATTAGCTGAAGGGAATAGATCAAAGTAATTACGTTTAACCTGTTTATTTTCTGTAATGGAGTGTCCATCAGACATTGTATATTCCCCTCTTAAACCGGCCTTAATACCCCATTTACCGATCTGGTTATCATAATCAAAGTAACCTGCGGCAATTTGCTCTTTATAAACAAAATGATTTGATCTATTGACGATATTTGTCCAGACATTATCCAGTTGCTCTTCAAACAGAAGATTATTATCAGATTTCACATTTGAATACTTCACACCGGTTTCTATATTCGAGGTTTTATTCAGCGGTTGATTATAATCCAGTTTTGCGACGTATATATCAATTCCTATTGGCATCTCACTTCGCAATAGTTCTGGATCACGTATCAATTGATCGTTTTGATCAAACAATCTATTATCATAATCAGCCTTTTTACTATTTTTGAATTTACTCCAATCTAAATCCAGTACCAATTTTTTACCTGTCGAGTCGATCTTAAACTCATTATTGAAATTAAGTGAATAACGATTAAAACCCTCTTTGAACTGTGTCATAGAGATCAACGTAGAATCAATTGTCGTTAAAGGTCCAATGAGAGATTTACTATCGTTATCATTAAGCTCCACATTATTGCTTCCGTTAAATTGTAAAGACATCACATTCCGATCGGAAGTTTTCTGCTCTATGCCAAATTTGTATGTATGCGTACGATCTTTAATATGCAGATTTGATTTTTGATCAAATAAAGTCTCGATGCCGTCATTAGAAATGATACGCTCTATATTTAGTCTGTTGACATATTTATCATCACTATAAGAATAAGATCCAAAATAGGTTGTATTATTCTTTTTGTAATTTAAAGATAAGGCCGAATTACCTCTAAACTTCTGTCCTAATCCTGCTGTGGCAGAGAAATTACCATTAAATCCCTCCATCTTATTTTTTTTCATCACGATATTGATCGTTCCCACAGCACCTTCTGCATCGTCCCTCGCACTACGTGATTTGATTACTTCAACAGATTTGATCTGATTTCCATCAGTACTTTTCAAAAGCGTAGTCAATTGTTCTCCAGTCATATAAGTTTGTCGGCCGTCGATAGTAACCTTTACTCCAGACTGCCCCATTAACTGCAGATTATTGTCGTTGTCCAAACTAACTCCAGGAGCGCGCTGTACGATATCGAGTCCATTATTACCCGCAGCTAAAGGCGAATTCTCGACATTTAAAATCAATTTCCCTTGTTTATTTTCGACTAATGGCCTCTTGCCTTCGATCGTCACCTCAGCTAAGGCATTTGTACTGGGACTCAATTTCAAATCTGCTATCTGTTGCTGTGTTTTATTAAAAGCAATAACTGCAGATCGGGATACACTGTACCCGATCATTCTTGCTTCCACATAATAAGATCCTGCAGCAACATTTTCAAAAGCATATTGCCCATCTTCTTTCGTAATTGCTGTTTTTAAGATAATATCATTAGTACTATTGATCAGATAGGCTGTAACTGCGCCCATAGGTTCATTTTTTTCATTTACGATCTTACCCGATATTCCAATAGCAGCCCAAAGCAATTGGCTACTGATTGCAAATAAGATTGTTAATATTAGTTTCATTTTCATTGTATTGTTTAGGTTGTTATATTCAAAATAGGTGTAATGAATAATTAGTATGCGGTTATCGTATAATGTTACAGTTTGCGAGTTTTATTAAAATAATAGGTGCTAAGCACCTATTATTTATTTTTTCTTTCCTTTTGTTTCAACCACCACACCAGTAGGAGAAATACTGATAATGGTATCTTTTCTGCTCACTACAGTATCTACAGTTACCACATTTTCATCCGTCTCATCTTCCGCTTCAGGTGCAAATTCAGATTTTTCAGGTAGAGCACATTTCAAACCCAGATTTGTCATTACCCATTCCGTTTCTTTAATGTCATCATTTTCATAACGCTCATAGCATTCCCAGTAAGATATATCTGCATAATTGCGCTCTAAATCCCTGTTCAGCATTACTTTTGCACCAACTGGAAGGTAGATCGTAATATTCACTTTTTGATCTCTATACAATTCTTTCTCACCTAATTTAAAGTGACTATCAAAAATAATGTTCGCGCTATCCTGAACGGCTTTATAATTGATTGCAGACGCACGTTTAGTCGCCAAATTATAATTAGCTCCTTTTGCCGAATACTCATATTTGATATAAGGCATTTGCGTTGAATCTACCCTTTCAAATCGAATTCGGATATCATCCTGAAGATATTCGGATAAGTTAGTACCTCTGATTTTTAGATTTGAACGGCCGTGATCTCCATTTATTTTGATGACACGCACATCACGGGCATTGATACGATAGATAGATCTTGGAGCCAAAGGTTTTTCTTCTACGATCATACTTTCTTCTCTAAAATCTTTAGCCACCGAACCTGCATAATAGATAATGCTACCTAAAGAAATTAACCATACTAGAAATAAAGAAGTCGTTAAGTAATTATTCATCGGCTTGCGGTCAAACAACAAGCGAATAATGAGGTAAAATAAACCTGCAAATGGAATTGCAATAGCCAAGAATGCTGCCGTTAATGCCCATGGAGCCTGCTGAGGATCGATCAAATTTAACGGTTCAATAATCCCGCGGTCCGTTACGCCTGCTATACCCAAGCTAAAAAAGATCAAGGCAATTAACAGCGATATTAAGCTTAAGCCTATTGAAAAAGCAACGATCAGACCGATCACTTTTGCAAAGATTTTAATGATCTCTCCAAATGCTGTTCCAGCATTTTCTACACCTCTATTGAATGTGTTGCCGGCACCAGAAAAATTCTCTTTTAGACCGCTCAATTCCTCTTCAAAACTTCGTTTAAAATTCTGGATATTAGGCGACTCTCCGCGCATTTCCATACGATCTGCTCTGGTAATTGCGATTGGCATTACAATCCACAAGATAATATACACCAGAAATCCTGAACCGAAGATTACAACGAATAACACAAATAAAAGTCTAATCCATCGAGCCTCTATGCCAAAATAATGTCCCAGACCACTACACACACCACTGATTACCTTATCTTCTGGATCACGCATCAACTTTTTACCCGTACGAAAAGTGCTGTATGCCTGATTTGTTTTTTGATCTGAATACTGTTGATCCGTATCGTTGATCTCAAAATCACTCACACTTCCCATCTGTGCGATGACAGCATTGACATCATCCATATTCAGTACTTCTTTGATTCCGAGTTGAATCTTCTCTGTAAACATCTCTGCAATACGATTTTCGATATCTTCCAAAATCTCTTTGCTGTCTTCCGAACTTCCGAAATGCTTTTTAATATCAATCATATAATTGCGCAACACATCATATGCGTCCTCTTCTATATGAAAAACGATACTATTTATATTGATAATTATAGTCTTGTTCATGGTATTTATAGGTTATATTGATTTGTCAATTGTATTAATTCTGTCCGCTAGAGATGTCTCCACTGCAAAAACCAGTTCTTTCCATGTAACATCCAATCGCTCAAGAACCTGTATTCCTTCTGCTGTGATTTCATAATATTTACGTGGAGGTCCAGAAGTTGATTCCTTCCATATATAACTCAGCAAACCGTTATTTTTAAGCCTCGTCAACAAAGGATATAAAGTTCCCTCTACAACCAAGAGCTGTGCTTTTTTCAGTTCGCTGATGATATCCGATGCATATATTTCCCCTCGGGAAATAATAGAAAGAATACAATATTCCAGTATTCCTTTCCGCATCTGTATTTGTGTATTTTCAGCTATCATAACAATACAAAGATATATGTTTTATTATGTACTATGCAATACATAGTACTATATAAATTTCAAAAATAAAAGTAAAACACTGTAAATCAGGTAGATAATTTTTACATACGTCTAAATACATTATTTCACTTTTCTTATATTTATCACTATTTTAGCACGAAAATTGATTATAAGGAGTGCATGATAAGATTATTATTAGATTATAAGTGGGTAATGCTTTGGGCTGTAGTGGTTATAGCACTGTGTTGTATGCCAGGACAAAGTTTTGAGAAAGTTCCTTCCTATCCAGGGATGGACAAGCTCGTTCACGCAGGTATGTTTTTCGTATTTTGTACGTTAATTTATAATGGTGTATTGGTTCAGTTCAAAGGTCGCCCTACAAAATGGCTTCCCGTTATTGTTGTAAGTATTTTAGGTATCCTTTTCGCCTTACTGACTGAAGCATTGCAATTGTATATATTCACCTATAGATCTGGTGATTGGTGGGATCTCTTTGCAGATAGCGTAGGCATTGGTATGTCGGGTTTTGCTTACTTGCTTTTTTACGTGAGACGTAAAAAGTAACAGATCAAATATTTAACATTCTAGATCAGATACTGTTTAGAAATTAACTGTGAAGTAGTTATCTGAAGTATGCTAAGCCCTCGCTAAGGTCAGAACAGAAATCCGGCAACCCGCCGCAATAAGTTTTTCCGCGGCGGCGGTTAATGTAGCTCCTGTGGTCAGTACATCATCTACCAAGAGCACATGTTTATCTGCTAAAATAGTTTCATCTGGGCAAAAAAACACATCTTGAACGTTGTCGTATCGTTCCAATCTTGATTTTTTAGTTTGACTTGTCCCTTCGCCAACTCGCGTTAATCCATGTTCCAAAACGGGTTTTGACAATGCAATACCAAGACCTTTTGCTAAATAAAAGGATTGATTATACCCCCTTTTCTTCAACTTCTTTTTATGCAAAGGAACGGGCACAATGACATCAACATCCTGAAAAGTGTGACTGTTAGACAGCGTCTCACCATATTTCCTTCCAAGGAAATATGCAAGTTGAGGTTGATTGGCATATTTGATTTGATAAAGTATCCGCTCTACCCGCGAGTCCTGCTGCAACAGAAATAGAGCCGAGGCATGTTCAAAATGAAATTTTCCCCACAATTGGCGCGCAACTTGGTTATTAGTATCTAAATGAAAATCTGTGATAGGTAAATGAAATAGACAAGAAGTACAGATATACCTTTCTTGACTAACTAAAACATGACCACAGCCTGCACAAATTTTTGGGAAAAATAAGGCTAAAAAGTCTGATAAATAAAGAAATAATTGGTTTCTCATTTTTGATTATGCCTATACTAACTTAAGTAAATTTGTTCTATTTACAATTAAAATTATAAATAAAACAAATTTATCAGATCTCTATCGTCAATAAATATTATTGAGAAGAGGTATATCATAATTCCTTATTGTTAAGCCTCTTGAGCTTCTTTATCTTTAATTGCTAACTGACCACAAGCGGCATCAATATCTTTACCACGACTTCTACGCACATTCGTAATAATACCTTGATTTTTCAGATAATTAGCAAATACCTCAATCTTATCGGCATCGGCATTGACAAAACTTGCTAAAGAAATAGGATTGTATTCAATAATATTAACCTTACAAGGAACATTTTTACAAAATCTTGCCAACTCTTTAGCATCCTCGAGCTCATCATTAAAATTATCAAAAACGATGTATTCAAAGGTTATTGGACTTTTTGTCTTCGCATAAAAATACTTCAATGCATCTGCTAATGCTTCTAATGTATTTTGCTCATTGATGGGCATGATCTCATTACGCTTCTTATCATTTGCGGCATGTAAAGACAATGCTAAATTAAATCGGACTTCGTCATCCCCTAATTTTTTAATCATTTTAGCAATACCAGCGGTAGAAACTGTGATCCGTTTTGCCGCCATATTCAATCCATCTGGCGAGGTAATACGCTCTACCGACTTCATCATATTCGCATAGTTCAAGAGTGGTTCACCCATCCCCATATAAACAATGTTGGTCAATGGTTGCTGATATTTCTCTTCTGCTTGTTTTGCGATCAAAACAACTTGATCATAAATTTCATCTGCATTCAGATTACGTTTACGATCCATATAACCCGTGGCACAAAATTTACAGGTCAAACTACATCCAACTTGAGAGCTCACACAAGCAGTCATACGTTCTGGAGCAGGGATTAATACACCCTCAATCACATTTCCATCATACAAAGTAAAACTACTTTTGATAGTTCTATCAGAACTGACCTGTGATTGTTTGACTTTAACAGCACGAATAACAAAATTCTCTTTTAGCTTTTCCCGTAAAGGTTTACTTAGGTTGCTCATCAAATCAAAATCCACACAGGATTTTGCCCAAATCCATTCGTAAATTTGCTTTGCACGGAACCCTTGCTCACCCATTTCAGTAAGCTTCTCTTTAATCTGATCTATCGACAGACTACGAATATCAATTATTTTACTTTTCTCAGTCACAGCGCAAAGGTAAGGTTATTTCTACAAAAAACTTATTTTTATAATGTCATAAAAATCAGAACTCGCTGAATTATAAATTATTACTTGCGATCAAAGGGATACAAATGCTAACGGAGCCAACATCGTTCTTGACCAACTTTTAAAAAAATTCTTCTTAACTAAATGAAAAACAAGTTTATAATGCGTTCATACGAGATTTAGATCACAGATAAAATATACATTCCCGCTCGAATGGATGCAAAACTTTTCCTAGTTTTGAATCATCAGTTTTGATCAACTTCAAAAGAAGTATCAGAATATAATACCTTAAGCTCACGCTACAGATGGAAATACAGAAACTCGAACAGAAGCATTATCCCGATGTTGCCCGCATTTACCAGCAGGCAATCGATGCAGGAAACATCACTTTAGCGACAAAAACTAGTTCTTGGAAAGATTGGGATAAAGATCATCTCGAAAATATGCGCTTTGTTGCCATTGAGAACAATACTATAATCGGTTGGGTAGCATTATCTCCTGTACTACAGCGAACAGGCTATCATGGTGTAACCGAATTAAGTATTTATATCGATCAGGATCATCAAGGCAAAGGAATTGGCAAAGTATTGATGCAACATATTATTGACACTTCTGAAAACGCGGGCATTTGGACGATCATGTCCTTTATTTTTCCTGAAAATGATAAAAGTATCTTGTTGCACAAAAAATTCGGATTTAAATTATTAGGCACGCAGCAAAAAGTTGCCCAGCTAAACGGAATTTGGATGGACAACTGCATTTTAGAGCGGCGGTCAGCACTAATATAAACGTAGAGCCCCATTTTTCTAATAAAAATGGGGCTCTTGCACAATAGATTACTATTTATTATCCATGTATGGCTTCTTTCGTTCCATACGATTGGATCAAATTTCCTTCAAATTCCAACCACTCTTTCCAACGCTTATCGACATCGACATCCGTTGAGAATTGACGTGCGAAATTAAGAAACGTTGTATAGTGATTTGCCTCAGAAACCATTAGATCATGATAAAACTTCGCTAATTCCTCATCCTTTATATTTTGAGACAATACTCTAAAGCGTTCACAGCTTCGAGCTTCAATCATGGCCGCAAATAACAAACGATCTATAAAAGCCATGTTACGGGAACCGTCCTTTTTATTGAATTTCATCAGTTGTCCCACGTAATCATCTTTACGTTCTTTACCCAACGTATAGCCTCTTTCTTTAATAATATCAATGACCATTTGGAAATGTTGCATTTCTTCAATAGCAATCGCTGTCAATTCATGCACCAATTCTTCATGTTCCGAATTGTACATAATTAATGAAATAGCATTTGAAGCTGCCTTTTGCTCGCACCAAGCATGATCAGTCAGAATCTCTTCTAAATTTCCTTCTGCAATATTTGCCCACCTCGGATCCGTTAACAATTTCAATCCTAACATTTTGTCCTCTCTATTTTTAAAACACAAAGTTAAGCATATCTCTCCGATATAAAAATGTTGAATACTACTTTAACCAAGGTCTTATTATCCCTTATTAAGGGCAACTCTAACCTGAGGAGCGATCTTTGTTCCAAAAACCTCAATTGCTTTCATCATATCAATATGATTTGGTGCACCAACATCCATATGTGCAGAAAAGCGCGTCAATCCTAAAGATTCCTGAATTTTTAAGATTTTATCTACAGCATAGTCCGCATCTCCAATAATTAAATGACCATGTGATGAACGTCCAAAGTCATATTGAGTCCGTTGGTATGGTGGCCATCCACGATCGCCGCCTATGCGGTTCATTTGTGCTGCATAAATAGGATAGTACGCATCTGCAACTTGTTGTGAATGATCACCAAAAAGAGCATGCATATGTACACCTACCTGAAAATTAGCCATATCATGACCGTTATCGGCATAAGCTTGTTGGTACATTTCTACCAGTGGCTTAAAAGCTTCGTACGTTCCTCCAATAATAGCAAACATAACGGGTAAACCTAATTTCCCAGCGCGAATAACAGATGAAGTTGTACCTCCTACCGCAACCCAAATTGGTAATTTAGGTTGAACAGGTCTTGGAAAGATCTGTTGATTTACTAATGTAGGACGAAATTTACCTGTCCAATTAATCGTATCCTGATTATTTAGTTTGACCAATAGGTCCAATTTTTCTTCAAATAATGCTCCATAATCATTTAAATTATAACCAAACAAAGGGAATGATTCAATAAATGATCCTCTTCCTGCCATAATCTCCGCACGTCCATTTGATAAAACATCAACTGTCGCGAAGTCTTGAAAAAGTTTAACAGGATCTGCAGAACTTAACACGGAAACTGCACTCCCTAATTTTATATTTTTAGTAACAGAAGCGGCTGCCGCTAATATAATTTCTGGAGCTGAAACAGCATAGTCCGGACGGTGATGCTCACCCATTCCAAAAAAATCCAGCCCTACTTCATCCATCAATTTTATTTGTTCAATAATCTGATGTAACTTTTCCTGTGAAGATTGTATTTGCCCTGTTTTGGGATCAATATGCAAATCGCCAAACATTCCTATTCCTAATTCCATATTATTCTTTTTTTAAGATTAAACAAACTTATCGATTTTCTATCTCTTAAAAATTGATCTACAACAAGAAAAAACTAGAAAATACTTTTTTGAAAACATGATGACAGTACAGCCATCAAACTAAAAGAAAATGAGCGTACATGTTCAACAATCAACTACAAATAAATCCAGAAGCTAACTGAATAATACTACCATGCCTTTAAAGAAGATCGCAGAACAATCTTTGTGGATCCATCTAAGCGACAACACTTAAAAAAATGAATAAGCATAGCCATTGTATAAGTCATTTTTTAGACAGATTACTTTAATGCAAAATGCTTTACTGTTGCTTTTACGACATCTGCCACATGACCATCAAAATGATGATTCCCCTTCATATAAATAGTTTCTAAATTTTTTAACCGAATATTCTTAATCGGAAAACTCACTCCATCTTCACCAAGCAAAATAGCCGTTCTAACATTGACCATTTTATTGATCTCGGCAACAACATCCATACTTCTTTTAACCTCGCTCCTCCCAAACAGGTCTGAAACATGAATCTCCAAATCAGTAGAAGTTGATGGTTCCAGAAGTGCCACAGCCTGCAATCGCTCCTTCCATTCTGCGGTTAATTTATTAACCAAAAAAGGAATAACATCCGCACCAAAGGAATATCCGACAAAATAAACGAGGTGATTCTTTTTACCTACCAATAATTTTTCAAGAGTGCTGCTTAGTTCCTTCGCAATCTGATCTGCGGATTTCTTATCCCAAAAAAAGCTCTTCGAGTTTACAGCACCTACTGTATATCCCTGTTTCCCCAAGAGCTCGCAGTAACTTGTTGAAAAACTATTAAGACCACCATCACCACTTAGATAAAGGACAATAGGGCTATTTGCATTACTGTTCCAAATCTTAAGCGGGATATCTTTCTGCTGTCCCATTACTGTTAATTTTAACAAAAACAAGAGGATAAATAACCCTAATTTATTGCGTACCATCTGTATCCTATTCATTATCTGGCTTCATTACTTTAGACAAAGCTTGAGGCAACTGTAATAGGTCAAAATCATTGCCAAAAATTAAATACTTATTTTCCCAGATCGTCGCATACTTTTCTTTAAAATCTCTCAAACTCTGATAGTGTTTAAAAGAGCCCACTTTGTCGGCCGCAAATTTCATAATCTGCTCTGCAGGGTTATCTGGAGACTCAATACCGCTCATCGGTACCATTCCCAGATTGATATATTTAGCACCTTTTTTCCGGGCATAATCAACCAGATTTATAATTAGAGCATCCATACATCCTCCGGGAGCATGCTCCACTTTACGGATAAGATCATACGTACACTCCCCTTCAGTAAAATCTGGTATAATATTCAAAAAGGCGACAATCTTATTTTGATCATCTTTTACCGCTATAACATCTTGTTCAGCAATTGTTGCTGCCTCAAACTGTCCTTGCGAAAAGATCATTTCTTTCTTATCGAACACCATAAGCCATTCATCAGAAACAGCCTTCAGTTCAGCTACAATCGCATCCGACTGCGGGGCGGTTAGCAAAACAGTCGCATACCCTTTTTTTTCTAAGCTATTTAAAGAGTTTCGAAGCGATTTTCTATTCTTACCTTCTAAAGAAAATGATGCAACATCCATCAAGGCCTCCTGCCCTATAATGATCTTCCGTTTTCGAAGCTCCAGAAAATAAGGCAAGCTGTTTTCATCAACGCGGTAATACACGGACTTTAACCCCAAAGAGGTACAATAAAGTTCGAACTCTGCAATTACTTCATCTTTATCGTCAAATGCACATACAGGTTCATCTAAAACAATCGCGAAAGCCTGACTGATACGGTAAGAGACAAAACCATCTGTCCGCTCAGAAAAATACAATTGTTTATCTGGAGCAATTTTGAAATAATCCATCGGCGACCCTCCATACAATTTGAGTAAACGCTTCGCCTTATCCAGTACGTTCTGCTCATGATCTTCTTCATGAATAATCCTAGGACACAAGAAAGTATAGATCAACAACATCCATGAAAATAGACCCAGAAAGTGTGTAATATTCAAAAACTCCTGACCAAAAGTTGTTAACGGGTTGAGTTCGTCATTAAATAACAAAAAACTCTGCATGGTATGATATATAGACTGCTGCCAGGTAAAATCAACGCCAAAATGCTTTTTGTCAATCACATAAAAACAGACAAACCCAAACAAACACACCCCTGTCAAGGCAATGAAAAAGGTGGCAAAACCGATACGCATCCAATTTTTATTGGTCTTAATCCGGTACTGCTTTTGGTTCGTAACCAGTAAAACAATAATAAACAAGGACACCAATGCTTCTTCATAATCTAGTGCCTTACCAATATGTCCCAGTAAGGATAGAAAAGAAAATATGAGAGCAATCCAAAAAGCCGATCTGTAGCCCTTAATCAGATAAGCGGCACTCACCATCAACCCAAGTCCTAAAACCAATACCATCAACTTAGATGCATGCATCGCTTCGATAGGAAGGTAATATTTTTCAAGCCGCATCCGTTCCACCAATGGCGGGGTTGCTACCGAGATGAGGTTGATGATCCCTAAAAAGAAAATAGCAATGGCGGGTAAAATTCGTGCAATGATCTGCCTTCCACGCCAGATAAAAGAAAAAACTCCAAAAATTAAGGGCAACCAAAATTCAAATGACCGATAGATAATTGTCAGCCCTAAGCCTTCTTCTTTACTATAACCATAAGAAGTAAAGATATATAACATCGTAAATTCTACAGCGCCTAAGCCTCTCAAAAAGGGAGAGACCATCATCAGGACGACTGTAATGGTATAGGCCACAGCTGCAGCTTCAAACGAAACATGTGTCTGCAGCGCATACATGCTAATAAATGCATGGGCAATACCACAGAACTCAATAGCGACAGAAACCAGAATGGTCATCCATAGATATCCTTTGTGAATATGTGCCGAAAACAGCTCATGAATATTACCGATCAGCTTCGGAAATTTAATCTCCAGCCATCTATACAATCCATTTTTTACTCTAATCGACCAGAAAAACAGAAAGGATAAACCGAGTAACAAACCAAGTACGACCAAAGATATCCAGGCATTATCAAAGTTTTTATGATCAAAAACAGTATACAGAATAATAGGGACACCAATAATAAAAACAGTCAGTAACCCGACATACCCATATATGGCGCCTGATTGATGAATTTTGGTCGAGTTAAGTTGTTTCTTTCGTAACTGCGAAGTGGTATAGGCCAATGAACTGACCCCTCCGGCCGGAAGGAATACACTCAGTAGATTCCTTTTTAAAAAGAGTTCAACCGCATCCCATAGATTCAGTTTCAATCCGATAGATCGGAAACTAAAAATATACATCACTCCTTGTAACAAAATATATAATAAAGTGATTCCAAACCCAACTATTAACCAATTAAAATCTGCTGAAGCCAGCTGGGGACCTATGGAGGCTATTTCTTTACGTTCGCTTCTAAAAAAAACAAACGCCAACAATACAATAAAAATAGCCAATAGCTCCTTCCAGTACGTTTTTGGAGACAGCTTTTGGATACCACTTAGCAATGATTTCTTCATATGAGTATGCTATTTTATCTATGATAAATATAACGAGTATTTACCCTCTTTAAATAAATAAATTGTGACCATTGTTTTAAACGTAGATAAATTTATCTCCATATGACAACAGATAGCCTGATAACGGCAAGAATCAAATTGTAGAAAAAAATGTATTCAACACCATCCCCTTATTTTCCTTTTGAGCTAAGTTTCTTTTTGTAAATAATATTACAAGATGAAAAACAATCAATTGAAAATATAATGAATAGAGTATTGTGCTTTTTGTGTAAATTTCCATCGATGGAAAAACAAGAAATACTTTTTATAGGTTTAGTCTGGCCGGAACCAAGTTCTTCTGCGGCTGGATTTCGTATGATACAGCTACTAAAAAGTTTTCAAAAAAATGATAACACCATCACCTTTTCAAGTGCCGCATCTAAATCTCCATATAGTGCTGATCTAGTTGCTATGGGTATTAATGAAGTGGAGATCAAACTGAATGATGCTAGCTTCAATGATTTCGTTCGAGATCTTAATCCCAATATTGTTGTATTCGACCGCTTCATGACCGAAGAGCAATACAGTTGGCGGGTAGCACAAGAGTGTCCAGATGCTGTCAGAATACTCGACACCGAAGATTTACACTTCTTAAGACACGCCCGCCAGTCCAATGCTAAAAATGGTGAACAGTTTGATCAAACCTTATTGTATTCCGATATTGCGAAACGGGAAGTTGCCGCAATCTTACGCTCGGATATCTCGCTCATTATCTCCGAACTTGAGATGCAATTATTGACGAATCAGTTTGCGATCAATCCATCCATCCTCTATTACCTACCCTTTTTGGAAGAAGAAATTGATGAAGCATGTATAGCGAGCTGGAAGACTTATGAAAACCGTGCTGACTTTATGTTTATCGGCAACTTTATACATGAGCCGAATTGGAACACAGTACAGTATTTAAAAACCGAAATTTGGCCCTTGCTCAGGAAGCAGCTTCCTAAAGTAAGTCTGAATATCTACGGTGCCTATCCAAGTCAAAAGGTACTTCAACTTAACAATTCTAAGGAACGATTCTTTGTTCATGGAAGAGCAGACCATGCCCAAGATACCATGTCCAGACACCGTGTCCTATTAGCTCCTATTCAATTTGGCGCCGGTGTTAAAGGTAAATTTATAGATGCTATGCAAACGGGAACCCCATCTGTAACAACAACTATTGGAGCTGAAGCAATGTCGGGAGACCTGCCATGGAACGGGTTTATCGCAAATGAACCGCAACTATTTGTTGAAAAAGCTATCGAACTATATAACAATAAAACAATCTGGTTAGAAGCACAGCAAAACGGTATCACCATCATTAATCAGCGATATTCACGCACGAGGTTTGAAGACGATTTTCTAATGACCATCCGTTTCATCAAAGCACAGCTTCAGGCCCATCGACAACAGAATTTTATGGGACAGTTGCTCCTCCACCATTCTTTATTAAGCACAAAATACTTATCCTTGTGGATAGCTGAAAAGAATAAGAAATAAGCTTATTTAAGCCCTTCCCACCATTTATCATATCGTTTATCTAGCTGTTGCAAATAAACAATCTCTCCCATTTTGGGTGTTAACACAGGAATTTCTGCTGCTTCCGCATACTTACTGACCAGAGAAAGCGGTTCCTTCCAGTCGTGCAGTGCCAATGCAAACTTGCCAGAATGTACTGGTAGAAAATGTTTAGCCTGAAGATCAACAACCTCCTTTAAAAGTTCGTCGGGCATGGAATGGATATAACGCCATGTTTCATTATACTGACCATTTTCCAGGATCGCTAAATCAAAAGGGCCATATTTATCGCCGATAGTCTTAAAATGTTTCCCATAGCCGCTGTCTCCACCTAAAAACAGCTTATACTTTTCTGTCTGTAAAACAAATGATGTCCAAAGTGTTGTATTACGCTTAAACTTTCTTCCTGAAAAATGACGTGCAGGTGTGGCAACTATCTTAAACTCCTTTTCAAAAGATGTCTCATCATACCAGTCCAATTCCGTAACCTTATTTTCAGCAAATCCCCATCGCTCGAAATGGGCGCCAACGCCAAGACCACAGATCACATTTTTAATTTTTGAACGTAACTGTATCATGGTTTTATAGTCCAGATGATCATAATGATCATGGCTAATTAACAAAAGATCAATCGGCGGAAAATCATCAGCCTGATAAACATACGATAGATTGAATGGCTTATTGCTTCCTGGAACAGGAGAAGCATTATCCGAAAAGACGGGATCTACAACAATGATCTTACCGTCAATCTTCAGGAGATAAGAAGAGTGTCCAAACCAGATAAGCAAATCAGCATCGGGTAAATTTTTAAGATCCTGCTTCATAACCGGAAGTGGCATCTTAGGTCTTCGAATAGCACGATCTTTAAATAAAAAAGCATACATCGCTCCGACAAAGCTTTCGCCCTCTTTCAATGATGGAGTATGTTCCAAATTTTGAAATTGCGAATCCCTAAAATTCGGAGACTTCATAACACGTTCCAGACGTGTTCCGCTGATTTTTCCTCCAAAAAGAGGCCTCATTAAATAAACATTACCCATTACAATTAATATAATTACACTAGCAAGAACTATCTTTAAACGTTTACCGATCTTCATTTCAACCAAACTTAGATAAATTTGTATTATTTACTGTTATTATTGAATGACACGATACAAATTCATTTACTGGAAACTTCCTTATTTGAAGTCATGATCGTGATCCACTTATAAATCCAGCTAACCACGATCTAGAATGATGATAAAGCGGAAATATAGAATCTGAAATTCAATCTTTGACTTGATATCATGAATAAAATCCCACAGCATATTAAACGGATAACCCAACATTATACTTTATCTCGAAATCATAAGCTTATTTTTTTACAAAAAGCTGACAGTTAAAAAGTGTTAATATGGTGTAACATGTCGTTCTTGATACTACTTTTACCGCAAATATGAGAGCGCTGTATTTACTGGTCCTGATCTTCAATTTATTCCTATTACAGGGAGATGGAATTGTTTTGACCAACAGTCATTTTCATAGCAACACAGAGGCTGTTTCTTCCTTCCTAGGTAAGTCTCCTGAAACAAAAATAAAAAGTTCACATATCCATTCCATCTTCAGTAAAGCGTTAAATGAACGCACATATGAAATGACAGAAGATGATGTCGAAGATGAACTTGTTTTTGAATCGCATACGATTACTGTTTTCAAAAACATTGCTTTGCTCAGTTATGCACTGGCACTGATTTTTGTTCTTAAAAATTTAAAGAACCTCCTATCGGTTTTTAAGACACAGCATTTTACTTCTACAAACAAATACATTTTACAGCGCGTCCTTCGCCTGTGATATCTCCCACTCTTCAGCATTAAAAAAAATAGCTTAAATAGGCATCATAGCATGGTATATTTTCCAATCGCTATCTGTACTGTTGTTTAGCATTGTGTTCTGAAGAGTCTCTTCCGTCCTGGAATATTACCCAATTTATTACAATATATTAATAACTATTTCATCCATGAAAAGAATTAGCACAGGCATGCTTATAGGTCTGTATGCCTTATTGGTCCTAACAAGCTGTTCCCCAAAAAAAGAAGAAAAGATTGAGAACGTCCAGTATCAAGTAACCAATCCAATATTAATTGATACCACCCTCACTAAAAACTATGTCTCCCAGATTCAATCGATCCGTAATATCGAGATCCGAGGTCTTGAAAAAGGATACTTACAACAGATTTATGTCGATGAAGGCCAGACTGTACAAGCGGGTCAGCTTTTATTTAAAATAATGCCTAAATTCTACGAAGCTGAGTATCTCAAAACGCAGGCACAAGTTAAAGCGGAAGAAATAGAACTTGAAAATACGAAAGCATTAGCAGATAAGAACATCGTTTCTAAAAATGAATTGGCATTGGCACAAGCGAAAGTTGATCAGGCCAAAGCAGAAATGTCATTGGCAAAACTTCATGTAACGGCAACCGAGATTCGGGCTCCTTTCGCAGGAACTATCAACCGGATTCCCTTGAAACTTGGTAGTTTGGTCGATGAAGGTGAACTTCTTACCAGTTTATCCGACAACAGTCAGGTGTATGCTTATTTTAATGTATCTGAATCTGAATACCTAGACTACCAGACGAATACGGAAAATAGAGCCAACAATGAAGTGAATTTACTTCTTGCAAACAATCAGTTACTGAAATACAAAGGAAAAGTAGAAACCATAGAGAGTGAATTTAATAATGAAACAGGAAGTATTGCTTTTAGGGCACGCTTTCCTAATCCAGATAAACTTCTTAGAAACGGTGAGACAGGGCGCGTACAAATGCTTGTACCGCTGAAACATGCCTTGATAATCCCACAAAAAGCTACTTACGAGATTCAGGATAAAACCTATGTCTTTGTCATTGACAAAAATGGAGTTGTTAAATCTAGAAACATCACCATTAGCAATGACCTTCCTGATCTGTATGTTATATCTTCGGGACTGGTGTCCACAGATAAAATATTGATCGATGGCGTTCAGAAGGTTAAAGATGACGATAAGATAAAATTCGAATTTGTAGCGCCACAGGAGGTTATGTCCCATTTGCAAATACACGCTCAATAATTCACCTCTAAAAAATTAACGATGTTTAATAAATTCATTCATAGACCAGTTCTGTCCATCGTCATTTCCTTGATTATTGTGTTTCTTGGAATATTGTCAATGCTCAAACTGCCCATCACGCAATTTCCGTCCATCTCTCCACCTAAAGTAAACATAACGGCGGAGTATCCCGGAGCAAATGGCGAGCTGATGGTAAAATCGGTATTGATCCCCCTAGAGCGTGCGATCAATGGTGTACCCGGCATGAAATACATTACCTCAGATGCAGGTAATGACGGAGAGGCTTCTATTCAGGTTATTTTCAACCTGGGAACAGATCCCAATCTCGCTGCGGTCAATGTACAAAATAGGGTTTCCTCTGTTATCAATAAATTACCGCCTTTAGTCGTTCGAGAAGGTGTAAAAATAACCCGTGAAGAGTCTAACATGCTCGTCTACGTCAATTTATTCAGTAAGGACCCCAAAGCCGATCAAAACTTCCTCTTCAACTACGGTGATATCAATATCCTATCAGAGCTGAAACGGATTGATGGTGTTGGAGTTGCCGACATTTTAGGTAACAGAGAATATGCCATGCGTATCTGGTTAAAACCAGATCGTATGCTGGCTTACAAAATATCTGCTGATGAAGTACTAAAAGCACTTGATGAACAAAGTTTAGAAGCTTCTCCTGGTAAAACGGGCGAAAGCTCTGGAAAGAGATCACAAGCATTTGAATATGTACTCAAATATCCAGGTCGATTCAATACCAAAGAGGGTTATGAAAACATCATTCTGAAATCAAATCCTAGCGGTGAAGTACTGCGTGTAAAAGATGTTGCTGATGTCGAATTTGGAAGCTCGATGTATGATATCTATTCTACGCTAAATGGTAGACCTTCCGCAGCTATTGTTATTAAACAGTCTTATGGAAGTAATGCGAGTGATGTTATTAAAAACATAAAAAGCAAATTAGCAGAAATCAAAGAAACGAGCTTTCCAAAAGGCATGGATTACGAGATCAGTTATGATGTTTCCAAATTTCTTGATGCATCAATAGAAAAGGTCATCCATACCCTTCTTGAGGCCTTCGTCCTCGTTGGTATTGTGGTATTTCTCTTTTTAGGAGATTGGAGGTCTACTCTTATTCCTGCCATGGCAGTTCCAGTTTCTTTGATCGGCACATTTGCCTTTATGTCCATGTTTGGAATTACCCTCAATCTCATTACCCTATTTGCACTGGTCATGGCTATTGGGGTTGTGGTCGATGATGCCATTGTCGTCATTGAGGCTGTACACGCCAAGATGGAGGAAAAAAATCTGTCACCTCTCAAAGCGACGGAAGAAGCGATGCATGAGATAAGCGGGGCTATCGTAGCCATCACACTGGTTATGGCGGCAGTATTTATTCCAGTAGCATTCATGTCAGGACCTGTTGGTATCTTTTACAAGCAGTTCTCCATTACCATGGCCACAGCCATTATTTTATCTGGTGTGGTTGCGCTAACACTTACACCTGCGCTTTGCGCCATGATCCTAAAAAATGAACATGGACATCCAAAGAAAAAAACGCCATTAAATAGGTTCTTGACAAGCTTCAATAATCTTTTCACAAAAGGAGCTAATCGTTACCAAGATCTACTTCGTAAGATCGTTAATAAAAGACTGGTCACATTCGTACTCTTGGCAGCATTTTGTTCTGCGATCTTCTTTTTAAACAATAGCCTACCTTCTGGCTTCATTCCAAATGAAGATCAAGGCATGTTTTATGCCATTATTCAAACTCCTCCGGGGTCTACTCTAGAACGTACCAATCAAATTGCCGAAAAACTTCAGGCAATAGGTATGGGGATTGAAGGTGTAAAATCGATTTCTTCTCTGGCGGGTTATGAAATTCTAACTGAAGGTACCGGAGCTAATACTGGAACCTGTCTGATCAACTTAAAGAGTTGGGAAGACCGTAAAAACTCTGTTCAGGACGTGATGCACGAACTCGAAGAAAAGTCAAAAGATATTACCGGAGCTACGATTGAATTTTTTGGACCTCCGGCAGTACCCGGATACGGTGCCGCAGGTGGATTTGAATTGCGCCTTTTGGATAAAGCAGGTTCTGGTGACTTCAAAAAAATGGAAACCGTAAGTAAAGATCTTGTAAAAGAATTGAGTAAACGCCCCGAACTGGCATCTGTCTTTACCTTTTACAGCGCTAGTTTCCCTCAGTTTATGTTGCATATCGACAACGAAAAAGCCGAACAAAAAGGAGTTACGATCGACAATGCGATGAGTACACTATCCACATTGGTAGGAAGTAATTACGAAACCAGTTTTATCAAATATGATCGGCAGTATAAGGTCATGGTACAGGCATTGCCGCAATATCGCGCACAGCCGGATGATATCCTGAAACTGTATGTGAAAAATAATCGGGATGAGATGGTTCCATATGCGGCATTTATGACATTGGAAAAAGTATATGGTCTTTCCGAAATTACAAGACACAACATGTACAACTCTTCAGAGATCAGCGGTTCTGCGGCCCCTGGATATAGCAGTGGTGAGGCGATTAAGGCTGTTACTGAAGTAGCCAAAGCATCCCTTCCAAGAGGATACGGTATCGAATGGGCAGGAATTTCAAAAGATGAAGTTTCCCGCGGAAACGAAGCGGTCTATATCTTTCTGATCTGTCTGACTTTCGTTTACATGATCTTAGCAGCGCAGTACGAAAGCTTTGTCTTACCACTTGCAGTTGTACTTTCTTTACCTGCAGGTATTTTTGGCGCATACTTCTTACTGAAAGTATTAGGTCTTGAAAACAACATTTATGCGCAGGTAGCCATGGTTATGCTCATTGGTTTGCTCGGTAAGAATGCGGTACTGATCATTGAATTTGCGGTACAAAAGCACAATGCCGGCAGTTCGGTTCTTGCTGCGGCAATCGAGGGAGCTGGGGTGCGATTCCGTCCGATCTTGATGACATCCTTTGCATTTATTGCGGGTCTTATTCCGCTGGTATTTGCTACAGGACCTGGAGCTATTGGAAATAAAACCATAGGAAGTGCTGCCGCCGGCGGTATGCTCATAGGAACCGTATTTGGTCTACTCATCATACCTGGACTATACTATATTTTCGGAAAAATTGCGTCGAAAAGTAAATTAACGTCTTACGAAGACGAGAATCCATTATCAGAAGAAATCGATCACAATGTATAATATTAAGATAAGAAAGTGGATCGGAATAGCCGTTTTGTGCTTTATAGTCGCAAGCTGTAAAGTACCCGCTATTCCAATTGTAAAAGAGAACAAGGTACTTCCTGTAGCGTTTAATGACTCGACAGCTTCATCTCAAGACAGTTCAAACATGATTGTTACGCCATGGCGTGACTTCTTTTCAGATCATTACCTGAGCAGTCTGATTGATACAGCTTTGAAAAACAATCAGGAGCTTATGATCACTTTGCAAGAGATAGAAATTGCGAAGAGCGAAGTTCGGTTTAAACAGGGACAATTACTTCCTACTGTTGAAGCGAGAATCGGAAGCGGTGTCGAAAAAGTTGGACGCTATACAAGTCAGGGTGCAGGGGATGCGAGTACTGATATCGCACCCGGAAAGAAATTCCCTGATCCGCTCATGAATTATGAAGCTGCTCTTACCGGAAACTGGGAAATAGACATCTGGGGTAAATTGCATGATCAAAAAAAGGCCGCAATAGCCCGCTATCTCTCCACGATGGAAGGGAAAAACTTTGTTTTGACAAATTTAGTTGCTGAAGTGGCCAACAGCTATTACGAGTTACTTGCTTTAGATAACCAACTCGACGTCGTACAAGAAACTATCAAGCTCCAAAAGAGTGCATTAGAGGTTATCCAAGCACAAAAAGAGGCCGCAAGATCAACCGAACTTGCGGTTCAGAAATTCAAAGCTGAAATGCTCAATTCGCAAAGCTTAGCGTACGAGATCAAGCAGGATATTCAGGAAACTGAAAATAGGGTTAATCTTTTATTGGGACGCTTTGCGCAAAAGATCCCACGGGATAAGAACAGCTTTCTAACGATGATATCACCCGCGGTTCATAGTGGTATTCCTTCCCAGTTATTAGCCAATAGAGCAGATATCAGAAAAGCAGAATTGGATCTAGCGGCTGCAAAATTGGATGTTAAAGTTGCCCGTGCAGAATTCTATCCCTCTTTTAACATTTCTGCAACTTTAGGTTTAGAGGCCTTCAAACCCTCCTATTTTGTAAAAATGCCGGAGTCTATGTTATATTCGCTTGCTGGAGAACTTGCTATGCCTTTGATCAATAAAAATGGTATTAAAGCTGAATTTAGCAAGGCTAGTGCACTGCAGCTACAAGCAATGTACAACTATCAGCAGACGATATTAAGTGCTTATGCCGAGGTTTCAAACCATCTTTCCAAGATCAGCAATCTGCAAAAAAGCTATGATCTTAAATCACAGCAGGTAGACGCTTTAACAAAATCAAACGATATCTCTAATGATTTGTTTAAATCTGCCCGGGTTGATTATTTCGAAGTACTGATGACCCAGAGAGATGCATTAGAAGCAAAGTTAGAGCTGATTAAAACAAAAAAAGATCAGTTGAATACTGTCGCAAATACCTACCGTGACCTTGGCGGGGGGTGGAAATAAGAAGAATACTTAAGGTAAAAAAGCAGACATTGAAGGGCTTACAGTTAATCTGTAGGCCCTTTTGCTTTATAGTTTTTTATCATGAAATTAAGAGCCACTTGTCTTCTCCAACTACGACGCTGTTTTATTGTGCTTCAGCCATAATTTTTAAAACTTTAAAAGCAAAAAACAGTTTATAGTAGAAACTATTGATTAAATTCAATAAAGGTTTAGAAAAAGTTAATTTACTAATACTAACGCTATGTGGAAGAAATACAATATAAACATCATCTTTTTTGCTTTGATCATTACAGGTTGTAAAAGCACTAAGAATGATGCGGACATCCTCTATTACGGAGGTCCCATCTTAACCATGGAAGACGGTAATCCTCAAGTGGAAGCGCTTGCTATTAAGGATGGGAAAATTCTTTTTGCAGGTACGAAGAAAAAAGCCATGAATTATGCTGGTTCTAAAACCGCTGAAGTAGATTTAGAAAACAAAACGTTAATGCCCGGATTTATTGATGCACATAGCCATGTTACTTCGCGAGCAGGCATGTCTCAGGCTGTTGACCTTTCTCCAACTCCTTACGGTACAGTAAACAGTATTGCAGAACTGCAGACCACACTAAAGGATTATATCAAAAAACATCAGCTGGATCCAACTACTCCAGTGATGGGGAATGGATATGACGACGCGATTATTAGTGAGCATAGACATCCGACACGTGCTGAACTGGATGCTGTAAGTACAACAAATCCCATAATCGTGATTCACACTTCAGGTCATGCCAGCGTTATCAATACGGCTATGTTCAAGTTACTACAGATTCCTGAAGATGCTAAAGATCCGCAGGGAGGACATTACGGACGCGATCCAAAAACCCATCGTCTAAATGGGAAATTGGAAGAAAATGCCAGTTTCACGGCACTAATAAAGTTAACCTCACTTTTACCAAAACCGACCGAAACAGATGGTTTATCACAGTCCCTTAAAGATTTTTTAGCGGCGCAGGATGAATGGTTTAGTTACGGACAAACCACGATATGTGATGGTCGAACTATGGGTGTAGGACTTACCTTACTTCGAGAAGCGGCGGCCAAGAAGCTAATAAAGGCAGATATCGTTTATTTTCCTGATTTTGAAGCCAACAAAAAGGAGTGGGAATCATTTTTACCACATTACATGAAATATGAAAATAACCTCAAATTTGGAGGTTTCAAATTTTCGGATGACGGCTCTCCACAAGGTAAAACAGCTTGGTTGACACAACCCTACTTAGTTCCTCCTGAAGGACAAAACAAAGATTATAAAGGCTTCCCAATTTTTACGGATGAAGTTCTTTATGAAGATTTAAAAACGATTTTCTCAAAAAACATCACCGCTCAGCTACATGTGAACGGCGATGCCGCTATTGATCAGGCACTGCGTGTAATAGGAAAATTAAAAGAAGAAGGTATTTATAAACCAGAAATTCGTGCCACACTCATTCATGTGCAAAATAGCAGACCAGACCATATTGCCAAAATTAAAGAAGTGGGTGTCATACCTTCATACTTCTCTGGACATGTTTACTTATGGGGTGATTGGCACTACAGCAGTGTCTTCGGGCCTGAAAGAGCTGCTTTTATAAGTCCTGCAAACGCTGCAAAAAATGCTGGTATCACATTTACCATACACCATGATGCTCCTGTAACGCCACCGGATCTGATAACAGGTGTATATTCTGCTGTCAATAGAATAACACGCTCGGGTATGGTCCTGGGTGCAGATCAACGTATTCCGGTTATCGATGCGCTAAAAGCGATCACCATCAATGCCGCTTATCAATACCAAGAAGAGGATATAAAGGGTTCATTAAAAGCAGGAAAACTTGCAGATCTTGTTATTTTAAATAAAGATCCTTTGACCATTGATCCGAAAGAATTACGCTCTGTTCAGGTCTTAGAAACAATCAAGGAAGGTAAGACAGTATTTAAACGATAGCTACGCATATTAAGAAAACTTATACCAATGAAAAGAATAATCAATTTATTACTGTTGCTATTTGTGAGTACCAGTAGCTTTGCTCAAGGACATTACAATGGTTCATCCTTTAATCCAAATGATTATTTTGCCCCACATGCGGGCTTTATCATTCCGGTATGGTATGGCTATGCCAATATGAACTATTATAATAAGCAGGGGAATAAATCGGATCAGCTGATCAATCCGACACCGAACAATCCGACGACTCTTAATATCGAGCAAAATGTCAAGACCCATTCATTTATCTTAATGGCTATTTATGGCGGCAAAGGTAAAATCTTAAATGCAGACTGGGGTATGATGATCATTCCAACCCTTAATAGCCCCACGGCAAGCATTGCTTTAGATTATTATTCGCAACAGACAGGCGCTGGCCGTTATAACTTCACCAATAAAAGTCTTGGTTTTGGTGATATGTATATCCAGCCGATCTGGCTCTCATGGAAAGATGGAAAATTCAAATATGCGTTAAATTACGGCGTGTGGGCTCCCACCGGAAAATATGAACACAATAGTTTAGACAACGGCGGTCATGGTTACTGGTCTCACAATATTCGAGGGGCTTTACAATACAAACCGCAACCCAAAATCAATCTGAGTATTGCGCCAACATTCGAGATCAATCAATGGCAAAAAGATACTGACTTCAAAGAGGGAAGCCATCTTACTGTCGATCTCGGAGGTTCTTATCTGCTCAACAGCCGTGGCGATGAAGTTGGTGTATTCGGCCACTACACCAAACAGGTTTCCGATGATAAAGGAACTGAAGGTAGTTTCTTATCAGATCAGACAGCAGGAGTTGGTGGCTTTGTTTCCTACTGGATTGTACCTAAAAAAATTGGAGCAATGGCACGTATAACCCAAAACTTTGCAACAGAAAGCCGATTCGGAGGTATGGCTGTACAGGCTGGTGTTAATATTTTAATACCTTCAAAAAGTGCATCTCACTAGATAATTTGAATCCGGATTGACGATACTATCGCCTTAAAGGATCTATTTGTAAAAAAGTGATTGAACAAAAGGTTGAACAGGTGATTTCTATCCCGTTCAACCTTTTTTATTAATATACTCTTGATCGTTAAAAAACGTAATCAATTTTATACCTTCTTATCATGTTACACAGGGAACAAAGAGACTGATCTATTAAAATATAGACTAAGATTATATTTGGTTTTACACGGACATATAATGGACGGATTAGGGATCGGAGAATGTTGTAATTTATTGCAAATTAATAATAAAATAAACATTTTGACCAGTTCTTTGTTTTCTCTTAATAAACCATAAACCAACAAATTATGCCTAATTTCAACCTGAACCGTAGAAAATTTATTCAAGGTGCTACTGCTGTTTTAACTTTATCTGCTCTACAAGCAAAAGGGGTTTCCTCTGAAAGTACACTTAAAAATATGCGGGTCGGATTGATTGGAGCAGGTTGGTACGGGAAAAGCGATCTATTTAGACTCATGCAGGTACGCGATATTGATGTTGTAGCAATCTGTGATGTGGACAGCAAACATCTGGAAGAAGCTGGAAAATTGATCAGTGAACGCCAAATATCCAGAAAAGTACCAAAACTTTACAATGATTACAGAGCAATGCTCGACGCACATAAACTGGATCTGGTACTCATCGGAACTCCCGATCACTGGCATGCGCAACAAGCAATCGACACCATACGTTCAGGGGCACATCTTTATCTCCAAAAACCCATTAGCATTGATGTTCTGGAAGGCGAAGCTATACTGAGCACAGCAAGAAAACACAATAAAAAAGTACAGGTAGGTACACAGAGAAGAAGTACAGCCCACCTTATAGATGCTAAAAACAGAATCATAGATCAAGGACTGCTTGGTAAAATATCACATGTCGAGATATGCTGTTATTATCATATGCGTAAAAATGGAAATCCTGCAGTAGAACCTGTTCCTGACTTTCTGGATTATGAAATGTGGACAGGCCCGGCTCCATTGCGTCCTTATGATGGTTTACCACATGGTGGCTGGTGGCGCACTTTCATGGAGTATGGTAATGGTATTACCGGCGATATGGGTATGCATATGTTCGACACTGTTCGTTGGCTTTTAGGACTTAAATGGCCGGAAAAGATTACTTCAACAGGCGGGATATTTGTGCAAAAAGGCGGAAAATCCAATATTGCGGATACACAGACTGCTATATTTGAATATCCTGACTTAAATTGCGTTTGGCAGATGCGGTCCTGGGGAACTCCTGCAGATCCAGAATACCCTTGGGCATTTGTTATCTATGGAGAAAAAGGTACTTTAAAAGGCAGTGTCATGAAATATGAGTTTATTCCGGTTGGTAAAGGAGAGCGCATTGCTATGGATGTGGTTTATGAGAAAGAAAAATTTCCAGCAGATCTCAATGAACCCAGAATCGAACTGCACACCGCTCCTGCTACCCGTCAACATATGCTGAATCTTTTATCTGCGATTGAAAATGACCATCTCCCTATTGCTGATATTGAAGAAGGACATATCTCAACGGCAAGTTGTATTCTGGCCAATCTATCCATGTTATTGAACAGACCATTGGTCTACGACCCTATTAAAAAAAAATGTATTGATGATCCTGAAGCAACCAAATTATTAAGAAGACCTTACCGGGCACCTTGGAAACATCCATTTTTGGGATAAATCTTAAACTTAGAAAACTGGTGTACTCAAATTGTATATTAGCATAAATCTTAATAATCATCAAATATTTTTTTGCTTATTGAAACTAAAAAAAAGTATTGACTCATAATTAGTACTAAGGGATTATTCTATATGAATCAATGATCAAATTGGAATTCTTTTCAGATGAACGATTGGTGAGAATAGTGAGTGTATATCAACTGTGGCCCCCTTTATTATAGTCCCGTTCGCTGGGGTCATCGATACGCATAATCAAATGGATATTTGTCCAGCTAAGATTCGCTACGCGCTGCGTAGAGAATTGGTCAAATTCAGGGAACTGACCATTATTAATTGGGTTATGATATTCCGAGCATTTACTTATTGATTAATCCGCCGTTTCGGTTCTACGGGTTCTGAAGATTTTTTGTAATATTTTTTGATAAGCTTTTATTTCAGTAAATTCACATATAAATATCAACTGATTATGAGAAAATTAATTTTAATGTTATTCTTGGTTCCATCATTACTATTCGCTCAGAGCAAGGGTGTTAAATTTGAGCATGGTCTCAATTGGAATCAAATTAAAGAAAAGGCAGCCAAGGAAAACAAATTTATTTTTGTCGATTGTTTCACCACTTGGTGTGGCCCCTGCAAGTACATGACAAGCACAATCTTCCCACAGGCGAAGGTAGGTGATTTCTTCAACGCCAAATTTATCAATGCCAAAATCCAAATGGATAAGACCGAAGGGGATAATCAAGAAGTAAAATCCTGGTACGCGGAAGCAGATCGTTTTGCCAAAGATTATAAAGTAGTAGCATATCCTACTTTCTTGATCTTTGATTCAAAAGGCAAGCTTGTACACCGAATTGTAGGGGGCGGTGATGCGGATGGATTTATTGCTAAAGCTCAAAAGGCATTGGATCCGAATACCCAGTATGAAACCCTATTGGCAAAATTCAATGCTGATCCACAAAATACAACGATTGCAAAAGCTATGGCCCAAGTGGCAAAAGAAGCTTATGATAAAGAAACACAGGCAAAGGCTGAGAGCATTGTATTATCTTCGCTATCAACAGATCAGCTCTTTACAAAAGACAATTTAGAGTTATTGATTTCTTCTGCGAGCATTAAGGATTCGAAAGCATTTAACTTAATAAAAGATAACCCAACCAAGTTTGATGCCATCAGCGAGAAGGTTAAAGCAAATGATTTCTTAGGTAAGCTATTGATCAGTGAAGCTGTCAATACCAAAATACTGGCTAAGGAAGATGTAGATTTTGCTGCTATAGAAAAAGAACTGGCTCAGAAATACCCTACAGTCAATACCGAAAAAACGAGTTTGGAAATGCAACCGCGTTATTTCTCTTATACTAAAAACTATCCTGGATTGAGAGATAGTTTTAATAAGTATATTGCCAAATACGGTTCGACGGTCACAGCAATGGAATTAAACCAGATGGCTTGGTCTATCTTTGAAAACTGTGATGACCCAGCTTGTTTAAAAGCGGCTTCAGAATGGAGCAAATTATCACTAGAGAAAGAAAAAGATACACCGATGTATCTAGATACCTTTGCCAACCTTCTTTATCGTCTAGGTGACAAAGATCAAGCAATCAAAACACAAGAGAAAGCGATATCACTTTTGACTGCAAACGATAAAAAAGAGGATTATATAGCAACGCTTCAAAAAATGAAAAAAGGCGAAAAAACTTGGGAATAAACAATATCCCAAAACAAAAAGTCCAGATCGACGAAGTTGATCTGGACTTTTTTATTTCAATAGGAATAATTAGCTTACAACTATTTGCTTATCAAAAAGTTAAATGAGCATTGCATTCATCTATCACTCTGAATAATCCAATTGAAACCCAAAATCGAGGTAAGGATCATCAAAAAAAAGATATGCAATCTAAATTTTATTTGTCAATATTTGAGATGAAGTCTACTTCCGAATAACTATTTATATCATGAGATTTTAGAAAAAAAACTTTTCATAAAAAAATTCCATGGTCAATTTCGCGGTATGGCGAAAGGAATCTCCGGACGCACTTGACCATTTCGCCACGTGGCAAAATTATACAGCCACCATTCCGATGCATTTTCCCGAGTATCCATATTAATCCGTCATCTCGGTGAATCACTTAGTCCTTCCTCCTCCCGCTTTCATGAACCTCAAAAACTCTTAGACATATTGCGAAGCCACACAGTCACCAGTGTTTCTCATTTCCCCGAGTGTCCAAGCCATTTCCCCGCCCCTCTAAATCACATCGACCTAGGTATAAATGCTTTTCTCCATCGTCGAAACCGCTACGCCATAGCGCGAAGACATGCTCCGTTGCACACAAAGCATAAAACTGACGACTTCCTAGCTTACTTGGAATGCGCCAATTCTTCATTATTTGGCACTTAACCAGACTCTTTATTATCGCAGTTTAATTACTGAACATCTCGTTGTCAAGTCATCATTAGTTTATTCTTCACCTGTGGCCTCCTTGATATAATAGTTCCGTTCGCTGGGTTCATCGATACGCATAATCAAACGGATTATTTGTCCAGCTAAGATTCGCTACGCGCTGCGTATAAAATTAGTCAAATTCAGGGAATACTTGTTAGAACTGCCTCATTTTCCACAAATTGACTTCTGATAAGATTTTTAAGAGTTATTCCAATGGCCGGTAAATGCCCCATGAGAAAGATAAAACAAATAAATGTTCACTATTTCACACATGTTCATGGAACGTGAACATTCGTGAAATAGTGAACATAAAGTATGATCTACTTACTACCTTTTGCTATATAAAGTAATTTGGGTGCATCTTTAATAAATACATCCAATACTCCGTCTGCTATTTTAACTGGCCCTTCAAAGCGAGTCGCACCTGGTGTTGAGGGAATAACCGCCGCCTTTTTAGCGAGTTCTTGAGCTTTATCAAAATAACCGATACTATTACTTTTACCCATTTCTACCTCCTGCAAACCTAGGACAACAGATTCTAAAGCCTCTCCCCATATTGCCATCGCATCTAACCACGGTCCAGCTTCACGGACAAAACCCTTATCAATTGTTCCTGAGCGAATAATATTTGGAGTATTTCTAAATTCATGAGCATGATTTAGTAGATTTTTAATAGCCTGCGCACGGTCATCTTTATTACCATAAGAAAGAGCATCTCTAAACTTATCTAAAATTAACTTTAATGCTGGTGCTTGCACTTGCCAAGGGTGTGTTCCAAATGTTGGGGCTAAGTGCTGGGTATCGAAAAACAGCAATAATGCCTGAGTGGTTTTTGGATTATTTCCAGCTAATTGACGCGCAGCAAATGTCCAAGTACGAGAAGCATCGTAATCTTGATCATTCCAAGCAAAAGCAGCCACTCCCGATATTGCCACTCTACTAGCAGCTTCCTGATTCATTGGATTGGACAAAATGCCGGCAAGCTGTTTTGATAACCCCGCTTCCCTTCTATCATATGGTGCTAAAAGAAGTCTTCCTTTAGATTCGGCATAGTCATTTACAGGATAATTATCCCAGAGCAATGTTGGTTTTCCAAACACCTTAGTAGCGGCTTTTGCATCATTTATAGAAATTGATGGTGGAACGACATCAGTTCCTGTCCATTGAACAACGATATCTTGATTTAAATTTTTACGTAATGCGGCTTTATACGGAGTTTCTTTAGCATCATAATACTCTGTGGGAACCATAATTAAATTTGGCGCCTCAGGATCTACTCCCTTGATATAGTCCTGCAATTTATTTAATAATGAAGATTGTGCTACAGCGGCAGCTTCGGGGCCAGATTTTCCAAAAGTGATCGAATCTTGATTACAGTTCCATTTTTGATACTCAATATCATCTAACGCCAAATAAAAACTACGCACACCCACGCTTCTTAACGCATTTACTTTGTCTTTTAATAGATCAAAATCTGTTTTACATGAAAAACAAATTGTTGGACCAGGCGATATTGCATAAACAAAGTTGATATGATTATCGGTTGCAATCTTTGCTATACGACCAAGTTCTGATAATGTGTCTGCAGGATAAGGTTCTCTCCATCTATCTCTAGCGTAAGGATCATCTTTTGGCGTATATACGTAGGTATTGGCTTTAACAGAGGATAAAAATAATAAATGTTGCTCGCGCTCTAGCATAGTCCAGGGTTTCCCGTAGAACCCTTCCACCGAACCGCGGATAGGCTGAGCTGGGTAATCTTGAATCAATAGTGATGGAAAGAAAGCGCTTGTGATTAACTGTGCGAAGCTTTGTGTGGCATGAAATAGACCATGCGCATCATGCCCCATTAGTGATATTAAAAAACCTTGATCTTTTTTTCCACTAGAAATTACATAACCTTCTTTATGAGAATCTAAAATTGCCTGGTTGTTGCTAAGAAGTGCTGTTCCGTCCCCACTTTTGCTCTCCCCTAGAACCACTACTGTACCTCGAATTGACTTTGGAATCTTTTGGGTTGTATTCACATTCTTCACTCCTGCCTTGTTCAGCATCTTCTCTACTGTGGTCTTAGTATACTCACTAACCTCTGGTAATGCAACTAAAGTAATGGTCTGTCCAAGAGGAAAGCTCTCGCCTTGAAGTTCCATAAACACAGGTGAGGGAAATATAGAAGGAAGGGTTGATACCGTAGCGGTTTCAAAATTCTTTTGCTGAGCATACCCCAATTTTAAACTTCCGCTTAAAATAACTGCCCCTAATAAACCATATATAATTTTTTTATTCATCATTAAATTAAGTTTAATTTCTATGCTAATTAATAGCATAAATTCCAAAAATAATATAATTCACCCATATAACTTCCATGTATGTGATTTATTACATAATCAAACTCCCCGTACGCGCATCTTAAATTTAAATTGATTAGTATGACAACGATGCCACAGATAGAGAATAAAAAGATGCTACATCTGCTTCTTTGGGGATAGATTAATTGATGAAAAAAATAGAATTAAATAGGGTATTAATTTATAGAAATCACACAAAATACTTTGGCATAAAATAGGACATATGCCAAATAAAGCGCATAAAAAAAGCGACTCTTTTGAAGTCGCTTTTTTGTAGCCCGTAGGGGAATCGAACCCCTGTTTCTAGAATGAAAATCTAACGTCCTAACCCCTAGACGAACGGGCCTTTTTGTGTTTCGGTGTGCAAATATAGAAAGGTTATTGAATATTTCAAAATAAAAATGAAAAATTATTTATTTCTCTAAAAATTGTATCTTTAGATCACACAACAAACTAAACAACTTATAGATTCATGAGTTATCAACCGTATAAAAAGTCCATTTGGCTGTCTACTACAATGGCATTGTTGACAGCAAATCTCTTTGC
Source organism: Sphingobacterium sp. JUb20 (assembly GCF_004342035.1). Lineage (NCBI taxonomy): Bacteria > Pseudomonadati > Bacteroidota > Sphingobacteriia > Sphingobacteriales > Sphingobacteriaceae > Sphingobacterium > Sphingobacterium sp. JUb20. The sequence continues at coordinate 24,470 of NZ_SLYV01000008.1, read as the reverse complement.
CCAGACTCCTGCAAACATTGAAAATAAGATTTCAGTACGCTGGGAAGTTCCAACAGGAATAAGTTTAAAGAAAAACCCGACGTCTAAATTAATCATTAAAAACACAGACAGTCAGCAAATTGCACTTAAAGATTGGTCACTATGGTTTAATTTCATCCGTGGAATAGATGCAAAATCTGTTGATTCACGTTTTAAATTGTCACATCGTAATGGAGATTTATTCCAGATTGAATTTGCAAAAAACAATCTAACGTTACAGCCCAAAGATACCATTGAAATCAATTTTACAACACTCGGTGGCCTGATAAATTATACAGATGGACCAATCGGGCTTTACGTAAGCTATGATGGTAAAGATACTTATGCGGACATCAAAAACTATGAAGCGCAGCGCAATACCTTTACGGCAGAACAGCGTAAAGCCTATTTAGAACAGAAGTTTGCGAGCAATGAGCTTCTTTCTAAAGGCTCACAGCAGGATATTCTTCCGCTACCGGCGCAAGCAAGCTTTGATAAAACAAAGTCATTTAAATTGACAAATACCGTTTCAATCAATAGCGATAATGATTTTAATAATGAAGCGGGTTTATTCATACAGTTCTTAAAAGAACAAACAGGAATACAGGCACAGAAAAGCACGAGTAAAGACGCTCAAATCAAGATCGTTAAAACTGCAGGCTTTGAAGATGAGGCTTATGCATTGAATATTGATAGCAAAGGAATCGAAATTAAAGCAAGTACCGCAACGGGTGCATTCTACGGTTTACAGTCATTAAAATCTTTAATTCCTGCCGCAGCATGGAGCACGACGAATAAGTCATTGAATTTCCCATATGCTCAGGTAAAAGATCAGCCCCGTTTCCCGTATCGTGGTCTCATGCTGGATGTGGCACGTAATTTCCATAGCAAAGCTGAGGTACTTCGTATTTTGGATGCAATGGCGCAGTACAAACTGAATAAATTTCACTTCCACTTCATCGATGATGAGGGCTGGCGTTTAGAAATTCCAGGACTACCTGAATTGACTGAGGTCGGTAGTGTACGCTCTGCCAACTTTAAAGATGGAAAAGCCATACAACCGGCCTATGGATCTGGAGCGGTAGCAAAAGAAAAACAATATCTAAGCACGCAGGACTATATCGAGATTTTACGTTATGCCGCGGCAAGACATATTGATGTCATTCCAGAAATTGAAACTCCGGGACATGCACGTGCTGCTATAAAATCAATGGAAGCGCGTTACAATAAACTTAAAAAAGCAGGAGACCTTAAAGGTGCGGAAGAATATTTATTACATGATCCGGAAGACCTATCGGTATACAACTCTGCACAGAACTGGAACGACAACGTTTTAAATCCTGCCTTACCTTCTTCGTACCATTTCTTAAGTAAGGTAATCGATGAAGTGAAAAAAATGCATGAACAAGCCGGCGTACCTTTAAAGATCATCGATCTAGGCGGGGATGAAACCCCTGCTGGCGTCTGGGAAAAATCTCCAAAGATCGAAGCTTTCATGAAAGAAAATAACATCACATCCGTGCATGATGTGTGGCCATATTACATTAACCGTATTAATGAATTATGCCACTCTAAAGGATTGATCATGTCAGGTTGGGAAGAAATGGGGATGAAAAATTTCGGAAAGGGAATGGATGTAAATCCAGCACTGGCCGATCATAACATCAACTTAAACGTCTGGAATAACCTGATCGGTGGTGGACAGGAAGATTTAGCGTACCGCCTAGCGAATGCAGGTTACAAAGTTGTCTTTACTTCTGCTTATAACAACTATCTGGACATGACCTGGGACCATAACTTTGCTGAGCCGGGACATAGCTGGGTAGGATTGGTTGATATTAACAAAACATACTCGTTTGCTCCGGAAAACTATTTTATTAACCTGTTCAAAGACAATTCAGGAAACGAGTTACCGAAAGATTTCGCAAAAAATAAGGTGCATTTAACGGAAAAAGGCAAAGCAAACTTCTTGGGTGTTAAAGCTGGACTTTGGTCTGAAAAAATAAATAACGATACGCGTCTTGAAGAAATGATTTTTCCACGCTTATTGGCAGTTGCCGATCGTGGATGGGCTCCGGAACAAAGCTGGGAAAATGGCGAAAATTTTGATCATCAGACTTACCAAAAAAGCTATGCTGGATTTATGCAGAAGTTAGGTAATGATGAATTGAAGAAATTAGATAAATTAAATAAAGGGTATCATTATCGTGTACCTGCTGTCGGAGTAAAATTGATCGATGGAAAGTTAACAGCCAACACCGACTACCCTGGTTTTAAAATTTACTACAGTGAAGATAACACGGAACCTACTTTAAAATCAAAAGAATATAAAGGAGCTATTCCGTTTAATAGCAAGTCAACCTACAAGTTTAGAGTAATCACTCCGATCGGAGACTTGGGGATTGTTTCGACATACTAAAATAGAACGTTCACAGAACAAAAGAAGAGGCTTAACGCATGATGTGTTAAGCCTCTTCTCTTGTTACAATAAGTTCAACTGTCTTATTTCTTATCAACAGAATACTTTCCCGGACCGATAAATAATAGACCAATAAAAACACAGCATAATTCAATGGCATGAGAGGCTCCTTTAATGCCATCTCCTTTTCCGAAATGAACAAGAGCCGCAACAATCATCGTGAACGCTAAAAAAAGTAAAGTAGGTCTAGTCCAAAGGCCGATCAATAAAAACAAACCTCCTACTCCTTCGGTAACGGCTGCCATAAATCCCCAAAAAATGGGTAAGAAATGAATGCCTAATACTCCCATAGACCCCCCAAGCTTAGCCCATGCCTCTACTCCGCCCATCATTTTAGGGAAACCATGCACAATCATCATCACGCCTAAACCAACACGCATGATCAATAAACCGAAATCTTTATATTTTCCTAAATTTTGAAATAGTGCCATAATATTTAATCGATATATGTTAATGAAACCTTATTTTTTGTGGTCTTTAATTTCACCTTCTTCCCAAAAATTAATGCATGATTATCATCAATATGGCCGGCAGGATAAGCGAATGCTACTGGAAAATCTGCATCCCTTACTTTGTCCATCACAATTTCAGAGACAGACTGTCCAAATGAAGGATCAGCATCTTTCATTCCGGAAAAACCGCCGACAATCAGGCCTTTCAATTTTTTAAATTTCCCGGCCCGCTTCAATGCCCATAACATACGGTCGACACTGTAGAAAGTCTCTCCGACATCTTCGATAAACAAGATTTTACCATCGTAATTGACATCTGACTCAGATGCCAGTACGGATAGTAGAATAGCTAAATTTCCTCCAACAAGTATTCCTGTTGCTTCTCCTACTCTATTTGGAAATTCTTTCTGCTCATAGCTGTAATCTACCGACTGCCCGAAGAGAGCGGCCTTCAAGGTATCTAAAGATGCTTTGGTACCTGCTTCAAAAGATTTTGGCATTTGCCCATGTATGGTAGGAATGGCAAATTGCTGTTGAATATGACTATGTAAAACAGTAATATCACTAAATCCAACAAGCCATTTAGGCTGTTTTTGAAAAAGTGAGAAATCAAGTTGATCAATAATCCTCACGCAGCCGTATCCACCTCTTGCCGCAAAAACAGCTTTGATAGACTCATCGTCCAAAGCCCATTGCAAATCGGCAGCTCTTTCATGATCATCGCCCGCAAATTGATGGTAAGCGGCTGTGACAGTCTTTCCCAAAAGGACCTCCAGGCCCCATGATTCCAAAATTTTAAAGGCAGCATCTATATTTCCACGAATAAAACTTGCAGGACAGACAATTGCGACTTTATCGCCTGCTTTAAGAAATTCAGGTATTTTCGTCATAATCTTTATTTTAATACCGCAAATTGAATTATCTTTGTCAAAGAAACAAACATTTATAGTGTTTTTTTATTTCGCTAACTACTAATTTACTGTATAGCATTGAGTAATTTATCCAAAAAACGTTACACCATTACATCTGCATTGCCTTATGCTAATGGTCCTTTGCATATTGGTCACTTGGCCGGCGCATATATTCCTGGCGACATTTTCGTGCGCTATTTACGTCTCAACGATAAAGACGTTGTCTATGTCTGTGGTTCTGATGAACATGGAGCGGCGATTACCATCCGTGCAAAAAAAGAAGGTATCACACCACAGCAAATTATTGATAAGTACAATTCACAAATTAAAGAGAGCTTTGAAGAGTTCGGTATTGCATTTGATATCTATCACCGCACTTCCGAACCTATCCACCATGCGTTGTCTCAAGAATTCTTTACGAATTTGTACGATAAAGGTGAATTCGTTGAGAAATTCTCGGAACAATACTATGATGAAGATTTTCATCAATTCTTAGCTGATCGTTATATTGTTGGTACCTGCCCTAACTGTAAGTCCGAAGGTGCGTATGGTGACCAGTGTGAGAAATGTGGTACTTCATTAAGTCCAACAGACTTAATCAATCCAATATCGACATTGAGCGGAAAAACACCGGTATTAAGAAAAACAAAACACTGGTACTTGCCACTAGATAAATACCAACCTTGGTTAGAGAAATGGTTGATCGAAGGTAAAAAAGACGTTTTGAAATCAAATGTTTTTGGTCAGTGCCAATCTTGGTTAAAATCGGGTTTACAACCTCGTTCGATGACCCGCGATTTGGACTGGGGAGTAGATGTTCCGCTTCAAGAGGCTGCTGGTAAAAAACTTTATGTTTGGTTAGATGCTCCGATAGGCTACATTTCTGCTACCAAGCAATGGGCTATTGATCATGGTAAAAACTGGGAAGATTATTGGAAAAAACAAGAAAATCCTGAAGATGACTCTTGCTTAATCCATTTCATCGGAAAAGATAATATCGTATTCCACTGTATCATCTTCCCCGCGATTTTACATGCACATGGTGAATATATTTTACCGGATAACGTACCAGCAAATGAATTCTTAAATCTTGAAGGCGACAAATTATCGACCTCTCGTAATCATGCTGTTTGGTTACATGAATATTTAGAAGAGTTTCCGGGTAGACAAGATGAATTACGTTATGTATTGACTTCTATTCTTCCTGAAACATCTGATAGTGAATTTACATGGAAGGATTTCCAAGCTAGAGTTAACAATGAACTGGTTGCTATCTTTGGTAACTTTGTCAACCGTGTCATGGTACTTTCTCACAAATATTTTGATGGCAAAGTAGTTAGTGGTTCTCCGTTAAATGAAGTTGATCAAAATGTTTTTGCTGAATTAGCAAAATTCCCTGATGCAATCACCGGATCTATACAGCAATATCGTTTCCGCGAGGCATTAGCACAGTTTATGAATGTTGCTCGTTTAGGAAATAAGTATTTAGCAGATGAAGAACCTTGGAAAGTGATTAAAACGGATGAGGAACGTGTAAAAACGGTTCTGAATGTGGCCACACAAATAGTCGCAAACTTAGCGGTATTAGCACAGCCTTTCCTTCCGAAAACTGCTACAAAACTTTTCGAAATGCTTGATTTCCCAAGTACAAATTGGACAAATGCAGGTAAAGCGGATTTAATTACTGATGGTCATCAATTGAGTGAAGTACAACTATTGTTCGAAAAAATCACGGATGAGCAGGTTGAATTTCAATTGAACAAATTGGCGCAGGCAAAAATTGCAAATGCAGCGGCAAATGTAAAAACTGAACCGGCTAAAGCCAATATTGCTTTCGAAGATTTTACGAAACTTGATATTCGTGTGGGTACGATCTTAGAAGCAGAGAAAGTTGCTAAAACAAAGAAATTATTAAAAATCAAAATTGATACTGGTATTGACCAACGTACGGTTGTATCTGGGATTGCAGAATTCTTCTCTCCGGAAGAAATCATTGGCAAACAGGTATCTATTTTAGTAAATCTGGAACCTCGCGATATCAAAGGAATCACCTCTCAAGGGATGATCTTAATGGCTGAGGATGCTGATGGCCGCTTGGATTTTGTGAATCCAACCTCGGCAATCAAACCGGGTAGTACCATTAGATAAAGAACTATATTTAAACAAGAAAGGGAACGATGAGTTCCCTTTCTTGTTTAAAATAATATCGCTTTCAGCTTTTTATTAAATTCCTTTTCGTCCATCCAATCGTAGACAGAAGATTTTAGTTTTGCGATAATGGCGGTCTTGGGCTCCGCAACCACTTTCTTTTTCTTGGTCAGCACATTGGAAACTGGCGTATTGGTTAATTCAACCTTTGTTGCAAAAATATTAATGTTCATGCTCGGAATGGATACACCCAAAATCATCCCAGGTAAACCATGAATAAGTTCTGGACCTGTTGGAATGGGAATCTGCCCAGCAAAAAATGCCACCACATAAATAGAATCTTGAATAATCCCGTTTGCCCGGCGACAATCGTAACCTGCGATATTACGATATTCATCCGTATACTTCCACTTCACATTGGGCAATGAATCTTTCATTAATAATTCTTCATCTCCGAAAGGCAATAACTTTAGGAAGTTGCTCTCTTTAACATTGATATAGGTTTTGGAATCAGTAATAAAGGGGCTGTACCAAGAGTAATTACGATAATTCGGCGGATAATCCTCCTGCACAGTCTCAAAAACGGTTTCATCATCAAAGAATTTTAAACTATGATGCGTAATCATCTCTACAGGACCAGATTTCATGGCCTGCTCCACACTAATCTTGTCCCAACCATCCAGATCTGGTTTATTCAAAAAATTGCGTTTTAAAAAATTATGTAAATGAAATTTCCTTTCAAAAGTAACGGTTCCACTGCTCGGAAAAAAAGCGTACTGGGCAGATGCATGCATCATAAAGCCCACCAATAAAAACAGTACTACAATATATTTATTCATCTTATTTTCCTCCTTTCATTGTTGTAAAATTATAAATCACCTTCAACATACCATAACGGCGCAATACATCATTACTCGACTGAATAAAAGATGTACCATTTTGGTATCGATTAATACCATTATTCTTATTTAAGATGTCGTTTACATAAAGCTGCATCTCTAACGATTTATCTTTAAAGAATTTCTTTGAAATATAACCATTCATATTAACGATATTAATAGACTGCAGGGTTTGAGTCGAGCTCTGATAGCTTTGATTAACGTTAAGTCCTACTTTAAAATCTTTCGGGAGGTAATAAGTTACATTGCCATAAGAATTCATTTTAAAAGTTGTTCTGCTTAATTCTGGCTGTAAAGATGAACTTAAATTTTCAACCCCCGGACTAATACTGATATAAAAATCTAACTTATTAGCTTTGTAGCGACTTAATCCAATACTCGGGGAAAAGCTCCAACTTTCATTTTGGTTTAAGCGCGGTTCTTCCCTCTCTAAAGACATGTAGCTATACTGACTACTATATTCGGCATTAGCTCCTAAATTCATATTAAGCCCCCATTTTTTCTGAATGACAAAGCGGTATCCTGACCCTCCATATAAGCTCCAATTCGCCTTGTCAATATTAACAGATTGAACATCCTGTGTACCGTTATCATAATACCTCACTCTACTCGAAATCGTATTATTTCCCTGTGTTGCGCTTACATAGGCATAGATACTTTGATCCTTCAGTTGCTTATAAGAATTAAAGTTTAAACTGTAATTATTCGAGAAACCAGCTTTTAAATCAAAATTATCGAGGTAGGTCACCAGCTGCTGCGAGTTTTGTTTTAAAGGTTCTATTTGCGTCAATGAAGGTTGCAATGTCCTTCCCGAGTACCTGAAATTAATACTTTTACTTTTCGTAATCTGATAATTAGTCGATAAACTTGGACGAATTGACGTTTGATCACGCTGAAGCACAGTTCCTAAATTATTATACTTGCGTTTCACGTCTTCAAAATCCAGTTGATTGCTTAGATTAACCGTTAACTTACTGTCTTTATAATTCAAAGATGTATTCAGACCATTTTTTATACTTGTAAAATCAAAATCATTAAGTACTTTCTGATCTAAAACGGTATACTCACCCGTAACCGAATCTCTATTGAAAGATTGATTCAGTGTCTCCGATTTATTATTTAGGAATGAATAACCTAAAGCCGCCGTCAATCTTTTCGAAAGAGGTTCGGTAAAAGTCATCGAAGCTCCAATATTCGTATTCTTATTTTTATTTCTTTTAAACTGATCGATGGTATCCGTACGAGCATCTTTAAAAAGATATACGCTTGAAAAATAATTTGTTTTCCCATTATTCTGATCAGTATTCGTATTAACTGCCAAAGTCAATGATCTTCTTACTTTCTTAAAACGTCTGGTGAGTAGAACGTCTAAATTATACTTTTCTTGATCTGTTCTCGAATTGTTTTTAGAATATGTTTCTGTGATTCCCTGTCCTTCCAAAGTTTTTTGGTCAGCAAATGTCTCTGAAAAATTATCCCCTTGTGATTTATTGAGCCCCATCTTTACAGTCATATCGGTCAGTGAGTCCAATTTGTAATCATACCTCAGGTTTGCCGCATTTGTCCTATTCTCAGTTTCCAAAGCCGTTCTTGAATTGTCAATACGAACTTGGTCAGGAACGTTATTTTGTTCAAAATAAGTTCTTGTATTATCTACATTCAGCTGATTACGTTTATAATTGACATTGATCTTATGTTTGTCATTTGCCGTTTTATCCGAGTAACTTGCCCCAAAGTTGAGTGCTTTGGGTACTCCCCCTCCATAATATCTGCCATCAAACCCACCTTCCGCACCATCTCCACCCGAAATCATAATCCCTCCTCCATCCATTACTTCCACATTACCACCCCCTGTGCCATACTTCTGTCCATCCTCAAAGCCTAGACCCACCATACCATCATTGGCTGCAATACCGTATACAGCTATTTTCTGGCTCCCTTTAAATTTATTGACCATCACTTTGCCCCCATAGTAGTTATCAGTACCGCCACCCACGGTAGCTTGCCCAAACATTCCTTTCTTACTATCGGCCTTTAACTTGATATCAATAGTCTGCGTGCGTTCGCCGTCATCAACACCTGTACGGTCTGCCAGGTCTGATTTCTTTTCATACACCTGTACCTTACTGACCATATCCGACCGAATATTTTTCGTGATGAGCGTCGGATCATCACCAAAGAACTCTTCTCCGTCCAATAATACTTTCTTCACTTCTTTTCCATTAGCCGTAATCTTTCCGTTTGCATCCATGGTCATACCGGGCAACACTTTTAAAAGATCTTCCACTTTAGCATCTTTTTCGACTTTAAAGCTTCCTGCATCATATTCAATGGTATCCCCTTTAATGACAACAGGGATTCTACCTGTCACTTGTGCCTCTTCCAAAAGCAATGCGGCTTTTGATAATTTAATAGTTCCAAAAGCAATGGGCTCTTGACCTACAGTAACATCCTTGACAACATCCACATATTGAGGAAAGGATACAATGAACCGATAAGTTCCTGTATCAATTTTAGGAAAGGAAAAGGATCCATTTTCATTTGTTCTCACGAACTTGACAAGAACGGAATCTTTCGCATTTAATAATACAACAGCCGCTTTACCAAGTTTCCCCCCATCCTTCGAATCTACAATCTCTCCCGATACTTTTGTTTGTGCATGTGTTGCATTGGTCAGCATAAATGAGCATAATAATAATATGCTCCAATAGAATTTGGCCATTAGGTTCGGTTTATAATGATATTAAAAACTAAAGATATAGTTTTAATACGATAACGTCGTATGCTTTTTGTTAAATTTTCGTTAAAAATAAAAAAGGCCGAATTAATCAAATAATTCGGCCTTTTCAGTAAAAAGTTTAATTTATCTAGCTATTTTCTGTAGTGTCTAGGTTTAATTGTTTTTCCTTATTTATTAGACTCGCAACACTCGTATCGTTTAGTATTTGTAACATTGCATTACGAACCTCAACAAAAGTATCGCGTATACCACAGGCATGCTCTGTGGTACATTCATCACATGAGCGATAGAAATTAAGACTGACACAAGGTAATAAGGCAATAGGTCCGTCGATCAATCGCATCACCTGGGACAAATAAACATCTTCTGGTGCTTTATTTAGACTGTAACCACCTCCTGCACCTTTCTTACTATACAAAATCCCGGCATTACGCATTTCCAACAATATCTGTTCTAAAAATTTCTTCGGAATGTTTTCTTCCTCTGCAATTTTTACAATCTGCATGGGATCTTTACCGTAGTTCCTACCTAAAACCATTAAGGCTTTAATGGCATATTTTGTCTTTTTAGAAAGCATATTATTTATTCAATTTTATCTACAAACTTAGATAAAATTGTTTTATTTACAATCTTATTGCATTGCTTATAAAACAATTTTACCTCCCTCTTCTCTTCAATCAGTAAATTTATATAGCAGAAATCTAACAAATTTTACCTGTAATATAGCATTTAAAAGCGATATTACTGTCCTAAAACCTCTACTATAGGAGTACCGATACTACCATTTGGCTCCATAACATGCAACAACGCGGCTAAAGTTGGAGCAATGTCAGTAACGTTTACAGCTTTATTAGAAACGCCATGTTTGATACCCCATCCCATAAATACTAATGGTATATGCGAGTCAAAGCTCGACCATGTACCATGTGTAGTACCCGTAGAACGAGGAGATCCCTCATACCATTGTGGTTCAACAACAATCTGAATAACACCACTGCGCTTCATATGATATCCATTAATAGCTTTTTCGCGAATCGCTAATGGAGCTTGAAGAACATCACCTTTGGACATATCGAATACGAAAGCAACACCATCCTGTTTTTTCAAATACTTGATGATATCTGTTTTAATGGCTTCTTCATCTAGTTTTAAAGTTTCAATCTTTTCATTATCCAAATGAACCTGGTAGTTCATTAAGCTTTTAACTATTTTTTCTTGACCAAACTTAGCTTTCAAATTATCATTTAATGCTGTTAAGATCTGTCTACCAGGAAAATATCCTCCGTTCCCTTTCATGTCCATGAAATAACGTGAATTATAAGATGCGGCATGATCTGCTGTTAAAAAGAATGTGTAATTACCTTTACCAACTGATTTATCTAAATAGTTGAAAAGATCTGCAAGTTCATGATCCAGCTTTAAATAGATATCTTCAATTTCTACAGAAGAAAGGGAATAACGATGCCCCACATAGTCAGTAGCAGATAAGCTTACACAAAGAAAGTCCGTACTTTTCGTTGGGTTATTTCCAAGTTTTTCATTTTCTATAGCTGCTTTAGCTAAATCTAATGTCAATGTGTTTCCCATAGGCGTCGTCTTAATCAACTCATACCCTTCACTAGCCATCAATTTGGAAGTTGCCCTTGGTAAAGTTGGACTTGCCTCTCCCGCAAATTTTCCTTCATAAATATTATCATCAGCAATACTTGATGTATAGGTCGATAACGGATAAGAAGGTTTCCAATCTTGTTTTAAATATTTTTCAGCAAGTTTTTTCTTATTAAAATCTGTTACCCAGTTTGGTAATTTATCCATGTAGAAATTGCTCGTAATCCAATTACCTGACTTAGATTCAAACCAGTAGGCTGCATCAGCAAAATGACCTGCAGGTAGAATCCCGCCACGGTCTTTAATAGCAATGCCGATAACCTTTGATTGAAAATTGGTCGCCAATTTCAATTGATCTGTAATGGTAGAAGCAAGTAAATTGCGTGGAGACTGCTTTCCTTCAGCCTCTGTTGTACCTACCCCAACGACATTGTCATCCTGAGTACAATACATTGGTTTACCAGTTTGCTCCATAATCCAATCATTACCTGAAATACCATGTATAGCAGGTACTGATCCTGTGTAAACAGAGCTATGGCCGATAGCAGTATACGTTGGAATGTAGTTGATCAGCGTATTTTCGCATGAAAATCCCTCATTCAACAATCTTTTGAAACCACCTTCGCCATAGCGTTCAGCGAATCGGTACAGGTAATCCCAGCGCATCTGGTCAACCATAAGACCCACGACTAATTTCGGACGTTCTGGCGACTGTGCAAAGGTTATCAAACTACTCAACCCTACGCACATCATTATTAACATTTTTTTAATCATGTCTTTTATTTTGTTTAGGCTATAAATGTAAAATTAATTCGTTAAATGCGTCTGTAAATATTGCCCTGTATAAGAATCTTTACATTTGACCAAATCTTCAGGAAGTCCTGCAAAAACTAATTTCCCTCCTTTATCTCCCCCTTCAGGACCGATATCTATCACCCAATCTGCCGATTTGATCATATCCATATTATGTTCGATAACCAAAATACTATTCCCTAAATTGATCAGTGCCTCAAACGATTTCAAGAGCTTCTTAATATCATGAAAATGGAGACCTGTTGTTGGTTCATCAAATATAAAAAGTGTTTTCTTACTGTTATTTCCTTTAATTAAGAATGAAGCCAGTTTGATTCGCTGTGCTTCTCCACCAGATAGTGTACTCGATGATTGTCCCAATTTCACATAACCTAGTCCAACATCTTGTAAAGGTTGAAGTTTAGATAAGATTTTAGGTTGATCAGCAAAGAAAACAATAGCCTCATCAACACTCAATTCCAAAACATCTGAAACCGACTTACTTTTATACTGGACATCAAGTACATGCTGTTTAAAACGTTTGCCTTCACACGCTTCACAAGGCAGCACAATATCGGCCATAAATTGCATCTCAATCTTGACCTCTCCCTCGCCTTGGCATACGTCACAGCGACCACCCTCCACATTAAATGAAAAGGCAGCGGGTTTTAGTCCTGCAGCTTTAGCAGCCGGTAAATTTGAATATAAAGCTCTAACTTCATCCCAAGCTTTTACATAGGTAACCGGATTGGATCGTGAAGAACGACCGATCGGATTCTGATCAACCATTTCAATTTGTTCAACGCGATCAATATCTCCTTCAATTCCATCGTAAACTCCTGTCTGCTCACCGGAATAATTCCCGATCGCTTTTTGCAGAGCCGGATATAAAATCCGTTTTACAAGCGATGTTTTCCCAGAACCGGAAACACCGGTTACAACAGTAAAATTATTGAGTGGAAAAGTCACATCGATACCCTGCAGGTTATTTTCATGCGCTCCTTTAACGGTAATGGAATTGTTCCATGTACGGCGTTGAGCCGGAATGACGATCTGATCTTGTCCGCTTAAATAACGACCTGTTAAACTTTTTTTATCTTTAATGATATCATCGTAGTGACCTGCAAATACCAATTCACCACCATTTATTCCTGCTTCCGGGCCAATATCGATCAGATAATCGGCAGCCTCCATCATTTCCTGTTCATGCTCGACCACAATAACCGTATTGCCAATATCCCTTAGCGATTTTAAAACTCCTATAAGTCTTTGTGTATCGCGAGGATGTAAACCAATACTCGGTTCGTCCAAGACATAAATTGACCCAACCAACGAACTTCCTAAAGAAGTCGCTAAATTGATACGTTGCGATTCACCTCCAGAAAGAGAGTTGGATAAGCGATTTAAAGTTAAATAGCTCAATCCTACATCACATAAAAACTGTAACCGGCTTTCAATTTCAGATAATAACCGCTTCGCAATTAAAAGATCATTTCCTTTTAGTTCTAACCCTTGGAAAAACTCCAATGCTTTATCTAAAGGCATCAGCACGATATCGGTAATGGACCTATCGCCAACTTTAACGTAGGTTGCATCCTGACGAAGACGGGAACCGTGACATTCTGGACAATCTGTCTTACCACGATAGCGGGATAACATGACCCGATATTGGATTTTGTAGGTCTGTTCTTCAAGCTCTTGAAAAAATTGATTTAAACCTGAAAAATACTTATTACCCGTCCACAGCAATTTCTTTTGTGCCGCTGTTAGATCAGAATAGGAACGATGGATAGGAAAGTCAAACTTTAATGAAACTTTGATCAGTGCCTGTAACCATTCGCCCATTTTCTCTCCTCGCCATGGTGCGATAGCACCATCATATACAGATCGGCTTTTATCAGGAATAACAAGATCTGGATCGATACCAATCACTTTCCCATATCCTTCACAACGGCGACATGCTCCATATGGATTATTAAAACTGAAGAAATTAGCTGTTGGTTCTTCAAACAAGATTCCATCAAGCTCAAAACGATCTGAGAAATGATGTAATTCCTCTCCTACGGCTATGGAGCAATTACCTTTTCCTTCAAATAAAGCTGTTTGAATAGAATCCGAAAGACGATTTAAGGTATCGTCATCCGAGTCGATACGAAGACGGTCCGTAACGATTTCTATTTCACCTTCTTTAATCGCTTTATTATCGACTTTCTTGTCATCGATGATCGTTTCTATTTTCTGTAGCTCACCTTTATACTTAATACGGACAAAACCTTTCTGTAATAAAAGTGAAAGTTCCTCTTTTAACTTACGGTCGTTCGTAGGAATTAGTGGAGCATAAATGGTAATAGATGTTCCCTCCTCTAAAGCTGTTGCAAAATCTACAATACTGGAGACTGTATCTTTCGTAACAAGTTGTCCAGATACGGGAGAGTAGGTTTTGCCTATACGTGCATATAATAGTTTCAGATAATCATAAATCTCAGTCGATGTACCAACAGTAGAGCGTGGGTTGCTTGTAATAACGCGCTGTTCGATCGCTATTGCAGGTGCTATACCCTTAATGTAATCAACTTCAGGTTTATTCATCCTTCCCATAAACTGACGGGCATAGGACGAGAGACTTTCGACATAACGACGTTGCCCCTCGGCATAGAGCGTGTCAAATGCTAAGGAAGATTTGCCCGAGCCTGACATACCTGTAATAACTACCAGTTTGTTCTTAGGGATATCGACATCAATATTCTTTAAATTATTGACTCTTGCCCCTTTTATTTGAATATAATTTTTCGGACTATTATCCTGTGTCTTCGCCATTTATAAATTCCAATCTAATTTGTTTCAATCTGACATACAGATAAAAACAAAAATAAGGATTTAAAAATCCTTATTAATAACATGAACTAAGAAAAGCCCAATATTTTACAAATTCTTAATAAAGAATCTATTTAATGCTTCCTTTTTTCATTTGTGCAACCGCATAATTTACTGCTCTTGCAGTTAATGCCATGTAAGTCAATGATGGATTTTGGGTGCCTGTCGACACCATAGAGGCTCCGTCGGTCACAAATACATTAGGGCATTGATGCATTTGGTTCCATTTATTTAAAATGGAGGTTTTAGGATCCAAACCCATCCTCGCTCCTCCCATTTCATGGATATCCAGCCCTGGGTTCTGGCCACTGTCATGAGTCAAAATATTTTTTGCTCCGCCAGCCTCTAACATTTCTGCTCCTTGCTGAAAGAAATCATTCCGCGATTTAAAATCATTTTCAGCATATGCTATTGCCGTAATGACCTGTGGGATGCCGTATTTATCTTTTTTATCAAGACTTAATCGGATATGATTTTTTTCCTGTGGAATAGTCTCGCCCTGCATCATCATCCCAACTTTCCATCCCCCCAAAGTGCATAACTCATCTTTGTAAACTCCTCCAACTTGATCTTCTAATTCAACTGCTGGGGATCGACCTCGATGCGCCCCGAAAAATGAAGCATATCCTCGTAAAAAGTCCATTTCCTGTCTTACTACATTTCTAAAATTAGGTATGATCGGTTGTGTTGGTCTTCTTCCATAATAATAGCTATCTTCAAAACCTTCAAAAGTAGCACTAAGTGATCCTAAATAGTTGTGGAAAGCAATATATTTACCCAAAATACCACTATCATTACCAATTCCTTGAGGGAATCTATCCGAAGTAGAATTCAATAAAATTTGGTTTGTTGCTATAGTAGAAGCATTTACAAAGATTACTTTAGCATAAAATTCTAGACTTTTATTGGTTTCGGAATCGATGATGCGAACTCCCACCGCTTTCCCTAGCTGATCATCATAAATTATTGAATCAACAACAGAATGGGGTCTTAGAGTAAGATTACCTGTCTTCTGAGCCCAAGGTAAGGTTGATGCATTGGAACTAAAATATCCTCCAAAAGGACAACCTCGCTGACACAGATTTCGAGCTTGACATTGTGTTCGACCTTGATCGATATGTATCTGTTTTGGTTTAGTGAGGTGTGCACATCTTCCTGCAATGACGTAACGGTCAGAATATTTACTTTGGATGTTTCGTTGAATCTCTAATTCCACCTGATTCATCTCCCATGCTGGCAAAAACTCTCCATCTGGCATCGCATCAATTCCATCTAAATTACCTGAAATACCGACAAATTTCTCGACATAACTATACCAAGGTGATATATCGGCATAACGAATTGGCCAATCGACAGCAAAACCATCCCTCGCTGGACCTTCAAAATCATATGCCGACCATCTTTGTGTTTGCTTGGCCCAAGTTAACGATTTACCACCTACCTGATAACCTCTTATCCAATCAAAAGGCTTCTCTTGAATGTATGGCTGTTCATCATCTGAAGTGAAAAAATGCTTCGCATCTTCTTTATAAGCATAACATTTTGACGCGATCGGATTTTCTTCTCTTTCTTTTAAAGACAATTGATGGGTATGCTCTAATTGCCAAGGATCCAAATAAGCGGTAGGGTAATCTTTAATATGTTTGACGTCTCTCCCCCGTTCCAATACTAATGTTTTTAATCCCTTTTCACAGAATTCCTTTGCTGCCCATCCTCCGGAAATTCCAGAACCAATTACGATAGCATCAAAATAATTATTCTTTTTCATTTATAAATTTAGGTTGTGGTTGATTCTAAAGGTATATAATCTATACACTATATCCTAAACAAATTCAAATCTAATGAATAAATATAAATCTGTATATCAAAGGAATATAAAAACTTGAGTTCCATAAAGAACTATAGGTAATAGATAGCTTATATTTCAAAAGAAGATCGTATTATCATATACCTATAAGGAGAGAAAAAAACTTTAAATCTTGAAGTTTTAAAGTTTTTCCTAGCAGGGTCACAATATCTTGCGTTACCTAATATCCAACTCCTGTTCTCCTTGGCTGTCTAATAGGGGGCCAAACACCCGGCTTACCGTCACTTCCCGCTGGGAGTATCCGCTGCTCCCGATTAACCAACTTAGCTTCCTCAGAGGCTTTATAAGCCATCACAGCAGTAAGAATTACATTATACTTGAGATCATCAAACACTAACTTATCATAAGTATCCAAATTGGTATGCCATGTATTTGAAAAGTAACCCCAAGACAATGAACTTAACATAAAAGCTGGTACTCCAGCAGCAACGAAAGATGAGTGGTCTGATCCCCCACCTCCTGGTGATCCCGGGAATTCAGTTTGGATATCTTTTGTAACATGTGCAGGCACAGCAGACATCCAGCGGGATATAAAGTCATAAGCATGTACAAAGCCTGAGCCATTAATTCGCTCAACACGGCCTGTGCCATTATCTAAGTTGAAAACAGCTTGTGTATTTTCTATTATCTCTGGATTGTCCAAGACAAATGAACGCGAGCCGTTTAGCCCCTGTTCTTCACTTCCCCACAAACCGATTAGTATAGTTCGCTTAGGATTTGGCAATATCTTTTTCAAAATACGTGCGACTTCCATCATAGCGATAGTTCCGGTTCCATTGTCTGTTGCTCCCGAACCTCCCTCCCAGGAATCAAGGTGAGCTGAAAGAATAACGTATTCGTTCGGAAATTGACTTCCTTTAATTTCAGCAATAGTATTAAAGGAAGATACGTTTCCTAGATCCTTTGAAGCAGTCTCGACACTGATCTTTGTACTGATTCCCTTTTCGGTTAAACGGTATAACATACCATAATCTTCTAAGGAGATATCGAGCGATGGCGCCTTATATGACCGTGCTCCAAATATTTTATTCGCTCCAAATTCTTTTGACCAATTGCTGGTCAATATCCCTACGGCACCTGCATCTTCCAACATGGCTGGGATAGAATTTGCAGATACTCCAGAAGCTTTGATACGGTTGTTCCATAAAACTGCAAGAGAGTCCCGAGAAACTTTCATCCGTTCAATGGACTCCTTGGTCCCATACTCTTCCCAGTTATGATCCGGACGACCGGTTGGCTGCGGCATTGAAATCATCACAAATTTACCTTTAACAGAAGGAAGCCACTTATGAAATGACAAGGAATCCTTTACATCTGGTAGGCTAATAACTTCCGCTTGTATACTTTTCCCTTTTGTACTCGGACTCCATGCAAGCTGTGTTCCGGCCAATGATTTGACACGGGGTGTGATCATATCGATATGTGAAATACCGCGCTCCCATCCTCTCCATTCGCCAAACTTTTGATTCTGAGCTGTAATGCCCCAACTTTCAAATTTGGCAAGTGCCCATTCATTTGCACGAGTCATGCCTGGAGTCCCCACTAAGCGGGGGCCAACTACATCTAACAGTTCAAACGCAAGCGATTCTAGCTGAGAATTATGATTGGCTTCTGCTACGATTTTTTGCACAATAGGCTCTAATACCTGCGATCCTTGCTGCGATCGATTTTGTGCAAATCCATGATCTAGAGCAAAAAAGGTAAAAAATAAGGCGTAACCTAAGACTCTTTTTGATAAAATATACGTGAGATTAGTTCTTTTCATAAAAATATAATATGTAGGGATTTTTAATAAGGCTGATTAAAAATCGAAATTTATATTGACATTAGCTACTTTGCATTCATTTTATTACAAAGAAGATAGATTATAGCTCACGTAAATCACCCTAGAATTCCTAAAAGACAACGTCAAATTAGTAAAGGAGAATTTACAACGACTGTATGAAAAAAAGATATTACAAAAAAAAGCCTCCGATTTCTCGAAGGCTTTTCAATTATTTTGATTCTAAGATAAGCTTAGAATTTTTTGTTCACTTTACGTTCACCTTCTGTTAAGTAGATCTTACGTAAACGGATAGACTGCGGAGTAACCTCAATATATTCGTCACCTTGGATATACTCCATTGATTCCTCTAAAGAGAATTTGATCGCTGGTGCAATACGCGTATTATCATCAGTACCAGAAGCACGCATATTCGTTAATTGTTTCGCTTTAACGATATTGATTGTTAAATCATTATCACGGATATGCTCTCCTAAGATTTGTCCTTCGTAGATATCTACTCCTGGATCAACGAAGAATTTACCACGATCTTGTAATTTATCGATAGAATAAGCTGTTGTAGTACCTTTATCTAAAGAGATCAATACACCATGTTGACGTCCAGGGATTGTACCTTTCCAAGGCTCGTAACCTTTCAAACGGTGAGCCATAACAGCTTCACCAGCAGTAGCAGTCAATACGTTGTTACGTAAACCGATGATACCACGAGAAGGGATTTCGAACTCTAAGTGTTGCATTTCACCTTTAGTCTCCATAATCAATAACTCACCTTTACGTTGTGTTACCAATTCGATTACTTTACCAGAAACTTCAGCAGGAACATCTACGACCAATACTTCGACTGGCTCACATTTCTTACCGTCAATTTCTTTCAAGATAACTTGTGGCTGACCTACTTGCAATTCGTAACCTTCGCGACGCATTGTTTCGATCAATACAGATAAATGGAGAATACCACGACCATATACTAACCATGCATCAGGAGATTCAGTAGGAACTACACGTAATGCTAAGTTTTTCTCTAATTCTTTTTGTAAACGATCATGGATGTGACGAGAAGTAACTAATTTACCTTCTTTACCAAAGAAAGGAGAGTTATTAATCGTGAACAACATGTTCATTGTAGGCTCATCAATATGAATAACCTCTAATTGCTCTGGGTTTTCGAAATCAGCAATAGTATCACCGATATCAAAACCTTCGATACCAACTACAGCACAGATATCACCACAAGCAACTTCTGTAACACGACGACGACCTAAACCTTCAAACGTATGTAACTCTTTTACACGAGATTTAACGATTTTACCATCGCGTTTCATCAATGAAATAGGTTGGTTTTCTTTGATTGTTCCACGTGCAACACGACCAATAGCGATACGACCTACGAAAGTAGAGTAATCTAAAGATGTGATTTGCATTTGCAAAGTACCTTCATTAAAAGGAGATGGTGGGAAGTGAGAGATGATTGCATCTAACAATTCAGATACATCTTCTTTAGGCTCTTTCCAATCTGTTGACATCCAACCATTTTTAGAAGAACCATATAATACTGGAAACGCCAATTGCTCTTCAGTAGCATCTAAGCTAAAGAATAAATCAAATACATTTTCATATACTTCTTCAGGACGACAGTTTTCTTTGTCTACTTTATTAACAACTACCAAAGGTTTCAAGCCTAAAGCTAAAGCTTTTTGTGTCACGAAACGAGTTTGAGGCATAGGACCTTCAAAAGCATCTACTAACAACACAACACCATCAGCCATTTTCAAGACACGCTCAACCTCACCACCGAAATCGGCGTGACCAGGAGTGTCAATAACGTTGATTTTCACACCTTTGTATTGAACAGAAACGTTTTTAGCAACGATTGTAATACCGCGTTCACGCTCTAGATCGTTATTATCTAGAATTAAATCACCTGTACCATCATTATCTCTAAAAAGATTTGTGAAGTGTAAGATTTTGTCTACCAACGTAGTTTTACCGTGATCGACGTGAGCGATAATCGCTATATTTCTAATATTTTGCATCCAGCAAGTAAATTTGTTTTAAATTCAGGGTGCAAAGATAAGTATTTTGCATCATAAATTCATATAACTATGTGTATTTTATTTGATTACAGCTAAATCTTTTCCAACTTTTATGAATGCTGCTATTGCTTTATCCAAATGACTGATCTCATGACCTGCCGAAATCTGAACACGGATACGTGCTTTTCCTTGTGGAACAACAGGGTAATAGAAACCAATTACATAGATTCCTTCTGCCAACATTCTGGTTGCAAATTCTTGTGCTAATTTTGCATCATACAGCATAACAGGTACAATAGGGTGAAATCCCGGCTTAATATCAAAACCTGCAGCTGTCATTTTTTCACGGAAATAAGCTGTATTTGCTTCTAATTTGTCACGTAAGTCTGTTGTCTCACTTAGCATGTCTAAAACTGCCACAGAAGCTCCTGCGATAGCTGGTGCTAAAGTATTGGAGAACAAGTATGGACGAGAACGCTGACGTAACATATCAATAATTTCTTTACGACCAGAAGTAAAACCGCCAGATGCACCACCTAATGCTTTACCTAATGTTCCAGTAATGATATCAACGCGATCAATTACATTATATAATTCATGTGTACCACGTCCAGTTTTACCAATAAAACCTGTACAGTGTGACTCATCGATCATCACTAATGCTTCATATTTATCTGCTAGATCACAGATCTGATCTAATGGAGCTACCGAACCGTCCATAGAGAATGCTCCGTCCGTAACGATAATACGGTGACGCGCGCCAGAAGCTGCTTGTAACTGAACTTCCAAATCTGCCATATCCGCGTTTTTATAACGGAAACGTTGTGCTTTACACAAACGGACACCATCGATAATAGATGCATGATTTAATTCGTCGGAAATGATCGCATCTTCTGCACCTAATAAAGGTTCGAATACGCCGCCATTGGCATCAAATGCAGCCGCATATAAAATAGTATCTTCTGTTCCTAAAAATTTAGAAATTTTTGCTTCCAACTCTTTGTGAATATCCTGTGTTCCACAAATAAAACGTACTGATGACATTCCATATCCATGTGAATCAATTGCTTTTTTTGCTGCTTCAGTTACTTTAGGATGTGATGATAATCCTAAATAGTTATTTGCACAAAAATTGATGACTTCTTCACCAGTGCTTACTTTAATATCAGCACCTTGAGGCGTAGTAATTACGCGTTCTTCTTTATACAAACCAGCTTCTTTGATAGCTGCTAATTCTTTCTGCAATGCAGGTTGAAGAGTTTTATACATAATAATTCAAAATTTTCTACAATAATAAGATTTTATAAGAGCATTTACTCCACTTATAAATGAAGTTTATGTTATTAATGCCTCAAAAGTATGTGAAACCGTTTGCACAATTTTACTATTCATAACGCAATGCTTCTACAGGATCTAATTTTGAAGCTTTTGATGCAGGATAATAGCCTGAGAGCATACCCACCAGAACACATACTGTAAAACCTAATATGATCCAATTCCAAGGAACAATAAATGATGCACCCAATTGTAATGCTAGCAGGTTGCCGATGACGATGCCCAATATAATTCCTGCGGCCCCACCAATTAAACAGATAACAACTGCTTCTATTAAGAACTGTTTACGTATCACCGAAGGGGTTGCTCCAATTGCCTTACGAATTCCAATCTCACGTGTCCGTTCTGTTACAGAAACCAGCATAATATTCATTAAACCGATGGAAGCTCCTATTAATGTGATTAATGCAATCACGATTGCTCCCATTGTAATGATAACCATATTTTGAAGTAAGATCTGTGCAACCGCATCAGATTTCGTGATTTCAAAATCCGATGTTTGTTTAGCTGTCAACCCACGTATATTACGGAACACAATAGTAGCCTCTCCTACTGCGGCTTCTAAGCGGACTGGATCATTAACCGATATCGTAATGGTATAAGATGGCTCAACACCCCCCATTACTGTTCTTGCTTTTACCAAAGGTATCAAACAGGCTTTATCAGCGCCCATACCAGCGCTTGATCCCTTATTTTTTAATACTCCGATTACTTGATAACGCACCCCACCGATTGTCATAAATTCACCTATAGGATTGATCGTGCCTTTAAATAATTTTTGATATATTTCATCACCGATAATGACAACAGGACTTCCTTTATAAACTTCCTGATTCGTAAAATTACGACCAATAGACAAGTTATATCCGGATGTTTTTAAATAGGATTCATCTGATCCGATGACACCAATATTAGGATTTGTTTTTTCTGATTTATATTTTGCTGTTGCTGCCCATGAAACATTCACATTGAGCGAGGTGACGGCGTCAAACTTAAATTGTTCCTTAAAGCTGACCGCTTCTCGGTATGTAATGGAGGAATATACCTTCGACTGCTCACCGCTATTTCCAATACGGACATTCAGACCGCGATTTCGAATATTAAATGAATTGGACCCCATTGAAGAAAAGGAGTCTGTTAAAGACGATTTAATCGCATCTATAGATGTTAAAACACCTATAAGTGCCGTAATGCCTATTGCGATAATCAGTGCTGTCAGAAATGTGCGCAACTTATTGCCTACAATGGATTGGAGAGCAAGTTTTATATTCTCTGAATAGGACATTTTAACAGCCATAGCAATTCTATCGTTAATATTTAGATTGCTGAAATTACTGCTATTAAATTAATTTTACAATGTTTTTAATAATTAAAGACCCTAAAATAAAAAGCGCCTTTACAAATAAGTAGCGCTTTTTATTTTTAACCACAGCTTTAGTTCACCCTTTTCCATGATTCAGTACGTCCGAATAAACTGACGCCCACATAGCCCCTGATATCTAACTTATCTGTTCCCTGTAAGGTCATTTTACAGCTATAGGTTTTTCCTGTTTTTGGATCATATATTTTACCGTCTTGATAGACATTACCATCTTTTGAAAAGTTGGTCAAAATCTCTAAGCCCTGAACCTGTCTGCTTTGTAAACTTTTATCTGGATTTTTAATGTCCTTTTTAATATTTCCCTGTGCATCATTTGGCTCTTTCAACCAATATAGTTTACCAAAATACTTTTCACCCTTTTTGTAGATTTCTATTCTACCCTCTCCACTGGGATTCTGCCATTTTCCAATAATAGGGTCAGATTGTGCAAAAATTAATACTGACGTAAATACCAGCATCAGTGTCATGATCATCTTTTTCATATTGTCTCTGTTATAATTGTTTATGTGAATTTACAAAATTTATATTATGCAAGCATAACATATATGCAATTAATTATATTAAACACATTAAAGTACCAAAAGTTTAATTTGGGAGAGACGAATAGCAAACGATCGTTTGGGAGTACAATTTGGCACCGCATTTGATGATAATTTTGTAAGATTAACTTAAAATTATAAATATCATGAAATTCATTATTAGCCTACTTATTACAGGTGTAGTGATTGCGTTAGCAGCCTACATATCTCCAGGAGTACATGTTGCCAGCTTTCTTTGGGCTATCATAACAGGTCTTGTTATTGGATTTGTTAATGCCACTGTTGGTTCAATTTTAAGATTGTTCACTTTTCCATTAAATTGGTTAACACTGGGACTAGTTTCTTTTATCATTACCGTACTTATGATATTATTAACAGATTCATTACTCGGATCTAAATTTGATGTTTCCGGTTTCTGGACAGCGGCGCTCTTTGCAATTGTAGTAGCGGTGCTAGAAATGATCATTGGAAAAATGTTTCCTAGCAAAGATTAACATAAAATTCTTTTCAATGTAGCGTCCTAGAATAGGTTGACATATAAATTTAACGATAATTATCCTTACTTGACTATTTCAAGTAAGGATTTTTTGTTTATGTACTTGACTAGGTGT
>NZ_SLYV01000007.1:0-339129 GCF_004342035.1 Sphingobacterium sp. JUb20 | reverse complement strand
TAGGCTATAATCTCGCTGACTCCGTCGTAAATTGTTCTTTAGTTCTTTTTTCATAATAAGCTGAGTTAGATGTCAACTTATTTCAGGACGGGACAATCATTAAAAAAAAGCACTTAAAAAATTAAGTGCTTTTTTAATCTACTATGGTAGATTATTTATAATTAATTATTCCGCCAGCCAATTTCTTCTCAGATTTATGTGCAGGTTTGCCATAAACTTCAATAACGCCACCCGCACGCGTTTTAGCGACAATAGAATCTTTTGCATATACCTCTGCTTGACCACCGCCATTGACCGTAACATTGGTAACATCTGTTATCAATTCTTTACCTTCATATTTACCGCCGAAATTAGACACAACATCTTGTGTGATACTTTTTCCAATAAGTGAAATTGTCGAACCTGAAGTAGGCTTAACATCTACCTTTTTAGCCTCCACATAAACAACCACTAAACCACCCTCTGCTGCGGAAACATTTAATTGATCGGCTACTATTTTCTCTTTTTCTCTATTAACGATCTTCGCTCCTTTTTTGGCAGATAAACTATTCAAAGATTGATAGTATACCTTAACACTGATATTATTTCCTTGAAGCGCATTTAAAGTATTCATTTTAATACGTAATGCACCGTTTTTGTTGATAACTTGGATATTCTCAGAATTAGCCCCTTCCGTCACAACCTCATTGGAATTCCCATGAATTAATTCAACCTGAATTTTATCAGTAACATCTACCGAATTAAACGTACCCACGTTCTGCTTTGTCTGAGCAATACCTAATTGCGCAATAAAAAATAAAATAGCACCTAATCCTAATTTTTTCATATCAATATATTCTATTCGTATAACTATCCTGCAAAATATGCACCATTCCTGACTTTAAGATAAAATTTAGCAGATTTTAACAAAATTAAATAAAAAACACAGCCCCAACAAAAAAGCGTACGAAGTGAAATTACCTCATACGCTTTTAGTACTACTTAAATGTAGACTCAATCGATATTATAACTTGCTATTAACATCAATTGCATTCAATTCTTGGAAAGCTTGTTTCAAACGTGTAACGAAAGCTTCTTCTCCCTTACGTAACCAAACGCGGGGATCGTAGTATTTTTTATTTGGAGAATCAGCTCCTTCAGGATTACCGATTTGACCTTGTAAATAATCATGGTTTTTAGCTTCATACTCACGAACACCATCCCACATAGCCCATTGCATATCTGTATCGATGTTCATTTTGATTGCACCATATGAAATTGCTTCTGCAATCTCCTCAGGAGTTGAACCCGAACCACCGTGGAAAACAAAATTAACAGGTTTATCAGCAGTTAAATTAAATTTCTCGCGAATGAATTCTTGTGAGTTATGTAAAATAACAGGTTGTAATTTTACATTTCCCGGCTTATATACTCCGTGTACATTACCAAAAGCTGCTGCTACAGTAAATTTATCAGACACCTTTGATAATTCTTCATAAGCATAAGCTACCTCTTCCGGTTGTGTATATAATTTTGAACTATCAACATCAGAATTATCTACACCATCTTCTTCACCACCTGTTACACCCAATTCGATTTCAACAGTCATTCCAAGCGGCTTCATACGTGCTAAGTATTTTGCCGAAATCTCAATATTTTCTTCAATTGGCTCTTCAGACAAATCTAACATATGAGAAGAGAATAATGGTTTACCGTGTTGTGCGAAAAACTTCTCACCAGCATCTAATAAACCATCGATCCAAGGTAATAATTTCTTAGCAGCATGGTCTGTATGCAAAATAACTGCAACACCATAGTGCTCTGCTAATAAATGAACGTGTTGAGCAGCAGCTACAGCACCTAGAATACATGCCTTTAATCCATCATTATTTAACGTTTTACCAGCATAAAATTGTGCTCCACCATTTGACAATTGAATAATCACTGGTGAGTTAACCGCTTTTGCAGTTTCCATAACAGCATTAATCGAGTTTGTACCAGTTACGTTAACAGCTGGTAATGCGAATTTGTGCGTTTTTGCTAATTCAAACAATTCTTGTACTTGATCTCCCGTCAATACACCTTTAAAATCTTTTAGGCTCATATTATAATTTGCTTTTGTTATTTATAATCTCACTATTTATGGACTAAGTTAAAAAAAAAATATTGTTCTACATAATTTATAAAGTGTACTTCTTACACTAACACAATGATCCATGCTCACTAAATAAAGAAGTTTACCCAATAGCATCTATAATTTAATATTCACCTATACGATATTGGATATCAATTACAATTTCTCTAAGTTTGAATTAAAATATAGAACAAATATGTTACACGTATACGGAATCAAAAACTGCAACACAGTGAAAAAAGCGATCAATTGGTTAGAAGAACATCAATTGCCTTATACATTTCACGACTATAAAAAGGAAGGCATCTCTGAAAATAAACTCGAGGAATGGGAAAAAGAAATCAGTTGGGAAAAACTGCTGAATAAAAAAGGAACCACATGGAAAAAACTTGATGTAGAAGAACAAGCGACCGTTACAGATGCACACACCGCTAACCAAGTTCTGATCAAAAACACAAGTATGATTAAAAGACCTGTAATTGAAGGAGGAAAGCAAATTTTGCTCGGTTTCGATGAACTAGAATACGCTTCCTCTCTAAAATAATCGTTACAATCCGACTATTTCTTCGAAAAAATTTAACAATACATCTTTTCATACTATATTTAGGCAGAACAATCCCTACAATTAAGTATGAAAAGATTACCCTTATTGTCAATAAGTATTCTGTCCTTATCATTATCAACTCCAAGTTTTGCTCAACAAAAAAGCAATTATAGTTATACTGAAGCATTTGCTCCTTTATTTTTTAATAATAATGGTGATGAATTTCGCTCAGCAAGTGGAAAACCAGGACCAGCTTACTGGCAAAACAATGCTGACTATAAAATTACAGCAACATTAGACGATCGAGAAAATACAATTGCTGGAAATGTTGAAATAAATTATAGCAATAATAGTCCAGATCAGCTGGACTATGTATGGCTTCAGTTAGACCAAAATATGTTCTCCAAAGAAGGTCGAGGTCAAGCCATATCTCCATTAACAAAAAGTAGATATGGTGATGCTAACGCAAGTTTTGATGGTGGCTATACGATATCTTCTGTCACCGATCTAACTGGTAAACCGGTTGATTATATCATCACCGATACACGCATGCAAATTAGGCTAACTCAAGCCTTAGCAGCAAAAGGTGGTAAAACGGGATTTAAAATACAATATTCATACACAATACCAGAGTATGGTGCCGATAGAACGGGAATACTAAAAGCCGCCAAAGGTAATGTTTTTGCCATCGCACAATGGTTCCCTAGAGTGTGCGTTTATGACAACATTCGAGGATGGAATACAATACCTTATACGGGGCCTGGCGAATTTTATCGTGAATTTGGTAATTATCAGGTACAGATAACGGCTCCCGCGAATCACATTGTAGTTTTGGGGGGAGAACTTCAGAACCCACAAGAGGTATTTACGGCAGAACAGTTTAAACGCTATGAAAATGCCAAAAATAGTGACCAGACAGTCATCATACGTTCTGCACAAGAGGTCGCTCAAGCAAACTCAAGACCAAATAAGAAAAGCCTAACGTGGAAATACATTTTAAATAATGCGCAAGATATTGCATGGGCTTCTTCCTCTTCTTTTATATTGGATGCAGCGAGAATTAATTTGGTCAATGGAAAAAAATCACTTGCTATTTCTGCTTACCCAGAAGAAAGTAATGGTAATAATGCCTGGGAACGTTCTACCGAGTATACCAAAGCGGCCATTGAACATTACTCCAACAAATGGTTTGATTATCCCTATCCTGTAGCTGTCAACGTAGCTTCCAATGTTGGAGGTATGGAATACCCTGCATTATCTTTTTGTGGCAATAAAGCACGAGCTGGATCCTTATGGGGGGTAACCAATCATGAATTTGGCCATAACTGGTTTCCAATGATCGTATCCAGCAACGAAAGAGAATTTGGCTGGATGGATGAAGGATTCAACTCTTTCATAAATGAAATTGCAACCGAAAGTTTCAATAACGGTGAATATTTTAAACAAGTTGGGGATCCAAACAGTCAAGCAGTCCGATTTACAGATCCACGCTTAGAAGCGATAATGAATACACCGCAAAGCATGGATGAACGCAATATTGGTATATTGCTTTACTATAAACCTGCTTATGGTCTCAAATTATTAAGAAATGAAATTATTGGCGCAGAACGTTTTGATTATGCATTCAAAAAATACATTTCTGATTGGGCCTATAAACATCCGACACCAGAAGATTTTTTCCGTTCAATGGAAAATGGGACAGGGGAAAACTTAAATTGGTTTTGGCGCGGTTGGTTTCTAAACAACTGGCGTCTTGATCAGGCAATCAATAAAGTAACATACATAAAAAATGACCCTAAATTAGGTTCCGTTATTACGGTTCAAAATTTAGAAAAACTTCCTATGCCTGTAGTAGTTGAAGCCACAACAGTATCAGGAAAGAAAATTCGAAAAAAATTACCTGTAGAAGTTTGGGAAAGAAACCAATCTTTTGACTTCAAAATAGATTCAAAAGAACCTTTAATATCAGTTCAATTAGATCCTGATAAAGTTTTTCCAGACCATGTTCCGGAAAACAATATCTGGACAGCAAAATAAAAAACAGAAAATCTCATATACAATCATATATGAGATTTTTTTATTAAAATAATTTCTTTTAAATACATTACTACTTATATTTATGTATTTTTGGTTATATAAAAAGGAAAAATGAAAACAGCATTCATACATAGTTTAAGCATATTGACACTTCTGGGAATTACCAGTATCTTCAGCAATCTCAAAGCGCAGGAAAAAATAAAAGGAATTGCCATGGAATTGGTCAGTAGTCAAAAAATTGAAGGAGTTTCTATCAAAAATACCCGTACAAATAAAATTGTGCAAACAGATCAAGAAGGCAATTTTATCATTGATGCTCAATTGAATGATTATTTAGCGATAGAGGCTACCGGATATGAAAAAGACACTGTTTTTGTCTATGATTATGGTGTTAAAAGAGTCTATCTAAATAGATTAAATTCAGTAATTGAACTAAATGAAGTCTATATTGAAAGAATGACAGATAGTAGATTAATTGCAGAAATCAATGCAACAAAAATCGCTGGAAAATACTCTGATGTTGGTCAACAACGTGGCGGTATCCGTCTCTCTCCTTCTCGACTATTTAGTAAAGAAGGAAAAAGAGCACGTCAAAACTACAAACTTTTAGTAGAGGAGCAACATAAAAGAGCTATCGATCGTAAATTCACAGATGACTTAATCCAATCCGTAACGCCTCTAAAAAATCCAGATTTGGCACTTTTCAAAGAGCAATACAGACCGACTTACAAATTCATTGAGCAAGCCTCAGCAGAAGATGTTAAGCTGTATATTATAGATGCCTACAAAAAATACAACACGAAAAAAGGAAAATAGTAAATTCAACTTTATTATAAGTTCAAAAAAGCTTTAAACCAAAATATTTCACATATAAGGTTTAAAGCTTTTTCATTTTTATAGCCTTTATACGAACATTGAATCATTATCGCGCAGATTCTTTACCATTCTGCGTTCAAACTCCCCATACTTTATTTAAAAATTTCTTTCTTTTTATTTTGAACAAGTTTAAATAAGTTAGGCTATGTAAAAATACTTTACAACAGCTTTATAAACATTAATTATCATTATATCAAGAACAGAAACAAAAAAAACTTCCTCTTTTTTCATATAATAAACTATATTTGACTTTGAAAAGACAATCAATAAACATTAAAAAACAACCCACTTAAAATATATTTATGCTTTTTAAAAAATCGATTAGCAAATTAATCGCAGAAGCAGAGCTAAATGGCCAAGGTACATTAAAACGTACACTCTCCAGTTCTGGACTTATTGCATTAGGAGTAGGTGCCATTATAGGTGCAGGCTTATTTTCACTGACAGGTATAGCGGCGGCCGACCATGCTGGTCCTGCTGTAGTACTCTCTTTTATTATTGCGGCTGTAGGCTGTGGTTTTGCAGGTTTATGTTATGCAGAATTTGCATCGATGATCCCGGTTGCTGGATCTGCTTATACCTATTCATATGCTACGATGGGTGAATTTATGGCGTGGATAATTGGATGGGATCTAGTCTTAGAATATGCTTTGGCAGCAGCTACGGTATCTGTTAGTTGGTCCCAATACTTCAATCAACTTCTCTTAACATTAGGCGTCGAAATTCCAACTCAATTTCTACATGGTCCTTGGGAAGGTGGTATTGTCAATGTCCCTGCAATCATCATTGTTTGTTTACTATCACTACTTTTAATGCGCGGTACAGAAGAATCTTCTTTTGTAAATAACATTTTAGTTATTCTAAAAGTTGCTGTAGTTCTAATTTTCATTGTATTGGGTTGGGGATTCATAGATCCAGCGAATCACACACCTTTTATACCTGTCAATCATGGAGAAGAAATGGTGAAAAGTGGCCAGTTAAGCTTCTGGAGTTTTCTGGGTAGCGATGATTTTGGTCATTTTGGTTTTAGCGGTATCCTGAGAGCGGCTGGAGTTGTATTTTTTGCTTTTATCGGTTTTGATGCCGTTAGTACTGCTGCGCAAGAAGCTAAAAACCCTAAAAAAGGAATGCCAATCGGTATTATTGGTTCTTTGATTATCTGTACCTTACTATATGTATTGTTTTCATATGTATTGACTGGATTAGCACCTTACACTGAGTTTAAAGGTGACGCCAAACCTGTTGCCACTGCATTTGCAAAAACAGGTTATACCTTCTTAAACACAGCTTTAATCGTAACGATTATCGCTGGATATACATCTGTAATTTTGGTCATGCTTTTAGGACAAAGCCGTGTATTTTATTCAATGAGTAAAGATGGTCTATTACCTCGAATATTTTCAGATCTATCAAAAAGACAGACTCCATGGAAAACAAATTTAATTTTCATGGTATTTGTAAGTATTTTTGCCGGATTTGTGCCCGTATCCGATTTAGGCCACATGGTCAGTATTGGTACCTTATTTGCATTTACATTAGTGTGTATAGGGATACTTGTATTACGGAAAACTGAACCAAACCTGGAACGTCCATTTAAAACACCATTTGTACCGCTTATTCCAATACTCGGTATTTTAGTCTGTGTATTAATGATGGCATCATTACCTATTGAATCTTGGGAACGACTAGGCATCTGGATGTTGATCGGTGTAATAATCTACTTTGTTTATAGCAAAAAACATTCGAAAATAAGAAAAGAATATGCCGCAGAGCATAAGATAGAAGAATAACATAAAAAAGGCTGTTTCGATCTGCAGTGCCCCCAAAAAGTTAGACACTTTCTGGGGGCATTTTTATGAATAAGAAAAACAAGCACAGTTTTGAATTTAAGTTGAGCTGTGTTAGACAAATGGATGGGCATTTTCGTTCTGCAAAGTCTTTGGGAGAAGAATTCGGGATTACGTATTCTTTGTTTGAGACCTGGTACAGAATATATAAGTATCAGGGAGAATCGGGGCTACTTCCCAGGAAAGGGAAAAGACACTTTAGTGCTTCTTTTAAGCTTTCTGTCCTTACCGCAATCCGAGAAGAAAGTTTATCTTTGAAAGAAGCCCGTGTACGCTTTGACCTTTCCTCGGATGCCCATATCATTGAATGGCAGAAAAGGCTGGACAAGTTCGGTCCAGAAGGATTGGAGGCACGGCCAAAAGGAAGACCCTTGATGACAAAGAAAGCAAATCCGCAGATCAAGCGAAAAGTTAGAAAAACGAATAAAGCGCTCACGCGTGAAGAGGAACTTTTGCAGGAGAATGAGTATTTACGTGCAGAAAATGCCCTGCTAAAAAAACTCAGCGCCTTAGCTCAAGCCGAAAACAAGCGAAAGCCATAATGGAGCTAAGGCATCAATTTGATCTTGATATCCTGCTGAGTTGCGTTAAAATGGCAAGAAGTACTTTCTATTATCATTCCAAGAAGGGGGGACAAGCAGATAAATACGAACAGGTCAAAGCGCAAATCAACAAAGTTTACCATGTACATAAGGGCCGCTTTGGCTATCGCCGCATTACCCTGCAGCTCAAACGGGATGGAGTGGATATCAATCATAAGACCATTCTTAGATTAATGAGGGAAATGGGTTTGAAGAGTCTGATCAGGATAAAGAAATACAGGTCATACCGGGGTGAACCGGGCAAGATCGCCCCCAATATCCTCAACAGGAAATTCCAGGCTGAGGGGCCTTTGCAAAAATGGGCCACGGATATTACTGAGTTCAAAGTCAAGGAAAAAAAGCTGTATCTCTCCCCAATAATTGATCTGTTCAATCAGGAAGTTATAAGTTATGAAATTACTGACAGGCCGGTCTTTAAAGGGGTAATGGATATGCTCAAAAAGGCACTTCCCAAAGCAAGGGGGGCATCACAACTGCTTTTACATTCAGATCAGGGCTGGCAATACCAAATGCCTAAATATCAACAGTGGCTCAAAGAAAACGGAATCACTCAAAGCATGTCCAGAAAAGGAAATTGCCTTGATAATGCCGTAATTGAAAATTTCTTCGGAATTTTAAAATCAGAACTGTTTTATCTAAAACAATACGAATCAACAGAGAAGTTAAAAAGCGAAATAGAAGATTATATCTCCTATTACAATAATCAACGGATAAAACTAAATTTAAATGGAATGAGCCCGACAGAATATCGAGCTCATTATTACAAATCTAATTAACTAAATTTGTCCAATATTTTGGGGGCAGTCCAAAAAGGCAGCCTTTTTTATGTTATTCTATTAATTCAATATCCTAAAAAAAGGAAACTTGGATTTAATTTTCTTCTTTTGGTTCTACCTCGGTTACAATATAAACATCCTCATTTTCTTTCTTCATTTTATATTTTTCACGAGCTATCCTTTGCACTTCTCGTTGATCAGAGCGGATGTCTGTTATGGTTTCAATAATACTCTCATTTTCTTTCTCGTAAAACGCTTTCTCTCTCTCCAAATTACTTTTTTGATGCTGGTAACTATATTGTGTTGCAAAATCATTACGATCAAAAAAACACATCCAAACAGTAAAAGCTATACCAGCTAAAAAATATTTGTTTCGAATAAGTGCTAAAAATCTATCCATAGTACAAAAGTAATATTTAAGATCTATACATGCTAAATCTCAATTAAATATAAAACATTTATCTGAAAATTAGCTAAAGTCTAATTATGAACACATTAATTATGGAAAAACTGCGTGATAATCATCTATTATAAAAGGAACTTGTAACTTTCTTCATTAGAAATGCGCAATCATCATCAAAAAATGAATCACCCATACTATATCCATAAAACGAGAAATCCAATATCATTACTTTTATATAAGCGCAATAATATTGCGGATCTAAGCAAAATTATCTAAGTTTAACCCTATTATTGAATAGAATCGAGCAAATGAAATATTATCTTATAGCAGGCGAATCTTCCGGAGATTTACATGGTGCAAACTTGATCAACGCATTAAAAGTCGAAGATCCAGACGCTACCTTCAAAATCGTAGGCGGCACGCAGATGGAAGAATCTGCTGATCAAAAAGCCCTAATACACACTTCGCAAATGGCCTTTATGGGCTTTGTCGAAGTATTAAAAAACTTAGGTACCATTTCAAAAAATCTAAAAAAGGTAAAAGAAGATATTATTAAAGAAAAGCCTGATTGTGTCATTTTAATTGATTTCCCTGGCTTTAACTTAAAAATCGCAGATTTTGCCAAGAAAAAAGGTATAAAAACATGTTACTATATTTCTCCAAAAGTATGGGCATGGAATCAAAAACGTGTGATTAAAATTAAACGTGTCGTCGATCACATGTTCTGTATCCTTCCCTTTGAAGTCGATTTTT
Organism: Sphingobacterium sp. JUb20; assembly: GCF_004342035.1. Lineage (NCBI taxonomy): Bacteria > Pseudomonadati > Bacteroidota > Sphingobacteriia > Sphingobacteriales > Sphingobacteriaceae > Sphingobacterium > Sphingobacterium sp. JUb20. Next base: position 329,178 of record NZ_SLYV01000007.1, on the reverse strand, counting down.
ATAAAAAATGGAAAATGCCCGTTGACTATGTTGGAAATCCATTACTAGATGCCATTTCATCTTACAAATTCAATCCTAATTTCATTACTGAACAACAGCTCAGCGAACGGCCAATCATCGCATTGTTGCCTGGTAGCCGTAAAATGGAAATAGAAAAGTTATTACCGGTTATGGCAAATTTAACCTACCTCTTTCCAATGCATCAATTTGTAATTGCGGGAGCACCAAATTTTGATAAATCATACTACCAGCGATACATTGGTGATCAAAATATACCAATTGTATTTAATGCTACTTACGATTTATTAAAACATGCCGAAGCAGCAGTCGTAACAAGTGGGACAGCAACATTAGAGACTGGAATCCTTAAAGTACCTCAAGTCGTTGTTTATAAGGCCAATGCACTATCCATATGGATTGCTAAACAGGTCATTAAAGTAAAATTCATTTCGCTGGTCAATTTAATTAATGACTTCTTGTCTGTAAGAGAATTGATTCAAGACGATTGTACCACTTACGATATTGCACAAGAGCTAGATCAATTGATCAATAAAGCAGATTACCGGGCAAGTGTAATGGAAAATTATGAAACATTGGCCCAAAAACTAGGAGAACCAGGAGCATCAAACAAAACCGCTAAATTAATTGTTCAGTATTTGAAGTAGCGCATTAAACCTTCAAAAACGCTATTCGTCAAACAGATGTTGTTTAACATAAAAAACAAATAGCCATGAAAAAAATAATTACAATTTTTGCCCTTGCTTTTTTGGGATTTCAGTCATATGCACAAAGTAATGTTGAGCACATCAGCAAATTAGAAATTGGGAAAAAGGCTAAAAAAGTCTACAATACCAAATCCTCAGACTCGACGATTAATTTGCATATTGACACGTTGATAATGGGCGATAAAGCTTCTTTGATGTTTTACGCAAACAAAAATGTCATTCTAAATGTTGGTCACGCCATTATAGGTAATAATGCTTCTATTTCAGGGACAGATGGAAAAAATAACGGTTCCAATTTTGATATTCAAGCTAATATTCAAAAATTAGGGTCGCTGTATATTATAGCGAAAGGAGATAATGCCTTTAATGGAACAAAAACATTTCCAAATGGAAATGGTGGAAATGTTAAATTAACACTTTCAGAAAATAGCATTGTACCGCAAAGAGAAAATAAAAAACAACCTAATTATTTGCAGATTGCAAATGAAGGTGGTGGTAAAAATGTCAATGCAACCAGCGATTTAAGATCTATTTATGATCGCGTGAGACAAGCTCCAGCTGGCTTGAGAGGACTTCCTCAAGGTCAGATCTATTCCGGTAGCCCGGGAACAGATGGCAAGACTGAGATTATAACGATTAAATAAGAAAAAGCGAGCAATGCTCGCTTTTTCTTATTTAATATTATTTTAAAGGCATCCTTTAAGCTTTAATTCATAAGCTACGACAAGTCTCGTCATTCTATCATAGCGGGCCATACCCTCCTTTTGATTATTATGCTTCAAATAGCCATTATAGAAGATACCAAAGACTTTATTAGTCCAGCCAGTATAATTGCTCCAAAAAGTAGCTTCCTCCTTCAGATCATCTATTACAAGTTGGGAAAGCCGTTTTTTATAAGTAGCAAACAATTCCTCATCTATTCCCCTCAGCTCCTGTAGCATGTATGATGTTGTTTGTAAATAGCTGGAATAGCGGTAAAAAAGCTCTGGATGATTTTTCAATCGCACATAGGCGATAAAATTAGCTTCGTCTTCAAAACCCACACCCTGTTGATGAGCCAATTCATGAACATACGTAAAAGGACTAGAAAAAACAGGCATTGCTGTATTCACATGTGCTTCATGTGTAAAAGGATTAAAATATCCTGACACACCAAAATAGGAGACCCAATGACTATTAAGGGGACCCTTTGCACCAACTAAAGTCGTTGAAAGAAAAGATTGAAAAGTCGTATCCGACTGTACTAATGCTATCATCTCTCTTTTAATCTTTTCATCCTGATGCTCCCATTGCTTTGGATTTATTTGAGACCGCAAAAAATTTGTCGAATCGAGACATGTTTCCAGGACAACAAGATAATCAGCCAACTTTAGACTATCTGTATTTAAACCTATATTTTGTACAATGGGTATCCGGTAATAGTTCATCCCCCAGCTTATGTAAAAAAACAAGTATAAGCCCAAAATTACGTTAATAAAATATACTAGGAATCTACCTGCATAAACATACCTTTTTTTAAATAGGTACTTAACAACATTAACGATTAGTAGTAAAAGGCAACAAACAGCAAAAAAGTAAAATAAGTCCCCAATACTAAAAGGTAAATAACCAAAAATAGCTTGTGGTAAATATGAAAAAGAAGGATACCACATTCTTGAATAATAATGCTCAACAAAAAAAGTATTTCCTTCCAAAATGGTGATTATTGCAGTAATAAAACACAGTATTGCAAAACAGATAAGTGGTTTCTTTAGCATAAACGTTGTTTAGATATTAGCTCTCATTCTCAAAATATAGCTTGTAATAATTCATCCCTTTTTCTTCATCAAATCCCTTTTCAATATATTCTCGTTTACCATGCAAATAAACATGAAAATTTTTATCCAGCTTTAATACGGTCTTATAAGATGCTTCCATTTTTTTAACAGCTTTGTCAGCGATATCAAAACTGCTTTGAAAAGGAGAATCAAATTCATCTTCAAATCCAGATCGGAAGTCATTAAACATTGTTGCTGCAATAGGATTACCAATTACTTCCTCCTCAAATTCCTCTTGATCAAAAGTCTCTTTTTCTTTAAAGTAATTCAATGATTTATTGAGCAGGTCAATCTTATCAGCCTTTTCTAACTCAAACATATCATCCAATTTCTCATTTACAAAGTTTTTATAAACTTTCAAATAGTTACCCGTCTGATTAAAATCATCATTACGAATTTTTATCTTTAGAAAATCATCTTTCCAATAAACTGCCTCGGTTTTATTCGTTTGATCGACAACCAGCACCTTATAACCTTCCTCTTCTTCTACATTAACTATGATCACACCCTTATCCAACTTATTAATATTAATTGCTTCTTCCTCATAATCCAATTGAAAACCACCTTGATTCGGATATACTTTTAGATAAGTTTCCTTGTTCTCAGACTTAAAAATTCCGACAGCATCATAATTATCCCCCTCAATCTGTACATTTTTCAATGAAACCACATACACCTCGCCGGGTTTGATCTTCGGGTGCATACAAACTTCATATAAGTGTTTTGCTATCTGCTGAGAATAGTCATGAAAAGCTAATTGCTCATTAAAGAATTGCTTTGTAAAGTGATAAATTTCATTTAACGCCAGCTCTCCATTGGGATGAAATAAGCGATAAACTTCATTTACCTTTGCAAAAGGACTCATAAAATATTGCATAAGTAGAGGAGGCAATACATCGTCATTCTCAAGTGGAACAGGTTGCTCTGATAATATATAAAACTCCTCTTGAGACTTGTTGCCTACACGATGGATAGAAAGTTGATCGAAAGTTGCATCTTGATGAAAAAACATATTTCCTATTTAAATCTTATTTTTAAAAATTATATAAATCGACAGCGATTTTAAATGTTTCGCAATGTGCATTAACAATATCTTTGATATGCAAAGAATATCCTCCCCCCATACAAACTTGAACAGGAACCTGATATTGCAGACAATTTAACAGAACAAACTCATCTCTTAATCGACAGCCTGCTGGAGAAAGTTTCAATTTCCCCAATTTATCTGTCGCCAGAATATCAACTCCGGCCTGGTAAAAGACAAAATCTGGTTTGACTTTGTTGAAGAGATTCGGCAGATGCTTGCTAAGCAACTGCAAATATACATCATCAGTTATACCATCCGAAACAGGAAGATCCAAATCAGAACTTTCTTTGATAAATGGAAAATTTTTATCCCCGTGAATCGAAAAAGTAAAAACATCTTGGTCGTCTTGAAATATATGAGCGGTTCCGTTGCCCTGATGCACATCGAGGTCGATGATTAAAATTTTTTTTGCTAGCTTATTTTTAAGCAAATAACGAGCGGCCACGGCTTGATCATTCAATAAACAAAAGCCTTCTCCAAAATCATAACCTGCGTGATGTGTTCCACCTGCAATATTAAACGAAATACCATTTTGTTGTGCATACAGTGCGGACTTTATCGTACCATCTACCAAATAACGTTCACGATCAACTAGACTCCTTGTTAAAGGAAAACCAATTCTCCGAACCATCTTAGGATCTAATGTCAGATCAAATAAAGTCTGCACATAGTCGGGATCATGCGCTAAACAAGCAATTTCAAATGACACAAGTAGAGGTTCAAAAAAATTTTCCGTTTTCACTACCCCTTCGTGTAAGAGCTGTAATGGAATCAATTCATATTTTTCCATCGGAAATCGATGGCCTGCACGTACAGGATGAATATATTCGGGATGGAACGCGATCTTTAACAAAGCTGTATATTTAAAACTTCACTAAGATAATAAAAAGGATATTTAATGGTTTTTATTGTGGATAATATTTAAAAATAATTGTTTCCCCCTCTAAAAAATAGCATATTTGATTTCAACTAATTAAATTTATGGAACTTAGCACCAAACCACAATTATCAGCCGAAGAGCAACGTGTATTAGGCTCTTTAATCGAGAAGTCAAAGGTCACCCCTGAATATTACCCGATGTCACTGAACGGTCTCCAAAGTGCCTGCAACCAAAAAACGGCTCGAAGACCTGTGGTACAATATTCCGATGAAACTATTATCAATACCTTAGCCATACTGAAAAAAAAGGGTCTTATCGCGCATGTTGTAGGTGGAGGTAGCCGTGTGACAAAGTATAAACATAATTTCGCCATACAATTTCCATTAGTTCCATCAGAATTAGCAATCATCTGCCTTCTACTACTTCGCGGACCATTAACAGCCGGAGAAATAAACTCAAATTCAGGTCGTCTGTATGATTTTGAAGCCTTAGAAGACATTACAGAACATCTTGAAAAATTAGCATCTGAAGGATTTGTAAAAGCATTAGAAAAACAACCAGGACATAAGGAAGTGCGATATATACATTTACTCGGTGATATCGATTTGGAACAATTTGAGCAAATACATCCCCTTTCCGAAAATACGGTACTCCTTCATAAAAGAATTGAAACATTAGAACAAGAATTAGCACAATTGAAACAACAATTTCAAGAACTTTGGGATGAACTGCATTAAAATAGACTGCTTATTTTATCCTTCTTTCAATGTGATTTATTAAGAATCGCGAGCGCACAATGGTAAGCTCAACTTCAAAAAAGATCATGTGATGTTAGATAAAAATAAAATCGGTTTACATTATTTAAATCCGCAGCTTCGCTTCACTTTTTATAAACAATATAAAACGGAACAACATGAAATTTGGACAGGTATCAAATCCACAAGAAATAGATTTTACGTTACCCCCTACTTCCCCGGATACGCTAAAATTATTAAAAAAAAATAAAAACAAGGAAGCATTTGCCATCTATGTCGGATGTGCTAAGTGGAATAAATCGGACTTAAAGGGCTTTTATCCGAAAGGAACGAAAGATGAACTTCCCTACTACAGTAGCCAGTTTAACAGTATTGAACTCAATGCAACCTTTTATAATGCACCATCAAAAGAGCAAGTTGAGACTTGGAAAAAAAAGACTCCCACAGACTTTAAATTTTTCCCCAAAATACCGCAATCAATAAGTCATTATAGCCGTCTATTAAACACAGATGAAAAAGTAAAGGAATTTACAGATAACATCGCTCTCTTTGAAGAAAAGTTAGGAATGATCTTCTTACAAATGCATGATAACTATAAACCAAAAGATATGGATCGCCTCCGTAAGTTTCTCTCTAAATTTCCGAAAGGGCTACCACTTGCGGTAGAAGTTCGTAATGAGGAATGGTTTTCCAAAGTTGAAACAGCAACTGCATTTTACAAGTTACTTGAGGAATTTGACATTACAAATGTCTTAGTTGACACAGCAGGAAGACGCGACCTCTTACATATGCATTTAACTACTCCATCGGCATTCATTCGCTATGTCGGAGCCAATGATCCGTCTGATTACACCAGATTGGACGACTGGGTTATGGTGATTAAACAATGGCGGGAAGCAGGTCTACAGAAACTATATTTTTTCATTCATCAAAACATCGAACTGGAATCACCACTTTTAGCAAGTTATTTCATCAAAAAGCTGAATAAGGAATTAAAACTTGATTTACATATCCCAGGTAGTGATAAATTATTTTAAAATTATCACTTAACAGTTTATGATGTAAATTGTAAATCTAATTTAGAATATCATGTAAAAAAAGAGGCATCCTTAAATAAAGGATGCCTCTTTTTAATATTTATTGCAAATTATTTTTTCGCAAAACGGAAGTTCTTTCCAATAAAACGAGCATTTGCACCTAATTCTTCTTCAATGCGTAACAATTGATTGTATTTAGCCATACGATCAGAACGTGAAGCCGATCCAGTTTTAATTTGACCACAGTTCAAAGCAACAGCTAAATCAGCGATTGTTGAATCTTCAGTTTCACCAGAACGGTGAGACATAACCGAAGTGTAGTTTGAATTCTGCGCCAAAGTAACAGCATTAATTGTTTCAGTTAGAGAACCAATTTGATTAACTTTTACTAAGATTGAATTTGCAGTATCTGTATCGACACCTTGTTGCAAGCGTTTTGTATTTGTAACAAATAAATCATCACCAACCAATTGAATAGTAGCGCCAATTTTTTCTGTTAACAATTTCCAACCTGACCAATCATCTTCCTGCATACCATCTTCGATAGATATAATTGGATATTTTTCAGTCAATTCTGCTAAATAAGCAACTTGTTCTTCGGAAGTACGGATAGCACCTTTATCACCTTCAAATTTAGTATAATCGTATTTACCGTTTACATAAAATTCTGAAGCAGCACAATCTAAAGCTAGACAAATATCAGAACCTGGTTTGTAACCAGCTGCTTCAATTGCTTTTAATACAGTTTCAATAGCATCTTCAGTACCATCAAAAGTCGGAGCAAAGCCACCTTCATCACCTACTGCAGTAGATAGACCGCGGTCATGCAAAATCTTTTTCAAGTTATGGAATACTTCCGTTCCCCAACGTAAAGCTTCAGAGAATGAAGGAGCGCCTACTGGCATAATCATAAATTCTTGGAAAGCAATAGGAGCATCAGAGTGAGAACCACCATTAATGATGTTCATCATTGGAATAGGCAATGTATTAGCATTAACACCACCAATATAACGGTATAATGGTTGACGAGACTCTTGGGCAGCAGCTTTTGCAACAGCTAAAGAAACACCTAAAATAGCATTAGCGCCTAAGTTTCCTTTATTTTCAGTACCGTCCAAATCAATCATGATTTTGTCGATTGCATTTTGCTCAAAAACATCAACACCTGCTAAAGCCTCAGCAATTTTAGTGTTTACATTTTCTACTGCTTTCAAAACACCTTTACCTAAGTATTTTGATTTATCACCATCACGCAACTCTACTGCTTCGTGAACACCTGTAGAAGCACCAGAAGGCACTGCAGCACGTCCAACGAAACCATTTTGTGTCGTTACATCTACTTCGATAGTAGGATTTCCGCGCGAATCCAAAATCTGACGCGCATGTACATCAATAATTAAACTCATTGTAATATTGGTTTAAACTTTTTATATAGTATTTTATACAATACTTAGTGTAATTTTTACACTAAAAAATTATATTCTGATTTAATAATCAAATATAAATAAAATTGAGCTTATTAAAAAACGTAAACCACAATTTTATGGCAAGAATGAATATATAAAGTGCAAAAAAAGAGGTTAGCAAATTGCTAACCCCTATCTTTATACTGATCGATTATTTTTTAATCAACTCAATGAAATCATCAAATAAATAACGTGAATCATGTGGACCAGGTGACGACTCTGGATGATATTGTACCGAGAACGCATTTTTTCCAATTACACGGATACCTTCAATCGATTGGTCATTTAAATTGATGTGCGTAACTTCAACTTTATCTGACTGTTCAATATCTTCTGCAACAACACCAAAGCCATGATTCTGAGAGGTAATCTCACAACGGTTAGCAATAATATTCTTAACCGGATGGTTGATACCACGGTGACCGTTGTGCATTTTTTTCGTACGGATATCATTTGCCAAAGCCAATATCTGGTGTCCAAGACAGATTCCAAACATCGGTTGGTCTGCCGCTAAGATATCTTTTACCGTTTGAATTGCGTAACTCATCGCTGATGGATCACCAGGACCATTAGAGATGAAATATCCTGCAGGATTCCATTCTTGCATTTCTGCAAAAGTAGTTTTAGCAGGGAATACTTTTGCATACACTTCTCTTTGAGAGAAATTGCGAAGAATATTCTTTTTAATACCTAAATCTAATACTGCCACACGTACAGGAGCATCTTCATTACCATAAAAATAAGGTTCTGTTGTAGAAACCTGAGATGATAATTCAAGTCCATCCATGGAAGGAACAGTAGCTAAAGTAGCTTTTAATGCTTCAACATCTAAGTTTTCAGATGAAATAATAGCATTCATTGCACCTTTATTACGGATATGACGCACCAAAGATCGCGTATCAATATCTGAAATACCAACTAAATTTCCCTCTTCAAAATAGCTCTGAATAGATTCGTCGGCCATTTTGCGACTATAGTTAATATTATAATTTTTACAAACTAATCCTGCGATTTGAATCTTACTAGATTCAGTATCATCTTCATCAATTCCATAGTTACCAATATGGGCATTGGTTGTTACCATAATTTGTCCGAAATATGAGGGATCGGTAAAAATCTCTTGGTAACCTGTAGTTCCGGTATTGAAACAAATTTCGCCAGTAGTCGTTCCAATTTTTCCCGCTGCTTTTCCGTGATAAACCGTTCCGTCTTCTAAAACTAAAATTGCAGGCAATTTGCTGTAGTTGGTCATTATTTATTAAATATAAAATTGTTTTTCCTAATTCCTTGCTTTATCGAAGTTTTGGTGTATAAAAAAAGCCCTAAATGGGCTAAATAATCAATTAACAATTGATTCAACGATAACGAAATTATCGTTTTTTACAACATTTGCGAAAGCATTTACTTCAATTTTCACAGGAGACAAAGGTATAACAAAATCATCAAAGTAAAAAGACTTTTTTTATAATATTGTGATATTCCCAAAATATAACGTTAAAATCACCAATCTTAATAAGATAATGAAGTGTTTATTAATCACTTTCAATTACATTGCCCGATGCATCGCGAAAATTTCCAATGACAATCATAACAAGATCAATAATATACCAGATACCACATCCGCCAAAGGTCAATAATTGAATAATCCCAGTACCGATCTTACCTACATAAAAACGGTGAACACCAAACGGTCCTAAAAAAATACAAAGTAATAAACAGGCTAACCACCTCTCATCTCTATTTTGATTATTAGATTGCTGGGTATAATACATCGGTTGACGAACACCACATGATGGACATATTTCTGCCTTCGCATTAATAATAGCTCCGCATTCTACACAATATTTTTGTGCTGCTTGATTCATAATATAATTAGTTTAGACACTAAAGTTACAAACTACCGTTCAATACAGGAGCTAAAAAATAAAAAAAGCGATTACATCGTATGTAATCGCTTTTTTACCAAAAAATAATCAATTACAAATTGATTGCTTTCCAGATCATATCCTTCAATTGCAAAATATTTTTTCCTGCAACAGATGATATAAAGATATACGGTAATCCTTCCGGAACTTCTTTTTCCATTTCTCTCTCCAATTCATCATCCAACATATCAGCCTTAGTAATCGCCAATAATTTTGGTTTATCACGAAGTTCTGGATTATAAACTGAAAGCTCATTTAATAGAATATCATATTCCTGCTTTATCGTGCGCTCCGTATCTGCAGGCACCATAAATAATAAGACAGAGTTTCGTTCAATGTGCCTTAAGAATCGATACCCTAAACCCTTACCTTTAGAGGCACCCTCAATAATACCAGGAATATCTGCCATTACAAAAGATTTCCCATCACGATAACTCACGATACCAAGATTAGGAACTAAGGTAGTAAAAGGATAGTTCGCAATTTCAGGTTTCGCCGCTGAAACAACAGATAATAATGTAGATTTTCCCGCATTTGGAAAACCAACCAATCCTACGTCGGCTAATACTTTCAATTCTAGAATAATCCAACGCTCTTGTCCAGGTAGACCCGGCTGCGCAAAACGTGGCGTTTGCTGAGTTGAAGATTTAAAGTGCCAGTTACCTAACCCACCTTTACCACCGGGAGTTAAAATTTGCATCTCTCCATCCTCAGTGATTTCAAATAAAACCTCTCCCGTTTCAGCATCTTTAGCCACTGTTCCTACAGGAACCTCTAAAATTTCATCCTTCCCTGAGGCACCCGTACTTGTAGCGGAACTACCTGATTCACCACTGGAAGCAATGATATGCTTCCTATATTTTAGGTGCAATAAAGTCCATAATTGTGTATTCCCTTTAAGGATAATATGACCTCCACGACCACCATCACCTCCATCGGGTCCACCCTTCATGGTTGTTTTATCTCGATGTAAGTGCGCTGAGCCTGATCCTCCGTGTCCCGATCGACAACACACCTTCACATAATCGACAAAATTAGAACCTTGCGCCATAGAAATAAAATATATTTGTTATTAAAACGTCTCCGCTTTATTATTTAATAATTGTCAATAATAGCAGTCAATTCTCCAAAAATAAAATCGATATCACCAATACCGTTTACTTTGGACAATTTACCTTGTGCTTCATAATATGGTAACACATGAATAGTTTTTGTAAAATATTCATCAATACGTTTTACCAATTTATCAGCAGCATCATCCGCACGGCCAGAAATCTCCTGACGTTTAGCAATGCGTGTTTTTAATTCATCTTCATTTACATCTAAAGCTATAACTACAGAGATAGAAGAATTAATACCAGTTAAAAATGCGTCCAACGCCTCTGCTTGTGCCACAGTACGTGGAAAGCCATCAAAAATAAATCCTTTTGCGTCCGGATTTTTCTTCACCTCCTCTTCCAACATCGCAATCGTAACCGAATCAGGCACTAAGTTTCCGTCAGCAATAATCTGACTGACTTGTTGACCTAGAGCTGTCTGGTTTTGAATATGAGCTCTAAAGATATCACCTGTTGAAACATGAACTAACTGATATTTATCGATAAGCTTCTGCGATTGTGTTCCCTTTCCTGCCCCCGGAGGGCCAAATATTACAAGGTTTAGCATAGTAGTATTTAGAGTAATAGAGTAAAAAAATAAAAGCCTAATCGCTATATTGATTAGGCTTTTCAAATAGTGCGCTCAAAGGGAGTCGAACCCCTAACCTCCTGATCCGTAGTCAGGTGCTCTATCCAATTGAGCCATGAGCGCGTCAACCATTACGTCATCTTCATTGCTGTTCTTCCGTTTTGGTGATGCAAATATAGGCAAAATAGCACTGCCTCCAAATTTTTTTTTCAATTTTTATCTAATAGACTGATAATGAAACAAAATAAAAAATCATCAATCAAATACAATTATGCTTAATCATAATCAACAGATATAAAGAGCTCGCACACGGCGAAATTCGATATATATAACCACCAAAGAAGAATTTTTAATCCCTAAATCACCCATTATACGTATTCAAGTTATTTCATCTTTGAAAGGATTATCTTAAAATAATTAAAAAAAGTTTCCCAAAACTCTAAAGCAATTTTTTCAGTTACTATATAAAATGCTGATTGCATTTGAAATACTTTACCTGTACCTCTGTCAACCCATAAACTAGATCTTATTTTAAAAATAGAAGAAAATAAAAACCTTTTAACCAGAAAGACTCGTATAAAAGGAATATGGAATATTCTTTATTCCAAATCACCAAATTCAACATACAGCTGTTTGTGGTTTATAAAACTAACCGGTCGTTTAGTTCCCAGAATCATTGCCTTCGACTTACTCCAAGAAAAAGGAACACGATTCTCCCTTTCCTTCAAAACGAGCAGCTGATAAGACTTGTCTGTTTTCATCTGCTTAACATCCGATAACTTAACAGACAAAACCTCATGAAAATCAGGTTTTCTACTGATCAAATGGCTCAGAAATTGTTCTTTCATATTTCCGAATAAGATGTACTGCAAATCTACAGGCCTTGGATTATCTTTATCAAACTGTTTATAATAGACAACCTGCTTGATTTTAAGAGAAATCGAATCTAAAAGCTTAAATCCTCCCCTTTCAAAATGACCTCTATATACATTTGCCTTAAATACTTTGGTCTGATTAACCATTTCTGGCAAAACAAAAACTTCTGGCTCAATCGTATAAACAAATTCTTCAGGAAATGCTAAACGGCTAGTGCGATATTGCTCTAGATCGGCCTTAGAAAATTCAAGCTCCAGAATAATCTGATAGTCGTGTGGCTGATGAAACATAGGTAAATGTTCAGCATATATAGTCTCCATCCCCATCAATAACATTCCATGAATATTAGGCTTATCAGGATAATGAGCTTGCTGGGCAGATATTATTTTGAAAGTGAAGAGTAAAAAAAGGAGACAAATACTTTTATAATTCATTTTGGCGAAATTTAAATATAGCAACAAAAATAGCGGATAGTTAAATAAAGAGTTTAAACGGAGTGTCATATTCCTATTAACCCCAATTAAACTATATGATGAAACCTTCTATTAATAATTTGGAATGGAACAAAAAAAGCTTAGTCGTAATGACTAAGCTTTCCAGTAGTGCACTCAAAGGGAGTCGAACCCCTAACCTCCTGATCCGTAGTCAGGTGCTCTATCCAATTGAGCCATGAGTGCATTTTGAGCGACTTTTATTTAAAGTCATACCCTTTTGTTTGGTGATACAAATATCGGGACTTTTTTCAATTCTGCAAACTATTTTTAAACTTTTTTAGACAAAAAAAGTAATATTTTTATTATCTTATTGATAGTATTACATTTACAAAGGTTATTTTTTTAATATTTTTTTTCACAAAGACGTACTTATGTCCAAAAAAGAAACGAAACTCAGCAAAATACGTATTGACGACATCAGCATTTCATATATGATAAGACCTAGTAAGACAGATAAAGCTGAAAAAACAGTTATCTTTTTACATGGTTTCCCTTTCAATAAAAATATGTGGCGCGCACAGATGCAACAATTAGACGAACAATTTATCGGAATAGCAATAGATATTAGAGGACACGGACACAGCACGCGAGGTCATGGCTTTTTTAGTGTGGATGTTTTTGCAAAGGATTTAATCCAATTCATCACACATTTAAATTTAAATAACGTTGTACTTTGTGGTGTTTCGATGGGAGGCTACATTGCACTGCGCACTTACGAATTAATAGGAAGTACACTTCAAGGACTCATTTTAAGTGACACCCATTCTTTTGCCGATAACAATATGGCAAAACAAAAACGTTTTGATTCAATCCAAGCTTTACTAAAATATGGAAAACGTCCATTTTCATTAGGTTTTATTGAAACAGTATTTTCAAAAAAGACATTAACTGAAAACCCAGAAGCGATTGAAACAATAAAGAGTGCCATTCGGCGAAACGATCTGCAAAACATTTGTGCGACACAATTAGCATTAGCGGCCCGTACAGATACAACAGCTATGTTAAACACTATAACAGTGCCCACATTGGTCATCAAAGGGAAAGAAGATAAGTTAATCACAGATCTACAGACCAAAACCTTACTTGACAATATTGCCCACGTTAAATTTATTGAATTTACGGAATCAGGTCATTTACCTAATTTGGAAGAGCCCGAAAAATTCAGTGGAGAGGTCAACTCCTTCTTAAACTCGCTCTAGTTACAGACATAAAAAAATGCAGTGGATAAAAATCAACACTGCATTAAATTGGATGTACCAAAAGAAAACATTTCTTATAAACCACGGTATTTACTTTGTTTATATTTAAAGAAATCATTCAAATGTTGTAAGTTTTCTTTTCTTTCCTCCGATTTACGGTAAGAAATAATGGAATCCCATATAAACAAAGCAAACACCAATATTGCAAAAAGAACAGGTATGCTCAAGAAGCTACCCGTAGTACCCTGCATAATTAACCAAGTTGAAACAATAACCGTTAATAAAAATTTCATAATAAATCCTAACATTTCGTATAATTTAAAGTGACTGAATAATACGCTGACTCTACCGCCAGACGTCTGAATAAAACCTGTGATGCCGTATCTTGAAATGGCTAGCCTACTGAAAAATATAAATGATCAGAAAACTAACTGGTGGAGAAGAACCAATATATTGATAAATCAAAATATCAGGTCAATTTTTAAAAAAATCAATAGTGTATGGAGAAGGTAAAACCGGTAAGTTTTAGCAATGATTTATATTTAAAAACTGACAAAAATTAAAAAACTTGTAGTAATTAATTTTACATCAACTTCAAATGTACTAATTTTTTTAGACAAAAACAAATGCTACGCGGAAAATTTTAGCTAAAGAACGAGTTACTTGATTTTGTAAACAGCTATAAAATAAGAGCAAATAAAAAAATGACCTCTAATTACCTCCAGTACTGCAGCCAAATTTTAATAATAACAAATTGCTTTTTTAGACAAACTCTACGATTGAATAATTATAATCTTGAATAATTATAATCTGTCATAAAAATGTACTAAATTTTACAGGCTATTTAATTTAAAAAAAATCATTGTTACTTTTGCTAACACTGTTAACTAAAGTTTTAAAGATGGGTGTATCAGAGCGGAAATTGCGAGATTTAGAAAAAATTAGGTTACAAATAATTGAACAATCCTGGCTTATTGTACAGGAGGAAGGTTGGCAAGCACTATCCATTAGAAAAATAGCAGATGCCATTGAATATAGTGTTCCCGTTATCTATAAACATTTTGAAAACAAAGATGCTATTGTAGCCTATTTTACAAAAGTCGGTTTTTCTTTGCTGGCAACACAACTTGCATCTGCTGTAGATTCAAGCAGAACCGCAGACCTGAACTTGTATCATCTAGCGACATCTTACTGGAAATTCGCATTCGAAAATAAGAAATACTATGAAATTATGTTCGGTTTGGGTATTCCCCAATGCGAAGTTGTGAACAGTATCAAAGAGATGAAAGTCGCATCAGATGTCATGTTAAATTGTATTTCCAAATGTATTGAAGAGAATCAAGTCGAACAAATTGATCTATTTTTAAAATTCAAAACCTTTTGGTCTATTTTACATGGTATTATTACCATCGAATTCATATCAAATACAGCAACAGATCCAGAAGTAGTATCCCCTATCTTAACAGATGCTATTGAGGGATTTATTATATCATTAAAACACCACAATAAATAACATGAGTTTATTAGAAGATTTAAAATGGAGATATGCCACAAAAAAGATGAATGGCACTCCAGTAGCACAAGAAAAAGTTGATTACATTTTAGAAGCTGCTCGTTTGGCTCCTACCTCTTCTGGGCTACACCCTTATAGAGTAATTGAAATATCAAATCGCGAATTGAAAGCAAAAATTCAACCTATTGCTTACGGTCAATCCCAAATCGTAGACAGTTCACATATTTTAATTTTCGCAGCTTACGATTCCTATACTAAAGAACGTGTAGAAGCACCATTTGCGCAACAGGCGGAAGAAAGAGGATTGCCATCAGGATTTGCAGATGATTATAAAAACAATCTTTATACACAATTATCAGCGTTGTCCCAAGAACAGCAATTTAACCATGCTGCACGTCAGGCTTATATTGGCTTTGGATTAGCCGTAGCCGCGGCGGCAGAACAAAAAATTGATGCAACTCCTATGGAGGGTTTTAACAACCAACAGTTAGATGCCCTACTTGAGTTAGACAAATTAGGCCTTAAATCGGTTACAATCTTAGCCCTGGGTTACCGCGATGAAGCAAACGATTGGTTAGTTAACTTAAAGAAAGTAAGACCAAGCCACGAAGATTTCATTATTAAATTCAACTAAAACATATTTTGGAAACTCAATTATTAGGAGTTCCCGATTCTTAAACATACATTATGAAAATAGAAATTTGGTCGGACATCGTTTGTCCATTTTGTTATATTGGTAAAAAAAGATTAGAACAAGCATTAGCTTCATTTCCTCATCGTGATGAAGTTGAGATTATTTGGAAATCTTATCAACTACACCCGCAATTCCCACAAGATGCGGCTGGTATTCCCGCAGTAGAGTACATTAAAAATGCGAAAGGTCTAACTAAGGAAGAAACTTTAGGTATGATGCAACAGGTTCAGTCCATAGGAAAATCTCTAGAGATTGATTTTGATTTCGAAAAATCACTAATTGTCAATACCCTCAATGGACATCGTCTAATACATTTTGCACAAGAGCATAGTCTTGGTAATATTTTAAAAGAACGCCTACTAAAAGCCCATTTCAGTGAAGGAGTAGACGTTAATGATACCAATATATTAGTAAACCTTGCTACGGAAGTGGGGATGGACAAAAAAGAAGTCCAAGAAATGCTGCATTCTGATCGTTTTACTTACGAAGTCACTCAGGATATTCAAGAAGGTGTAAATCTAGGTTTACGTGGCGTTCCATTCTTCGTTTTTAATCAAAAGTTTGGTATTGCTGGAGCACAACCTTTAGAAATGTTTGAACAGACACTCCGTCAAGCATATGAAGATGCTAAAACAGTTATTATCATGAATGATAATGAAGGACCTAGCTGCGACAGTGAAACCGGAAATTGCTAATAGTTTACTATTAGCAATTTTGATTGTCTGACATAACCAAAGAGTTAGCTAAACTTCTGCTCCCGAATCCCAAAATCGTGCAAATAAGTTGAACTTATTTCTTAATTTCGTTTCCTATTTAATGCAGAAAAATTGTAGTATAAATGCAGTTAACTAAACTAGAAATAAAAGGATTCAAAAGCTTCGGCGATAAGATTACAATCAATTTTAATGAGGGCGTCACGGCAATTGTGGGCCCAAATGGTTGTGGCAAATCAAATGTCGTCGATGCGATACGTTGGGTTTTGGGAGAGCAGAGTACACGTATGCTCCGTTCGGAAAAAATGGAAAACATCATTTTTAATGGAACGAAAAATCGTAAAGCGGCAAACCTGGCAGAAGTTTCACTCACTTTTGACAATAATAAAAACGTACTTCCAACGGCATTTACAACAGTCACTGTGACGCGTAAGCTTTTTAGAAACGGAGATAGTGAATATAGATTAAACGATGTAAAATGTCGCTTAAAAGATATTACAGACTTGTTTTTAGATACAGGAGTTGGAGCAGATTCTTATTCTATCATCGAACTGAGAATGATTGATGAAATCATCAATAATAAAGAAAACTCCCGTCGAAATCTATTTGAAGAAGCATCTGGAATATCCAAATATAAAGTCCGTAAAAAACAAACGCTAAATAAGCTAAGAGATACTGAACTTGACTTGAGTCGCGTAGATGATTTAATGTTTGAGATTACCAAAAATCTAAGATCATTAGAAGGACAAGCTAAAAAAGCAGAAAAATATACGCTTCTAAAAGATGAATACCGCCAAAGCAGTATCAATTTAGCCTATTACCGCATTGCTGATTTTAGCAGTGAACTGGAACGTCTTCAAGGTCAGGAATCCAAATTAAACAAGCAGAGTACCGACGCACAAGAACATATTAATAAAGCTGAAAATGCACTAAAGCAAATCCGAGAAGACAATCTGGAGCAGGAAAAAAATGTTTCCATACAACAGAAAGCCACCCAGGAATTTATTAATAAAATCCGAAATTACGAATCGGAAAAAAAAGTTAAAAACGAACAGCTTAAAAATCTTCAGGATAAAGAAAGCAGATTGAATTTTGAAATCAACAATGACAATCAACAACTCAATCATGTTCTTTATACGATCAAAAGGTTAAATGAAGAGTTATTTCATGAGCAACAACAATTGGATAATTTCCAAACAAACTTAGAAAAAGATAAATTTGAAGTCGAAGAGCTAAGAGGTCAGCAACAAACTGCCAAAGGAAAATTAGACAGCTATAATAAGGCCAGTACAACTTTACAGGACAATATCTATAAGCTTGAAAAAGATATTGCTGTTTTAAATATTCAAAAAGAAGCTTTATTACAAGAATCCATCCGAACGGTAACAGATACTGAATCCAAAGAAGCCGAGTTAAATCAATTCAATATCACTGTAGCTGAATTAGAGGGCCGTGTAGAAACGCAGCAACAACAGTATGAGACCGCCATACAGATGGAAGAAGAATTGCAATCGCAAATTCAAAATCATACAGCAAATATAAATACCCTTAAGGACGAATTAAATAAAGAGTCAAGGTTAGCAGATGCGAAACAGAATGAATATAACTTAACTAAATCCTTAATTGATAATTTAGAAGGCTTTCCTGATTCAATCCGATTTTTAAAGAAGAATGCAGGCTGGAAAAAGCAACCGCCATTATTTTCAGATGTGCTTTTCTGCGAGGAAGACTACCGCGTAGCTATTGAAAATTACCTGGAATCGATCATGAATCACTATGTCGTGGAAACACAGCAAGATGCGGTACAGGCGATTAATCTTTTAAGCGATGCTGCACGTGGTCGTGCAAATTTCTTCATATTGGATGCCATCCCATCCATAAAGACATCTTCATCGATTAATGATGATATCTTAACTCCAGCCTTGAATGTTATTACTGTTGATGACAAATTCAAGCCTCTTTGCGAAGTTTTATTACAAAATGTCTATATTTTGCAACGAGAACGCGACCATGAACTTGAATTACCACTGCCCGAGGGAGGTATTGTTATTTTGCAAAAAAATGGTAAATTTTCGAAAAACAGGTTAGGTTTATCAGGTGGTTCTGTGGGATTATTTGAAGGTAAACGAATCGGACGCGCTAAAAACATCGAAATCTTAGCAAAGGAAATCAAAGCTCTTAATGAAAACATCAATAAGCTACAGGATCAAATAGCCGACGAATCCGGACGTTTAGCGGCATTACAGTCTAATTCCCAAAAGGAAATGATTGATGAGCTTCGTTTTCAATTAAACCGTCTAAATAATGAATTGATATCTGTCAAAACAAAACAAGAACAATATCAAACCTTCATTACTAATGCACTAAACCGCAAGAAGGATATTCAAGATAAAATAATAGCTATTGAAAATGATTTATTGATTGTCGAACCTCAAATTCAAGATTTCAAAAACGAACGTGAGCAGCAGGTAGGTGATCTGCAAGAATTTCAGGACCGATTTAATGAAATTTCAGAGATTTTAACTGAAAAATCCGCAAGTTACAATCAAGGAAATCTCGGATACCATCAGCAACAGAATAAAGTTTCAAACATCAATAAAGATCTCGAATTCCGCGAAACGCAGCAGGAGGATTTTCAATCTCGTATCGAACGTAATACAAAAGATCTCGAGGAAGTACAGTTATCTTTAAAAAATACAGCCCAATTTGTAGATGAAGAAGACCAAGATCTAGTGGAAATGTATACGCAGAAGGATGCACTGGAAAAAGGTTTAGAAGAATTAGAAAAGAGCTACTATGGTGTTCGTAAACAAATAAATGAGTTAGAAGAGCAGATCATACAACACCGTCGATCAAAAGAACAAGATGATCTCCTAATTTCTGAAATAAAAGATAAGAAAACAGCACTTCAGATTGATCTTAACACTTTAAAAGAACGCCTTTCGGCAGAGTTTAATATTGAATTAAAAGATCTGTTAGAACAAGAAGAAACGCCAACAATCACAGAAGATCAAGATGTACTTGTCGCCAAGTGTACGAAACTCAAAAAACAATTGAATGAGTACGGTTCAATCAATCTTATGGCCAAAGAGGCTTTCGATGAGATGAATGAACGTTATAACTTCATCAATAAAGAAAAATCAGATCTATTGGAGGCAAAAGAATCTTTAATGGCAACCATTAAAGAGATTGATGATACTGCAGAGGTACAATTTATGTTTACATTCAATAGTGTTCGTGATAATTTCATCAAAGTTTTCCGCTCCCTATTTAACGAAGAAGATAGCTGTGATTTAATCCTTACAGACCCATCTAAACCGTTAGATTCGGATATTGATATTATTGCGCGTCCTAAAGGAAAAAGACCATTGTCGATCAATCAACTATCAGGAGGAGAGAAAACACTCACCTCAACAGCACTTCTATTCTCACTGTATCTTTCGAAGCCTGCACCATTCTGTATTTTTGATGAGGTAGATGCACCATTAGATGATACTAACATTGATAAATTCAATAATATCATTCGTGATTTTTCTAAGAACTCACAATTTATTGTGGTTTCTCACAACAAAAAAACAATTGCGAGCACAGACATCATCTATGGAGTTACCATGGTAGAACAAGGTGTCTCACGCGTTGTTGCAGTTGACTTACGAGATGTCGCTTAAGAAATAACAGATCTTATTATTTACTAGATTTGCTATTATAAAAAAGGGAGTGATACGATGTGTATCACTCCCCTTTTTTTATAATAATTATTCTGATGAGCTTATTTAGTCGCTACTAGAGAAACCTTAAAGTTTATCTCAGCAGAAATTAAATCATCTTTTTTACCTTCATAACTTACACCCCAATCAGCACGAACGATGTTAAAATCAGCTTCTGTTTTGATTGTTGTAGCATTTGATTCAATTACCTTAGCATCAAATGAGATATTTTTAGTAATACCTTTGATTGTTAAATTACCAGAAATTTTCACATCTTGTGCTGTAGCACCAGCTTCCGCTTTAGTTACAACAAACGTAGCTTCAGGAAATTTAGCAACATCAAAGAAATCCGCAGCTTTTAAATGGCCATCTAATTTCTCTTTGTACTCTCCTTCTAAATCTGTAGAACTAATTGTATTCAAATCCAATGTGAACGTACCACCAGTTAACACACCATTATTCACATTTAATGAACCTGATTTAATCGCAATCGTACCTGTATGTGCACCTGTCACTTTCGTTCCGGTCCATACAACTTTTGATTGTGTTGCATCTACATTAAATACCTCTCCAGCTGGAGTAACAATTTGTTCTGTCGCAACAGAATCTTGCACTTCCGCTTTTTTTCCTTCTGGATTTCCAGCACAAGAAGACATAATAACAGCTGCGATAGCAGGTAATACTAATAATTTTTTCATAACTAACTTAATCTATTTTATATGTTTAAACACTTGATTAACCAAAGATATTATAAGATCTAAATAAAATCTACTAAAATACTATACAATATCAAATTATGACAATAACATGTTTTAGTGTCCTTTAGGAGCAACATCAACGCGACGAATATCAGCGCCTAATTTCTTTAATCGCTCTTCAATATTCTGGTAACCACGCTCTATTTGCTCGATATTATGAATAGTTGAAGTACCTTTTGCAGATAATGCTGCGATCAATAAAGATACGCCTGCACGGATATCAGGTGAAGTCATTTCAATTCCACGTAAAGGATACATTTTATTCAATCCGATTACAGTAGCACGATGTGGATCACAAAGAATAATTTGAGCCCCCATGTCAATCAATTTGTCAACAAAGAAAAGACGGCTTTCAAACATTTTTTGATGTATCAAAACATTTCCTTTTGCTTGTGTAGCGACAACCAAAACAATACTTAATAAATCTGGTGTAAATCCTGGCCAAGGTGAATCTGATATCGTTAAAATTGAACCATCAATAAATGTATCTATTTCGTATGAATCCTGCGCTGGAATAAAAAGATCATCACCACGCAACTCCATTTTAATTCCTAAACGTTGGAATACGGTAGGAATAATCCCCAATTCTTTGTAACAGACATCCTTAATGGTAATTTCAGAACCAGTCATAGCTGCTAAGCCGATGAAAGAGCCAATTTCAATCATATCTGGCAACATACGGTGCGATGTTCCACCCAAACGCTCCACACCTTCTATAGTGAGCAAATTTGAACCAATACCGGAGATATTAGCACCCATGCGATTCAACATTTTGCATAACTGTTGCAAATAAGGCTCACAAGCTGCATTATAGATTTCAGTTTTACCTTTAGCCAATACTGCTGCCATAACAATATTAGCAGTACCTGTAACAGATGCTTCATCTAACAAGATATAAGCTCCCTTTAATTGAGTAGCATCGACATTAAAGAAATGATTTTCCGAATCGTAGATAAACTTGGCTCCCAATTTTTCAAAACCCAAAAAGTGAGTATCCAAACGACGACGACCAATTTTATCGCCTCCGGGTTTTGGAATAGCTGCCTTCCCAAAACGTGCTAATAAGGGTCCTACAATCATAATAGAACCTCTTAAGCTCCCTCCTTTTTCTTTAAATTCTGACGATTGGAAATAATCTATATTGATATCCTTAGCTTCAAAAACATAAGTATCCTCATCAATACGATTGACACGTACACCTAATGCTATTAAGAGATCTATTAATTTATTGACATCCTTAATGTTTGGAACATTACTAATTGTGATGGGTTCTTCAGTCAACAATACTGCAGACAAAATCTGTAATGCTTCATTTTTCGCTCCCTGAGGAATAATCTCTCCTTTTAATGGCTTCCCGCCATTGATTTCAAATGCATTCATGCGTACACCTATATCTTTTTATATTTTCCTTTGATGTTATAAGAAAAAAAGCAATTGAAAAGAAATATAAATCACTTCACAATTGCCTTATATCATACTTAAAGTATTAACAATTATCCTCTCTTATAACCGCTGTTACTATTGCTATTATTATTGTTGCTGTTATTATTATTTTGGTAAGGACGTCTATTGTTATTGTTACTACTTCCGCCACCTGAATTGCTTCGTTTTTGGAACGAATTTGTTCCCGAAGGTCTTCTGTTATTTGAATTATTATTGTTGTTGCTCCGACTATGGTTATTATTAGAATGCCCGGAATTGTTATTAGTAGTTTGTATCGGATTATTTCCTTTAACTCTATTTCCCGGAGGCGCACTTTTGAAATCTTGTTTGGTCAAAACTGTACCTTCTGGCAATTGCAATACCTTACTTGACAATTCTGCTAAATCTTGAATAATAAATTCGTCTGCTACCGCATCTTTATTCCATGTTGTATACGCCATCTTCATGAAATTGGCAATTGAAAGCGCCATTTTTTGACGTTTTTCTTCATCCGTAATGGAAATTGCCTTATTAATCATTTTCTCCACTGTAAAACCATAATGCTTGTACTTGATATTATGCTGCGGATAGGATAACAATTCTGGCTCATGCTTCACCAATTCTGGAGTTGCTTTAGGATATGGAGAATCCACGTCAATCTGGAAATCAGAAATAATTTGCAAGTGATCCCACAATTTATGCTTAAAATCTGCCACGTCGCGTAAATGAGGATTTAACACCCCCATCATATCAATGACAACTTGAGCATACTTATTTCTTTCTTCTTTTGTAGGTAAATCACAAATATAGTTTACCATATTTTGCACATTCCTACCGTATTCAGCTAGGATTAGCTTCGGTCTTGTGCTGTTGTAGTCAAAGTTCATATAGTGAATTTCAGTACCAATACAACGTTGTATTCTGTACTTTGGTATTAAATTATTGAATAATTCTCAGTTTTGCAAATTTAAGCAACAATTGTTTCTGTCCCAAGTCTTTAAAGAAAATAGTTGCTTTTACTTCTCCCTTTGATCCTTCGAGGTTAACAACCTTTCCGAAACCAAATCTTTCGTGTTCCACTTCCATGCCAACCTGCAAACTATTTGTGTCGGATGGAGTAAAACCAGCGGAAGGTGTATGCGCTTTGGGTAATATCGAGGTAGTTTTAAAAGGTTTCGGCTTAGGTTTCGAAAAACTATCCGTCTCTTTTTGCTGCCAGGCAATACGCTCACCTTGGAAACTTCCAGATTCTGCAGAAGAACTTTGTCTTGGTTTAAAATCCAGATCCAAACAAGATGGATTCAGTTCATCCAAGAATCTGCTTGGTTCACAGTTATTAAGTGTTCCCCATCGATATCTAGAAGTTGCGTACGAAAGTAATAATTTTTTTTCAGCTCTGGTAACTGCAACGTAAAATAATCTTCTTTCTTCCTCCAGTTCAGTCCTTGAATTAAGTGCCAACTGAGATGGAAATAAATTTTCCTCTAAGCCAACGATGAATACGACAGGAAATTCTAAACCTTTAGACGAGTGTATCGTCATCATTGAAACCGTATCCGCATTTGGATCTTTATCGTTGTCATCATTGGTCAGCAAAGCAATATCCTGCATATAAATGTCTAACCCACGTTCCTCAATATCCTCGCGTTCGGAAAACTCTTTAATACCATTGAGCAATTCCTGTATATGTTCGTACCGTGTCAATCCCTCAACAGACTTATCTTCATATAGTTCCTTTAATATACCTGAATGCTGTGCTATATGCATTGCCGTATCAAAAGCACTATTAGTTTTTGCAAGCGCTTGAAAACTCAAGATCATTTGACCAAATCCTCCAACAGAAGCGGCACTACGTCCGTCCATAAACATTTGAGCATTCGCTACAATATCCCAAAGACGGTATTGATGTTGATCTGCGGCGATCACGATTTTCTCAACCGTGGTATCACCAATACCACGACGAGGATAATTGATCACACGTTTCAACGCCTCTTCATCGTTTGGATTAAAAGTAAGTCTAAAATATGCAATTAAATCTTTAATTTCTTTTCGTTGATAAAAAGAAGTACCACCATATATTTTATAAGGGATATTTATTTTTCTTAAAGCTTCCTCCATTGCTCTAGATTGCGCATTGGTGCGATAAAGAATAGCAAAATCTTTATAATTATAAGATTTTAAAGACTTTTCTTGCGAAATTAACTCTGCAACAATTTTGCCCTCCTCATTATCTGAAAATGCACGGGAAACTTTTATCTTCTCTCCTTCTTCATTATCAGAAAAGACATTCTTTTCCAACTGATTTTGATTGTTAGCAATAACCGAATTCGCGGCGTTAACAATCATTTGAGTTGAACGGTAATTTTGCTCTAATTTAAAAACCTTTACTGTAGGATAATCCTTTTGGAAATTCAAGATATTCTGAATATTTGCACCACGGAAAGCATAAATACTCTGTGCATCATCACCAACTACACAAATATTCTCATTAACAGCAGCTAATCGCTTAACGATTAAGTACTGTGAAAAGTTGGTATCTTGATACTCATCAACCATCAAGTATTTAAACTGATGCTGGTATTTATGCAACACTTCAGGATGCTTATTCAACAAAACGTTGGTTTTGAACAACAAATCATCAAAATCCATAGCCCCTGCACGATAACAACGTTGCGCATACGTCATATAGATTTCTCCTAACTGACCTCTCCCGTTAGAAATATCTTCCGCTTTTAGTGCTTCATTTTTATTATACTCCTGTGGCGATATGAGATTATTTTTCGCTTGAGAAATACGCCCATACACATGATTGACATTATAAAGTTTGTCATCTAAGTTCATTTCTTTCAAAATGGAACGTAGTAAACTTTTCGTATCATCCGTATCGTAAATCGTAAAATTACGCGGGTATCCAATCAATTCAGCTTCTACACGCAAAATCTTGGCAAATACGGAGTGAAATGTTCCCATCCAAATATTTTTAGCCTCAGCACCAACCACCGACATAATACGATTACGCATTTCTTTTGCGGCTTTATTAGTAAAAGTTAAAACTAATATATTGAAAGGATCTACTCCTTTTTGTATTAAATGGGCAACGCGATAAGTAATGACACGTGTTTTTCCTGATCCAGCCCCAGCAACTATCATTACTGGTCCATCAGTTTGTTCTACAGCTCCTCTTTGAGAAGGGTTCAATCCTGCTAAAAAATCCAAAGCTTTCTCCTAATATTATATGTTATTTAAAATAGCTTATAAAAGTACGAAAATCATTTGGCGGATAGGCAGTCATCGTCACAAATAATAATTTTTTAACAAAATCTGCATCCTCTTATGAATATGTAAAAGACTGATTTGCACTTCAGCTAATACTCGTTCAATATGCAGTAAGATTTTCATCGGATTTAACTGAGTTTTAATAGAGGGTTTATAGTGTTTTACCTCTATGAACCCTCTATTATCCCTTTAGAATATCTCTAAAAAATAGTACCTTAGTATAAGGCATATATAAGTATATTTACTATTAAACAGCAGCTTACTAAGGTGATATTTGTAAACTAAAATTTATCGTCTTTTAAAATGAATCAACTATGCTTCTTAAGATGCTGTAGTTCGAGATTTAAAAGCTACAAAAGAGGCAAAATTCAATTTTTTATGGAGCACATCAACAGAATTGAATCCTACTTTTTTAAGCAAATCAAGCTGATAAGTTAAACTCCGCGGTGTATCTTCATGCTCGATATAAGCAAAAACATGGTCACGATAATTTTCGTCTTTCAAACCCGTAAGGTATCTACCATAGTAATTATCATAAATCAATTTTTGAATGGCATCATGATCATGAATCACCAGATCAAAAATCCAGATACTCCCGCCCTCTTTGAGTAAGCTATACAGTTTTTTAAATGCATGCTCCCAATCTTGGTCATCACGGAGATGATGAAAAACCGCCGTTGCAATAATAACGTCATAATGATTTTCTTTTAGCTCGGCAGTTCTAAAGTCACCTTTTAATATCTGAACCTGTCCAGATATGACTTCTTGTACACGTTCTTGTGCTTTTTCCAACATCGGCTGACTTAAGTCAACCAAAGTACACTCAAAATCGGACATCTTTTGCGCTAATTTAACAGGGTAATTACCAGCGCCACAACCAATATCTAGCACGTGATTTAATTCCGGATACACAGCGGCAATACCATCAGTAATCAGTTCCATATTAAACAAGGCATCTAAAGTCGTCTGCTGTCCTGTGTCAAGATTTGAAAACCGTGCTACATCCTGGTCAAACCGTTCTTCAATTTCTTTTAGCGTTGATTTATATTCCATCTTTCTAATTTTTAATATTTTCAAATCTAAAACATTGAATAATACTTTAAAAATACTATTTTAGGCAATTAATAATACCTTTCAAGTATCGATGGAATTAAGACATTTACATTATTTTAAAGCAGTGGCAACGGAGTTACACTTCGGTCGTGCGGCAGAAAAATTGCATATCTCTCAACCGCCTTTAACCCGTCAGATTAAAGATCTGGAAAAAGAATTAGGGGTCATTTTATTTTACCGGAATAATAAGCGTGTTGAATTGACAAATGCAGGACGCTATTTTTTACAGGAATGTGATCAACTGATGCAGCAGCTGGAAAAGGCTAAGCTCATGACCAAACAATTACATCAGGCTATTTCAGGAGATTTCAGACTCGGTTACATTAGTTCGACCCCAAAGAAAATGCTGGCTAAGATATTGAAACAAATCAAAAATGATTTCCCCTACTTGCATGTCTATCTGTATGAGACCTCTTCTCAGAAACAAAAAACGGCATTAGAAAATGGGAAACTTGATTTAGGAATACTACGAGCACCTATCTTTACAACTAATCTTCAGGTGTATTCTTTGTTTAAAGATTCCTTTTGCTTAGCAAC
Source organism: Sphingobacterium sp. JUb20 (assembly GCF_004342035.1). Lineage (NCBI taxonomy): Bacteria > Pseudomonadati > Bacteroidota > Sphingobacteriia > Sphingobacteriales > Sphingobacteriaceae > Sphingobacterium > Sphingobacterium sp. JUb20. The sequence continues at coordinate 301,498 of NZ_SLYV01000007.1, read as the reverse complement.
GCCTAAAAAGTGGGGTAAGGACATTCATGCACTTACTTTAATGCAAGAAGATTTTATTTCGTACAATTCAAGTTATGCTGATGATTACCACAATCAGATCATAGCCTGTGCAAACCGGATCGGTTTCCATCCACAAATTGTACACGAATGTAACACTATGCATTCCATATTAGAATTGGTAGCGAATGGATTAGGTATCGCATTTGTTCCAACTTCGGTTGCAAAACAGAATACCGAATTGCCATTAGAATTTCATGCTTTAAAAGAACAGGATATTCAGACAGAGGTGATATTAGCTTATGACAACAAAAGTCAACATCCCGTTTTACAGCAATTTATTACATTAATTAAAAAATATTATACCGCTTAACGTATAGCTATAAGCTCGGAATTATAAAACAGATCAGTTGATCAAAGAAACATCTGATCTTTTTTACAACTCACGTTCTACTCCTAGGCCAAATAAAGCAAAATCATATTTAACCGGATCCAATGGATCTAACTTTCTCAAATTTTCAGTAAGCTGCATCGCTGTTTTCCAGTTTACCTGATCCAAAGTTATTAATCCAAATTTACGAGCGACACGTTCGACATGAAGATCACAGGGACAAATAAGATCCTTCTGATTTAAACGGCTCCAAATTCCAAAATCTACTCCTTTATCATCATGACGTACCATCCACCGCAGAAACATATTGATCCTTTTAACAGTAGATTTCTGTATTGGAGAACTAATATGCTTTCTCGTTCTTAATGGATAATCAGGAAGAGAAAAAAAGTAATTTTTAAACTCATCTAAAGACTTTTCTAGTACAACTGTACCCGTATTTTCCTGTCCAATTAAAAATGCATCTTCCAAAGAGGAAAAATGATTATAATGATAACGAAAAAACTGAATAAAATACAGAAGATCGGTATCGTTAAAAGTACGATGCTTAAATCCGAGCAACTGCTTTAAATCAACCTCCTGATGATTCATGATGAAATCATGTGGACTTCCATCCATACGTTCTATCAACTCTGTGCATTTATTAATGATGGTCTTCCGTTGCCCCCAAGCTAATATTGCCGCTATAAACCCCATGATTTCCACATCCTCTTTCTTTTGAAAACGATGTGGAATACAAATCGGATCATTCGGAATGAAATTGGGTTGATTATACTGTTCGACTTTTTTATCCAAAAAATCCTTAATATTAAAATCTGCCATCTATTTAAATAAAAACCATCAGTTCCTCCCGATAAAATTATCAGAAGGAACTGACGGCTAAAACTTTTTAATCTATTATTAAACTAACGCTTGTTCCAGATCAGCAATCAAATCATCAGCATCCTCGATCCCAACTGAGATTCGGATCAAATTATCGACCACACCTACTTTCTCACGTATTTCTTTTGGAATAGATCCGTGGGTCATTGTTGCTGGATGATTAATCAGAGACTCCACTCCTCCTAGTGACTCAGCAAGTGTAAACACTTTAAATTGCGAAGAAATGCGAAATGTTTCGTTTAGATCAGCACCTTTTAAAACAATAGATATCATACCTCCGAAATCACGCATTTGCTTTTTAGCAATATCATGTCCAGGATGATCTTCAAATCCTGGCCAATAAATTTTTTCCACTTTTGGATGACTTCTAAGATATTCAGCAACTTTACGTCCATTAGCACAATGTGCCTCCATACGTAAATGTAATGTCTTGATGCCACGAAGCGCTAAAAATGAGTCCTGTGGTCCAGGAGTTCCGCCTACGGCATTATAAAAAAAGAATAATTGTTTGTATAACTCGTCTGAATTCATAACTAGTGCCCCCATAACCACATCCGAGTGACCATTAATATATTTGGTAGCTGAGTGCATAACAATATCAGCACCAAGGTCCAAAGGATTTTGTAGGTATGGAGAAGCAAAAGTATTATCAACTACGTAAAGCACTTTCTTTTCCTTAGCAACCTGGCCAATAGCCGCAACATCCGCAATCTTCAATGTCGGATTAGTCGGAGTTTCTACCCAGATTAACTTCGTTTTGTCCGTTATCGCTTCCCGTACAGCATCAGCATCTGAAGTATTTACAAATTTAAAAGTGATTCCATAGGCTTCATAAACTTTAGTAAAAATACGGTAGGAACCACCATATAAATCGTCTCCCGTAACGACTTCGTCTCCTGGTTTCAATAGACGCAAAACACAATCCGTAGCGGCCATACCGCTTGAAAAGGCTAAACCATGCTGACCATTCTCTAAAGCAGCTAAACAGTCTTCTAAAGCTTTCCGTGTAGGATTTGTTCCTCTTGAATATTCGTAACCTTTATGCTCGCCTGGAGAAGCCTGTTGATAAGTAGAAGTCTGATATATAGGAGTCATCACTGCACCCGTTGTAGGGTCCGACTGTTGACCAGCATGAATCGCTTTAGTTGCAAATTTATATGCCATATTATTTAATATTTATATTAATTCTGAAAAAGTAAATTTATTAAAAATCTAACGGAGATTCATATTTAAAAGTATAATTCAAGTCATTTTGCAAACGATTTGACTTTACTATTTTCTGAAATGAATCACTATTATTAAAAGCAGTTGGTAAATCAAAACCGTATTTCTGTGCTGATGCTTCGACAACATCTTGCTTTAATGGATGATGAGGACATACCACGTTGTAGATTTTATTGTTTAAAGGCTTTACAAAACCCTCACTTATCAGCGACGCAACATCTTCCAAATGAATAAAATTGGCAGGCTGTCCACCCGTAGTGCATTCTTTCTGCTGAAAATATTTAGCAAAAATGCGATTTTGACCAAACAGGCCTCCTAGACGGTAAATATGCGTATTTGGGAATACACCAATAGATTTTTCAGCAAGCAGTAATTTGGACTGCAGTTCATCTTCTTCAAAACTATCCTCATCTATTTCTTTCGAAACATCGGGATATATTCCAATTGAGCTTAAAAATATTATTTTACTATAGTGTAAACTGGATAGAAAGTTACTTACTCGAAGGAACCTTTTAGTCAGGTCTTCTATTGTTGATTTATTTGTTGCAGGAACACTCACCAAGATATAATCAAAGTCTTTTGGCAAATTAATAGTAGGAGTTAGTGGTTCGTCGAAATTTTGCTTAAATGCAAAAATACCATCGGTTATTAACCGATGGTATTTTTCTGCTGTAGTGGTAGATGCCCAGACTTCATGTCCTTCTTTCAACCATAAATTAGCGACAAACTCTCCTACCCATCCACAACCTAATATGAGATAACGCATGAGTGATTGATTATAGATTAATACGCTTTTGCGAATAAAACACGTTTTGTCGAAGGCTTACCTGTAAAAATACAAATACCAGCTTCCTCTTTCGCGTCTAAAGGCACGCAACGAATAGTCGCTTTTGTTTCTTCTTTCACTAGTTTTTCTGTCTCCACAGTGCCATCCCAGTGACAAGATATAAAACCAGCTTTCGTTTCCAAAACTTCTTTAAACTCATCATATGAATTTACTTCAGTAATATGAGAATCTCTGTAATCCAAAGCCTTTTTAAAAATGTTTTCCTGAATTTCAGTCAATAAACCTTCGATTCTATCTGCTAATCCAGCTTGTTCAACAGTCTCTTTGGTCTGTGTATCACGTCTTGCTAATTCAGCAGTTCCATTTTGCATATCACGTGCTCCAATAGCTAAGCGCAATGGTACACCTTTTAATTCCCATTCTGCAAACTTGAATCCAGGTCTTTGCGTATCACGATCGTCATATTTCACTGAAATATTTTTACTTTTCAATTCGCCAGACAAAGCATCGATAAAATTATCAATTGCTTGCTTCTCTTCTGCTGTTTTAAAGATTGGAACAACAACAACTTGGATTGGCGCCAACATTGGAGGCAATACCAGACCTTGATCGTCCGAGTGTGCCATAACCAGAGCTCCCATCAAACGCGTCGAAACACCCCATGAAGTTGCCCATACATGCTCTAATTTACCTTCTTTAGAAGTAAATTTCACATCAAAAGCTTTAGCAAAATTTTGACCAAGAAAATGTGAAGTACCTGCCTGCAGAGCTTTACCGTCCTGCATCAATGCTTCAATACAATACGTGTCTATCGCTCCCGCAAAACGCTCGTTTTCAGTCTTACGACCGCGTATAACCGGCACGCCCAAATATTTTTCAACAAAGTCACCATATACATGAAGCATCTTTTCGGTCTCTTCAATTGCTTCTTCCTGAGTTGCATGCGCGGTATGGCCTTCTTGCCACAAGAATTCAGTGGTACGCAAAAATAATCTGGTACGCATTTCCCAACGAACAACGTTAGCCCACTGGTTCACTAAAATTGGCAGATCCCGGTAAGATTCAATCCAGCCACGGTAAGTATTCCAAATAATCGTTTCAGATGTTGGTCTAACGATTAACTCTTCTTCCAATTTAGCATCTTCATCAACAATAATATTTCCGTTACCATCATTTTTTAAACGGTAATGTGTCACTACTGCACACTCTGTTGCAAAACCTTCTACGTGTGATGCTTCTTTCGAGAAAAATGACTTGGGGATGAACAAAGGAAAATAAGCATTACTGTGACCAGTATCTTTAAACTTTTTATCCAAAACCGCTTGCATACGCTCCCAAATAGCATATCCATATGGCTTTATAACCATACAACCTCTCACAGCAGCGTATTCTGCCAAGTCAGCCTTGATCACAAGGTCATTATACCATTGCGAATAGTCTTCTTCACGACTTGTTATACCTTTACCCATATTATTAATTCAAAAATTATTGTAACATTGTGATTAAGAATTCCGTCTAATAAAGGAATATAAGTTTTAAAAATAAATATTTATTATTTTTGAGAACACGATTAAACCCTTATCTGAAATTTGGGTCTAAGATAGTAAATTAGACTGTATTGTCGAACATAACGACTTAGTATATTATGAAAAAAAATAGTTTTTTACTCGGCGCTATTGTGATTTCAGGAGCCCTTACGCTGGGATCTTGTACTACTAGCAGACCAATCACTCATAGTGATGATGTCTATAATAATAATGCCCAGGCAAGACCAGCTTATCAAAGTCCGGATTACTACTATGCGGATGAAAGTGAAGCTGATCAAGTCCAAGATAACGGATATTATAGTGATGAATATTCTGATGCAGAATATGAAGAAGGAAAATACGAAGACTTGGAATATGCGAATCGAATTAATCGATTTTATTATTCTTCACCAGGTATGACTTACTTTGATCCATTCTTTGATCCTTGGTATGGTATGGGAATGGGATACGGAGGCTTTTATGGTCCTTCATTTGGTTTCGGATATGGTAATGGTTTTGGAGGTGGCAGATGGTCCATTGGCCTAGGTTTTGGTTTCGGCTATGGTTCTGGCTGGGGTTACAATCCATGGTACCCAGGATGGGGCTGGGGCGGCGGCTACGGTGGATATTGGGGTAATGGATATTGGGGCGGCGGCTACTGGGGTGGTGGTTATGGTGGCGGATACTGGGGTAACCACAGATCACGTGACTTAGCAGCACGTTCACCTTACCGTGATAACTACAACACACGTTCGAGATCAGGTACGCGTTACAGTGATGGTGGAAGAACTACTGGACGTACACGTTCGAATGCTGTCGTCTCTAGAGATGCGAACGGTAGAATTAGCAGTGTTGGAAGAACACGTTCTTCTGCATCAAGCAATAATCCAAATGATACCAGAGCAGGAAGAACACGTATCGGTTCAAGCAATACCAACAGAGGTGATTATAATAATGGTGTTGGCAGAACACGTTCAACACGTTCTGATAATTACAACAACTCAAATGGTAATGTAGGCAGAACACGTTCTACAAGTTCAACAAGAGTACAACAATCAAACCCAGCGACAAGAAGTACAAGTAGAGATACTTATCAACCTTCAAGAACACGTTCTAGCGAACCGGTTCGTTCATCGCAACCAACGATGCGATCACAATCGAGCGGAAGCTTTAACAGTGGCGGTGGTGCCACTCGTTCATCAGGTGGTGGCGGAGGAGGCGGTGCTACACGCAGTGGTGGAGGCCGTACAAGATAAATATGATTCATAAGAAGAGTGGTTGATGAAAATTCAATCACTCTTTCATTACTACTATATATAAAACTATATGACTATTAAAAAAATACTTTTTGGGAGTGTACTAGCTATAGGTATGGTTGGCACCGCAAAGGCCCAGTCAATGACGGAAGATGTACTTTTGTTTTCTCAAGGAGACAATGGAGGAACAGCTCGTTTCAAGGCTATGGGAGGTGCTTCAACTGCATTAGGTGGTGATATTAGCGCTATAACAGGAAACCCTGCAGGTTTAGGTTTTTATAACCAATCTGATGCTTCTGCAACTTTACGTTACCAATATGGGAAAAATAAGATGGATTATTTCGGTAACAAAACCAATAGCAAAACAGACAATTTTAACCTGGATAACGGTGGTGTTGTATTTCATTTACCAACCACCCGTTACGGCGGAGACTTAACAAAAGGCTGGTTAAATTTTAATGTTGGTATTGCTTACAATCGTACGAATCTTTTTAACAATAAATTAGACTATAGTGGCATGAATAGTGACAATTCGATCACACATGCGTATGCAGATCGCATGTTCGATGAGGATGGAAGTGAATGGGCAAATGACATGAAATCATCCTTTATGTTTGATAAAACTATTGGCAAAGACAAAAACTTTTATTTTCCAATTGCTGAAGATAAAGGAAGCGAACAACTGAATTCAGTATGGACCAAAGGTGGGAAATCTGAAACAGCATTATCTTTTGGCTCCAACTATAGCAATAAATTTTATATCGGAGCAACTTTCAGCCTAACAGATTTCCGTTATGAAAAATCTGCTGTTTTTACAGAATACGGCATAACGAAAGATGCGGCTGGTATTAAAGCATTGAATCCTGAATCAAAATATCTAAAGGCAGATGAAGAGCAGGCAAAATTTGTTGATGTGGACTACGAACTATTTGACCATTACGGCCAAGTGACTCAAGGATCTGGTTTTGATTTTAAATTAGGTATGATCTATAAAGCCACACCTTCTTTAAGTTTAGGATTTACGGCTAAAACGCCTACATTTATGTCAATTACAGATGAATCGACCTCTTATACAGACATTAACTACTTTAAGCCAAATGCCGATAAGTCATTCCATAATTTCGCATCTAAGTATTACGATACCTCGTACGATTATAACTTACAAACTCCCTATAAGCTTTCAGCTGGTCTTACACAATATTTTTCTGCCGGTCTATTAACTGCGGAAGTTGAATTTGTCGATTATGCAAGTATGCGCTATAGAGATGTTTATAATAATAATTCAAACGAGCAGCAGATGAATGCTAATATTAAAAACACATACCAGGCAGCCTTCAATGTACGCGTAGGTGGCGAGGTATTATTTAATCAGATATTAAGCGGAAGAGCTGGTTTCAATTATAATGGTAATCCGTACAAAGATGCTGAGTATAAAACTTATGGCATTTCAGCTGGTCTAGGTGCTAAATTAGGCCGTGGTGTATATCTTGATCTGACAGGTGTATATAATGCCAACAACTATAAAGAAAATCCTTATAGAATCACTTATGAAGGCGACTGGAATACGGTTAGTCCAAGTGTTGACGTTAAGAATAGCAGAACAAATGTAATGTTAACGATAGGATCAAAATTCTAGATCCTATTATACGAAAAAAAGGCCTATTTCATATGAAATAGGCCTTTTTCGTATAAGTTACCTTTAAGCCTTTTCTGCTTTTCGTCTTACAAATAAGTTGTAGTTCTCATGCTTATCTACATAAATCTCCTCCCCTTCTTCAATAAATCCATCCAAAGCCACAGCATCGTACCAGACTCCCTCTATTTCAATCTTACCAGATGGGCGCAATACAGTCTTTGCTACACCTTCCTTATTCAATAAATTGGACTTTAAAATAGAGGAGGTATATCCTTCTTCCGATTTTTGCTCTTCCTTTAAAACAAGTCGTCTAAAAACTGGAGCCTTTAACAGATTTTTCCCAAAGATGACCATCAATATGATCGACAGTATCATGGCTCCTACAACTAATAAAAATGAATTAAATAACATACCTGGATAAGCGAGTTTAAAATCTAAAAAATCATTGGCAACAAGACTAAAAGTCAGACCGCAAATAACGAAAATTATTCCTAATATACCGGCAATTCCAAAACCGGGAATAACAAAAACTTCTAAAAGAATTAATACAAGTCCTACTATAAAGACAGCTATTTCCCAATTTGCAGCTAAACCTTGAATATAGAGTGGTGCAAAGAACAGTAATGCCGCTACAATCGCAACAGCAATAGCAAATCCTAAACCAGGGGCTTGCATTTCGGCATAAATACCACCTATTATTAACAAAATCAGTATACCACTTACAGCTGGATTTATTAAAAAACTGATTATATGATCAATTGTACCCTTACGATAGACAGTTTCTTGTACATTGACTATATTTAAGTCTTTATAGATCATATTACGATTGCTAACTTCCCCCTTTGCCAGTCCAAACTTAACAGCCTCACTGCTTGTTAGAGTCAACAATTGTCCATCTTGCTTTATCGACGGCAATGATACATTAGGATCAACAAAAGCTTCTGCCAATTTCGGATCACGATGTTTTACCTCTGCCGTTGCGCGCATCAGTCCTCGCATATAAGATTGGTACTTCTCAGGAAGCACTTCTCCATTAGCATTGACAACACTTGCGGCACCTATACTTCCCCCCGGATGGATATAAATATAGTCACTAGCCAAGGATATCAGCGCTCCTGCAGAAGCTGCATTATTATTAATATAAACAATCGTCTTAATCTTTGAGTCAAGCAATTTTGTCCGGATAGAGTCTGCAAAATTTAGGGCTCCTCCATATGTATTCAATTCCATTAACACATAATCCACCTTTTTACTCTGTGCGCTGTCGTAAACTTGTTTTACTGTACGCCAGGCACTTGGCCCTATATCATCCTTTAATTCAAACACATATATCTTTTGGGCAAAACTTGATGTGAATAATACCAAGCTTAAAAAGACTGTTATTAAAAATGATTTACTAATTTTGCCTTCCATAAATAAGATTATTAAAAAAAATAAACAAGCGATTAATACATTTGCTATGTCTAAATATACTATTTCTAAAGCATTTTCTCAAACCTTCAGATTTCCGGTCTGGAAAATAGAAATAGATGAAATAAGCAGATTAATTGCTATTGAGTGCCGCGATCCTGAAAATACTATTCCTTACATCACAGTTCTGGATTTTAAAGGTATAGTGCATTTAGATCATTTTAGACTACCAGAAAAGGAATGGACTTTAGCGGCTATCCAAGATCAAGTTGTCGTTTTAAGGAAAGTTTCTGAAAATAGTCCTGTATCTCCAGGTGTTTGGATGCTATTTCATCAGAAACCAGATACTACTTATTTATACCATCAATATCAATATCTTGGGATACTCAATGGTTATGTAAATGTTCGTCCACAACATATCACTGCAGGTTTCGAACAGTATTTCTCATTTCTTTCAAAAGAAATTTTAACCACAGTACCTTCAGAAATTAAACCTTTTGAAAATGATATAGTCTTTCCTTTGGAATTTAATGCGCAAAAACCTTCATTTTTGCAGCATATTAAAAATAATGAAGATCTATGGATCAGTAAATGCAATGATCATTTTCTATGGTCTTATCATGAAAAACTGGACAAAAAATATACCATCAGATTGTTGCTTTCTGATAAAAAACAAGTTCTAGATGAAACGTTAATTATTAGCGATCTGGATTTAAAACTAGTGCAAATCTATTTTCAAATTGGGTGTCAGATTTTTCTTTTAACACACAATAAACAAGAATTTGTATCGTATTTAGTATAATTGTAAAACATGATGAACATTCTATCAAAATCTACCACATATAAAACACTAGCATTCTTATCATTAGCAATGTTAGCGATAAATCATAACAATGTGTCAGCAAGCACATTTACGGTTGCAGCAGCACCAGACTCCATCGGAGTTGAAAAAATTGATGGACAAGAATATGTTCTTTTCAAAATTGAAAAAGGCGATAACTATTACCAGTTAAGCAAAAAATATAAAACTACTGTAGGTAAAATAACGGAATTAAATGGGAACAAAACTTTAGCTCTTGGCCAGATTGTCAAAATCCCGACCGGTCGCATGTTTTATGTAACTCCAAACAATTCAAAGAATTCGACAGTTAAAGGCTCCCAAAAAGAACTGATCGATTATAAAGTTGGTGACCAAGAGACTCTGTATGCTATTTCACGTAAATTTGACGTAACTGTTGAAGAAATAAAGAGGGCAAATAATCTGAGGTCAAACAGTATCAGCGGAGGCCAAATATTAAAAATCCCTAATAACAGCAACTTAAATATACCTCAAAAACCAGACACGCTATTTATCGGTCCAGATACCACTGCTATAGAAGAACCCGTTATTGCAGCTAACAAATATGGAATTCGTGAGAAAACAGAACGTGGAATTGGCGTTTGGATAGATGGGCTGAATGAAAATGGGACCAGTAATTTAGCATTACATAAAACTGCGGCGGTAGGTACCGTGCTTAAAATTACAAATCCGATGACAAGAAGCGTGACCTATGCTAAAGTGGTTGGTAAATTTAATGAAAATGCAGATACACACAATGCAATCGTCGTTTTATCAAAATCTGCAGCCGCTTACATAGGCGCTTTGGATAAGCGCTTTCAAGTCGAAATTACTTACGGAGTTCCTTTAGAAGATTAGTGCTGATCGATTCTTTCCGAATATTATATATTAAATGAATAAAAAACCATATGTCATTGGAATCGCAGGTAGTAGCGGTTCTGGTAAAACATTTTTTCTAAACTGTTTTTTGAAACACTTTAGTCCCGACGAAGTGACGCTTATTTCACAAGACGACTATTACATACCAGCAAATACAAAGACGCAGGAAGAAAATAAATTGTATAATTTTGATCTTCCAACTTCGATTGACCGGAATGCTTTTTATAAAGACATTAGTGATCTATTTGACGGAAAAACAATTTATAAAGAAGAATACACATTCAATAACCCTGCTATAAAACCAAAGATGCTGGAAATTAAACCAGCACCTATTTTGATTATTGAAGGACTGTTTATCTATCATTATACAGAAGTAAACAAATTAATCGATCATCGGATATTTTTAGATGCAAATCAAGATATCGCATTAGAACGCAGATTGCGACGAGATCTTATTGAGCGTGGTTATTTTGAAGATGATGTTCGCTATAAATGGGTTAATCATGTTTTACCGTCTTACAATGAATATTTATTGCCCTACAAAAATAGTTGTGATCAGGTTATAATCAATAATACGGACGATCCTGAACCGATCTGGAAGATCACAGATGATATCTGCGCGGATTTAAAAGATAAAATTTATAAATAACAATAAAAAGACTGTGTAGAACAGTCTTTTTTACTTTCAATCGTTCCTAAAAGGTTTGTGCATACTTATTATTTACCTATCTTTGCGCCAGCAAACAAATTATACTAATGAGCCATTCTGTAAAGATTAAAAATGCTTTAGTGTCTGTATATTATAAAGACAACTTAGCACCATTAATTCAATTATTAAACAAATACGGTGTTACCTTCTATTCTACAGGTGGCACAGAAGCTTTCATCAAAGATTTAGGTATTGATGTAGTTCCTGTAGAAGACTTAACGAGCTATCCTTCCATTTTAGGAGGTCGTGTAAAAACATTGCACCCAAAAGTATTTGGTGGTATATTAGCGAGAAGACCTTTAGAAAGCGATCAACAGCAATTAGCACAATACGAAATTCCGGAAATCGATTTAGTCATTGTTGATTTATATCCATTTGAGGAAACAGTCGCTTCTGGAGCTTCTGAAGAGGACATTATTGAAAAAATTGATATCGGTGGCATTTCATTGATTCGTGCGGCGGCTAAAAACTTTAATGATGTTGTTATCCTATCTTCTAAAAATGATTATACAGCTTTAGAGGAAATGTTAGCAAACCAAGAAGGTACAACTACATTGGAGCAACGTAAAGAATTTGCTAAGCTTGCTTTCAATACTTCTTCACATTACGATACTGCTATTTTCAATTATTTCAATAAAGAAAATACGCTTGATATATTCAAACAATCGGAACAAAAAGCTCAAGTATTACGTTACGGTGAAAATCCACATCAAAAAGGTGTTTTCTATGGTGATTTAGATGCTATGTTTACAAAACTGAACGGCAAAGAATTATCCTACAACAACTTGGTAGATGTAGATGCGGCAGTTGCTATCATTGATGAATTTACGGAGCCTACATTTGCAATTTTAAAACATACAAATGCATGTGGTGTAGCTTCACGTCCTACAATCAAACAAGCATGGGTGGATGCTTTAGCATGTGACCCTGTTTCTGCGTTCGGTGGTGTTTTAATCACTAATGGTGAAGTAGATGCTGAAACTGCTACTGAAATCAATAATTTATTTTTCGAGGTTCTTATTGCACCTGCTTACTCAGAAGAAGCAATTGCAATTCTTACCGCAAAGAAAAATCGTATTATTCTAGTTCGTAAGGAGGTTGAATTACCATCACAACAATTCAAAACATTGTTAAATGGTGTTATACAACAAGATAAAGACAATACCGTTGAAGGACCTGAGCAAATGACTGCTGTTACTACAGTTGTCCCAACAGCGGCTCAATTAGAAGATTTATTTTTCGCAAACAAAATTGTTAAACATACCAAATCAAATACAATTGTATTTGCTAAAAATGGCACATTGATCACTTCAGGTGTTGGTCAGACATCACGAGTTGACTCATTAAAACAAGCTATTGAAAAAGCAAATGCTTTCGGATTTGACTTAAAAGGATGTTCAATGGCTTCTGATGCTTTCTTTCCTTTCCCTGACTGTGTTGAAATTGCAGCTGAAGCGGGTATTGCAGCAGTTCTTCAACCAGGAGGCTCAATCAAAGATCAATTATCAATCGACATGTGTAATGAAAAAGGATTAGCAATGGTGACGACAGGAGTGCGTCATTTCAAACACTAATCTTCCGATTGAATCATATACAATAGAGGAGACTGTTACCTAATAAGGAGACAGTCTCTTTTTTTTTATAAATAAAGTCAATCTGCAGAACGAAGCAATTTTCGACAATCTTTAAAAGTGTCATAAAATAGCATATAATAAATAAAGGCGTCCAATGGTCGCCTTTATTTATTATATAATAGTAACAGCTTAAATGCTTGGTACGTTTACCAATTCATTTGTATCTGCATTATAGTCGATACTATCAAAATTAAAACCAAATAGGTTAAAGAATTCGTCACGGTAACCTTGAATGTCAGAAATTTCTGATAGGTTCTCTGTACAGGCTTTTTCCCAAAGTGCCGCTACTTCTGCTTGAACATCAGCTCTCATTTCCAAATCATCTACACGGATACGACCTTTTTCATCCAATTGAACTTTACCGTCAGCTGTGTAAAGACGCTCTGCAAATAAACGTTGCATCTGCTCAATTGTACCTTCGTGAATACCTTTTTCTTTCATCACTTTGTATAGTAAAGAAATATATAAAGGAACAACAGGAATTGCAGAACTTGATTGCGTTACCAAAGCTTTATTAACCGAAACGTACGAAATACCGTTAATATCTTTCAATAAATCATTTAAAGCAGGTACAGTACCTTCTAAATCATCCTTCGCACGGCCAATTGTACCGTTACGGTAAATCGGGAATGTTAACTCAGGACCGATATACGAATAAGCCACTGTTTTAACACCATCTGCTAATACACCAGCTTCTTTTAAATCTTCAATCCAAAATTTCCAATCTTCTCCCCCCATTACTGCTACTGTATTCGCAATATCTTCTTCATTATCAATCGGATTAATCGTGATATCAGAAATCACACCAGTATGAAAATCCACTGTTTTATTTGTAAAAGGAACATCAATCGGTTTCAAAACAGAAGCATATGAAACACCTGTTTTTGGATGTGTCCGTCTCGGAGAAGCTAAACTATAGATTATTAAATCAACTTGACCTAAATCCTGCTTGATTAATGCTATAGTTTGTTTTTTGATTTCATCAGAAAAAGCATCACCATTGATACTTTTTGCATAAAGACCAGCCTCATGTGCTTCTTTTTCAAAAGCAGCAGTATTGTACCAACCAGCTGTACCAGGTTTCCCTTCAGCTGCCGGTTTTTCAAAAAATACGCCAATTGTTGCTGCTCCAGAACCGAATGCTGCTGAAATACGAGATGCAATACCGAATCCTGTTGATGCACCAATGACCAATACTTTCTTAGGGCCATTAGCAATTTCACCTTTAGATTTTACGTATTCAATCTGGTTTTTAATGTTTTTCGCAGTTCCTTCTGGATGCGAGGTTAAACAAATAAATCCTCTAGTTCTTGGTTGTATAATCATAATGATTAATTTTCTTACTCATGTTTTATTAAGGATGCAAAATAAACAAATTTTAGTAACAATTGATGCATAAATAAAGAATATCTTTTCAAGACATATCATATAATCGGTCTTGACATTGTCCTATTCATTAATTACTTTAGAAGTTACAAATCCTGATTCTTATATAAACATGCTCCTTACCACTAAATCAAAAGCACTTTCATTTGGTATATTAGCCTCATTATTTTTTGCTAGCACTTTTGTCCTCAACCGCATCATGGCAGTTTCTGGAGGTGGATGGCAGTGGTCTTCAGCCTTACGTTTTGTATGGATGCTACCGATATTGTTACTTATCGTTATTATACGTGGAAATTTAAAACAATTATTGATTGAAATGAAGAGAAATCTAGGGCAATGGTTGCTCTGGAGTACACTTGGATTTGGAATTTTCTATGCTCTGTTGACATTTGGGGCAAGCTATGGTCCTTCCTGGTTAGTTGCAGGAACCTTTGAATTTACCATTATTGCCGGTATGTTTATAGGTCATTTCATGCAACGTAAAGAAAATCGACAGCCATTTTCTAAAGCGACCTTATTTTTTTCCTGTATCATCTTTTTGGGTATCCTAGTCATGCAAATTTCTGAGGCTAAATCTACTCCGTTGTCAACAATATTGCTCGGAACTATTCCTGTACTAATAGCCGCAATTGCTTATCCTGTTGGTAACCGTAAAATGATGGCCTTAACAAAAGGCTCATTGGACACGTACCAGCGTACATTGGGTATGACGCTCGCAAGCATGCCATTCTGGATTATTCTGATGTTCTTTGGCTTTCAGGAGCATGGACTTCCCGATCAAAGTCAATTGTTACAGACCTTATTAATAGCCTTATTTTCTGGTGTTATCGCAACGCTACTTTTTTTTAAAGGGACAGAATTAGTGCAACATGACCATAAAGCACTTGCCGCAGTTGAGGCAACACAGGCTATGGAAGTGATTTTCACATTAATAGGGGAAATTATCATATTGCAAACTGCTTTCCCAAACAACTTGGCTACAACCGGTATTTTACTTGTAGTAGTAGGAATGTATCTGCACAGCAAAAATCATTAATGATTTAATGTTTTACTAATTTTATCCAAATTAAGACTATTAGCCATAGCAGAAAAGATCTTATAATAAGTGCCACGATGATCGTATAAATCTTCATGAATGCCCTTCTCGACTACCCTACCCTTTTCCATCACCACTATTTCATTGGAATCTATAATTTGGGAAATACTATGAGAAACAATAATAACCGTCCGATCCTTTTTTATAGCATCCAAACTATTTTTTATTTGTTCAGTAGCAATGGCATCCAAATTTGCAGTAGGTTCGTCTAGAAAAATAATCGGAGGATTTTTCAAAAACAAGCGGGCAATCGCTATTCGTTGCTGTTGCCCCCCTGAAAGCAAATGGGCTCCAGAATCGTAACCTTGAGGCAACTCCATAATCTGTTCGTGAATGTAAGCTTCTTTAGCTGCCTTAACGATTTCCTCTTTACTACTACCGATCTTTCCATATTCAATATTTTCAAAAATCGATCCTTTAAAAATATGGTTGCGCTGAAGAACCATCCCAATATTTTTTCTTAAAAATTTAGTGTCATAGTTTTTAAGATCAACACCATCTAATAGAATTCGACCAGCTGTAGGTTCATAGAACTTATCCAAAAGATTAATAACCGTACTTTTCCCAGCACCACTTAGTCCAACAAGCGCTGTGATCTGATTTGGTTTGATTTGAAAAGAAATATCTCTTAGTGCATGCGTTCCGTTAGGATATTCAAATGATACATCTTCAATCACAATATGGCCTTTGATCTTATCCGGTATAAAAGTACCGCTTCCCTCAATCAAATCATCAGACTCCAATATTTCAAAAAAAGATTCCGAGTAGATTAAAGCATCATTTACCTCATCATAGATACGATGCAGTTGACGAATCGGAGCTGAAACATTTGAAAATAACATAATATGAAACATAATCGCTCCAATTGTAATCTGATTGTCCAGCACCAGAAAAGCAGTTAAAACAATAATTGCAACAACTGCTATCTGCTCAATAAAATTCTTTAGACTATCAAAAATGAAACTCGTCTTTCGTGTTTGCATCTGATTTTCCGTCATTTCAAATTGAATCTTCTCATGACGGTCTGCTTCTTCAGGTTCGCGTACAAAAGATTTTATGACCAATATAGAGTCAATTAAATTAATGATTCTATTATTCTTGGATTCTCTATATTTTCGCATCTGCCGTCTAAATCCACTGAGTTTTCCAGCTTGTGTTTGACTGATGTAGAAATAAATTGGTATAACTGCGAGCCCAACCAATCCGACGTACACATTAGCCATAAACATACATACGAGCGCCACGATGGCATTCGCAAATAAAGGAAGGATATCGATAAAGAAATTCTGAACTAAACGTGTCAGCGAGCTAATTCCCGAATCAATCCGTGTCTGCAATTTTCCGCTTTCATTTTCTTCTGACGTATAAAAAGCCATTTTATACGTCAATATTTTTTCTACAATCTGTTGTGAAAAATCTCTTGCAATAAATATACGTAGTTTTTCACCGTAGAATTTCTGTCCAAACTGAATAAAGGAATAGACAATCTCTTTTACCAAAAGAACAGCAGAGATAATCCCGATCAAATGCATACCTCTAGACAGCGGTTCTTTAGCGACCATCAAGTCACTGATAGTATCTACCGTATATTTTAAGATGAAGGCATTAATCTGCGCGGCAAAAGATCCGACCAAGGTTAAAACTAAGGTATAAAAGATGAGGTTTTTATAGGGCTTGGCAAATGGTGTTATCTTCTTGAACAGTAGTGATATGGTCATATATTAAGGCGTAAAAATAAAAACGACAAGAAAATTCGTTATATTAATCTGACAACAACAATAATACCGAAAATAAAAAAGGGAAATGAATACATTCATTTCCCTTTTTTATTTTATAAGACTAATGATTAACCAAAAACATCATTCAAGATTTTTGCCAAACGTAAACCACCTCTAAGCATACAATTTTCTGCTTTATAAATATTGTTATAAATGTAGTTATAAGATAAGTTTGCGTTGAGCTCAACATCTGCATAGATTTTATCTGAAAGCTGATTTGACTCATACAACCAGCTCGCTAATGTACCACCTTGTACTTGCTTAACTTCATTTTTACTCAAAATATCCAGTACCGTTGCATATTCGGTATAGCTATACTTTTCACCATCGATCAAATCTGAATCCCATACGCGGTGTATATTAGATTTTTTTCCGAACCAGCTCACCTCAATTTTATTTCCACCTTGATCTTCGGCTCTACTTACGTGCATCGGCTGATGCGCATCACCGATTAAATGGATCAGCATGTATAGATTTTGTTTCTTTTTTTCAAGCGATAGCTCTTTTTCTGCAAATGATTTTTCCAAGCGCAACACCGTCTTGTATAAATTTTCTTCACTGGAATTTTCCATTGCTAACTGAAAATCAGCCCAAGGTAAGTGCGGATTAGTATTTATAAAATGAGAATTCCCTAATTTTTTAAATTCATCATGCGGATCAGACTTTATAAAATCACCCCAGTTGGCCCAATAAGCTAGTTTCTGATTGCCAATTATTTTTTGAATATTCTTTTTTGCTTTTTTTGTCAGATGACGTTCTGCGACCTCAGCAACAACACGATGTCCAGTAGATCCCCATGCGAATACGGAAGAAATCTGCAAAGTCATTGCGAGTACAATAAGACTTTTTAGTATATTTTTCATAAACAATACAATTTTAGCGCAAAGGTAAAAATTACATCCTCAAATAAAACCCTATTGACGTAATAATTTAACTTTTGAAAATTTCAAACCCATATTGGGCATCACACCAAAATTCATCGAGAGCAATTAACCTTTGTTTGAAAAATGATATTAGATCAGGCCAGTCTTCTTGTTTAAAAATACTTTTCCCCTCCATAGTCATATAGATCATACTCACAGATTTCCCTTGTTCATCTTCCACCTCCAGATCCCAGATCCATTCCTCTCCTAGCATAGCTGTTAGAATGTTTTTATACTCTTCAAATTGCTCCATCATGAGCTTACGCATTGATAGATCACGATGACTCCACTCGATTGCTATTAAAGAAAGACGTTTATCCGCTTCCATCTTAAAGCGTAGATTTTTAATACCGGTTCTATAGTTTACCCAATTGATCTTCTCTCCATCAGCAGAGTTATTTAAAGCCATATACTGTCCAAATCGGGTCCAAAAAGTCTCCTTCAACTGTTTTACTTCTTCTCTTGAATACATGGTACTAAATTTTAAAATGACGAAATTACTACTTTTATTTTCATAAATGACTAAACATTCGTCTCCACTTTGGCGTTTTTATTGCATGTACCCATAGGAACAGCTCACAGATTTATGAACAAATCATCATTATTATGGATAAAAAAAAATCACTTCTCATACTCGCCGCTACCGCTGCTATTACGTTCGCTTACAATGCGTTAAAACCAGTAAAATCCAAAGTCAAAGTCATCGAACCTTTTGACATAGATCGTTACTTAGGCAAGTGGTATGAAATAGCACGGCTAGATTTTAAATGGGAAAAAGGTCTGTCACAGGTTACTGCTACTTATAACAAAAATAATGATGGTAGCATTGCGGTAAATAATCAGGGATTTCATGACCAAAAAAATAAATGGAAACAGTCAATCGGTAAAGCAAAGCCTATTGATTCATCAAAAAAAGCGGCTTTAAAGGTATCCTTTTTCGGTCCATTTTACAGTGGTTATCATGTAGTGAAAATTGATCAAGATTATCGATATGCACTTATTTTTGGAGACAATTTGGATTATATGTGGATATTATCCAGAGAAAAAACAATACCTGAAGCTATTAAATTAGCCTATTTGGAATATGCGCGTAAATCTGGTTATGCCATCGAAAACCTGGTTTGGACCAAACAAGATTAGCCAAAAATAGGTTTTAATACACCATAGTCAAGAGTTGGGTCTTGAGCAAAAACTCGAGCCAGCTCTTCACGATCTTCGTCCGTGATAATCCCACCAAGTCCCTTATTGTATAATTCAAGCAAATACAAGGAAGCCTCAAGTTTGTTTTCATAGGTTAAAATTGCACTTCCCACATAAAAATTTAATACCGATACTGCATATTCACCGAAAATGTCAAATCCAAATCCTGCGCCCGAATGTACTGCAAAACGCATATATTTTTCAAAGTCAGATTTTAAAATTTCCTTTAGCTTGTTTTCCATATCCGCAAAAATGCAATATTATAGTGAAATAAAAAAAAGGAGATGAACTTCGTTCACCTCCTTTTTCTGTTCCAATTGGACCTATCGTACGCTTATAGCAACGATACGATCCAATACGCGTTCCGCTTCAGGTGCATCAGCTGCTGCTTTTGCAAACTCAGAACCATAACCTTCAGCGCCAATAACCTGACTACTAGGCCCTTTTCCAATCAAATATACTTTAACTACCTCAGCGCGATCTGTAGATAATTTCTTATTAAAATCCTCATTACCAGTTTTATCTGTATATCCGCCAATCTTCACAGTTGCTGCAGGGAAAGCTTTTAGAATTGCCGCTATGTTTTCTAATTGAACTTGACTTTCAGGAAGCACTTTAGCCGTACCTGTTTCAAAATTTAAATTATCAAAATTAAACCACTTATCTTTCAGTTCATCCTCGCTTAGCGCTTTGTAGTCTGTTTTTAGAAACTGCACCAGCTGATCTTCAATACCACCTTTATAGGCTTTTAACTTTACACCATCCGGCAAAATCACCTCTAAACTTTCGCGAACTACCGGAGTAACAGCAACAACAGTCAAACTTGTGTCTACAGCTGTTGTATTCATGCTATCGGTAACAACTACTTGATCTTTCTCCCCTTTACAGCCTTTCCCGAATAAGAACCAAAGAACAGCAATAATTACGATGGGTATTAATATTTTCCAAATTCCTCCACCGCCAGAAGACGGGGTTTCTGTATGTAATGGATCAACAAAAGGGCCTGAAGGAGGAGGTGGGATAATAGGCACATGATCTATAGGAGGTACAATCGGAGGTGCTACACCCACGGGGGTATCATGATGTACAGGTGGCGGTGGAACAAGCGGAGGCGTTTCAATAGATAGCTCCTCATCTTTGGAAACAGCTTCATTTGTGACCTCTTCTGGGTGAGTTACTTTAGGTTCCTCTTTTGTAACTGGCACTGATACCAATATTGCTTCTACAGGCTTATCCGTAATACTGCTATCGTGTAATTCACTATCAGTAGAAGAGGATCTAATTTGATCCGCCTGAGCAAAAGAAGTTCCAAATGCCGCTAGTCCTAATCCTGAAGGCAATGCGGCTGTAAAATTATCCTTATTTTCATTTAATAATCGACCGATTGCACTTACATCCCAATTTGTTCCATTTTGTGTTAAACCCGAGAATACAGCAGGTAATGAAACACTTAATAACTTTTCAACAGTGGATTCATTGCCTCCAACAAGGCTGCCTAAGCTCGAAATAATTGAATTAAACTTGTCTCCAAAGATAGATTGTAAAAGGTCATTGTGATGAGGTTCAATAGGCTCTGCATCTACCAATCCATTAATACGTCCTGTTTCAGTATTGGTTTTTAAAAAGTCACCAAAATTAAAATCTCCATAATATTGTTTAGCTTTCTCTACAATTGCAGCTAAGCCAGTTCCTGACTCTTTTTGCAACCCTAAGAAAACAGTAGGAACAATTGCTCCAATAGCTGATTTCACTTTTTCTTTATCTTCCCCTACGGAATTACCGAGCTTAGATAAGACTTCATCATTAAAAAATTCTTTAGCAGAATTTAAAAGGTTAATTTCCATAATGTTCAAATTTTAGTTTATCCGTTACTTTAAGTTACACTTCACGATCAAGTGCTATGCTACAATTTCACCTTGTTGTAACAATTACATACCAAGAATTGTTTTATTGCAATATAATACAATGAAAATAAGACTTGAAAAAACATCAAATTACAAGAATCAACATCCGGTAAAAGAATAGATGAAATAAAATAAGCTTAATCAATTATTATGCAATCGATTGTCTTGCTTTAGCAATTTTATTTACGAGAAAATATATTTATTTTCAACAAATAATCAATAAGCCTAATTTTCGTCTCAAAAGTTTTTTTAAAGGATAACATCGGGCAATTTAACCAAATAAATAAACCTCATAATGCGATTCATATTAGTGTACCTAGCAATGCTATTATTGCAGCCCAGCGCTCTTTTAGCTCAACGTCTCATTTATTCCAAAGATATTCCTGTGGAAAAAATACGTATTGTTCCCGAAACTGCCATGGGTGGTACGATTTCAGAGCGCATCAGCGATTTAGAATATATCCCCCTAAAAGCTAGCAAAAACCAATTATTGGATCAAGTCTATAGATGCACACTAACCCCTGATCGAATTGGTATACTATCAGGCAAGGGTTATTTGTACCTCTATGATATAAAAGGCAATCTGATCAAGATTTTCGATCAAATACCAGGTGTAAAAAAAGTAAAAGATGATCATTTGTTATTTAATAATATCGTAGCAACAAAAAAAGGTTTCAGGCTTACACAAGGCATGCGCTACATAAACGTTGACTGGGATGGAAATTTCATTGACACTGTAGCTATCAAACCAGACACGACAAGTCACGCTACCACCACTATTGGAAGTTCTTCTTGGCATTATTTGACTCCACAATTTCACGATAAAAAAAATATGGAGACCAAAGCGTTACGTCTAGAAGACAGTACTATCGTTACTTTTCAAAAAATGGATAGCATTTATCAACCTTACAATTCTTATGGTTCATTAAGTGAGGTCAAAAAAAACAATAAAGCCTACGCCAGTTTTACCTACAGCACGCAACTTTTTGAACTAGACTCTTTGGGCGTTTCAAAGGTCTATCAGTTTATATTTCCGTTAAGAAACACTTTAAACCTAGATGAAGTCGTCAAAATTAAAGACTATATGCCGTTATTTCAGTATATCAATGCACACCAGGGCGTTATAACAGGTATTGGTGATGTCTTTCCCTACCGCGATTATTTAATCATCCAACTACAAAAAAACGGAAGTTTTCCCATAGCACTTAATCCAACAACGAAAGAGATCATTGGCCTTCAAAATATCATTCCAGACAAGAGCAATGATTATCTTGCCTTTATGGATCGTAGTACCTTAGGTACTGATGGGGAGTTTATGTATTCAATTTTATTTCCAGAAGATATCCGTCAAGCAATGGGTAAATCTGTGGATGAACGTCATCCTGTAAGTGATCGCCTCAAAGCATTAGAAAAAAACAATAATCCCATTTTTGTACGTTTCAAATTAAAATAATCTTCATGTTATATACCTTTACCCGCTATATTCTCATCGCATTTTTCTGTAGCGGAACGCTATATGCGCAAACAAAGATTCAAGGAATAGCAATCGACACCCTACACAAGAATATATTACGTTCTGCTTCTGTATCTATTTACGAAAAAGGGAAAGAATCTGTTGAAAAAGTAAGCCTAACCGATACATACGGCAAGTTTGTAGTGAATGATCTTACTGCAGATAAACCTTATTTACTGGAATTACGCTATCAAGGTTTTCAAAAAGTGATACGAGAATTTATGCTCAAAAAGGACGAAGCAAAAGACTTTGGAAAGATCCATATGGCGTTTGTAGAAAATGAACTCGAGGAGGTCGAAGTTTTGCCACCAGTACGCATGAATGGAGACACGCTAGAGTTTAATGCCGACGCGTTTAAATTGGATAGCAATGCGGTGGTAGAAGATTTACTCCGTAAACTTCCTGGTGTTGTCGTTTGGGGCGATGGTAGTCTAACCTACAACGGGCGTGAAATACCGAATGTACTGGTCAATGGTAAGGAGTTTTTTGGCAGTGATAAAACTATAGTCTTACAAAATCTTTCAAAAGATGCCGTACAAAAATTGCAAGTGTACGACAAGCGTAATCAGGAAGAAAAAGAAAAAAACCCGCATGATGTCAAATATGAAATGAATGTGTCCTTAAAAAAAGGCAAGGAAAACATGTATTTTGGAAATTTATCTGCGGCACTAGGAACTAAAGGTCGTTATCAACAACATGCCAATTTTAACATCTCCAAAAGCAAATCGCAGTTTACCTTAGGTTACTCCGGAAATAACAGCAACAAAAACTTACAAAATATGGATCAGCTCTTGAAAAATACCAGCTTTAAAGGCGTTGGTATCAATGCTGATTTTGACTCTGATTTTTTAGGTACTGGCATCAACAATCAACATGTGTTGGGTACAAGGTATCAATATGATGTCATCGGGACCAATGAGGTAAACCGCAAACATAATATCATCGGTAATGCATTGACACGCTGGGACAATATCCGTAGTGAAAACCACTCGACTACAACACTCCTCTCCGAAGAACAAAACAATAATACCCGTACCAATGATAATAGCAGTCAAAACCATCGTCAAAACCAGCAGATGGACTTTAAGTACACCAATACCGGAGGGAAAATTGGAGCAAGACAAAATAGTTTTACGGCCAATATATTTGCATACCAACAAAATAACCAAGAAGAATCGACTGGTACAGACCGATACAATTATGCCGAAAATCATGCAAATAACACCTTCAGCAACAATTCGAACAATCGACTAAAACGACTTAATTTCAGTACAAATTTGGATGTCTACGGTGTCAATTCAAGTCCCAACATGAGGATGACAACTAAAGGTGATAAAACTTTTTGGAAATTAATAACCTATGGCTTACAGTTAAACAGTGATATCAGTGAACAAAATAATAAAAATGAACGGAAGACTAACTACGTCAACCATGATAACGACAGCCTCAATCGTGAAGATCACCGCCTCTACGATAACAACCTAAAAGAACAAACCCATAATATACAGTTCACGGCAAACTATAATAACTGGCGGTTGATACAGAAATTGAATTATAACCATACCAATACAGACAATCAAGTTCAAAACTTGGTAGGAAACCATCTGGAACAAAATACCGACCTCAGCCACATCAGCACGTTTGATAGAATCCAATATGAACCTGCTCTTAACTACTCCAGAAGTTTAGGCTACAGCAATATGCAAGGCCGTTATAGTAGTTCAATGAACCTCAATGTCACCTTAGGTACCCGTATTCATAACGAAAAAAACAGTTCAACTTTGGATTACCGAAATCTGGATCAAGATTTTATGACTTTATTACCCAAATTAGGTATCAGCAATTACTATAATAAAAACGGAAAGTATTACATGTATAGTCAGATCAACGTCGAATATGACGAGGAGTATCCCAATTTAGATCGATTACGCCCCATCTATGATAATAGTAATGTTGCTTTCCGTTACTTTGGAGCTGATCATCTCAACAAGACGAATCGCAGCCGCATTTCGCTGAGCAGCAATTATAATGAACAACGACAACATGGATATTCTGCTAATATAAATTTAAGCCTTACCTTATACAAAAATGGTTTAACAGACAGCATTGTTTATATACCGGGCCAGCAACAGAACTATGTCACGCAGATAACAGATCTGATGCAACTCTATAATATTTCAGGTTACTTGAACAAATCCTATCTGATCGGTAAAAATCAAACCCTGAATATGCGATTGAATGGAGGTCTCAACTGGGGAAATAAGTTTCAATACTTAGATCATGAAAAACAGGAAATGCTAACTAATGGTCAGAACATACAATTAGATTCCTATTATACCCTTGTTGACCGCTATCAGATAGGTTGGACGAACAGCTGGAACCGATATAGCAGACATAACAAATTAGGGAATAGCAATAATGACTATGTTTCCAATTTTTGGAGTTCTGCACTTAGCATGAGCTACTCTTTGACCAAACGCTGGCAGGTCAACAGCAATGCCACAAGCCGGTTGTCCAAATCTGAAGCCTTTAAAGATCATGTATTGATCTGGAATGCCAACACAACTTATCGCATGATGAAAGGTAATAATCTTGAAATCAAATTGGCTGCATACGATCTTTTGCAGGAGAATAAAGGACTGTATATCTACAATGGGGTAACCGAATTTACACAGGGCTATCGCAACAATCTAACCCAGTATTTCATGCTGTCTCTAAGCTATTTTCCACGAAAATTCGGATTCTAATATCCTGACATTATAGACTTATCCAGACTTGTAACGAAAACTTAACATTAAACAAATATGGGTTTGCTATATTAGCCCTTTAATATGATATTAAGACTATAGATACCAAAATCAATTATTATTAAACATGATTAAACGCACACTCGCAACGACATTTTTCTATTTAGCATCTCTATCTATTTTATTTGCTCAAAATAAACCTAAATATATATTCTATATGATCGGTGATGGTATGGGACTAAATCAGGTCAATTCTACAGAAGTCTATTTAGCAGACCTTGAAAATAGAATCGGTTTGAAACCTTTAGTATTTTCGCTTTTTCCTGTCGCTTCTTTTGCTTCCACATACTCCCTATCCAATGGCATTACCGATTCTGCTGCTGGTGGAACAGCACTTGCTGTAGGATCAAAAACAAAAAATGGTGTTATTGGAATGGACTCAACACAAACAAAACCTTTAAAAAGCATCGCTTATGCGGCTAAAGAAAAAGGGTTAAAAGTCGGCATCACAACCAGTGTCAGCATTGATCATGCTACTCCTGCTTCATTCTATGCACATCAAACTAGCAGAAATAAATATTATGAAATAGCAACAGATATTCCTAAATCAAACTTTGATTTTTTTGGAGGATCTGGTTTCTTAAATCCTAATACGAATGCTGCCAAAGAATCTGTAACGCCAATTTTCACATTATTTGAAAAATCAGGTTATACATTAGCTTTTGGAAAATCGGATTATCATCGATTGAAATCAAAAGCAGATAAGATGATCTTGATTAACACTAAAGATACTGATCCAGAATCCTTAAAATTTGCAATCGATCAAAAAGATGGAGATCTCAATCTTAAAGAAATTACGGAAGTAGCAATTGAGTCACTGACAAAAAATAATGATAAAGGTTTTTTCTTAATGGTCGAGGGAGGAAAGATTGATTGGTCCAGCCACAGCAATGATGCGGCAACTACACTGCATGAAGTAGTCGATTTCAATAGCTCCGTACAGGTTGCTTATGATTTTTACTTAAAACATCCGGAAGAAACATTGATCATTATTACCGCAGACCACGAAACAGGTGGTATGACTTTAGGAAATGGAAGTAGCAATTTAAACTTCAAAGCCCTCGTAAATCAAAAAGTTTCTCAAGGAGAACTTTCTAAAATAATTACTAAAATACGTGTAGAACAACCTAAGACAACTTGGGAACAGATCAAAAGTGTACTTGCTGAGAATCTTGGTTTATGGACAAAAATTAAAGTCAATGAACGTCAAGAAAAATCTATGTTCCAGGCTTATGAGAATAGTTTTATCAAACATGTTAACGCAACAGAAAAAAGCCTGTATGCGAATGATGAAAAACTAGTAGCTGAAGCTGTCAAAACATTAAATGAAGTCGCTAATATTTCATGGGCTTCTGGTAATCACTCTGCAGGTTACGTTCCTGTTTATGCAATCGGAGCTGGTTCTGAACTATTTACTCACAAAATGGAAAACACGGATATTCCTAAGAAAATCGCACAGGCTGCGGAATTAAGCTTATAATAAGCAACAAAAATGCGGGGGTAATCAAAAATGATTACCCCCGCATTTTTATTTTAAATCTTCATCTATTTATCATGCTGTTTATGCATTTGTTTTTTCTCACTTTTAATATTTAAAAATTCGACTAAAACAGAAAAAGCCATTGCAAAATAAATATAGCCTTTTGGAATATGCTGATCAAATGCTTCTGCTGTCAGCGATACCCCGATCAAAAGAAGAAAAGACAAAGCCAGCATTTTCACGGAAGGATAATTATTGACAAATTTACTGATCTGCTCGGAGGATAGTAACATGATAACAACAGCAATAATTACTGCCGCAACCATCACTCCTATTTGATCGACCATACCAACTGCAGTGATCACAGAGTCCAATGAAAAAACAATATCTAAGATTAATATCTGAAAAATTGTACTTAAAAAAGTTACGCCCTTTTTATTGACTGTATGTTCTTCTGTATGCCCGTCCATTTTATGATGTATCTCGGTCGTACTTTTATAAATTAAAAATAGACCTCCAATAAATAGAATCAGATCCCTACCTGACAATTCGAGATAACGAGACCAGTCCGGATTGTTGATACCAAAAGTAGTTGCAAGATTAATAAATGGTTCCGTCAAAGACATGATCCATTTAATTGAAAATAACAGAAGCACACGAGTCACTAATGCCAACATCAAACCTAACTGACGGGCTTTCTTTTGCTGTTCGGCAGGGAGTTTACCGCTAAGAATAGAGATAAAAACAATATTATCTATTCCGAGCACGACTTCCAGTACTGTCAATGTCAGTAGTGAAATCCAAATCTGTGGGTCTGAGATCCATTCCATAAAATATGTTGAGGGTTTTTATAAATTAAATTATTTATAATGTGCTAATGAAAAAACATGGGGACTAAACCGGGTTAATCTTCCCTGGCTATTTAAAAAATCTAGGCTGATGACAAAACAATATCCAGCTATTTCACCACCTAATTTTTCAATCAATTTACTTGCAGCCACTACAGTGCCACCTGTAGCCAGCAAGTCATCATGGATCAGGATTCTACTACCTTTTGGAAAGGCATCTTCATGCATTTCTATAGTCGCCTGCCCATATTCAAGAGCATAAGACTCTGAAATTGTATGAAAGGGTAATTTGCCCTGCTTACGGATGGGAACAAAAGGAATCTTCAAACGATTGGCCAACATCATTCCAAACAGAAAACCTCTGCTCTCAATACCAGCAACAGCATCAAGTTTACAATCCTTTACCTGTTCTACAAAAGCATCAACCATCTCTTCACACAGCTGCGCATTTTGCAGTAACGGTGTAATATCCTTAAAAACAATTCCAGGTTTAGGGAAATCATATACATCCCGAATAATATGTTTTAATTTTTCTTCAAGCATCTTTAAAAGATTAAATACGGAGCAAGTTTACGCAAAAAATCATCATCTAATAAGATGACCTTTTTTAAATCTTCCAAATTACGAAAATGACCATGTTGATTTCTGTAATTGACGATTGCAGTACTTTGCTTAAAACTAATATAAGGATGTTTAGACAAAGACTTTACATCCAGCTCGTTAATTGTTAATTTTGAAACTGCATGATGAGGGCTAATCTTTAGAAAAGGAAGTATGGCATCAAATGTTTCAACAGGCAGCCCATAAATCTCTTTAATCTGATCAACAGATACAAAGCCACCCAGAGACTCTCTATATTTCACAATCCTTTTGGCAAAAGTTGAACCGATACCTCTTAGCGCTATAAAAGCAGTAGTATCCGCATTGTTTATGTCGACCTCTAATGGTTTTAATTTATTTTCAGCATTATTTGTAAACCAACCTGCACTATTTTTTTCTATATTTTGAACCTGATTTTTAACTGTCGTTGGTGCAATTTCAATATAATTTTCCAATTGCTTAAATTTAGCCGGAGAGATAGAATAGATCTTAGCTAAATCTTCCTTTTTATAAAATCGGCCTCCTTTTTCTCTATAATTGAGTATGACCTGAACCTGTTTCTCTTTCAATCCCAGTTTTATCCAGCCTGCTTTATCCAAACGATTGGGATCAAATCGAAATAAACTACCTTCACCCCCTTTATCATAAGGATCTTTATCCTTTTGATCTCCTAAAGACCGATAATCATTCGATTGATCAACACCTGTTGTATCATTTTCAACAGATGTAAAAGCCTGAATATTGTAACTTTCTAAATTTAAGTCGGATTTACTAAAAAAATTGGCTATAAAAGGAAAACTGAACAGGAATAGCATCAATATACTCAGTACAAAGAATCCATTCTGTTCAGTTCTTGAGAACTTGAAGTATTTAAAAAACTGACGTAGCACAATAATTTAGTTTTCATTTAAAATACATAAAATTTAAATAAAACAAAACTAAATAATCTGAAAACCAGATAAATACTACATCAAAATACGTTATAAACTATTTTTATCTACTTTTTCTACTTTACTATCGTTCTTTAAAGTTTTAGAAATAGCATCAAATGGCCTTGAGACAACCTCATCACCTTTTTTAAGACCCGATAAAATTATAATATTTTTATCGTCCTGAATGCCTGTTTTCACAACGGTTTGTTTAACCAGTCCATTGTTAAAAACAAATACATATTCTTTCAAACTGTCTGTGCTTAAACTATCTGCTCCTGTACCATTTCTTATGGTAACAGATTGTATTGGAATAGCCAACCCCTTCTGATGTTTAGTAAAGATCTGTACTGTTGCAGATAAACCTGGTTTAAAAGGAGAGGCACTATTCTCCTTAATTAAATCCTCATAAGAGCTCAATTGTATACGTACTTTGACATTAAAGTTTGTAACCTGCTCGGTTGATGAACCAGCAGTCACTGTAGCAATATTTTTAGATGAAGAAGCAATTTCAGTAACGATACCTTTAAATTTACGATCTTGATAAGCGTCAACTTCAATCTCTGCTTCGTTTCCTACACGGACACGATTAATATCATTTTCATTCACATCTACATTCACCTCCATAGCGTCCATATTGGCAATACGCATGATTTCTGTACCCGCCATCTGTGCCGTTCCAACAACACGCTCGCCTAACTCAATAGATAATAATGACACGACACCGTCACTTGGCGAATAAATTGTAGTACGATCTAAATTATCTTTTGCTTCTTTGACAGTTGCCTGAGATTGGTCTATACCAAATTTCGTAGATAATACAGTCTGTCTTTGTGCTTCAATAGCTGCTAAAGTTGAGTAGTATTCTGCCGAGCTTTTGTCCATTTCAGCTGCTGAGATTACTCTTTTGTTAAACAATTCAAGATTTCTCTTGTAAGTTGCTTCAACATTACTAAAATTAGCTTGTTGCTGTTTTAATTGTTGTTGTGCAGCTGCCAGATTTGCTTTCTGAGAATTCAAAGTCGCAATAGACCGTTCATAACCCGATTGCAAGATATCAGGTTTTATACGACAGAGAACTTGTCCCTTTTTCACTAAATCACCTTCTTTAATATTTAGTTCCACAACTTCACCAGATACCTCAGAACTCAATTTAACTTCAAATTCTGGTTGAATTTTACCACTTGCAGAAACCAGCTCATTGATATTCATTTCCTTTACAGGATCTACAGCAACTTTAACGATATCCCCTTTTCCGAACCATCCCAATTTGCTGCCAACTAAAACCAATATTAATATAACGACTGCACTTATTAATATGATTTTTGGTAATTTACTTTTCTTTTTAGCCATTTCAGATTTTCATTAAGGGGTTATTTAACATCAAATTTAATTGGATTTCCAACATAATAATCAATTATTTTATCTTTAAAGATCATATTATACTTTGCTTGGATTAAATCAAATTCAGCTTTATTTCTATTTGTTTGTGCGGTAAACAGTTCAATACCATTTGCCATACCTATATCATAGCGTTCCTTGATCACTTGAAATGCATCTGTCGCGCTACTAAAAGCCGCTAAACTAGATTGGTAACGCTGTGCTGCGGCAGAAAGGTCTAAAACAGCCTGATTAACGGTTTTATTTAAATTTGTTTCTAAAAGCTGTTGACTGGTTTCTGCCAATTCTAGATTAATCTTAGCTTTTGATACATTTATTCGGTTCTTATTATTATCAAAAATTGGTACCGACAAAGTCAGTCCTGCCCCAAATGATTTATTTTGATTAAACTGGTCACCAAAAGGAAGATAATCTCCGGTAATTAAATTTCTTCCTTTGGAAGAATAATTGGTACCATAACTCACTCCTAATGAAAGAGAAGGATAATAGCCTCCTTTGGCAATATCAATTTGTTTTAATGCTACTTCCTTATCTAATTGAGCCTTCTTTACCTCTGGATTGAAACTTTTAGCTTTTTCAAAGACATTAACTGCCGAATATTGACCGAGCACATAATCCACCGCTTCTACTTCCGGTTTAACCAATTTCAATTCTGCTTGTGGAGACATCTCCATCAATTGTTTCAATGTCAATAAAGAAGATTCATAGGCATTTCTAGCATTTACCAAATTAAGCTCATCCGTGGCAACTTGATTTTTAGATTGAGAAAGATCAGCCAAAGTTTTATTACCTACTTGAAATTGGATGGAATCATTTTTCACCTGTTCTTTAGATAAAAGAATCTGCTGTTGGCTCGCAATCGTCAATTCACTGTTTGTGATTGCTTCCAAATAATTAACCAATACAGATAACATCAAATCATATTTTATCTTTTCGATTTGCGTAGCGGATGACTCTAATAGTAATTTATTAGCTTTAATCTGGTTGATCTTCTGAAAACCTTGAAAAATGGTTACATTAGAACTCACAGAAGCGCTTGATGTCCTCGTCCATTCATTTCCCGTGATCACGGTACCCGATACCTGGTCAAATGCAAATCCATTATTAAATCGCTGATTTACACCTATGCTCAAATCGGGATATAAATTAGATTTTGCCTGATAGACGTCCTGCGCCGCTAAATCTTTATTTAAAGTAGCCTGCTTAACTTGCAGGTTTCTTTCTAAAGTAATTCGAATAGCTTCTTCTACGGTTATTTGTCCTTGTCCAAACCCCGCATACCCCATCAAGGAAAACATGATGGTCATAAAAGCCATTTTCTTATAATTTTTTCTATCGTCCATAGTAAGAACCTAATAGTTTTAATATTTTTGCTAAAATAAAAAAGTATGTATCTTGTTAAAGCACCTTTCTTTCTTAAATTATTATATCCAAAATCAATCTGGAATAAATCAAGGAAAGAAAACAAAATTTACCTCACTTTTGATGATGGTCCTATTCCGGAATTAACTCCATTTGTTTTAGATACTTTAAAACAGTACAACATCAAAGCGACTTTTTTTTGCGTAGGTGAAAATATTAAAAAAAATCCACATTTATTCGAAAGAATTTTGTCTGAAGGCCATCAAGTCGGAAATCATACTTACAATCATTTAAAAGGCTGGAAAACTGACGATGCTAAGTATCTCGAAAACATCCAACAGTGTCAAGAGCTTACCAAAAGTAAGCTATTTCGCCCTCCATATGGAAGAGCTAAAAAATCTCAATTAAAAGAACTCTATTCTGCATATGAAATTATCATGTGGGATGTTCTAACCGGTGATTTTGACCTTTCACTTTCCCCTGACCAGTGTTTAAAAAATGCAATCAGAAATACCGAAAATGGATCAATTATCGTTTTTCATGACAATATTAAAGCAATACCTCGTGTAGAATATGCACTTCCTAAAACTATAGCTTATTTATTAGAGAAAAACTACCGATTCGAAGTATTATGATTTGCTTTTTCAAGTACTTTCAGTTCATAGTATTGCGCACTACTAACACTAAAATATCCAAGTGCCCCATTAGATATATTGGATATCGGATTAGAGGGAGCTGCAGAACCTGGGTTTAACCCTTTAACATTGGACCAGTATGTGTATACATCCTTGGCGATACATTGTCTCAAAACTTGAATTTCGTCTCCAACTTTTATGTCTTCATCTTCATTACTTATTTCATGCTCAACAAATAATCCATCATTAAATTTATCACTAAATACATCGCTAAATTTAAATTCCTCATCATTCAATTTCAACTTATACTTGTAATAGTTATCTTGATTAGCTGGATCATTAAAACCAAATGAAGCATATATATATTCATCATTAAATCTTTTTTTACGAACTAAACCGATGGAATCTACTGCTACATATTTAGGCATGATACAGGTTGACTCAAAATGGCTTCCATCAGACATTGTAACTGATAAGGCATATCGATCACCTTCTTTGAAAGTCATTCTATCAATAACATAGCTACCATTATTCCTATCAGCAAATTGATAAGAACGGCCACTACTCATATTTGTCACTTGCACATAAGCGCCTAACACCGGATCGTTGGGTGATGTATTCGAAAAGTCGACAACACGGTTAATGGAGATTGTTTGAGACACATTTGCATTATGCAGATCTCCGACAATAACATATTTACCTACTACAGCATCTAACTCTAAATCTATTTTATCTTCACATGAACTTAAAAATACGGCCGTTACCAACACGATACAATTAAAAACAGTTTTTATATTCATCACAATAATTTATTTATTCATTAATAATCAATTTTTATAGATCATCACGCTATTGCTTGATTTGATGATTTAACTTCTTGAATACCTATCGGTACCTTACTTTTAAAATCATTAAAATTTAAAATTCCAGGTCACAGAAGGAATTATACCGAATAAAGCGATACGGTAAGCCTCCGTAATATTAGCATTATCCTCATTCTCTCTAAAATCAATTAAGTACGCATTTTTTCTGTTGTATGCATTATACAGCCCAAAAGACCACGATGAGGAATACCTTTTATTGAGCTTGGCACCTGGATCGTAAGTTGCAGATACATCAAGACGGTGATAATTAGGCATCCGATAACTATTGCGATCTGTATAATAAAACAAGGTTTTACCGTCTACCTGATATTTTCCAGAAGGAAAAGTAACCGCATCACCTGTGTAGTAAACAAATGTAGAGCCCAAAGTCCATTTATCTGTCAGCTTATACATCGCTACTAAAGCGACATTATGAGTTTTATCTTGTCTGGCATTGAACCATGCTCCATTATTAATCTGATCAAATTGACGCTCACTTTTCGATAGCGTATAGCTCAACCATCCTGTTAATTTTCCTTTATTTTTTTTCAAAAACCATTCTACGCCATAAGCTCTTCCTTTACCGAATAATAATTCTCCATCCAACATTTCGTTTGCCTGTAAGTCAGCACCATTCTTAAAATCAATCTGGTTTTGCAGATCTTTGTAATAGGCTTCTACCGAAGCTTCATATTTTGCATTTTCAAAATTCTGAAAATAGCCTAGTGATACTTGATTTGCTAACTGTGGTTTGATGTTATTGGAACTTAAAACAAATTGATCTGTTGGAAGGCTTGATGTCGTATTCGTGAGCTGATGCAAGTTTTGAGAATTACGATTTAAGGATGCCTTTATACTTTGATTGTCATTGAACATATAATTTAATGACAATCTTGGTTCTACAGTGAGATAATTTTGAATTATCTGATTTTTCTCATAAATAGTTTTCTCTGTGGCATTTCCATCAGCATCAAAACTATAGATGGTACCAGGCCCTAACATACTATAGTTATTAACGCGTATACCGTACAATGCTTTAAATTTATCTGATATAGACCATTCATCTGACACGTAAACAGCCGTCTCCAACCCTTTTCTTGGTTCGATCTCAATTGTGTTTACTGCGGATCCCTCTCCCCCAAAAAGACTGGCAGGACGAATTGTCTGAACAGATGCTTGAACTCCAAACCGGATCTGATGATCATTATTAGGATAATATTGAAAATCTTGTTTAAAATTCAAATTTTCAATCTTTGAAGTGATTTTGAAGTTTGAATTATCTTCAATATTCACGTTGTAATTAAAATCGCTGTAGATAAATGTCGTGTTACTAAAGAGCTTATTAGTCCAAACGTGATTCCAGCGTATCGTACCAGTCGCATTACCCCAATTAAAATCAAACAAATCACTATAGGCCATGGCATCTTTTCCAAAATAACCAGATAGAAACAAGGAATTCTTATTATCAAAACGATAATTTACTTTAGCATTCAGGTCATAGAAAAACAATTTGCTTTTGTTTACATCTTCATCCTTCGATAATTTAAGAAATAAATCGGCATAAGTTCTACGTCCACTAATCATAAAAGACCCTTTGTCTTTTACTATAGGTCCTTCCACTTTAAGTCTAGATGCGATTAAGCCCACACCTCCTTCTACACCAAACTCCTTGTTATTTCCATCAATCATACTGATGTCCATAACGGAGGAAACCTTACCTCCAAAATGTGCCGGCATACCACCTTTATAAAAATTCACATCTTTAATCGCATCAGAATTAAATGTAGAGAAAAAACCAAATAAATGTGACGCATTATATACCGCTGCTTCATCTAGTAATATTAAATTCTGATCACCCCCACCACCACGCACATAAAAAGAACTACTGCCTTCTCCTCCACTTGTCACACCTGGTAGCAATTGAATTGTTTTTAAAACGTCCTGCTCTCCAAAAACAACGGGAATATTTTTAATATCTTTTATTTCTAATTTAACCAAACCGGTTTGCACACCAGATACATTACCGATCTTCCGTCTTCCTGACACCACAACTTCGTCAAGCTTTCTTCCTCCAGGGGTCATATCAACATTGAGTACACTATCTCGATCAATCACAACATTGAAAACTTGCTCATCAAATCCAACATAAGATACAGCAATAGATTGATTTCCGGCAGGCAACTGAATGGAATAGAATCCATAATTATTTGTTCTTGCAATCTGACTAGAATTCAAATCCCGAATTACTGCTCCAATTAGAGTTTCACCATTAGCTGCGTTTTTAATGTATCCAGAATATTGGAATTTGCCCTGAGCAAAAATTTGAGAAAAAAATAAAAAGAACAAGACAAAAAAGATAGGTCTAAGAGATCGTAACATTATTTTGATTTAGTGTTTACCAAAGATAAAAAAAGCCTTGTGGTTAGCAAGGCTTTGTGTCATAAGTTTATAATTAATTAATAAAGATTTTGGAAAACAAAAATAAATCATTTATTCATAATAGCCAATTATTTATTAATTTTTTACAAAAGTATCTTTTTTTATAAAGAACTCATTGAAAAATGCCATCTGATAAATGATTGATTTAGACCAATAATCCCAGTTATGGGCACCTGACCGGGTAATAAATGTATGTGGAATATTGTTATAATCTAATTTATCATGAATTGCTACATTTACTTTATAGAAAAAATCTTCCTTCCCACAATCTATGATCAAATCCAATTTGTTGGGTTCAAGCAAATGCACTTGATTGATAACTGATTTATTCTCCC
Source organism: Sphingobacterium sp. JUb20 (assembly GCF_004342035.1). Lineage (NCBI taxonomy): Bacteria > Pseudomonadati > Bacteroidota > Sphingobacteriia > Sphingobacteriales > Sphingobacteriaceae > Sphingobacterium > Sphingobacterium sp. JUb20. The sequence goes on along the minus strand of NZ_SLYV01000007.1, from coordinate 264,830 downwards.
ATTCAACAGGATGAGCCGTATAGGTTCCGATTCTACTTTTGATATTCCAATTCATAGGAAAAGGACGAATATCCAATCCACCAGAGGTACTTCCGGCGGCACCGTATATATCCTGATGATTAAGCGCTAATGTCATGGCTCCATGTCCTCCCATGCTCAATCCTGTTATTGCTCGTCCTGATCGATCTTTCTTTGTTGAATAATTAGCATCAATGTGAGTTATTAATTCTTGACTAACAAAAGTATCATACTGATAATTTTGATCACCTTTTACGTCCCAATACCAGCTATCAAATCCTCCATCAGGACAGACAACTATGTATTGATAGTTATCAACAAGCTTTTTTACAGCAGGAACATTATTTACCCAATTATCATAACGTCCACCAAAACCATGAAGTAGATAAAGCACGGGATATTGATTTTTCTTATCGTATTTTTCAGGTAGAATTACAACAGCCTTTATCCCTTTAAGCATACTTTTACTATTGATTGTTAATGTATCTACAGTAGCGGCATGACCTTTAATGAGAAATAAAAAAAATAGTGCCACTAACCAATATTTGAGTTTCATGTTCATTGTATTATAGTTTTTCAAAAAAATAAAGTGATGATTTAAGTCCAAACGGACGTTCACTGATGGTATAAAATCCTTCTCCGTTTAATCCAAAAGTAATAGCTTCCCCTTGTGGTTCAATCTGATAAGGAATTAATGTGGGTTTCCTAGACAGAGCCTGTTCAATCGACTCGTTCCTATTTCTAGTCCAATAAAATATTTGCGTTAAGTTCTTAATTATTATCGCACTACCTGTGGGACTAATATTTGCGGAAGTTGTAAAAGTAAATGGCAATGTTTGAACGGGTGTCAATAGGCTGAAATTCTTTTTCACATTATTAAATATTGTAGCCTTGTAAACTGTTGATTGAAAATCTCTTTTCGAAATAACATAAAGTTGACGATCTACGGGATCAACAAATAAAGCTTCTGCATCCCGAGGACCATTCTTATATCGCAACATAACGGTACGTATTACTTTCTTCGGAATATGAATTAGCGTATCACCATGCTGATATGTTGGCTCAGGAAATATGTGAAGTTTAATATTTTCACGTTTCGAATTATTATCTCCAATATCTGCTAAAATTAAAAATGAATTTCCATTGATGATTACGCGCGCGATATCTTCACAGTCCTTCACAACAATGGATTCTAGTTCATATGTACATAGCAAACTACATTTCTTATCGATCAAATAAACCCGAGCCTTATCTCCACTATCATTGTGCACCCAAAAAAAGGATGATTGTTTCGCACTGATAATTCCGGACAATTCATTTAATTTCCTATCAGAAATCTCACCTAAGGCCACCTGCGATTTAAAGAGCTGTTTGCTGGTTTGGGTAAATGCGATATGAAATTGTAAAAACAAAAAGGAAAAAACAATAACTTTGTTTAATAGGTTCATGCGTTAAAAATACAATATTTTTTAATCAAACAACGTTTTCTATTTACAAATGAAGCATATGATCAAATTTTCATCTCTAATATTTTTACCTCTTACAGCATTTAGTTTAACATCTTTGGCGCAAACAAATGATTTTACAATTAAAATGAAAAGCGGTATCCAGAAAGAGCAGGCATTGCAGGTAAAATATTATAATAGTGCAGATTGGGAACCTTTTTATGCTAAAATAGAATCTTTCACCTACGATCCTAATTATAATTATGAACTGCGAATTAGAAGAACAAAAGTAGCAAATTCACTACCTAATAAATCTAGTTATCGTTATACTCTGCTGAAAACAGTACAAAAATCTGAGGTCAACTCGGATAAAATGACCTTAGAAATCAATGATAAATGGGTAGATTGTCAGGGCGTAGGGCAAATGAAATGCTTACAGGTAAGATCTACTCCCAAAGATGATTGGGAATATTTTTACAGTCATATAAACGGATTTGATTACGAGGAAGGTTATATTTATAAATTAATAGTGAAGCGTACCAAAATCGAAAATCCTCCGCAAGATGCTTCAGCTTATCAGTATGATCTTGTAAAAATTGTGACAAAAACAGCAAGTAAAAACAAAAGATCTTTACCAACAGCCGCAGTATTCTTATCTAGACATAAGTGGAAATTGATTAGTTTAAATGGAAAAGACGTAGCGAAATATAATGCTTACCTACTTTTTGACGCTGAAAAGGGCCGGATATCAGGAAACTCGAGCTGTAATAATTTCTTTGGACCCTTTATCATTACTAGTAATACGATTGAGTTTCCAAATATAGGAACCACGATGCGGGCATGTATGGGTGATAATATTGAATCTGACTTATATCAAATCCTTGAAAACAGAGAACTTCATTATGATATAGCGGAGCAGACTTTTAATCTTTATATTAAAAATAAACACGTTGCAATTTTCGGTCTTACAGAAAAATAAGTCTTCAATAATGCTTTTTACAAAAACAAATATGTAGGATGATGTGTTTTACAATAAAAAGATCGTAATTATGTCATATACAAAATTCACAAAACTGCATCAGCAGAGTAGCTTGCTGATTTTAGGAAATGTCTGGGATGCACAAAGTGCTAAAATAGCGGCATCTGCCGGATTTCAGGCTTTAGGGACCTCCAGTCATGCAATTGCTAATTCACTTGGCTATGCCGATGGAGAGCAAATACCTGTGAATGAGTTATTATTTGTAGTCGAAAGAATAGTGAAATCCGTAAAAATACCTGTTTCTGTCGATTTTGAATCTGGTTATTCGGACAACCCATTTGAAGTTGCTAAATATGTAACACAGCTTTCTGAAATGGGCGTTGTAGGAATCAATTTGGAGGACGGAAAGGTGGTTAAGTCTGGACGCAAGCTTGGTAAAACAGGTATTTTAACAGAAAAGATTGAGGCAATTAAATCGACTACTAAGAATATATTTATTAATGCTAGAATTGATACCTTTACCACTAAACATGAAAATGCGCTCGAAGAAACTATTAAAAGAGCGAAAATTTATGAAGAAGCAGGTGCTGATGGTTTATTTGTACCACTAGCAGAAACTAAAACAGATATCGAAAAAATTGTTAATTCAACACGTTTACCGCTTAATTTATTTCTAACAGATAAACTCGCAAAACCCGCTGTATTAGCAGAACTAGGTGTGAAAAGACTGAGTCATGGGGCAAAAATTTACGAATATTTAGTCGCTCAAAACACAAAACTATTTCATGATTTTTTGGCAAATCCAAAACTTCCTAAATAATATTTTATAACAGCCATTTTACTAATTTAAATGGCTGTTATAATTTTATTCCTCACTCAACTGCTGTAGTGCTTCTTTAAATTTAGTTGACTTAAAGTTCATTCCCCCTACATGTTTATTTACCAGTAACCCTTTTCTATCCAGAATAATTGTTGTTGGTATAGATTTCGTTTGCAAATCCACCGGTAGCTCTGTTTTAATACGATATACTGGAATACTATACTTTCTTTTTTTCATAAAATGCTCCCCTTTAACTGCATTGCCGTCCATATCTACTGCCATGAAAATGATATTCCTATTTTCTCTCATGTCGAGATAAAGTTGATTCAGTCCCGGCATCTCAGCTAGACAGGGCATACACCATTTTGCCCAATAGTTGATCACAACAACCTTTCCTTTCAGATTGCTTAAATTGATATCCTCACCATTACTATTTTCAAATAAAACATCATAATCTTGTTGCAATCTTGATGAATACTCTTTTATATTTATGGAAACAATAAAGGAGGAACAGATAAATCCAATCATCAAAATTAACCATCCTACATTTTTTTGGTATACGCGCATAACATTATTTATAGTCTAATGTCAAAAATAGAGTTTTTCATCAACTTTTATAATAGCATTAACTAAACACCGACCTCACAATCAAAAGATTAAAGAAATAAAAGATAACCTTTTGCTGTATTCCTTAAAATGGTAATCTTATTTTAATATATAATCGCTATATTCATTTAAACAAACTGATACATGATCAAAAATAATCAGCTTACAACTAACATATCAAAGAAATATGCTTACAATAAACAATTACGAAGATTATAAATCCTATGAAGGAAAGCTTTTGGGATTATCAGAATGGCACAAAATTGATCAGAAACAGATCAATAGTTTTGCAGATGCTACTCTAGACCATCAATGGATTCATGTCGATAAAGAAAAAGCTGAGTCCGAAGGACCTTTCAAATCTACTATTGCACATGGATACTTAACACTCTCACTCATCCCCTACCTTTGGAAGCAGATCGCCGAGGTTAGAAATGTGAAAATGGAGATTAATTACGGTATTGAAAATCTAAAATTTGGCCAAGCTGTTTTAGTTAATAGTGAAGTTCAGTTGCAAGCAAAAGTAAAATCTGTCACCAATTTAAGAGGTGTTATAAAAGTTATTATTGAAGCTACATTATTGATTAAGGACAATGCTAAACCTGCATATGTAGGTGATGTTATATTCCTTTATCACTTCATGTAGTAAATATACAAAGCATCCATGTTCATATAATTGGACATGGATGCTTCGTATATTTAACAAAAGCTAAGCGGGAGATACCATATTCCGCTTAAGTTTTTTATACATACTTTTAAGCGATGGTGATAAAAAAATAACAATCAAAATACCAATGCTGATGAGTGACATCAATTCATAATAATCCATTGCAAAACGTACAAAAGCCTGATTTTTGACACGTTCTGTCACCAATTTGACCGCTGTTGCATGTTCATGAAACTGAAGACCATTTTTCAGCAACGTTGCACTTTCTTTTTCAAAATAACGCTGTAAAATGATATTATTCTGCTGCAGATAGTCTTGAAAAACCATCTGATGTTGATTGATGTCAAATAATTTGAAGAAATTTTGTAAACCGATACTACTGGTATAGCCCAAATACCGTATAGCCAGACAAACCGCCGCCGCAGAAACGGCCAAATGTGACTTCACACTCGCTATTGTAAATAAAATAGTAGGCACCATGATCAATCCAACCCCAAATCCGTGGAGCCATAAAGGAATCCAGAAATAATAATCGTTCCCTTCGCTTTCAAAAGAAAAAAACATCACCTGATGGAAACTCAATAAAAAACAGTATCCTAATATCCAGATCCACTTGACTGCTTTATGGGCAATAATCCAGTACATGGAAAATAATACCCCCATTATAATTCCTAAAATATTAAACCACTGTACATAGGATAAATGGATCGGATCTAGTTTTAAAACCTGAGAAAAATATTGATTGGACACGGAAAGTGAAAATCGTTCGATATACATCATAAAAAGGATCAATAACCCTAAAAGTAAGCGTCGATTTTTAAAGATGGAAATATCAACATACACGCGTTTTAAAATCATCTGACGAATAATAAAGCAAATTAACAAAGCAATCCCCAGTAACAATGCAACCTGCATATGCTGATCCGAAAACCAGTACACTTCTTGTCCATACACCATCATATAACCAAAGGCAATGATGACACCACTAAAATAGATACTACTTGGCCAGTCTAGTGAAAACAAAGGATAAGGTCTAATATGACGTATTGATTTCATTGAAATCAATACCAGTAATAAGCCCGGCATAAAAGCTAACGCAGCATAAAGATATAGTACATCGAAATTAAAGGAATCAATAAACTCTGCAGTAACAAAACTGTTGAAAGGAGAGCTGCAGAGCAACATTCCGAAAAAGATAGAATAGCTTACCTCCTTGGCTCGCTCACTATTTAACCTTGAAAAAATCATCGATATGGATAGGTTGACCGCACTTGCAAATAACATTCCCTGCAAAAAGCGCAAAGCATAGACCCAGGTAATATCCGTAATCCAGTACATCAGAAAACAATTCAATATCTGTAATAAATTGAATATAACATAATATTGCTTTACTGGAAAAAAGAGAAAAAAACGTCTTTCTAAAATATAAAAGCCAACAAATCCGGCATAGAACAGAATTATCAAAAACTGAACATCGCTGGGCTGACTGCCATAATAACCTGCAGTAACTTGAATATTGGCTCCGGGCAAAAAGAATAATACCATACTCGGCATTAAGCAGCTGAATAATATTAGCTTAATCAACCATTCCGGAACCCATTCCTTAAATATCTCTTTCACTACTTTTTATTTTTAACAACCGATACATTGACATTCATGCCTGAGCGCAAGATTTGTTCACCCTGCTTTTTATCCAATTCAATTCGCACTGGAACACGTTGTACTATTTTAACAAAATTTCCAGTTGCATTATCAGGAGGTAACAACGAAAAAGAAGAGCCTGTAGCAGGGGAAATTGAAATAATTTTCCCTTTAAAGACTTGATCGGGATAAGCATCAGCGATCACCTCTACCGAATCTTGAATACCCAGATAGCGTAACTGCGTTTCTTTAAAATTTGCAGTCACCCAAGTCGGTGTTTCAGCATTAACAATAAATCCCACTACCTCACCTGCATTAACCATCTGCCCCTCTTCAATACTCCGTTTGCCAATCATACCGTCATAAGGAGCACGTACCACAGTGTATCCAACATCCAGATGTTTTCTTCCTGCAGCAGCAGACAATCTATTCTTTTCTGCACTGACTACTGTTTTTTGCACTTCGACATCTCTGACACGCTCTTGCGAAGCTTCCAATTTATGCTGAAGTGCTGCCAATTCGCTTTTATACACATCTAATGTCGCTTTGACATCTTCCATTTGCTGGGCTGTGGCAGATTTTTCTTCATAAAGAAATTTATACCGGTCATACTCCAGCTGTTGCTTGGTTACCCTAGCCTCATTTGCATCAATAGATTTCTTTAATGATTCATGCTCCTCCATTAGAATCTGCTTTTGACTGCTCAACACATTCATTTCAGCATGCTCTTTGTATACAGAAGCATTAGCTTGATCGGCCTCGTATCTATATTCACGTTGATCAATAATCAGCAACGTATCACCGCGTTTTACAAATTGGTGATCATGGTAATGCACAGAGACAATGTACCCTCCCACTCTGGAGATAATAGGATTGATATATTGAGTTACCTGGGCATCATTTGTGTAAGCATAGTTTAACCGAATCCATAATGTGCGTCCTCCCCAGAACAATAATGCACATAATACAAGAGCTGCAATCCAGTTCGTTAATTTTGTCAATTTAGCATCGGTCAATGACCAACGAGATTTAGGTTTCATTAAATAGTACCTTTTAAGAATTCAATAAAATAATAGTGTTTCTGTATTGCTATTTTAGCAGTTTCGAGTTCAAATAAAGTTTTTAGATGCTCCATGTCTGCGTCTAACAGATCTGTAACAAGAGCTGATGATTTAAAATAGCGGTTTTTGATAATACGAGCATTTTCTTTGGCAAGACCAACATTCTTCAAGCACACATCTCGTTGTACACAAGCTAATTTATAATCCAGATGTGCTTGCAAAAGTTGACGCTGCATATGCTCTTCTTCCAGATGATGCTTTACTTCTTCTCTATCCAATGAAACTTTCGCGACTCTCACGAGATTTTTATTGCGATAAACAGCTGAAATTGGAACCTTCAATTTGAGGCCCACGATTCCCAAATTATACCAACTATCATTATATGGATATAGAAATATTTGTGGATTGGCAAAAGTAAAATTACCAGCAATACCAAGTTCTGGTAGATAATTTGCTTTAGATTGCTTAATTGCCAGCTGTTTTATTTTCACTTCCTGTTCAGATTGCTGCAACACAAAAGCATGGTGTTTAGCAAAAGCCCAAGATTCATCATAACTTTCAACCCTTACCATAAAATCATGCGGTATTGGAACGATTACAGCACCGTCACCAATAATGAAATTTAATTTCTGATTAAACACTTGAATATCATGTTCAATTTGAACTAGCAACAGTTCGCGTTTAGAAAGTTCCAGTTCCATACGCAATACATCACTATGGAGTAAAACACCCGAAGTATATAAATTTTTTATTTCTTTTAACTGGGCTTTCTGATCAATAATATCTGATTCAATTAAGGTTTTATCCATATAAGATCTTTCTAGATCTAAAAACAGATTACATACATCCAATTTGATCCCTGCTTTATCATTTGCCCACGCAATAGAAGCAAGCACCTGTTCCAATTTCCGGGATTCAATTTTCATCATATCTTTATGACCATTGTAAAGATTTAGATAAAAATCAACCCCAGTGTCATATAAATAATGAATGACATCGTGTTGACTTGGTTTATTAAATAGTCCATGATCATAGACAGGCATATTGGTTGCATAACTAGCAGAACCACGTAATGAAATTTCGGGGAGCAATTCCATTCGCTGTTGTTGGACTGCCAATTTACTTTCTTCAATCTGCAAATAGGAAGTTTCTATTTGCTTGGAATTCAGCAATGCTTTACTGATTATATCTTCCAAAGATGTTCGTAACGTATCAGAAGCCTGGACTTCTGAAATAGCAGATAATAACAACCCAATTGTTAGCATCCGCTTTACCATGCTGGTAATAAATATCACTTTCGTTTCTATAAAAATTTTGCGTTGCAAACATAGAGACTATTTGGATAAATAATTTCTTCACAATTGCCAATATCTTATGCATAAAAGACAAAATCAAATAAATAATATACCAAACAACTCAATTAAGACACGTTATAAAAACATAATAATTCTGCTAATGAAAATTAAATTCTATAATAGAAATATATTTACAAGTCATATTGTCTTTTTTTCTAATATAAAGCCCATATGACGTAAAAAAGGTCTACTGAATAACGGTAATGTATTCAGCAGACCTTTTCCCTATGGTATCATATATTTTTTAGCCAGACCCAACCGTAAAAACCTAACTTATTCCTTGGCTGGCTATAATAAAACAGTTATAATTTAAGAACAGATTTTAATCAAAATCAAAGAAATCTGAAAGAAATGATTTCTTCTTTTTAGGATATTGTTGATGTTTATTATGGTCATCACGGTGACCCTCACGGTAATGTTCACGATAATCGGATCTTTCCCTATTGCTATGCTCTGTACGGAGCGATCGATCTTCATAAGTATTTGAAGATACTTTGTTTTGCTCAGCGGCATAAGACATCAGCTTATCAAGTTCTCCTTTATCCAACCAGACACCTCTACAAATAGGGCAATAATCAATTTCAACCTGATGACGCTCTGTCATCAATAAAGTTTCGTTGCAATTTGGACATTTCATATTTTTCTATTTCTAATTTTTCAATTAATTAAATAGCAATTTACTGAAATTAAGGTTGTGTTCTAGCAACGATGTCCGACATTTCACATTATTTAACAGGATATTTCATTTTGATATAAAAATAGCAGTTATCCACTGCATTTAGTGTCATTGATATTTTTATATCGTTATCAAAATTTCAAGAATAACATGTCTTTTACTTTACAATACCTTTAAAAATGTTCTAAAAAAAGAGAGAAATAAAGCATATCTTTGCAACATGATTAATGTATCCAATCTTTCTCTTCGCTACGGTAAACGCGTATTGTTCGAAGATGTCAATCTAAAATTCACGCCTGGTAACTGTTACGGTATTATTGGTGCCAATGGAGCTGGAAAATCGACTTTCTTGAAAATTGTTTCTGGAGAAATTGATCCTTCTACAGGTTCTGTTGCTTTTACACCTGGCGATAGAATGTCGGTATTAAGCCAAGATCACTATGCTTTTGACGAATTTACAGTTTTGGAAACCGTAATGATGGGTAATCATGAGCTATACAAAATCATGAAAGAGAAAGATGCGATCTATATGAAAGAAGATTTCTCTGATGCTGACGGTGAACGCGCTGGTGAATTAGAAAGCTTATTTGCTGAAATGGACGGCTGGAATGCTGAATCAAATGCCGCAACACTCTTAAGTAGTTTAGGTATTAAAGAAGAATTCCATTATAAATTAGTTTCAGAAATTGACGGTAATCAAAAAGTACGTGTCTTATTGGCGCAGGCTTTATTTGGTAAACCAGATATTTTGATTCTCGATGAGCCTACCAACGATCTTGATATTAATACAATTGCATGGTTAGAAGATTTCTTAGCTTCTTATGAAGCTATCGTATTAGTTGTATCCCATGATCGTCACTTCTTAGATGCTGTATGTACGCATACAGTAGATATTGATTTTGGTAAAATGACGATCTATACCGGTAACTACTCTTTCTGGTACGAGTCTTCTCAATTAGCGTTGAAACAACGTACTGATCAGAATAAGAAAACTGAAGATAAGGTTAAAGAACTGCAGGAATTTATTCGTCGCTTCTCTGCCAATGCATCAAAATCAAAACAAGCAACCTCACGTAAGAAAGCTTTAGATAAGATCAACATTGATGAAATTAAGCCTTCTAACCGTAAATATCCTGCGATCATGTTTAATACCATGAACAGAGAACCAGGAGATCAAACTTTACAGGTAGAAGGATTGAGCAAAACAGTTAACGGAGAAGTTTTCTTCAAAGACATCACCTTCATGATTAACAAAGGTGATAAAATTGCTGTCTTAGGAGCCAATTCACTGATTACTTCTGCATTCTATGATATCCTTACAGGACGTGACAAAGATTTTAAAGGAGATATTAAATGGGGTATTACGATCACTCCTGCAGATATGCCAATGGATAATTCACCTTTCTTCGAAGGTAGAACAGAAAATCTGGTTGATTGGCTAAGAGATTACACAACAAACCCTGATGCTGATGAGCAATTTATTCGCGGTTTCTTAGGTAAGATGTTGTTCTCTGGAGAAGAAGTCTTGAAAAAATGTTCAGTACTTTCCGGAGGTGAGAAGATGCGCTGTATGTTCTCCAGAATGATGCTTCAAGGTGCAAACTTCTTAATCTTTGATGAGCCAACGAATCACTTGGACTTAGAATCCATTACTGCTTTGAACAACGGTATGGTAGATTTTAAAGGTTCCATGTTATTCACTTCTCGTGACCACGAATTAACTGAAACGGTAGCAAACCGTATTATTGAATTAACGCCAAAAGGTATCATCGACAAGTTGATGACTTACGATGAGTATATTAATAGTGAAGTTGTACAAGCACAGCGTGCTGAAATGTATAAATAAGAATTATTATCTATAAAAAAGAGAGGCCTTGATTGTTATCATCAAGGCCTCTCTTTTTTCATCATCTATATTAATTTGAATAAACTCCAAAATCCGCTAAATGTGAATAGAAGAAATTACCCCACGAACTTGTTGACTCTATTTTTAGATACTGTGTATTTAGTACCGATGTAAAATCTACATTGATCCAACTTCCTGACACTTGTATCAATTGAGCTGTTTTTACCAACGACCAGCTAGTACCATTTGTACTTGAGTAAATATTAATATCCTTCATCGCCCCGTTTAGGTTATCCCGATTTCTAAAAGCGACTCCTTTTACAGATCTCAAAGCCCCCATATTCACAGAAAAATAATGCGGCTGTGGCGTTTGAGCTGACGACCAAGGCGTATGCCATATTGTACTTCTATTTTTATCTAAAACGTTGCTTGCAGGCGCACCATTTTCTTGACTATCAGCTGCTATGATTGACCAGCCTGTTGTCGGTAACAAGTTATGAACAACAACTTTAGACAAATCAGGAAGATTATTGACAAAACTATATAAGTAACTATAAGTCGACCGGCTACCGTTCTCATGCATAAAACCAATACGAAGCTGATAGTCTCCAGTTAAATCGTAAAAATCTGCCAATGGGCACTCAAATCTAAAGCTGTCAACGCCAATTACTTTAGTCGACCATTGCACAGCATCATAATCCTGATTACCACCATATGGACTTCTATCATGCCAAATCACGACATCTTTCACTGGCTTAGTCGCTGTAAACTTACCTGAAACAATAATTTTATTGCTCGCTACAGAAGCTGATAATGATGTAATATCTACAGAGGCTGCTTGGTACCAATCTGTACGTGTTACCGTACTGAATACTTGACTATTATTAAATGTTGCTGTAGTAGCTTGTGTCAGCGAAGTTGTAGAGATGCCATAAGTCGAATTACCACTTCCCATCAATGCCGTACCTAAAGTAGGAGCCAATGTTTTATTCATGCGGTTATGGCTAGCGTTAAGACCATGACCTAGCTCATGAATCATTCCTCCAATCCATACTGTTGCTTTCCACCCGATATCGCCACCTATTCCTAAATTTTTAGCGTCTAAATTCACATAGTCCAGCGCATAACATGTGGTACCCGTTCCATAAAATGGCGGACCTCCTGGATTCGCCGGATCACTATTGTAAGTAGGAATGACAATCAGATTATGCTCGCTTTTCTTTGCAGAAGGATTTAAAGCATAGTAAGCATCCACTTCCGATTTCACTGCGCCACTCCCCCCCTCATAAGGATAAGTTGCTTTTCCAAAATTACCTGGAATGTAGATAATGTTAATTAAAGAATCGTTGATCAGATCCAAACCAAAAGATTTACGACCAAAACCTTCGCGGTCCATATTCGAAGCAAACATTTCCTGCGCATCGAGTAATATCTTACTCAGGCGCTTTCTGAAATTTGGTATAGAATCCAAATCATTCGGCACAAAGTAAACAACATTTAATTTGTAGGGATTGCTGCGCCATTCATTAGTCAGATTAAGCGCTTGCTTTTTGCCTAGACCGGATTCATCCTTGTCATAATTACTCAAATCCTGTGTAATGTCTTTACAAGAGAATACAGTAAGTAGCACTATACTACAGAGTACGTAAAAAGATTTATTCTTCATATTTTATGTTATAATGGTGTTAACCGAATTTATAAAAGACAAATCATTTTAAAAAAAATTATTTAAAAAATATAATATTTTACTTAACGCAAACGATTGTTTTTCGCAATCAACTAAACTATTTGTAACAAAAGCATAATGAAAACTATTTCACAACCAAAATATTAATTACTATTAAAGAAAAATTACAAGCACATTGATCAGTGATGAGGTCATAAAACTGATTTTTCTTATAGTGAGTGTAGCTTATAATTCATTTAGGCAAGTAAGCACAGAATAGATTTAAATTTCTAGTAGGGGTGTTCAAAACCTGAATCATTAATAGCTAGATTTTTTTTATTCTTCCCTCCTACTTACATCCAAAAAAATTATTGTGATTCTTTTTATCTTTCTTATACAGCGAAAAGATATTAATGATATAATCAAACGAAAATAATTACTGCAGGTAGCTTGTCTACGAAAAAAATCATCAATTTTTAACAGATCAAGATTGACTATTTTATATTGATTTTTTTAAAAAAAACCTTTCTAAACGTAACTTAAAACAACATTCATATTAAATCATAAGCACTCAATTGCAGATAGTTAAAAACTAATAATTACTATTATTTAAAAATAAATGCTGTAATATGAAAACTAAAAAATATATTTGTCTACCAAATCGATAGATTTAATATTAAATATGAAAAGAACATTACTAAATTTTATTATCATCGCGATTATTGGGGTGGCCAAAACTACTCCATCTTTTGCTCAAGGGTCCAATATTATTGAACTCACCGGTCATATTATTGACCAGAACACAAAAGAACCTTTGCCCGGAATTACCATTACAATTCAAGGAACTGTAAACGGAACATCAACGAATAACAAAGGTGATTTTAAACTCAACACAAAGGCAAAATATCCTTTTACATTAAAAGTGTCCGGAGTTGGTTTTGAAACAAAAACTTACGAAGTAACAGGTCCAGAATCCAATTTAAATTTAGCATTATTGACGCAAACAATTCTCGGAAAAGAAGTGGTAGTCACGGCATCACGTACACAGGAAAGTATCTTAAAATCTCCTGTTTCAATTGAAAAATTAGATATCAGAGCTATTAGAGAATCTCCTGCCCCTAGTTTTTATGATGCACTTGAAAATGTTAAGGGTGTTCAAATGACCACTTCAAGCATTACTTTCAAAATTCCTAATACCAGAGGTTTCAATATTCCTAATAACTTTAGATTTGTTCAGTTGGCTGATGGTGTAGATATGCAAGCGGCGACATTAGGTGTTCCATTAGGTAATGCCATAGGTCCCACAGAATTGGATATTGCAAGTATAGAAATAACTCCTGGCGCTTCTTCCGCTCTTTATGGTATGAATGCCATTAATGGGATGGCTAATCTATTGACAAAAAATCCGTTTTTATACGAAGGATTAAGCGTTTACTCCAAAAATGGGCTAAATCATACCGGCGGTACTGGTCGAGAATTGAGTAATTTGACAGAGAATGCCGTCCGTTTTGCCAAATCTTTCAATAATAAATTTGCATTTAAAGTCAATCTTAGCTATTTAAGAGGAACTGACTGGTTGTCTAATTCTTATCAGGATCAAAATCCAAACACATTAAACACAGCAAACCCTGGCTTCCCAGAACTTTCGGGTAGTAACAACCCGGCCTACGATGGGTGGAATATTTATGGTGACGAAAATAATAATGCTGTGACCCTTTCGGGTTTGAACATTAATGGTAAATCAAACCAATCTCTAATTGTGAGACGTACAGGTTACAAAGAGGAAGATCTTTCAAAGCCTACAGTTGAAAATTTAAAATTTGATGCCGCATTACATTATCGCCTTACTGAAAATGCGGAATTATCTTATAGCTACCGATTTGGTCAAATGGATGGCGTCTTTCAAAGAGGAAATAAAATTCAATTGGATAATGTAAAGGTTCAAAATCATAAATTAGAATTAAAAGGAAATGACTATTCTATAAAAACCTACCTTTCTACTGAAAACACGGGTGACTCCTATAATATTAAACCCTTGGCAGACAATTTAGACCTGACTCATTTATCTAATAATGCATGGCGAGATCTTTATAAAAACTCATTGCAAACACAGTTAAATGAAGGAATATCTTTAACAGATGCTTTAAGAAATGCTAGAATAGTAGCTGACAAAGGTCGTGTAGAACCTGGTACAAAAGATTTTGATGAACTAAAAAATACCATTACTAAAATCAATAATTGGGATCATTTGAATGCAGGCGTTAAAACCGGTACTGCAACAGGTGGTGCTCAATTGAAACAAATGAGCAGAACTTACCACGCTAATGCACAATGGGATTTAAGCCGACACATCAATATTTTCAACTTATTAATAGGGGGTGATGCGACCATTTATGAAGTAGTTCCTGACGGAAACAACTTTGTGGATTTTAAAAGACCTATAGCAGACAGGAGTCAGCCTTTGTCAAATGGTTCTTTTGGTGAGAATGTCTATTACAAAAAAGTTGGTGGTTTTGGACAGATTACAAAATCTCTTCTGGATGAGAAATTAAAACTTTTTGGATCATTACGGGTTGATTATAATCCTGAATTCTCAGCTAAAATTAATCCTAGGATTGCAGCAGTATATACCCTAAAAGAAAAACATAACCTTAGAGCATCTTTTCAAAATGGATATCGCTTTCCTGCTCTATTTGAAGCACTATCATTTGTCAATAACGGAAATGTACGTCGCGTAGGAGGCTTGTCCTATATCAATGAAGGACTTGGATACTTAGATAATTCATATACCCTTCAATCTGTAAATAGTTTTAATGCAGCGGTAAACAAGGATGTCGCAACTGGATTGACAGCTAATGATGCGGCACTTAAAAACCGGGGACTTTTAGCTGTTACAAATTTAAAGGCAACAGAGCCAGAAAGTATCAAGTCTTTCGAAATTGGCTATAAAGCGGTATTGTTTCAAAACAAATTAGCTATTGACTGGGATCTTTACAGCAATGTCTATAATGGATTTTTAGGTCAGGTAGAAGTCGCCGTCCCATCTACAGATAAGATCACAACAGATGCATCTGTTATTGATATGTTAGCTAGTAATAGATCCAAACAAACTCGTTACCGTGTTTATACGAATGCCAAAAACAGTTATAACAATTATGGAAGTTCTCTTGGCATTACTTATAACTTCAGTGGTAACTATACAGTATCCGGCAATATTAACTACAGTGATATTACTAAAAATAAAGAATCTGATTTATTTGTTACCGGATTCAATACTCCTAAGTGGGCATCTAATCTATCTTTCGGAAATAGACAGATTCTGCCAAATGTAGGTTTTAATCTTGTTTGGAAATGGCAGGATGCATTTGACTGGGAAAGCCCGCTTGTGAATGCCCGTGTCTCCGCTTATAATAATATTGATGCACAGGTTAGTTACAAGATGCCTAAAACAACTATTAAACTTGGTGGAAGTAATATATTAAACAATCATTATATACAATATGCAGGTGGACCTACACTTGGCGCTTTATACTATATGGCTATCACTTTTGATAACATCTTAACGAAATAATATTCCCTCCCCCCTTCTATTATAATTGGTTTAATCCTCCTCATCTCTCGATGACGGAGGATTTTTTTAAACTTTATTTTAAATAAAGCCCAAAATACCATACCCATGCTATTAAAATAAGCTGCATCGGAAGTCTTTGTGCATATAAATAATTCATCCCCGGCCCCGTATAATCGGCTTTAAAAATATTGATCATCTTTCTCGAAGAATTAACATTTGCAATGAAAACGACAACAAAAAAGATAATGAGCAATATTGCAGTGGTTGCTCTTAATGAAGGTATCATCAATCCGATTCCAGCGGCAATTTCGAGTACTCCCGTTAAGTATACTAAAAATAATTTTGCAGGAATAAAATCTGGCATCATCATCACCATACCTTTTTGAAATCTAAAATGCGACAAACCAGTGAAAATGATAAAAACAGTCATACCAAGATTACCTGCAAATAAAAAATTCCAAAAACCATAGACTAATTTTGTGCCTATCAGGGCAAGAAAAAAAGCTGTAAAAAGAATAAGTAATAATTTCATAAGTCGATCATTAGTTTGTCCTAATCTAAATCTTGTTTTAAGTTTACAAGTTCATCACTTGAGAAACAAATAAATTAACGATTTGTTACAATCAAAATGATCTGGTAGATTCAGTTCTTTTCATTAGCACTATTTTTCAGATAAACTTTTACCTGCTTTTTACATTAATCCGAAATCAGGCACAAAAAAAAACAGCCGTATGTATATTTACGGCTGTTTCTATTCTTTTACGTTTTTAGCTTATTTAGTGTAAGCTTGATGTATCCACTTTGTTCTTACCTTGTTTGATCATCAGCACGAATGGTACACAGGCTATGAATAATATTCCGATGTATAAAAACACATCCATATAAGATAAAACAGTAGCCTGCTTCATGACTGAACCTTCTAATAATTGATAAGCTTTTCCTAAGGCTTCATTCGGGGTAAATCCTTTAGCTATAAAACTAGCCTGCATCTGATTGATACGTTGCTGTACCTCAAAATCAGTTGGATCTAAATTAGCTAATAAATTAACCCGATGGCTTTGACTAAAGCGAGAAATAAATGTCGTAATCAAAGCAATACCAAATGAACCACCCAATTGACGCATCATTCCCGTAAAAGCCGCCCCTTCACCAATACTTTTACCCGATAAGGTCGACAATGATAAAGTCATTACTGGCACGAACAATAGACCTAAACCCACACCTCTAAATATTAAAGGCCAAAACATGTGTTCCGCTCCCGTATCATTTGTCAGACGGCTGTACATCACAAATGAAAAACCAAAGAATACACATAAACCTATCGCGACCATATATTTCTGAGGAACCCCATTCTGAATCATCTTACCAATAAAAGGCATCATGAAACCAGTCATCAGAGAACTCGGAATAAGCAGTAAACCTGCATCTGTTGCTGTCCATCCCAAAATAGACTGGGTGTAAATCGGAATAACAAATGTCGAACCGAACAAGCCGAAACCGAGTATAAAGCTCATCACGACACCAACCTGTAGATTTTTATCCTTTAAAACCCGCAAATTAACAATCGGCCGATCATAGGTCAGCTCTCTCCAGACGAAAAACAGTAATCCTAAAACTGATGTAACCGAAAGGATAACAATTGTACTATTGGAGAACCAATCATCCTGCTGTCCATGTTCCAGTACAAACTGTAAAGAACCAATAAACATAATCAAGAAAACCACACCCCACCAATCCACATCTTTAGCAGCTTGTTTTTCACCATATTTAGGACTCTTAACAAATGTAAGCGTCAAAAGAACAGCAATAATACCTAAAGGAACATTGATATAAAAAATATAAGGCCAAGAGAAATGATCTACGATATAACCACCTAGAGGAGGACCTAGCGTTGGTCCAACAATAACCCCCATTCCATATATGGCCTGCGCCATACTTCTCTTTGCCGGAGGATAACTTTCGGTAATAATAGTCTGAGCAGTAACTAATAATGCTCCACCACCCATTCCCTGTATAAATCTAAAAAATACCAGTTCCCAAATATTGGTTGAATTGCCACATAAAAACGAAGCAACCGTAAAAATAATAATAGAGGCTGCAAAATAATTTCTGCGCCCAAACTGTTGCGATAGCCAACTTGTCATGGGGATCACGATCACATTCGCGATTGCATATGCTGTAATGACCCAAGCGATATCCGTTAACGTCGCACCCAATGTTCCTTTCATATCATTGAGAGCAACATTGACAATGGTGGTATCCACAATCTCCAATAAAGCACAAAGAACTGCTATAATGGTGATGATGACACGCCGATACCCATATTCAATGAGACTATCCTGATCAAGTGTAGCTGTCATAATCTTATTTTAAGTGAACGTCAACGTCAGCGTTCATTCCTGGACGCAATAAAGCAATATGATCAGCTGTGTTAGCTTTCGTTAATAATATCTTCACAGGAAGACGCTGTACTGTTTTCACAAAGTTACCAGTAGCATTATCCGGAGGAAGTAAAGAAAATTTAGAACCTGTTGCCGGTGAAAATGAATTCACTTCACCTTCAAATTCGATATTTGGATACGCATCAACAGTAACTGCTACCTTTTGTCCAATTCGAATATCATTCATCTGTGTTTCTTTGAAATTAGCAACAACCCAGGTCTCATGATTATCAACAATGTAAAATAATGCTGCTCCAGGATTAACCATTTGTCCAGGTCTTATTTTTACATTAGAAATCTGACCGTCCGCAGAAGCAGTAACTACTGTATACGAAAGATTCAATTTAGCGGCGTCAACAGCTGCTTTAGCGCGTTCAATATTAGCCTGTGCTACTGCTGTTTGTTTACTTGCGACATTTGTTTTACTCAGCACAGCCTGACGTTGTGAATTTGACGCATTTCGCTGTTGTTTTAAAATCTCAACTTGCTTCTCCGCCTCTAGCTTAGTTGTTAAAGCCTGTTCATATTGCTGTTTTGTTATTGAATGGTTATTATAAAGATTCGAATACCGGTTGAAATCATTTTGAGCTTGTTCTGCACGAATTTGCGCAACATCAATACTTCCAATATTAGAACGAACCGTCGCATCAGAAATCGCTACATTAGCAGAAGTGGCATTTACATCAGCTTTCGATACTTCAAAAGATCCCTCTGCGCCCAACAAAGCAGCTTCAGCTTCTTTTACCTTTATCAGATAATCCTGTGTATCAATCGTAAATAATGTATCTCCCTTTTTAACAATATCATTATCCTTTACATATACTTGTGCAATATAACCACCTACTTTAGGAATGATCGGGTTCATATTTTTATCAACCTGTGCGTCATCTGTTGTTTCATGCGACTGACTGTGAATGTATTTATAACCACCATACCCTCCTCCAACTAAGATAAGAGCAATAAGAATGAAGACAAATTTCTTATTTGATGGTTTCTTTTCTTCTTGATTTTCCATTGATATTTATAATTATTTTGTTGTTAATTGACCATTTACTAAAAGTAAATCATAATATTTCTCTACAGTATTAGCTTTAGAAATCGCTAAATTAATTTTTGATTGTAGCTGTTGAACATCCGCTTCTAATAAATCATCTGTATCCGCTACACCATTATCATATTTATCCTTTACAATACGATAATTTTCATTCGCTTGATTTACGGCCTCTGTATACAATTGATTTTGAGAAATCGTTAGGTGATAATTTTCATTCGCCTGTTGTACCTGAACTTTAATTTTGTCGTTCATAATAACTACATTTTCATCCACTTGACTTACTTGATTACGGGCGATATTGACATTCTTCTTATTTTTATAAAGTGATCCAATATCGTAAGAAACTCCTACACCAACATTCACCGCATTTTTCACTGTTACCAAATTATGTACATTCAGTGCAGCATACCCACCCGTTAATGCTATTTTTGGCAAAGCATTAGATTTCTCAATATTGACTTTATTCAAAGCAATATCATGTTGTGCCTGTAAAGCTTTCAATTCATTTCTATTGGCCAACGCGGTTTGAACATCAGAAAAATCTCCTACTACAGGTGCCTCATCCAGATTGATCGCAGAAACTTGAGTTGCCTCATCTAATTTTAAAAAATTAACCAACTGGTAATTTAAAACATTCGCATTTTTTTTTGCTTCCTGAAGAGAAACCTTATAATTAGACAATTGCAATTCAGCTTTTAAAAGATCATTTCGTGGAATGATCCCATTCGCCTCCATCGCTTTAAAATCTGTCACACGCTGCTCAGATCTTTTAATATTTTCTTCCATTAAAAGTGCAGTCTGTTGCGCTTTATACAAATTGATATACAAGCTAATACCTTGTTCTGCCAATTGATCTTTTAACGCTAAAGCCGAGAACTCCTCCATCTTCACAGCATTGCCAGCTGCTGCGATACTATTTTTAATTTTTCCACCTGTATAGATGGGCATACTTACAGAAGCCTGTCCCAGCATTAATTGATTAGCTTTAATATCCATCGGATCTGAAGATGATGATACAGGTATCCGAAGTTTAACATCCGGAGAAGTCATTGCTAAATATTGTCCGCTCAACTTAGCGTCAGGAAGTAAACTATTCTTTGAAGCATCCAGCTCCAATTTTCTTCCTTTAATTTTTGTTTCTGAAGCTTTTGCTTCTAGACTTTGTGTCTGAGCAAGACGGATTACTTCTTGCAAAGTGAGTGGATCACCCTGTTGCGCAAATGCAACCCCCTGTAGACAGAAAAGTAAGAGTGCCAACTTCCCTATTTTAATATTCATATGTTAATAAAGCTTTAATCGTTCTTTGTAAGTGGATTACTAAAGTTGACTCCATATATTGACTATACTCCTCATCAGTAGTAAGATTTAATTCTGATTTTAGAAAAGATCTGTTCATCTGAAAATTCATGAACGTCCCCATCATTGTGGCATGTATCAAGATTGGATCATTACCTGATCGAAACTCGCCAGCATCTACTCCTTTTTGAAGAATACTTGAAATGACATTTAAATTGTGCTTTTTTAAATTTTTATAGGAGTCGGAAAGCATCAACCTTTTTTTCACTCCAGCTTCTATTGCCAAAATATGATAGATCGCCAGACTAGAATTCATATATTTAATATAAGATTTCACCATCTCGTCAAGGATATCCATCACAGGAATAGTTAATTGTAAAATACTCTCATCCATCTTGAATTTTTCAACCCGGTAAGTAAAAAGATCATCTAACAATTTATCCTTAGAACCAAAATAATAATTGATCATCGCGACATTGACCTGGGCTTCATGTGCTATATCACGTACAGATGTACCATCAAATCCACTTGTAGCAAAAAGCTTTTCTGCGACATGCAATATTTCTAATTGTTTTTCACTGAATTCCATTATTGGGATTTTAAAAACCGTGTGCAAATTTAAACAAGCGTTTAATTTAAACAAGCGTTTAATTTAAAATTTACAAAAAGATAACATTAATTCGATATCATTGTAAATAAGATAAATAACATTGATTTACATTAGTTTTTCCATAAAAAAAACCTTCCTCAAACAAATGAGAAAGGTTTTTTATAAAAATATTGAATCGATTTAAATCGTTATTTCCTGTAAAATTTGCTAATTGAGTATTGTAAAAATCAATTCTGTCAGGATATCTTTAGTACTCGTATTACCGCCTACATTCATTCCTTTTGATTTTAAATCTGCATCTTTTAATGCTTCGATGATTGTAAATGTTTTTCTTCTATTGTAGTTACGTGCTGCAAGTTCATATTCTTTCATAAAAAAAGGATGAACACCCAACTCTTTAGCGGCTGTGCTTTTATCAATAATATAATGATATTTTAAGACCTTCGTAAAATATCCAGCTATAGTACCTAGAACTAACACTAAAGGATTACTTTTTGGATTTGCGGCAAAATAATCTATAATCTGATATGCTTTAAAGGCGTTACGTTTCGCTAAAGCAGTATTCAGTTCAAAAACATTAAAATCTTTTGAAATACCAATATTTTGTTCAATATCTGACACAACAATTTCTCTTTCCTTTGGTACATTGAGCATCAGTTTATTCAGCTCATTGACAATTTTAGAAAGTTCAGTACCTAAATATTCTGACAGTAGAGCAGCTGCTTGAAGGTGTATATTCCATCCCTGTTCTTTGATATAAGAAATAACCCATGCGGCTACTTTATCATCATAAAGTTTGTTTGATTCTACGACAAGGCCTTTTTTTTCAATGGCTTTGTATAATTTTTTACGTTTGTCAAACTTGCCATATTTATAATCAAACACCAAAACCGTACTCACTGTACATTGCTCTACATATTTGAGAAGCAATTCGTCATCCTTCCATTTCAGATCCTGAGCCTCTTTAATAATAATCAGCTGGTGATCACTCATCATTGGATAACGCTTGGCAGCATTCACAATTGTCGAGAAATCAGTATCCTTTCCGTAAAGTACAGTTTGATCAAAACCTTTCTGAGCATCATTAAGAACAGTATGCTCTAATGCATCACTTATGACATCTATAAAATAGCTTTCCTCTCCGTGCAATAAATAGACCGGCTGAAATTTACGTTTTTTAATGTCTGTTAAAATAGGACTGATATTCATGATGCCACTAAATTACAACTAAAATGACGAACCGTAAAATTTGAATAACCGAATCCTATATCTCATCTATTTTGAATAATTCAAAAATTAGTATCTTTGTCCTATGTTTAACCCAATTCCGTTAAATTTACCGCCATATCCAGCGAAATTGACAAAAGAGAATGAAACCATTTTCATTTTTGACGATTTACGAAAAAAGAAGCTTGTTTTAACGCCGGAGGAATGGGTTCGCCAGCATTGGGTCCACTTTCTCCATATCAACAAAAAGTATCCTAAGTCCTTAATGAAGATAGAAGGTGGCTTACGACTAAATGACCTTCAAAAACGAAGTGATTTAATCATCTATAATAATCAAGGAGAAAAGATAGTACTAGCTGAATTTAAGGCGCCACATATAAAAATTACACAGGCGACCTTCGAACAGATCGCTAATTACAATTCTATCCATAAAATTCCGTTACTCTTAGTAAGCAATGGATTGCAGCATTACTATTGTAAAATTGATTTTGAAAACAAATCATTTGCCTTTATAAAAGAGCTGCCGAGTTATGATCAACTTTAAGAGAATTGTAACTCATATGTAAAACAAATGGCGTATAGTATTTATTATTTAAAATATAGTTTTATATTAGTCTTATAAATTTGAATCACAAAGAATATGAATATAGATAAAAACGAATTCAGAAAATATGCAATCAAGCATCACAGAATTGGAAGTCAACATGTTGATGGATTTATTGCACGTGCGCAAGTAAACACACCTACAAACTTGACTCCATACATCGTAGAAGAGCGTCAATTAAACGTTGCTCAAATGGATGTATTTTCACGTTTAATGATGGATCGTATCATTTTCTTAGGTGATGGTATCAACGATCAGGTAGCAAATATCATTCAGGCACAATTGTTGTTTTTACAATCAACAGATTCCCAAAGAGATATTCAAATCTACATCAATTCACCAGGTGGTAGTGTTTACGCAGGTTTAGGTATTTATGACACGATGCAATATATCGCACCAGATGTTGCTACAATCTGTACAGGTATTGCAGCTTCTATGGGTGCTGTATTATTGGTTGCCGGAGCAAAAGGTAAACGTGCTGCATTGAGACATTCACGTGTTATGATCCACCAACCTTCCGGCGGTGCTCAAGGTGTTGCTTCAGATATGGAAATCAATCTTCGTGAGATGATGAAATTGAAAGAAGAACTTTACACTATTATTGCTGACCACTCAGGACAAACTTACGAATGGGTAGAAAAATCTTCTGACCGTGATTACTGGATGAAAGCTTCCGAAGCAAAAGACTTTGGAATGATTGACGAGATTTTACTTCCTAAAAAGGAGATTATTAAATAATAATGGCTAAAAATAATAATAGTGGCGTTCATTGCTCATTCTGCGGAATGAGTAAAAATGATGCCCAAATGCTTATCGCTGGAGATGGAGCTCACATCTGTGACCGCTGTATCAATCAAGCAGGCGAAATTCTAGCGGAAGAATTGAAACAACGTAAGAGTAAAACATTACAAACTGCGTTAAAACTCATTCGTCCCTTAGAGATAAAAGAACACTTAGATCAGTATGTTATCGGGCAGGATGACGCAAAAAAAGTGATCTCTGTTGCTGTATACAATCATTACAAACGTCTAAATCAAAAAGTTGATCAAGATGAAATTGAAATTGAGAAGTCAAATTTAATTGTTGTAGGTGAAACCGGTACAGGTAAAACTTTACTGGCCAAAACGGTAGCAAAGATTTTAAATGTACCTTTCAGTATCGTAGATGCTACGGTATTAACGGAGGCCGGTTATGTCGGTGAAGATGTTGAAAGTATATTAACTCGTTTATTACAGGCGGCAGATTACGATGTTGCTGCAGCTGAACGCGGTATCATCTATATCGATGAAATTGATAAAGTAGCACGTAAAAGTGATAACCCTTCTATTACCAGAGATGTATCTGGAGAAGGTGTTCAGCAAGCATTGTTGAAAATCTTAGAAGGAACAGTTGTTAACGTACCACCTCAAGGTGGCCGTAAGCACCCTGATCAAAAAATGATTGCCGTCAATACAAGCAACATTTTATTTATCTGTGGTGGCGCATTCGATGGCATTCAAAAGAAAATTGCCAATCGTCTTCGTACACAGACAGTAGGTTACAGAATGAATGAGGATGATGCAGAAATTGATTTAAAAAATCTTTATAAATACATCACACCTCAGGATTTAAAAAGTTTTGGTTTAATACCGGAATTAATCGGAAGATTACCTGTATTAACGTATTTGAACCCATTGGATAAAGAGACACTATTAAGTATCTTGACAGAGCCTAAGAATGCGTTAATCAAACAGTACAGAAAATTATTTGAATACGAAGGAATTGAATTAAAATTTGATACCGAAGTCTACAACTTTATCGTAGACAAGGCTGATGAATTTAAACTTGGAGCTCGTGGTTTAAGAAGTATTTGTGAGGCAATTATGCTCGACGCAATGTTTGAAATTCCTACGTCAAAGGAAAAGACGAATCAAAAAGAACTGCATATTACGTTAGAATATGCGACGAAAAAATTTGAAAAGTCGGACATCAAAAAATTGCAAGTCGCTTAAATAAGAAATCCCTCGCTTACCGCGGGGGATTTTTTTTAACCGCACAAATTTCTTCCCATCGGCCCTCCTTCAAATAGGTTAAATTATTAAATTGATGAATTATGGCAAAAAGTAAAAAAAACGTAGATAGCCCTATCACACCAGGTCTGAAATCAAAAGAAGAGATTGTTCACAACTGGTTACCACGTTATACAGGAAGACCTTTAGAAGAGTTTGGTAATTATATCTTATTAACAAACTTCTCAAAATACGTCACTATTTTTTCTGAAATGCATGACAATGCACCTATTTATGGTGAAGATAAACCCATGCAAAGTGTTACGGCAGGCGGAATCACTATTATCAATTTTGGTATGGGGAGTCCAATGGCGGCAACCGTCATGGATCTATTGTCTGCTATTGCTCCGAAAGCAGTCCTATTTTTAGGAAAAACAGGGGGATTGAAGAAAAAAATTGGTGTAGGAGAACTCATCTTACCAATTGCAGCCATCAGAGGAGAAGGTACATCCAATGACTATTTCCCCGCTGAAGTGCCTTCATTACCTTCATTTGCATTGCAAAAAGCAATATCAACTACTATTCGCGACCACTCCAGAGATTACTGGACCGGAACAGTCTATACAACCAACAGACGGGTATGGGAGCATGATAAAGACTTTAAAAAATATTTAAAAACGATACGTGCTATGGCTGTAGATATGGAGACAGCCACTATTTTCAGTGTCGGGTTTGCAAACAAAATTCCAACGGGTGCTTTATTACTTGTTTCGGACCAACCTATGATTCCAGAAGGCGTAAAGACTGCTAATAGTGATGTAAGTGTAACAGCGAAATATGTAGATGCTCATATCAGTATTGGCATTGATGCGCTTAAGCAACTTAAAAATAATGGGTTGACTGTGAAACATTTGAAATTCTAGGAAACAGACATTTTTTGGTATTTTTGCATAAACAAACAGTAAATTTATGTGGTATAATAACATTTTAGAAACAATAGGAAATACTCCTCTTGTTAAGCTAAACAAAATCACCAAAGATTTAAAAGGAACCATCCTAGCGAAGATCGAGACCAGTAACCCCGGCAATTCGATTAAGGACAGAATGGCACTTAAAATGATTGAAGATGCAGAGCAAGCTGGCTTATTAAAACCAGGAGGAACAATCATTGAAGGAACTTCTGGAAATACAGGTATGGGATTAGCCATGGCTGCTGTTGTCAAGGGCTATAAATGTATTTTTACCACAACAGATAAACAATCCAAAGAGAAAGTCGATGCTTTACGTGCCTTTGGCGCAGAAGTGATCGTTTGTCCCACAAATGTGGATCCTGAAGATCCCCGCTCCTATTATTCGGTATCGAGCCGTCTGGAACGCGAAGTTCCCAATAGCTGGAAAGCCAATCAATACGATAACCCTTCAAATGCGCTGGCACATTATGAACAAACTGGTCCTGAAATATGGGAACAAACTGAAGGGAAAATCACCCACCTTGTCGTGGGTGTTGGTACTGGAGGTACCATTTCAGGTACAGCCAAATATTTGAGAGAGCAAAATCCTAATATTAAAGTATGGGGAATAGATACTTATGGGTCTGTATTTAAAAAATATAAGGAAACCGGTATTTTCGATAAAAATGAAATATACCCTTACATAACAGAAGGTATTGGTGAAGATTTTTTACCGCAAAATGTTGATTTTAGTTTAATTGATCTTTTTGAAAAAGTTACCGATAAAGATGCTGCATTAATGACGAGAGAACTGGCTCGTAAGGAAGGAATTTTTGCCGGAAATTCAGCTGGATCAGCATTAGCAGGTCTTATTCAATTAAAAGATCGCTTAAAAGAAAATGATGTTGTTGTCGTTATCTTCCATGATCACGGTTCGCGTTATATGGGGAAAATGTATAATGAAGATTGGTTAAGAGAACGTGGCTTTCTAGAAGATGAGAAACTCAACGCAAAAAGTATCTTAAAAAGAAGAGGTGAGCAAGCAATTGTAACAGCAGATGTTGAACAAACCGTCTTTGAAGCGTTCAACTTCATGAAAACACTTAATATTTCTCAAATACCCGTAACACAGCAGGGAATGGTGGTCGGAAAAATAACAGAGTCTGATATTTTGAATGCTCTTTTAGAAAATCCAGCTCTGAAATCTTCGTCAGTACAAGAAGTGATGACAAAGCCCTTTCCTTTTGTTGACTTAAATACGTCGATTGATAAAATATCGGCTTTGATCAATAAAGATACACAAGCTGTACTTGTAGAAGATGAATTCGGAAAAATTAATATCATCACACAGTATGATATTATCAATGCAATATCTGAAGCATAATTAAATAAAATTGTATAAAAAAAGCCTTATTGTTAATAACAATAAGGCTTTTTTTATGATAAGCAATTAAACTATGCTCCCATTGCATTCGCACTTTTGCGGAATGTATATGAGTTGAAAATTTGTCTTCTACCAAATCTTGGACGAGACTCAGCATTAATAAATTTCGTGTACACTGTTTTTGGAACACCAAAATACTCATAAGTACTTTTATCCTGAAATGTAACGCGCAATGTTTGACCCTTAAATTCGAAATCTTCAATAAAAAAGTTATTGATCGTATTGTTATACTCTTCTAAATTGGCTTCATGAGTCTCAGGAGAAATACTAACTAAGAAGTGGTAAGCCTCAATAATTTCTGTACTTTTTAACTCAGCTTCCTCTTTTTGCACTTCATCTTGAAATTTATCCGGATGCCAAGCTTTGATTAAGTCACGATATATCTTTTTTAACGTCGCTAAATCTTCATTTTTTGTAATACCAAAAATCTTTTTGGATTCACCTATTCTTTTCATAATATTTATTTTTCCCTATTCCAACCAAACCATATTGATTTTAGGATTTGCAAAAATACGTCAATTATATTTTAGAATGAACAATTGTATGTTAATTTTTTGTAATTTCATCTTTTACATACTAAATTATGTATTTAACTTAGCAATACTACCGAAAAGTCAAGATTATAATCACCCCTCCTTTGGGCTCATAACGAGCTTAATCTGTCACAAAAAGATTTCCGTTGTGCATAAATGCGTGTACATTAGACATTCTAGAGACTGCTTCGGCTGAGCAGGTCGCATCTACAAAAACAAGGTTAGCATCATCATTAGCTTTTGGCCATTGTTTTTTTCCTTCATCGTCTAAAGGCAAGAGTTGCTGTGTAGCAAAGCGTAGCGTACGTGAAAGCTGCAATTCGGTCGCATATCCGTATAGCTCTGCTATAAGGTTTGCTTTTTGCAGCATATTACCTGTACCAAATGTGCTCCAATAATCCTGTACATTATCATTTCCGATCAGCACATTTACTCCATGTTTTTTTAATGCTGGAATAGGCATCGGACGTCCTTTAAATGGCACAGAAGAAGCAATACCCACTCTTGCAAAAGCCAATTTCTCAGCAATCTCTTCAACCTCCTTTGCATTCAGTTGTGCTAAAGCAAAGGCATGGCTGATAAATATTTTCCCCTGTAACTGAGGATTTTCAACAGCCTTATCGATAAGATATTGAATTGTTTTCATTCCCGAAGGACCTGCTTCATGAAGATGAATATCTATTCCTTTATTATTATCCAATGCCAACTGTACAGTAAATTCCATAGGCTTCTCTATGCTTCCATCAATACTGAGTGGGTCAAGTCCGCCTATAAAATCAACCCGATCAGACTTCGCTACTTCTTTCATAATAGGAGCAGAATCTGTATAATAAAGCCCGTGTTGCGGAAAAGCAACAAGCTCCGCTTGAAAGGAATCTTTTTGATGTTCGAGCGCTAGCAAAAGATTTTCAAAAGATTGAAGCCCAGAGGTCGGATCTACATTAAAATGGGTTCTCGCATAAGTTGTACCATATCCCTGCAATAAAGCAATGAGTTGCTCGGCACGTGCTGTGGAGGTTGTCAACAATCTGGGAATGATCTCTTGCTCATAAGCAATCATATCTGCAACCGTTTTTCTTTTTGGAGATAGCGCTTGCCATGGTAAACCAAATAAAGTTTTATCGATATGAATATGCATGTCTTTAAAAGCAGGTAACATCAGCCTTCCTTTCATGTCAACAGCTTCTTCAGCTGCATTATTAGCTTTTATAGCTATTATCTTTCCGTTTGCAATTTCAATACAGAAGAGATCAGTAAGAGTACCGATTACCTCTTGGTTTTCATATTCGAATCCGGTCTCTAAACGAACATTTTTTAGTGTGTAATGGCCCTTGGCAATTAATTTATGAGATGGCAACATAAGATCAATGATTATATAACAAATATAAAAATCAACTACTGACCGATTAGGTACAGATTATGCCAACTGTTGTCAAAATTATCCTTGTTCTTTAAATTGAGATGGTGTCATTCCGGTATGACTTTTAAAAAATTTCGAAAAACTGGCGTGATCATAAAACCCTAAATCATATACAATATCCTTAACACTCATTTCCGATATTTTAAGCAAACGTTTTGCTTCTAATAAAATACGGTCATGAATCAATGTCGATGCGGCGGTATTAATCACTTTTTTACTAACTATATTGAGGTAATTAGCGGAGATATGTAATTTTTCTGCATAAAAAGCTACCGACCGATTTGATTTAAAATGAAGATCGATGAGCTGTACAAATTTTGAAATAATCGGATTTGAATGATATTTCTCAAAATCATTGAATGTAATCTCAAAAGACTTGCGCAATAACAAACCGATCAATTTGCTACGTGTCTGAATAATTTCCCAAAGAATATTTGTTTCTTGCAATTCCTGTTCTATAGCTCGAAATTCATAAAACAATGCTGTATAAAGCGATCGAGAAATTTGAAAAACAGGATGTTGCTGGTAATAAAGAGAGGAAAATCGAAGATCGGGGAGAAAACTTTCAAACCATTCACGGCTAATCATCAATTGATAACAGACCGTATCTTCATCAAATTGCCATTGATGAACCTGTCCTGGGAATAAAAAATGAACCTGCTGAGATTCGATCACATAATTTTTAAAGTCAATGCTGTGGGTACCACTCCCCTTCTCAAATAGCAGAATAATTAAAAAATCATGCTTATGTGGTTCAACAATATGACGAGCACCTCTGATCTCATGAAACAATAAATTTGTAAATCCTGAGGGTGCTTCAGTAAATTCTTGAATATTTAAAACTGGAAAATAATCGTGCTGGTTATCCATTTCTCCTCAAATTTAGTAATTCAATTTACTAAAAACAGAGGAGAATGGATTATAATCAACCATTTTTTTAATCTTGGGATATCTATACCAATTCGCCTTTATGTACCAAAGTCTCCACATCAGAGATCCGTGATACTGCTTCTGCAGAACAACTAGCCTTGATCAAGACAAAATCAGCCTGATCTCCAACATTTGGCCATTGTTTTACACCCTTATCATTTAGAGGTAAAGTGCCTCCCGTTGCTATCTTTAAACTTCTTGACAATAAAAACTCAGACGAATATCCGTACAACTGTGCCATCAAATTAGCCTTTTGTAGAACACTTCCCGTTCCAAATGTGTTCCAATGATCCACAATACTGTCATTTCCGGTCATAACCGTAACGTTATACTTATATAAAGTGGGGATCGGCATAATTAAACCGCCGAAAGGAATAGTAGAAACAATACCGATTTGAGCAGTTCCTAATTTTTCAGCAATCTCTTCTTGTTTTACTTTATCAATCTTGCCTAATACAAAACAATGACTTAAAAAGGTTTTACCCTTCAATGTAGGGTTCTCATTAACTTTATCAATCAGATACTCCACTGTTTTCAATCCCGATTCTCCAGACTCATGCAAATGAATATCTATTCCTTTTTGGTTATCCAATGCCAGCTGAACTGTAAAATCTATTGTTTTTTCAATTTGTCCATCAATAGAATATGGATCTACCCCACCGATAAAATCAATATCCATTTGTGCTGCTTCCTTTAAATAAGGAACACTATCTGTATAATATACGCCATGTTGCGGAAAAGCGACGATCTCAGCACTAAAACTTTTATGTTTGTTCTCAAGCGCTTTTTGTAGATTTTTTAGCGACTGCAACTTCGAAGTAGGTTCAATATTAACATGACTGCGTGCAAATCCTGTACCTTTCGACTGTAATAATTCGATCAGTTTCTCTGCTTTGAAAGTTGAATTCTTCAATAAATCGGGAAGTATTTTTTGTTCTAAAGCAATCATGCCCTTCACACCGCCAGCTCCACGTCTTATTGCCTGCCACTTGTCTCCATAGAAAGTTTTATCCAAATGGATGTGCATATCTCTGAAAGAAGGCAACATTAGTAATCCTTTTGCATCAATAGCATCTGCGTTGGCTTGATTGGAACCGATTTTTGATATTTTACCATTTTCAACTTCAATATAAAACAAATCCGTCTTAGTACCAATCACATCAGCTTCATCATAAATAAAACTTGTTTCCAAACGAACATTCTTAAATTTCAACATTTTACTTTTTATTTCTGTATGCATTGGATTGATTGATTTAGCGCTCAATGTGCTTAACGGAAGAGATGCGCCAGCAACAGCTATCGCGGCATTTTGTATGAATTGTTTACGGGATAAATGGTTCAAATTATTCACTTTCTTTTTTTTGTTATAAAATTACAAGTAAACTAAATCAAAATAGAGGTACGTTTTATAACAATACTTGTCTGATTTATTCCAATTGATCTCGTAAGATTTCCATCGTAAAGTAACCATTCGTAATATCATCTTCCTTTAAGAAATCATGTTGCTCTTCACGAATCTTAACATAATATTTCCCTTTAAATAATGATGATAAAAGCTCTTCAATTTCATATACATCATCGACATCGATACCATATTTATCATCAATATGCGGAGAAATATGATGTTTAAAGAAAACCGTTTCTTTTGCGACTTCCTTTGCTTCCTCCAAGCTATAAGCAACAACCATTTCCTTATAATGATACTCTTCCATATCATTGGGTTTATACCCTCCCATATTAACAAAATAGAGTTTCAAGCTTCCATTGTTTACAGGCTCTTCCGAGATTGAAATTTGATAAGATCCGACTTTTGTCACTGCTCGCCAGGCATCAACATGAATCTCCCCTTTTGCCTCGGGCCAATAGGCTTCTATAGATGGAACCAGTTCTCCCAAACGTTCCGCAATACCAAAATAGATATCATGCTGTTCAACATGTCTTCCAGATGGCTTACACCCTAACAATAACATAAAAAGATTCATATATTTCCTTCGATAAATTATACTTTTATTATAATTACTTTTATAAGGTACAATTAAAATCTAATGAGAACAAAAAATTTATTCCTTCTACTCACCATTGCTATCCTATTTCCTTATAGCACCAGTGCTCAGCATATTGACAAAAAATTAGACCGTCAATTAAGAGCCTTAACACAAGACTTTCATGGAGATATCGGTATCTATGTAAAAAATCTCAAAACCCAAAAAGAGGTACTTATCCAGGCTGACTCCATTTTTCCAACAGCCAGTATCGTAAAAGTTCCTATACTAGCAGGTATATTTGATAAAATCGAAAAAGGAGAATTGGCACTGGATCAAAAATTTACATACCGATCATCACAGCAATATGGCGGTTCAGGTCTGATGCAATTTTTTAAAGATAGTAGTGAAACAGATCTTGCCACTATGATAGGTCTCATGATTTCTTACAGTGATAATGTCACCTCTATTTGGAATCAGCAACTAGCAGGAGGAGGTTCGACCATAAACCAACTCATGGACCAGTTAGGTTTAGTCAATACAAAAGTTAATTCCCGTACCGAAGGTCGCAATGAGATCTGGAAAAAATATGGTTGGGGACAGACTACCCCCAGAGAAATGGCAACCTTAGTAGCGCTGATTTTCCAAGGTAATGTTGTCAGCACAAAAGCATCGGATAAAATGTACCGTTATTTAGGAAATATCTTTTACAACGAACGATCCCTTTCTCAGATACCGGCATATGTAAAGACCGCATCTAAAACAGGCTCTGTTGATGAAGCCCGCGGTGAAGTTGTACTTGTAAATGCCCCTAGTGGTGATTATGTATTTTGTGTATTGACAAACAACATTAAAGATCAAAGCTGGACTAAAAATAATGAAGCTGAGGAACTCACCAGAAAGATCTCACATTTATTATGGAATTATTTTGAACCAAAAAAAACCTATACACCTTAAACTATAAGCTAAAGAATGAATAAAGCGAATTTTCAATTTTGAATATCATCTCGCTGTCGTAATTTTGATTTTTCTACATAGGTTCAAAATATTCTACTAAATTTACTTTATGAGTATCTTAACACAACATTTTGAGACGGTTCATAATACCGCACCATTTTCTAAAATAAATAACGAAGACTATATACCTGCATTTGATCAAGCTATTGCTAGCACTAGAACTGAAATTGATGCCATAGCAAATACCGTTGAACCTGCTACTTTCGACAATACGATTGTTGCATTGGCATTTTCGGGAATGTCTTTAGATCGTTTATCAACTATTTTTTTCAATCTACATTCAGCGGAAACCAACGACGAATTAGAACAGATCGCTCAAGATGTTGCTCCAAAACTTGCAGCACTTGGCAATGATATCACGCTTAATTTTGATCTATTCAAAAGAATAAAGCAGGTTTATGATCAAAAAGAACAGTTGGATCTGACATTAGAGCAAACAACTTTATTAGAGAAAAACTATAAAGATTTTGTTCGCAATGGGGCGCTTCTGTCTGATGATAAAAAAGAGCAGCTTCGCGCTATTGATACCGAACTCTCGCTACTTAAATTAAAGTACGGGGAACACGTATTGGCAGATACCAATGCTTATGAACTTCATATTACAGATGAAGCTGAGCTTGCTGGTTTGCCAGACGGAGTCAAAGAAGCTGCAGCCGGATTAGCGAGATCTCAAGAAAAAACAGGTTGGATCTTTACCCTAGACTATCCAAGCTATATCCCGTTTGTCACCTATGCCGAAAATCGTGAATTGCGTAAAATAATCACTATTGCCGCCGGTAAAAAAGCATATCAGGATAATGAAAATAATAACGAAGAGATTGTATTAAAAATTGCGAAACTTCGATTTCAACGCGCACAACTTCTAGGCTATCAAACGCACGCCCACTTTGTATTAGAAGAGCGTATGGCACAGAATCCAGATAAGGTAAACGCATTCTTAGATGATTTATTGACCAAAGCAAAACCAGCGGCAAAAGATGAATTTCAGGAATTAAGCTCTTTTGCCAATGAAACTGATGATATTGCTATTTTAGAAAAATGGGACGGAGCTTACTATGCTGAAAAATTGAAGCAAAAGAAGTTTCAGCTTGATGATGAGCAATTAAAACCTTATTTCAAATTAGAAAACGTACTGCAAGGAGCATTTGAAATTGCAGGAAAATTATTTGGTTTATACTTCAATGAAGTGCAAACTATTGACAAGTACCATAAAGATGTACAAACATTTGAAGTAAAAGATGATTTGGGGAATTTCATTGCAGTTTTTTATGCTGACTTTTTTCCAAGAAAAGGTAAACGCAATGGTGCCTGGATGACTTCATTTAAACCACAATATAAAAAAGATGGTAAAAATGAACGTCCACATGTTTCAATCGTGTGTAATTTCACTCCTGCTACTGAAACCAAACCATCGCTTTTAACATTTAATGAGGTAACAACTTTATTTCATGAATTTGGTCATGCTTTACATGGTATGCTAGCAGATACCGTTTACCCTACGCTTTCAGGGACTGCGGTGTTTTGGGATTTTGTCGAATTGCCTAGTCAGATTATGGAAAACTGGTGTTATGAACAAGAAGCATTGGCGCTATTTGCTAAGCATTATGAAACTGGAGAACCGATCCCAATGGATCTTGTTACAAAAATTCGTGAGAGTGCTTCCTTTTTAGAAGGTATGGCTACACTTCGCCAACTCAGCTTTGGAAAATTAGATATGGGCTGGCATGGTCAAGATCCTACAGCGATCGATAACCTCAAAAATTTTGAGAATAAACAGTTTGCATCGACGCAACTCTATCCTGATGTTACTGAAAATGCAATGAGCACATCTTTTTCCCATATATTTAATGGCGGTTATTCTTCAGGTTACTACAGTTACAAATGGGCTGAGGTTTTAGATGCAGATGCGTTTGATTACTTTAAACAAAATGGCATTTTTAACAAAGAGATTGCAACTAAGTTTAAAAATACCGTTTTATCCAAAGGTGGCACTGAACATCCAATGAGTTTGTACAAACAATTTAGAGGCCAAGAACCGAAGGTAGAAGCTTTATTAAAACGTGCTGGTTTACTAAAGTAAATATTTGCCAATGCATAAAAAAAGGATGCTCTATGATCGTAAAGCATCCTTTTTTATTATTCTTTTTTTTAAATAGTCCCTATTTTGTAGGCTCAGCTTTTTCGTCACCTGCCGTATTTTTATCGGTATTTTCTTTTGCAGCACTGACCGCTTTTGCATTATTATCGGGAGCAAGGCTTGGGTGTGTCACCGGACTTCCTTTAGCTTCAGAAGGTGATACAGCAGGTTTAGCTGCTTCCCCTGATTTTGTGCTATCAGTAGCCTTTGGTGCTACCTTTGTAGTAGCAGGTTTAGCTACTGGCTTTGATGCTGTTGCTGGTTTCGAAACATTAGTTGCTTTTGCAGGAGATGGTTTTGACGCTGTTGCAGTTGCGACTTTCGGGGCTTCCGCGACCTTTGCCGTTGCCTTCGCAGGAGCAGTTTTAGGCGTTGACTTTGATGCTGTTGTTGTAGATTTACTTGTAGTTGTGGCTTTCGGAGCTTCCGCTACCTTTGGAGCTACTTTCGCAGGAGCTGGTTTTGCTGCAGGCTTCGATGCTGTTGCTGCAGGTTTACTTACAGTGGTGGCTTTCGGAGCTTCCGCTACCTTTGGAGCTACTTTCGCAGGAGCTGGTTTTGCTGCCGGCTTCGATGCTGTTGCTGCAGGTTTACTTGCAGTAGTGGCTTTCGGAGCTTCTGCTACCTTTGGAGCTACTTTCGCAGGAGCAGATTTAGCCACTGGTTTTGATACTGTTGCTGCAGGCTTACTTGCAGTGGTGGCTTTCGGAGCTTCCGCTACCTTTGGAGCTGCTTTCGCAGGAGCAGGTTTTGCTGCTGTTGCTACAGGCTTACTTACAGTTGTGGACTTAGAAGCTTCAGCAACCTTTGGTGCTACTTTCGCAGCAGCAGGTTTAGCGACTGGTTTTGATGCTGTTGCTACAGGTTTACTTGCGGTTACTGGTTTAGGACCTTCAGTAACTTTTGGCTTATCAGCTTCTTTCTTTACTTCGATCTTTTTTTCTGCGACAGCTTTACTATCCTTTTTCTTACTTTTGGAAACTGCATCTTTTTTTAAAGACTTACTATCCTTTGATTTCTTCTTTTTATTCTTATCAGATTTAATTGCATCATCATTCTTATTAGAAGTGACTCGTTTGATCGTTTCATCTACATGAAAAAAGGGCAATTTTTCCTGAATTTCCGAAAGTGTTTCTTTCACTTTTTTATTCAGCTTTTTATATGCCTTTACTAATTTAGATTCCTCTTTTGAAGTCTCTTTTTTAGATGATTTCTTTAATTTGCGCGGTGTTTTCGATTTTTCTGCAATTGTTTTTACATTGCTTACATCAGCTGCGAACTTCTTTTTAGCAACTGGAGTAGACGTTTTTTTATTTGTCTTTTTCGAATTTTTAGATTTTATTTCCTTAGCCATGTAGATTTATTTTTTGATTCAATGAATATTTCACACTTATAACAATTCTGATTAACAATTGTTTGTATATCAATATATGTAAGATACAAAATATATTGTATTCCAAGCGTGTATATTCCTTCATAATTGAAATAATATTTGTATTTTTGTATTCTACATAATTGGGGTCGACCGGAATTGACAGGATGGAGACGGTTATGTAAGCATGCAGTGCGTTGTTAGTAGAGCACTTTAATCGGAACTTTCACAATTACAACTGGCGAAGAAAACTACGCCTTAGCTGCTTAAGTTAGACTTAACATAGCTATTTGTCCCGTTAGATCCTGTTCTTTGGTTTAACATTCGGGGCATCGAACAATAGAACTGGCAGGTGTGATTTTGCTAATCACTTGTAAGACTCAGCAAATACGGCGTACGGTATAGGTCAGCAACTCACCTTCCCTCGCTCGACAATTAAAGAGAAGCTAAGCATGTAGAAAGCGTACACAGTACCATGACTGGACGAGAGTTCGAATCTCTCCGGCTCCACAAATACAACCGCATTCAGGTCAACTGAATGCGGTTGTATTATTTTAGGAGAAAATATTCAAAAAAATGCCTACGTCGGGATCTTAACAAAATTCATTAATGAGAATGGTTACGAAATAAACCAAAGCTTACTTTAGTAGAATTGTGGGCTATTTACATAAAATGGACGCTATTTTAGGATACAAGTGTAAACTAAAAAGTAGTCTAATATCCATGTTTATAGAAGCACATAGACGTAAGTTGTACGAATTTATTATCTTTATTAAATGCAAACCGAATTTGAAAAACTTCTAATTGACTCCTTACTGCAAGGCAAAACACAGCCTGAAATTGCGCGCGAACTCAAAGAAAAGGGACATAATCCTTACAGTTTATCATCAATTGAAAAAACACTAAATGATCTTAAGCGTAAGCATAATGCACATACCTTATTTCAATTAGGCGCAATCATTACCTTAAAAAGGTACATAAATAAAAAAGAGTAGGTAATTAGCCTACTCTTTTATAATTTGATGCCTCTAATTCAATAAGGCGTTCAATACCTTTTCTTGTAATATCATAGCATTCATAAGGACTTTGCCCAATTTCTGGCTTAAAACTTCTAATAAAACCAGTCCTTTCTAAAATTGCCAATTCATCTTGAAAAGATTCATTTACCATCAAGGGCTGAAGATCTTTGTCTTCTCTTACCAACTGTAATATTTTAACTGCTAACTGTCTCATATTATTGGAATATTGGGAAAGCTGAATTACTTTTATCTAAATATAACAGTTTATCCAGTTAAAAACAACAGTTTAAAAGTACTGTAAATCAAAAATAACATTTTAATAATCCATAAATTACAATCTTTTAATATATAGCAAAGATTTCTTTGGAGCTCTGCTTTACCTCCAAATTTTATTAAATCATACAATGCCTCCCATCATAAAAGAATAACCAATCCCAATCTTATATTAATATTACCCGTAGAACTCGCTTGATGGATCAGGTTAGTTAATTATTTAAATTCACGCTCGTCGGACCATATATGTCAGCTCAGGAACTAAATAGAAATTTTAATACAATTCAATAATTGATAACCGATAAAATACATGGTTTCGTTATATCATTTCGACAAATCGTTTAAATGTATGCCATATTGTAGCCTCGGTTCAAAAAAGAAAAGCTCATCAGATGTTGGGCATTTCTTTTTTGAGGAAGATTAAAACTTAAACAAAGTTATAACAGTCGCGGTAGCAATAATTAATTTTAGTAAGGCTGTTATTTTTTGTTTTATATTCCCTGAAATACAAAAGGCTTAGTATCTAAAAATTTGTCTGATGTCTCTCCTGCATAGATTTGATTTTTATCCAATGCAAGTTTCTTTATTTTTCCATTCTTACTAAAATCCAATTTTTTCAAATCTACCCAGATCGCATTAGGACTTAATGCATCTTCAAAATAATAAACGAGATTTTTTTGATCTGAAACTGTTCTCCATCGGGTTGTTGATAAATTAGGAAAGCCCTCAGTAGAAATACCGTAAGGTACTGAGCACTGTCTAATAACGCTAAATGCA
Organism: Sphingobacterium sp. JUb20; assembly: GCF_004342035.1. NCBI lineage: Bacteria > Pseudomonadati > Bacteroidota > Sphingobacteriia > Sphingobacteriales > Sphingobacteriaceae > Sphingobacterium > Sphingobacterium sp. JUb20. The sequence continues at coordinate 225,405 of NZ_SLYV01000007.1, read as the reverse complement.
CTCGCTACTGCAATTCTAGTATCATCAGTTTGCGGAACAGCTTTAATATAGTATGACGCTCTTACATAGCGATCGGCAGCGCGGTTTGTTCCAGGAAGAAATATACTTCCAGGAATACCTTTCCAATATTCATTTATTGCAAGTTGTTCTTCAAAAATCGGATCATTAGTCATTACAGTATAAGCAGGATCATGGTGGATGACTAATTTTCCGTTAATGTATTCAAGAATAGCATTGTCCCCACTGGCATCTGACATAGAAAGATGGACAGTAGTAAACTTATCTGTTCCTGGGATAAAGTCTGTTACAACAACAAATTCTTCTTTCTTAAAATGTGCGACAGCTTCAGCTACTGTCGCAAAGTTATCTAGAGCATATTGAGCCCATAGTGAAACAGCCAATCCATTTTTCCCGGCAATATCTTTGGAAAATTCGGGATATTTAGAGCTTACTAACCAAAGCATATTAGCAACCAGTCCTTTTTCATTCATACCATCCGATATTGCAATATCCCACGAACTAGTCGTCATGCTCCCGTATTTTGAAGTCCATTTGATTGTATTTTTTCCAGTACTTCCATCGCGCTCGATTCCTCTTGGGAATAGCCATAAGTTAGAAGGAATAGGAATGGAAAAATCCATACTTCTCGCTGTAATAATTGTGTTGTTTGGACCTTTATAAACCACTCTTGTACAAGCTTCTGCTTCTATTGATGAAGCGATTAAAGTTGCGGTTAAAATCAAAGCGCTTCCAATTTGTTTGATACATGTTTTCATGACTACTTATTTTATTAAGATAAAAATGTTTAGTTCTTAGACTATTAAAGAAAAATATATATGACAACGTCGTCATTAAAATGACTCATTACTGCAATTTAAAAATAATTTTTTTGATTAAAAAGAAATTGCATATAAATTTAAAAAACAATGTTCAGCAAAGGTTATCTTAAATCCACTTTATATATAATAAAAATTAAATATCCGGAAGTAACTATCATTCACTACTACGTAAAATGCTTCTTTAAGTAAATCCAAGTAACTGAGCTTGCGACCGTCTTTTAAAGCACTAGTGCACACAAATAGAAATGAAACTGTATTTTAATAAAAATGAAGCTTTGTTTCAAATTTTACAGATATTTACGGCATTAAGGACCTATTCGTACCTTAAATTGAATAAAACTTATTACAGAAAGAATTACAAATACAATTTAAACCGAAATTTCAAATATGAAAAAGTATTTATTGCTTTTGTTTACTGTCCTATTATTTGCAAACGTGATGGCGCAAAAGAACACAGATGTTTCCTTTCAATTACAGGGAATAGTCAACATACCAACTTATGATTCTACCAACCGAATGATTTATTTGACTTATCAAAGTAAAGGACAGGCAGTATTAGACAGTACAGTTATTAAAAACAACAAATTTCATTTTAAAAGTACTGCCGATGTAGATGTTCGTGCTACATTACAATTTACAAAGCCCAATACCTCACCCAATGCTTTAGCAGATCCTAATTCCTTATACTTATATCTTTCACAAAGCATCGTAAATATTAATGCAAAAGGCTACCTAAGAAAGGCAATAATTACAGGTTCAACCACCAACGATGATTATATGGTTTTCAAAAAACCTTATCTAAAGATAGACACTGCTTTAAGATTACTAGGATGGGAGAAGAGAAGAGTAAAACCAGAAGATACGAATCAAAGTAAAATTGTTGATGCAAAAATTGACAGTGTAAAAAACCACAAGCTTGCACAGCTTTCAGAGTTTTTATCAGCAGATATTACCAAACCATATGCGGCTGAAGCATTGCAAATGTATGTAAGCACTGATGGGTCTGCTTTTGACCTCGATAAAGCACAGCTATTTTTCGATCAGCTACCTAAGAAACAAAAAATAACTGTATTAGGTAAGGATATAACAGCCAGTTTAAGAAAACTAAAACAAAAGATCGTAACCATCAATATTTTAAAGAATGTTGATTTTTTTGATGGCTATGCCCAAACTGTTACCAATTCTGTTCCTAGAGGTGTAACGCGCATCACTAATTCCGAATACCTATACCAGCTAAATCCGAGCGAAATAAAGCAAATCGGCAATAACCTTAAGGTTAAAGTTACAATCAAAGCGGGCTGTGATAATTACGATAGAATTGGCCGAGTGACTTTAGTCGTTATGCCAAAAGGTGAGAAATTTGACAAGGAAAAGGGTGAACAGTTTGAAATATTACGTATTATGACACCGTTCATGTACAGAAGTCGTCATCCAGACCATATACCTTACGAAGCTCAAATAGATCAGATGATCAGTACGATCAAACAAACCGATAAAGAAATGTATCTCGTAACAGAAGTATTTGGAACTACCGGAGCAGGCCAAAGAGAAGTAATCGGATGCGATGGTTCATTATTAACGTTCAACGTATCTGTTGATTTAATAAGCGACAAAAAAACAACCTTATCTTCGGAAAAAGCAATTTCCCTATTAAGCTACTACAGTTTAGATGGAAAGGACAAAACAGCTGGAAAAAATAGTAAAGAGGTAGAATTTGAATTACCTGAAGACACCAAGACGACTGTTCTTTATCTTATTTCATCTGGCCATGGTGCAGCTGAAGGTGGAGAAGAATACAATTGGAGACAGCACATTATTGATGTGGATGCTAAAGAATATATCCGTATAGATATGAACCAGGACTGTACACCTTACGAAATCTATAATACGCAACCAAATGGCATATATTTCGGAAACATCAGTAAAGAACGTCGTTCTTGGTGCCCAGGAGGACCAGTTCCTACTCGTGTTATCAATTTAGGACCACTAAAAAAAGGCAAGCATAGCATAAAGATAGCTATACCAGATGCGGAATTTGAGAAAACAGAAAGTAAATATTTAGTGTCTGCTTATTTGATAACCCAATAATATCAATAATAAGTAATACTGCTATACAAAGTCTGTCTCTCAAGATAAGAGACAGACTTTGTACTTAAATAGTAATATTACTTCCGCACTTTCAACAGCTTCTACCTGTTTAAATTATAATTATAAAAAATTATTCTACCGCTTTCTATCTCTTAGCAGTAATATATGTGACAATAGTGCTATAGGAACAATAATTGTTGGCAGTAATGCATAGGGAAAACAAAGAACGGCAACATTGGGCTGATCAAAACTAAATTGCTGTATCGGTACCGGGGAGGAAAATATCCCTATAAGGACAATAGAAATCAGCGAAACAATACCAGCATAATTCCACAGTGCAAATATCCAATTATTCAAGATAGATTTCCTGAATAAGGAAATAACCAGAAACACAACACTGAATATCCCTATTATAATATCAAAATTAAAACCTTTAAATGTCATAATCTGAGGAATTAATTTTTCGAGATATAACTGATAAAGATAATACTCAATGACGATCCTAAGCGACTGAATTATCAATAATAACGTGACGTTTACCCGAGCGCTCTTCACTTTCCGATATATAGCAACATTCAACAAAATGCTACCGATTAAAGCCATTATAAATAATGGTGGATAAGCCCTAAAAATACCTAAAAAAGACAGGCTACCAATGATCGTTGTCAAGATCCCATTCAGGATCAACATCGGCCTATTTCGCCCAATTGCAAAATAAAAAATAACAATGAAAAGAAACGCCAGTCCTAAAAAAAGAAAACCGAACATATTTTATGATAATTTCTATATTTTAAATTATTACTATAAATTTAGTGATACCTTTTTAATAATTCTACTGCTTCAGAATAACGAAATTAAATAATTTTAAAAAAAACTTATCAAATAGTGCTTAAGACATTCAATAATGAATAAAAAATGCATGTTTTTGATTAAATAGTACATTCTTCTAAAAATATCACGTGTTAAATTTGTTACTGGAATGTCTTGCCCTTATGGAGCAAGTTGTAATGTTTGTACATAAATCATACTGATATGATCACCAACTTTTGCAATTATCACACGCATTAAGTGCAAACACAAATTATAAACTTTAAAAATATTGAAATGAAAAAAATAGCATTTCTATTTACATTACTCTTTTATGTAACAATTGTTTGTGGTCAGCAAATCGACTTAAAAGGAGTCTGGAAATTCAAACTAGACCCTGAAGATGTGGGTGTAACAAAAAAATGGCAGTTAACAGACTTCACAGAAACACTAACCTTACCCGGTACCTTAGCTTCCAATAATCAAGGTTATACAATAGATAAGGATACAAAATGGACGGGACGCATTATTGATTCCACCTGGTTTAAATCAGATCGTTATGCAAAATTCCGTGAAAAAGATAATTATAAAACCATATTTTGGTTACAGCCCAATAAAAACTATGTAGGTCCAGCATGGTATAACCGTGCTTTTACGATTTCCAAAGCTATGAGCGATCAGGAACTTGTATTGCATCTGGAGCGTGTTCATTGGGAAACCACATTGTGGATCGATGGCAAACAAATCGGTATGCAAAATGCACTGGGAGTACCCCATGAATATAATTTGGGGAAACTCAAAACAGGGAATCATCACATTAGCATACGGGTTGACAATCGCATTAAAAACATTGATGTCGGTATGAACGCCCACAGTATTTCCGATCATACCCAAACAAACTGGAACGGTATTGTGGGACAATTGCACATACGTGCTATTCCTAAAATTACAGTTACGCAAATAGCAGTATATCCTGATATAGAAAAGAAAGAAGTACGTATCGTACTTCAAACAGATAATAAATCTCAATCTTCTAAAAATACAAACTTTATATTACAGGCATCTTCCAAATTCACGCCAAAAGTCCACCAACCACCAAGTATTGAGATTCGGGAGGTAATAGCTCCGGGGAAAAATAAAACGGAGATGGTCTATCCAATGGGGAATGATTTTTACAAATGGGATGAATTTACTCCATTTTTGTACCAACTTTCTGTAAAAATGCAAGATGAACACAATATGAAAGAATACCAGACCTCGTTTGGAATGCGAAAACTAGAGATATCGGGAACACAATTTAAAATTAATGATCGATTGACATTCCTCAGGGGCACTTTAGACTGTGCTGTATTTCCACTAACTGGCTACCCTCCTACTGAAATAACCGAATGGAAACGCATATACAATGTAGTCAAAAGTCATGGATTAAATCACGTCCGGTTTCACTCTTGGTGTCCTCCAAAAGCTGCTTTTGAAGCAGCAGATGAACTAGGTATCTATATACAGGTAGAAGGTAGTGGATGGACATTAGTGGGAGGAGGAAACGGTTTTGACAAATGGATATATGAAGAATCCGACCGTATATTGGATACATACGGGAATCATCCTTCATTTATACTGTATACTTATGGAAACGAACCTGATGGAAAAAACCAAGGAGATTTCTTAGGCAAACTTGTCAATCATTTAAAGAAACATGACAACAGACACCTTTATACATCGGGAGCAGGATGGCCCGATATTAAAGAGAATGAGTTTTATAATGCCATGTATCCGAGACTTTATGTATGGGGGGATGGTCTCGAAAGCTACAACAATGCCAATCCGCCTTCCACAGATTTTGATTGGTTGAATATCACAGGAAAATATAAAGTTCCTTATATTTCTCATGAAGTGGGACAATGGTGCGCATACCCTAATTTTAAAGAAATAGATAAATACACAGGGGTGTTAAAAGCACATAATTTTGAAGTTTTTCAAGAAACGCTTCAGGAAAACAAATTAGAACATTTAGCTGATAGCTTTTTGCTTGCTTCAGGTAAACATCAGGCAATGACCTACAAAGCTGATATCGAAGCTGCTTTGCGCACTCCTGGATTTGCAGGCTTCCAACTCCTTGGACTAAGTGATTTTCCTGGTCAAGGTACTGCATTGGTAGGTGTACTCGATGCTTTTTGGGAAGAAAAAGGATACATATCACCTGAAGAATTTAAGACATTCTCTGGACCTACCGTACCTCTGATCAGGCTTCCTAAAATGGTTTACAATAATGATGAAAGTTTAGATGCATCTATAGAAATTGCCCATTTCGGAAAAGATAATATCAAGGATATTGTTCCAACTTGGAATCTCACACAAGTTGACGGTCGTATTATAGCGAGCGGAAATCTCGATACACAGACGATCCCTTTAGGAAATGCGCATATTTTGGGTCATATCAAATATCCCCTTCGAGAAATCCTTGTGCCTATGCAACTGAAACTTACTGTACAGGTAGGATCAAATCGTAACAGTTGGAATATCTGGGTCTATCCTGCTACGTCACCCTCTTATGAAGGCGATGTACACATCACCGACACCTTAGATCAACAAGCGTATACCATTCTTGAAAAGGGCGGAAAAGTTTTATTTTCGCCCAGAGCAGGAAGTATTAAAAAAGGAAATGGCGGAGAGATTGTGATGGGATACTCCCCTATCTTTTGGAACACAGCTTGGACAAATAAACAACCACCACATGTAATGGGTGTACTGGTAAATCCCAATCACCCTGCTTTACAGCTATTTCCGACAGACTACTATTCTGATTTCCAATGGTGGGGACTGGTTACCAATGCCAATGCTTTGAAACTGAAAGAGCTCGGCGAAGACGTTGAACCCATTGTACGTATTATAGATGACTGGTTTACAAACCAATCGTTAGGACTAATCATCGAAGGAAAAATTGGAAAAGGTAAAATAATAATTTCATCCGCAGATCTACTCCAAAATCGAAACAAAAGATTAGAGGTAACACAAATGAAAAAATCAATATTGCATTATATGAATTCTGTGTCATTCAACCCTCAGAACAATTTTGAAATCGATAAAATCAAAAAACTGTTTCCGTAAAATCTGACTACAAGATTAAGGCTACTTTCACACCAGGTAGCCTTAATTTTTCAACAAACTTACTGTATTACGCAAATATTGTCTTCCTCAAAAAAATCACTAATTTTACCCAAGAAAAAGAGCAAAAGTGGTTTGTCCAAAGCATATAGCTATAGACCTTATATCAATGAAAATACCCAATAAGAAAGCAAAATATAAAAAACTGGCAATATGGACTGCTGCTTTCGCTGTTATTATAGTGTTACCAGATGCCTCGATGTACTGGCAACAATTTAAATTACGAACTGAAGCACTTCCCGAACCATACAAAGGCTATACAGAACTTGATAGTGTAATCGACGACTATTACGAAATAATAAGGACCGATAGTGAGTTTATCGAACCAGTTTTACAAGCTAACGACAGCACTATAATCATAATCACTGGTGGCCGTACAGAGAAAGCCAGCAACGTATTTATTGAAAATAACTGGTACAAATTTAATCTAAAAGGGCAATTAACTGATTCCCTTAAACTTAAGTTTCGTCAGAATGAAAACCACCATTTTGATACTTTTAATGATTATATCCTTGATATAGACCAGAATACCTACAGGACATGGATCATAAATAACGACAGCAACGCGATTCCTATTAAAAATATCGCTGACGATAAGAGATTTACTCAAAATGAAGTAGAAAATTTACTTTCTCAGCAAAAATATCTTTCAGTGAGCTTCACGGACAGGATTTCCGGTGAGGATAAAAATACTCACAAACTCTTCTTTTTAAAAAATAATACCTGGCATTACCTGATTACTGATGCTCTTTTTTATCATTCTTCAACTTACAACCAGAATGATAAAGAAGTAAAATATACAGTGACGCCTTACGATAGTTCAACGCTATTCCAACGAACATTTGTTCAAAAAGAGCATTGGAAAGAAAGTTCCTTTTGGAATATATCTAAACACCTGACATGGGGCACAGGGAATGGATCTTCTGGAAATGGCTGGGACGGCACGAGTTATTTCCAGATTACAATGCCTAAAAAAAACATATACTTTAAACAGTTTGTTACAATAGACGAAGATGGAACACTACGAGAGAGATTCAATTATTTCATCTATAAACCGATCGGCGGTGACTATCTGCTTCTGAATGATATAGAAAACAGAAAGAATTATCTCATACGGCCAAAAAGTAAGTTCAACTAATAATACTCATATGAAATCCGCCTTACTTTGCATCATGTGGTTAGCAAGCATTGCTTCTTACGGACAGTCAAAACTTCCCCTTTTTTTAGTAGGAACATGGAAAATCAATAGCACAGAGCACTATGAACACTGGGATCAATTAAATGAGTCCACTATGAAAGGCTTTTCTTACCAGATGAAGCATGGGCAGATAATCGTTTCTGAATATCTGGAACTTACTCAAGATAAAAAAGGAATAACCTTTATTGCCTCAGTCCTTAATCAGAATAAAGGAAAAGATATACCCTTTAATTTTGTGGAAAAGAAAGAAGGATATACTTTCGAAAACCCGAATCACGATTACCCAAAACAGATCGTTTACACAAACATTTCTAAAAATGAAGTTCAAGTAACAGTTTCGGATATGAAACAAAAAACAAGCACATACCGTATATACAAACAGCATTTAAATCCATAACAATAATAACAAAGCTGTAAAATAATAATATAATCATACTACTACATCTCTTGGTCCCAAACTTATGTTCTTCTCTTACATGATACACAATAAATGGATGTTTTGAACATAATAAACAACTACTAATACAGAGATTTAAAAGTAAAAATCTTTACCATACATTACACAAGTAATACCAACTTCAACAGATAAAGCATCATTACCGTCAGTGTCGTTGATGCTACATATGAAAAATAAATTTCCTGCTTTTGTTTGAAATTCTTCTCTTCAATACTTGAAAGACTCTTAGGTTCATTAAAAGTACCATATCTAATCCTAAGAAATAGGACGTAAACTATGGCCAATAGGAAAAACGTTCCGAAAATAAATATTAATAGAACTGGAAAATTTGGAGCTCCTTTATAATTCCTCCCAAAGGTATCTACAAAAAAATTATAGATCTGCACATGGTGTTCTAAATCAGAAAAGATCCAGAATAATAGAAGTGCTGTAATACTATGAAGGAAAATAAAAAAGAACCAATCAGATTTATCAAATTTTTGTCTTTCAAAAACTGGATACTTTATCTTATTCTTATTTAAAGCTACGAGGTTAGAAATTTGTTTTGAGGCAATTGGATAACAGATAAAACTGATGATACCACTTAATATCCAGAGTAAAAATTGTCCAGAACTCGATTTGGAACCAAAATAAGTATTACCAATATATACTGTTGCAATCCAGAACAATAAAAAGATAAAAACAGATGGAATTGCTATCAATAACAATTTACCGATTTGGAGCTTGTTTTTTGTAGGATCCATGTTAATTAATTCCTTTGTATAGTCCGCTTAATATGTAGTCAACAATAATAACCAAATTCAACAGTTCTCTTTTTATTTAATTTAAATTCGCCCTTCCTATCTTATATCCGTAGTAATTTCATTAAAACTATTAACATTTATAAATTAATCCAACTTGCATTACAATCCGACTTTCTTCCAACCTCCATCTAATCTTTGTGCATCATCTACCATCCACTCATCATCATTCCGAACCAAGATAAAACGATACTGAAAATCAATATGGTCTTTGGTAAAAAGATAGATCTTATTTTTTGTTGACTGCTCACTATCCACAATCTTGTGCGTCGAATACGTATGGTTAGGTGCGTTGGAATAATATAAACCATCTGGTCGATAACCTTTACGAGGTTTATAAGTACAATGTTCCTGAAAAAGTAACTTACATCTTAAACTTGTTTCATTTGTAAAGCCATGTACAGCGGCATATATCTCCCATTCAGTCATCGCATTAAAAAACAGCAGTAGTTTTTGGGAAGCATCAGTAATATCTTGTGAATTAACCGACTTCTTTTTCTTGGCCAAGGTTCTTTGTTGTTGCTCAAACTGCTCTAGTTGCTCCTTACTAAATAGATCATTCGCAACAATCTCAATCTTTGGATTACCTGCAATTGACATTAAACCTTCAAATGTAACAGCCGTAGCATCAATTCTCAATATACTAAGTTTAGGCAACTGCGCAACAATCTTCAACGTTTCATCATTTAAGTTCGTATGACAGGCCCAAACACAATTCAACTTTTTATGTCCGATAAAATATTCAAATCCCTGCCCAGATACATTCGCCTGCGTAATGAACAAGTAATTTAAATTTGGCAATTCTGCTAAATATTCAAGCGAACGATCTGTTATACGGGTATTTTCAAGCGTAACATTGACCAATTTGCTAAGTTTAGAAATTTCCAAAATATCGTCGTCCTGAACAGGACAATTTATAAAGGAAATCCCTAAAAGTCCTTTAGACTGTGTGATCTGCTTAATATCATCTTTCGAAAGTATTCGATTTTTAAATTCGGCACTACCTTTTAATTTACTTAAATTCTCCATATTGAATCCAGGTTTTTGAACATGATAAACTACTTAAAAGAACCCGACTACCATGTCGTTGCAATACTTTTTTTAAGATCTTGATCTGGGAGTTCTCATTTTCACATCAAATTATAGCTTAACAGCCTTCGTTGCAATAAAAGTGGGGAGATACTGATCTATTAAGAATCGTGGTCGAGGCTGCGAATCTTCTATAAAATCAGCAATCATAAATCCCGCTCGCAATTGTCCACCGATAAGATCCGCTAAAGTATGACCAAAAACCAATGCTTCCTGTCGTTCAATCTTTCTCTCAATATCGTCAGCATCCAAATCTTTCAGATCTGCATATGGCAACTTGAATTTGGGCCTAATTATACCGTCGGTAATTTCCTGGGGATTTCTATCCCCAATAAATACAACTGGATTAAAAAAACTAGCCAGTAAAAATCCATCTTTTTTTAGCACACGATAAGTCTCCTTCCATACTGGATTTACATCTTCGACATAATGATTTGATATCGGATGAAAGACAATATCAAATGAGTGATCATCAAATATTCTCAGATCTTTCATATTTCCCTGAATCGTTTCCAGAGAAAGTCCATCTCGCTGTGCAACGATTGAATCTTGTCTCAGCTGTTCTTCTGAAATATCAAAAACAACAACCTTGGCACCTGCTGCTGCCAATATGGGAGCCTGCTGACCGCCAGCTGAAGCAAGACAAAGTATCTTTTTATCCCTAATATCACCTAACCATTGTTTTGGTAAAGGCTCTGGGGTAAGATGTACATCCCATACACCTTGTTTAGCAGCATTAATTAAAGCTGAGCTTACCGGCTGAGACCATTCATTTTGATCCAATGCCTGTTTATTCCAGGCTGATTCGTTATGGCTTAAAAAATCTATTTCCCTATTTGTCATAAAGTTTAATCGTTAAATCCCCTAAAATAATATCAGCATACTATACAATTCCTCTTTTTATATTATTTACAGAATCTTAATGAAACAATATATGTACAAAAAAGGCATCCGATGGATGCCTTTTTTAAAACTTCTAATTTTCTACTAACTTTTGGCAAAAATCTTCTTTCCCCCTGTCATAAGCAAAACTGCGGCCAAACCGGCAACTGCACCATAAGCTATTTGCTTTAATAATGAAGGAACCTGAGGTAAAAAATGATGCAAATAATCAATATTATGCTCAAAAATACCACCAGAGACTAAAATCAATGCAATTGTTCCAACTACTGCCAAGACTTTGATAACAACAGGTAAGGAATTAACCAATAAATGTCCTAGCTTAGAAACAGCACCCTCATCATTAGATCTCTTGATCAGCTTATACCCTGCATCGTCCATACGTACAATCAATGCGACAATTCCATAAACACCAACAGTCGCAAATAAAGCAACTACCGCTACTGTTAGAATCTGAATTGTCAGACTCTCATTTAATACAGTTCCCAAAGCAATAATCACAATTTCTACAGATAAAATAAAATCCGTGGTAATCGCTGATTTCACTTTTATTTTCTCAGTTTCACTATTATTTTCTTCACTTTCCACAACCACTTCATGGCCTGTTTTCTGGCGATGAAAAAGGTACTCTATAATTTTTTCAACCCCTTCGTAGGCTAAATAGATACCTCCGATGATTAAAATAAACTTGATGGCAATAGGAAAGAAAACATTCAATAACAGTGCAATCGGAACAATTATAATTTTATTAATAAATGAACCTTTTGTAATAGCCCATAGCACAGGAATTTCACGAGAAGATAGAAATCCTGTGGCTTTCTCAGCATTTACAGCCAAATCGTCGCCTAGAATTCCTGCGGTTTTACTTGCTGCTATCTTACTAGTAACCGCAACATCATCCATTAAAGCAGCAATATCATCCAATATTGCAAATATACCTGAAGCCATATGTCTTAAATATTTAGTACGGCAAAATATAAAATGATTTTATATTTCCCGTTTTTTATTTTAAAATAAAAAGACATCTGGTATTACTAGATCTAATAATTTATTAATTGCTTTTTTTTCACCAATTTACAGCATTATTTATCATGCCTTCATATCATGAACGATAGAAACATAAAAAATAAAATTCTCTTTTTTGCGAAAAGAGATGATCGGGTGCGCGCAGTTTTATTGAATGGTTCGCGTGCAAATCCTAGAATTAAGCCCGATCAATACCAAGATTTTGATCTATTATTTATTGTAACCGATATCGAATCTTTTATTGCTGACAAAGATTGGACCTCTTTTATTGGTAAAGTCTTGGTACAGCAACTTCCCGATCAGATGTTGTTAGGAAATGATCCTGATCAAGATCGGATAACTTTTGCTTACTTAATGATTTTTGAAGATGAAAATCGTGTAGATCTAACTTTATTCCCTATCGATAAGTTCCACTCACATTTCAAAAGTGATAGTTTAACGGAAGTTTGGGTAGATAAAGATTTACTTTTTCCTAAGATCGCTCCTGCTAATGATCATGATTATCACATCACTAAACCTAGTGAAAGAATGTTCATAGAGACGTGCAATGAGTTTTGGTGGGTCTGCACATATGTTGCCAAAGGACTTGCCCGCCGGGAAATTCTATATGCCAAAGATACGATGGAAACAGTAATCCGTCCTATGTTCATGCATCTAATAGCTTGGCATATCGGGGTTGAAAAACAATTTCAGGTTTCATTTGGTAAATCGGGAAGATTTGCTGAAAAACACCTTGATCCGAAATTGTACCAAAGCATATTGCAAACATATGCGGATGCGTCTACTGATAATAATTGGTTAGCATTAGTACAGATGATGACTCTTTTTAAAGACTTGCAAAAAGACCTAGCACTGCATTTTAAATATAGAAACAATGCGGATGAAGCTAACAACAGTTACAACTATATTTTGAAGATAAGAAATTCGCAGTAGTACCACTTAAAAATTAATCGCACTATGCCATTTTAAAGAATAGGGTCATTACTTTTTACCAAAAGCCCCAAAAGTATTTAACTTTTGGAGCTTGCTTTACATTTCTGCACGTCTTTTTTAGCTTAATCAGCCAGATATCCGAACTTACCTGTTTGAAAATCCTCAAATGCCTGATTGATTTCTGCTCTAGTATTCATCACAAATGGTCCGTGACTTACAATAGATTCTAAAATAGGCTCTCCGCTCATAATCAATACTACCGCCTCATCTAACGCCTGAACATTAAATTCCTCTCCTTCATTTCCGAACATAACAAAATGGTCTGTTGGAGCCTTATCTTTACCATTTATTAGTATATTTCCTTCAATGACAATCATGGCAGTATTATAATGTGCCGGGAAAGAAAAGGATGCTTTTCCTCCAGCTTCCAACTTAGCATTCATAACATGCATGGGTGTAAAAGTTGAAGCAGGCCCTTTATTTCCCTGATACTCTCCTGCAATCACTTCAATCTCTCCTTGATCAAGTTTCACTTTAGTTTGCTCGTTATTTGCAATAGCTTGATATTTTGGCGTACTCATCTTATCTTTTGCAGGTAAATTGACCCACAACTGTACCATCTGAAAGTCTCCTCCGGTTTTACTCCATTCTGTTTCATGAAATTCCTTATGCAATATACCAGATGCAGCAGTCATCCATTGAACATCACCTTCTTTAATAACTCCGCCGCCGCCAGAACTATCTCCGTGCTCTACACGACCTTTGTAAGCAATAGTCACGGTTTCAAATCCACGATGTGGATGTACTCCTACTCCTTTTGGAATTTCGCTTGGCGGAAAATGGTAAGTTGAGTTATAATCCAGCATAATGAATGGACTCATCCTACTAGCAGAAGCAATACTTGGTATTAAATTATGTACTCGAAATCCATCTCCAACAAAGTGAGCTGCTTGCGGTTTTGCAATAATTTCTACATTTTTCATATTTTTTCCTTTTGTATACCACAAAGTTAGCGGAAGAAAGCCTCAAATTAATTGATGTAGGATAAGAAAAATCTACGCATAATTTTGTACATTTTATATTGTTTTTATTTGGATGTCATTGAAAACCAATTCAAAAACACTATTAAATCAGTAAAAAACACCATATGTAGCCTTGATAATAATCTAAATTTGTTTTAAAATTAGATCATGATTCAGATTGCCATTTTTAGTGATATACACGGAAACCTTCCTGCACTGAATGCAGTACTAGCAGATATTCAATCAAAAAACATTTATTATAAATATTGCTTAGGTGATCTTGTGGACTTTGCTCCCTGGGGTAATGAAGTGATCGAACTGATCAAAAACGAAAAAATCCCCTGCTTAATGGGGAATCACGATGAACGTATAGCTTTCGATCTCCCCATTATCCCATTAGAAAAACATGATGCTGAAGAAACTGAGAACCGCATAATTGCCATTAAACACAGTAAGGAAACTATCACACATGAAAATAAATTATTCTTGGGGCAGCTCCCTTACTTAATGCAATTGGACTTTAAGGTCAAACATAAGCACTGGAAGATTCAATTGATTCACGGAAGTCTGGAAAGCAATGAAGCATATCTTTATGCATCAGAACCCAACAGTACTTTTGAAGATATCTTCTTTAAAACTCATGCTGATATAATAGTTATGGGTCATACACATCTCCCTTTCATCAAAGATATTGACAAAAAATGGGCAATCAACACAGGTTCCGTGGGAAGATCAAAAAAGATGTGCAAAGATGCAACTTATCTTTTAGTCGAACTTCATGAAGACCGAATACATACCGAAATCATACAGGTTCCATTTGATATTATTGCGGTAGCTCATGAAATAAAAGCTAGTGGTATACCTGATTTTTATGCGGAATTTCTACTATCTGAATAAACAGCCGTTAAACAAGAAAGGATGTATCACTCTTTTTTTCAACATTTAATAGTTTAATTCTTAATCTCTGACAGCTCAAAATGAACGGGCTGTACTGGGTAATCCTGACTGTCTGTTTTTACTTTACTGATCTTTAGAATGACATCCAATCCTTCATATATTTCTCCAAAGACGGTAAAGTCATGATCTAAACGGGGCTGTCCTCCAATTTTTAAATATGTTGCTCTTTGCTCAGGAGTATATTTTATTTTTTTCTTCACTTCCAGATCATCAAGCTCTTTTGCTGTTATTTTTTTTCCTACGACAAAATAGATCTGATTAAGGAAAGAGGCCTTCTCCGCATTTCCGTCCCTTCCTGCTCCCAATGCTCCAACTTTATGAAATGCTCTTGGATCAAACTCAGCCGCTAGACGAGGTTTTTCTTTGGCCGGATCCGCAGATTCACGCTTCTCAATATCAATATCATGCTCTCCCCCCTGCACTACAAAATCTGAAATAATACGATTGAATAAAGCGTCTTTGTACACTTGAGTCTTGATTGCATTTAAAATTAAATCCCGGTGAGCTGGTGTATAGTCATATAAGACAACTTTAATATTGCCATACGCTGTCTTAAAGAGCAACTGGTGCGTCTGACTTTTGACAACCGTTGCAAAAAATAAACATAAAAGAGAAAGGATGATATTTTTCATATGCTAAAATTTAAATGAAGGTAATTCATTTTTTAATAAATAGTAAAGCAGAAGTTATAATTGTTCAAAAAAACATGAATAGATATAATAATTTGAACTTTGACTAGACAACAATGCCCCCAAACGATGTCCAACTTTATAACTGATTCGATCATTTTATTAAAAGCTAGCTACCGAACAATCACAAATAAGGGAAATTTAATGAACATTTGGATTCAAAAATATACATTTTACCATCAAGACATCAGGTATATACTGTAAACGAAGTAGTTAATATAAACATGAAATGATATAAAGAATTAATTTAACTAAATAATACTATGATAATTGAAAAATAATATGATTTGATTTAACATTGCGAAATTTGCAATCATATTATTAATCATTAATACTTCAATTAGACATACAAGGTTTAAACAGTAGATTCATTTGCTCTTAATAACATGAAAACTAAAAATAATAGCATCTCAATATTTTACCTCCCCTATAAGAATGAGCATGACAAATATTCTTTTATAAAAGCGAAGTGTTATAATCAAACCATAAAACAGGAATTGATTAGTTTCAGATAGCAAAATGTTTAACTAAGATTGCCTGGTGCTTAATTCCTGTTGATAAACATGAAATCATAAAAACTCATTTAAAACTTTGTCAGACGACATTAACATGATAAAAAAAAATGCAATAAAATATTAATAATCAACATATTAAATACATAAATTAAAACAAATTATTTACACTATTTTAATTTTTAATGCTATCATATTTTATTATAAAACATGCTGTAAATGACAACTTGTATAGTACTTACATACAGCATCAATGAAGCTTAAAAAAATCATTAAAGACATTCTTTACATTATTAATGACTTCAATAACTTTTAATCAAACTCAATTTAAAGCCACGTAACACCATATCTGCGCATCAGCTGGTCAATTACTAAAAAGAGCTTAAAGCAGCTTCAAAAAGCTTCATTTACACCTTAAATTCAAAATGTAAAACCAATATTATTAAATGCCTTTCGCATTTCATTATTCCAATTACAAACCAAGGCTCAAGAACAAGGTTGTTAAGTGAGCTTTTTAACAAAACACCTCATATTAAATCACACTTAACATCCTGACAGTGCTACACATAATATATTACATTAGGGAACAGCGTAAGGATATTATTTTCATTCAAAAAACATATAAAAGAATATATAAGAATATTTTACTACCACTATTTAAACAAACAATTTATCCAAATCAATACTAATTACTTAAGATATATTGTATTTTAAACAGTCTCGATCTATTTCCCAACCTCCCCCCTATCCTTTCAAGGCAGGAAAATTAACTGGTCTTTCTATTTTCGAACGAATACATCACTAGTCTATTCCAGCTACAACTTTTCTCAGATAAACGATGATCAATAAAAGAATTGGAGATTTTTTTAAAACAAATAGAAAAGGTTTTAAAAATTTATTTTATTATAAGGAAGAATTTGGTCATTGCTTTATACATAAAATTTGAAGCAAAGCAAAGGGAGACAATTGGATCCGTCTTAAAAATTTCAGAAAAAAGACAAAGCCTTGGTGACTTTGTCTTAGATATTATAATAATGATAATCCTGATTATTTATTTAATGGTATATAAATTAGTTTATATACCGATGAAACAGAGAGCTCAAACTATCAATTTGTATCAATCTCGCTTACTACTAAATGCAAGAGTATTGAACAGCAACTTTAGAATGCGCAGCATCTCCACCAAAGGGAGGATTCATTTTTTTTATAGAAACATCTATTGTTGTTGCAAATGAAAAATGATCATGTATAGCCTTTAGTATTTCGTGAGCAGCAGATTCTAATAACTTCCTTTTTGGCTTCATGACCCGATGGATGATCTGATATAAAATCTCATAATTCACGGTCTTATCTAAATTCTCGTGATCATCAATACCTGCATCAAACTTTACGGAAACGTTTACCAGAAATTCATTACCTAATAGTTGCTCTTCTACATAAAATCCAATTGGAGCAAATACGCGAACATCTTCCAAAAAAACGGTTTGTACTATCTTCATACTACAAACCTATATTTTTATTCTGAATAAAACAGAATATGAGTTCAATTTCCTGTCATACAGAAAGTCTAATTATGTAGACTATCATCCAGCAGGGATACATATTTTAGAATGACGAATTTTTAAAACTCATATCGACCCACAAACTCCCTCCCTAGTAAACTTACATTTTTCTTAACAAACCTGCATGCGCAAATGACATATGAGGCTTTATTCTCTTATTGAGACCGAAAAATTTAATGAACAGATACAAGCTCTACTTCAAAAATTAGTGCAGCATTTCCACCAATTTCTTTCGAAACACTTAATTCTCCATATCCGAGCGCAGATGGAATAAACAAACGCCATTTACTACCTTCTTTCATGAGCTGCAGTGCTTCTGTCCATCCAGCTATCACTTCATTCACTGGAAAAGATACAGGTTTCTTCTTCTTGGCGGTTGAGTCAAAAACAGTTCCATTGATAAGGCGTCCTTCATAAAAACATTTCACACTATCGGTTAGTTTAGGACTCTTACCATTGCCCTCTTCTACGATCTCATACTGCAAACCAGAAGGCAGGCTGACCACAGTATCACGCAATGCATTTTCTTTAAGAAATACTTCACCTTCTACCAAATTTCTTTTTGCCTCTAAGCGTAACTTTTTTAAATATCCTGTCGCGTTAGCCATATTTTTTTCTTTCAAACATAGATAATTTTGTATTATCTATAATAATAAATGCATCTCATGCGAAACAAAATTATTGATTTCCTATCTGTTGTAAGGAATTATTTTACTTAGGAAAAATATCAATCTATACCTCATCATTCAATTTCCAGTCGAAAACAACTGAAATAGGCCAATGGTCAGACAAAGGTTCGCCATACTGATCGACAAACTTTTCTTTCTCTACTTCATAAACTTTTGGGATTAACGTCAGCTTATCATTACTTCTGAACATGACTTTATCAATTGATTCTGATTCATTATTAATATCCATAATATCAACACATAAAAACAGGGGGTCAATAATTGGAATCACGTGATCACGTTGCAACATGATCCAGCAATCTGCCAGCTTTGTCTTATCCATAAACTCCACCAAGTTATCTTCAGAGAATGAGAAGTGAGAATTAAAATCACCGGCAACTACGATTGCCTTTCCTACTGAAAACTTATTGATGTAAGTAGCCAATTGCAAATAATTAGCCCGCCTAGCCTTTGCTGCACGCGGATGATCCTGAGAATTAGCATGAATATTATAAAAATCTACCTCAACACCTAAGCCTAAATGCACAGTACAATGACTAAAGCCTTTTGGTGTTAAACGATCTGAACCCGTCCTATTCTGCCATTCGATTCGCTTAAAATCGGTTATCGGATATCGGGACAAACTATCCAGGCCATCCCCAAAAATAGCTAACCCCATACTGATGGTACGGTAAGGATGAGAATTACCGCCTTCGTATAAGAAGGTATTGTAATTAAAATCTTCTTGAATATGCACAATGTCAAATTCATTACATAGCACACCTATAGTCGCGATACTAGTTGACCGATTTGTTTTGGCTGCCGAAATAACTTGAGGTAAACCTGCAATATTATACGTTATAATAGAAAAATTGCCCGATCTATCATCGGACAATTCATATTCTTGTTCATGGATAAAAACACGGACTTTCCTTCTTATCAAAGATTTCCATAACTCATGTAGATATTGAAAAAACATATATGCTTACAACTAGTCTATTTTCAATGACAAATATAGAACGCCCATATTAAATTACAATAACCCTATGATTAAACTTCATTAAATCATTTTTGTTTACAGCATCTGGTCAATAGCATCCCATAATTTAATACGTTTTTGTAGAGCAATTTTTGAAACCTCTTCCACTTGCTTCCATTTTACAGGATCAGTCTCACACAGCTCCATGATCATTTTCATTGCTAAGGGTCCATGTTCATCTGCATCCAATTCAATATGTCTTTCAAAATAATAGAGCAGTTTTTCCAAATTTGAATTTGGGAAATTAAGTTGGATCTCTTTTAAAATAGAAGAAAACATATCCGGTATCAAATCTTCTCTTCCAAAAGTGAACGCAGCGGCGATTTCATGAGCTGATCCATTTTCAATAACATCAAAAGTAAATGCTAAGAATTCTTTAATATTTGGATGCAAAGCGCTTTCGGCAATAACTTTTAAAATATCACCGCCTTCATAAACATTCTGTAGAAAATTATTAACTTCACTACTATCCCCCCCTATTGTATCTAGAGCGTCCAGATACATTTCAAAATGGCTCAATCTACGACCGTCTATATATTCATCGGATTCCTCGGCAACAACAATTTCATTAATTAAATATCTTGTATTCGGAAATTTTGAAGGATACCATGGCGTTGTTGTACAGGTTAATTTCTGCTGTAATGCTTTCAATAACGACATAAAATCCCACACAGCATATATATGCCCTTGCATAAACACTTGAAGATCTTCAATAGTTTTTATTTTATAATAAAGGGGGTGTGCAAGTAATTGATTTCGCTCGGCAGCAATGAAGGCATTAACATTATTGATGTATTCCATATCTTATGATTTGAAAGCAAAAATAGGTTCTCAAAATGAAAACTCTTCTGTTTTAAAAAAAATTGACGTCTTATTTACATATAACCACCTATACTTGCTTAAGCCTAGCTAAAAAATAGAAAAGCTTGAAGTGGGGAACCTCAAGCTTATCGTTAGCCATATATTAACCTATTTTATGAAAAGTATTTGTAATTAAAACGACTGACTTATTAAATTATTGTGCTTCGTTTTATTTTTTTTATAATTATTATCAAAATTAATATTTGTTAATAACTTCTATCCTCCCTAAATATTCCATTATTAGAGTTGATGTATTTATAACGACAGCATGGATGTTTTTATTATGTCTCAAAAAAAATAATGCAAATTCCACTGAATATTAAACTTCTAAGGTATATTTATTGTTGTAAAAGAGTAATTCAATTAAAACACAATCGATATGGCAGATTTCAATTTAGAAGACTTTGTAAATATTTTAAACAATAAAGAGGTTTTTCAGTACTTGATTGATAAGAAAGTAATCAAGGAAAAAAAGTTTTTAGAGACATATGAATACGAGAAGGAATTACATGAGCTGCAAATTGAGCTAACGGCGATTCAAAATAAAGTCATTGCAGACAATAAACGTGTTTTGATTATTTTTGAAGGTAGAGATGCCGCTGGTAAAGGTGGCGCAATAGAAAGATTGGTAGAATATTTAAATCCCAAAAAATTAAGGGTAGTCAGCCTCCCTAAACCGACTGCAGAAGAATCTACTCAGTGGTATTTTCAACGCTATTTCAAACAGCTTCCCAATGCAGGGGAAATTGTGTTCTTTGACAGAAGCTGGTATAACCGGGCCGTTGTTGAACCAGTTTTTGGTTTCTGTACTCCGGAACAACATATGCTATTTTTAAAACAGGTTAATGAAGTAGAAGAACTTTTAATACAGGATGGAGTTATCGTCATTAAATTCTTTTTAAGTATATCTAAAGAAGAGCAGGCGAAGCGACTGGAAGAAAGAAGAACAGACGTTTTAAAACAATGGAAAATTGGCCCTCTTGACCAACAGGCACAAGAAAAATGGAGTGATTATACCAGTTACATCAAGACATTATTTAAAACTACCGGCACCAAATTATCACCCTGGATAGAAATTGAAACGGATAACAAGAAAAAAGCCCGTCTTGAAGCGTTCAAAATCATCATTAATCAGATTGCAAATCAAAAGAGAGAAAAAACAGAAGATT
Source organism: Sphingobacterium sp. JUb20 (assembly GCF_004342035.1). NCBI lineage: Bacteria > Pseudomonadati > Bacteroidota > Sphingobacteriia > Sphingobacteriales > Sphingobacteriaceae > Sphingobacterium > Sphingobacterium sp. JUb20. The sequence goes on along the minus strand of NZ_SLYV01000007.1, from coordinate 203,624 downwards.
TTGTTAAAATCCATAATTAAAGGCGTAATCGGAAAAGAGTACGCTACTTCGTCTCTTTTCCGCTAATTGAACCATCTACTCCTATTACTTTAATTACTTTATCACCTAATCTTGTTATATCTGACTTAAGCCCAACCATAACAGTCATAATATTGATTGGAGTTTCCTGTATTTTATTAAAAGAATGCAAATAACCAACTTCTAAACCAAGGAAAAAACCATTAAATCGATAATCAGCACCAACCCCGAGTTTTCCCGAAAAAGAGAATTTCTTCTGATTTTCAATTTTAGCCATACTGTTGACAGCATCGACCTTCACTCTTGGTTCTGTCAAGAATCCAACACCAGGACCTGCATAAGCATAGGCATTTAATTTCTTTAGCTGTTTACGAATACCCCCAGCTAGGGAGAACATGTAAAAATTAGCATTAGCATCCTCTATCTTATAAGGATACTGATTGTCCTGAATCTTTTGCTTGTAATCAAACGATAATGTATACAAAGCTGGATATAGATAATACTTTGGATTTTTCAATGAAATATCCAAACCTAAACTTCCTGAAAACTTTGGAGACAGAACATCTTTTGTCTTACCTAACGGAAAGCCCATTCCTGTTCCACCAAAATAATACACTTTGCGGTAATGAAGTGTATCTACACCCGACTGGGCAAAAACAGAGCAACACAAGAACAAACAAAATACAGTTGTTAAAATACTCTTCATAAAAAACGAATCTATTATTGTATTACAATAATAGACTCTAAAAGTTTTATATATGATCAATTATATTAAAAATAATTTTTTGACTGCGGTCCCTGACTAAACAATAAATCCACAATGCTCAAATCTGGATAAAATCCATTTTTCTCTTCAAACACTTGATAATAAGGTTTCGGGTTTAATAAGAGACTTTCTTTCTTGGGATGTATACGGTCTCTAAAATCTAACGCATCTGGAACAGATTTAAAATATTCATCTGTAAACGACAATTCACGCTTTAATTTCAATGATTTTAACAAAAGCTCAAGCTGTGCAATATTAAAATCAAAGAGAAAATCGAACTTCTTATTATAAAACTGTGCAAAATCATCTTCATAATATTCAAAATAAGCAGAATTGCGGTATGCTGCTTGAAGACTCAACCAATGTAATCGTTGCCAATCAAACTCATAAGAAATACGTTTTTCCGACATTGGTGAACGTTCCTTTTTACTATGCTGTATAGGCACAATTAATTCCTGTATACCATTTGCTGTTGCAATCCGTGTTCTAGAACGATAAGTTTGTTTTTGAAAATTATCATACTTCTCAATCAATACAGGTAATGCATTTTGTTGGATACAATGAAAATAAGAAACCGGCGGAAGGTAGCAAGTCGTTAATAATAAATGAGTTGACATAAAAAAACGTTGAATTTTACTTTATCTACTGCAAAAATAACTTAAATTAGGGATATTTGCAGGTAAGATTTACAATAGTTACAACGTTTACATGAAACAAAAAGCATTAGCAGCACTTTTATACCTTTTCGCTTTGATGCCATTTTGGTTCATCTATATGATATCTGATGTGTTGTACTATGTATTCTATTATATCATAAGATATCGCAAAAATGTCGTATTCGATAACCTTAGAAATTCTTTTCCAGAAAAAAGTAACGAAGAGATCATTAAAATAGCGAAGAAATTTTATCGTTTTTTCCCTGATATGATTTTAGAATGTCTAAAATTCAAAAACATCAGTCTTACCGAAGTAAAAAAAAGAATCACACTAGTTGATGAAGATGAATTAACCAGGCACCTGAACCAAAATAGAACAGTTATTGCCGTCACCGCACATTATGCCAATTGGGAATATGGCATCCATCGTCTGGGAGCAATTACTGAAGCTCCTACCCTCATTGTATACAAGCCTCTTAATAATAAAACCATAGATAATGTTTACAATCAGGTTCGTTCTCGATTCGGTGCAATTATGGTTCCTATGAAACAAATCGTTAGACATCTAGCCAAATTAAGAGGAAAACCAAGTGTCAGCGTTTTTGTAGCAGATCAGGCTCCATTATATTCCGATGCCGACTATTTTCTGCAATTCCTTAATCAGGAAACGCTTGTTTACACAGGTGTTGAAAGAATTTCTAAAATGACAAATGGTCCTGTAGTTTTTTGCCACATCGGAAGAAAAGAAAAAAGAGGATATTATTTTTGTAAATTTACAACATTAATTGAGAATCCATCTTCTTACTCCGAAAAGGAAATCACCCATATCCATAATGCTTTTACGGAAAAAATAATCCGTGAAGAGCCACAATATTGGCTTTGGACGCACAGAAGATGGAAAAGAAAACGTAGAAAATGAAAAATTACCCTAAAGTAGCAGTTGTTATTTTAAATTGGAACGGGAGATTTTTCTTAGAAAAATTTTTACCTTCTGTATACAACAGCAGTTACCCTAATATAGAATTTGTAATTGGAGACAATGCTTCTACAGATGACTCTTTATCATTTGTACGTGCTTCATATCCTAAAATTACCATCTTAGAGAACACCGAAAACTACGGTTTTGCGGGTGGTTATAATCATATCCTTTCGCGTGTGGAAGCAGATTATTTTGTATTGCTTAATTCTGATGTCGAGGTTACACCAAACTGGATAGAACCTGTCATCGAAATGCTCGAAAGGGATACACATCTTGTTGCCGCACAACCGAAGATACTTGCTTTCCATAATAAAGCAAAATTTGAACATGCCGGCGCCGCAGGTGGATACCTCGATCGGTATGGCTTCCCATTCTGCTGTGGACGTATTATGGACAAGGTAGAATATGATCTTGGCCAATATGATGATGAAAAAGAAATATTTTGGGCTTCAGGAGCCTCCCTATTTATCAAAAGTTGGGCTTGGAAAGAAGCACAAGGATTAGATGAAGATTTTTTCGCCCATATGGAAGAAATAGATCTTTGCTGGCGCTTAAAAAAAATGGGATACCGTATTGGTTATTGCCCCGACTCTACTGTGTACCATGTAGGAGGCGGAACATTAAATGCCAGTAACCCACAAAAGACTTATTTAAACTTCAGGAACAATTTGTTTATGTTGCAAAAAAACCTACCCATAGGGCAATTATTTACAGTTATATTTATCCGTTTCTGGTTTGATTTTGCAGCCTTATTTAAATTTGCTTTTGATCGCAAATTTAAAGATGCTTGGGCTGTTAGCAGAGCACATCAGGCTTTCTTCCTGAATATTTTCAAAAACGCTAAAAAGAGAAAAAATCATATGCCAACAGAAAATAAAACTGGACAATATAAAAAATCAATAATTACTGATTTCTACCTAGATAAGAAGCAAAAGTTTTCTGATCTGGATCAAGAGAACTTTTTTTAAACGTTTTACTAAGAAGATGTAAAAACGCATAAAAATGCAGCTCTCATCAATAGCTGCATTTTTCATTAATTTATGTTTACAAATTGATCAAACGTACTTTTTATTTGTAAATTCGCAACATGTCATCCATGGATATTGAACAAAAAATAACTTCACTAACGCAAGAGCTCAACCATTATAATTATCAATATTATGTGTTAGCTCAAAGCCTTATTTCAGATTATGATTTTGATCTGAAAATGAAAGAATTGGAAGCCTTAGAAGCACAATACCCTGAATTCGCAGATCCCAACTCGCCCACACAACGTGTTGGTGGTGATGTAACGACAAAATTTGAGACCGTTAGACATCGCTGGCCAATGTTATCATTAGGTAATACTTATAATCAAGACGATCTTCGTGATTTTGATCAACGGGTACGTAAAATAATCGGCGATAACTTTGAATACATCTGTGAATTAAAATTTGATGGGTTGTCCATCAGCCTTACTTATCAGAATGGTAAACTGGTAAAAGCGGTCACGCGCGGAGATGGAACACAGGGCGATGTAGTGACCAATAATATCAAAACAATAAGGAGCATTCCTATTCATCTAAAAAAGGGAAATTATCCTGAAGAGTTTGAAATAAGAGGTGAAATCTTTATGCATAAAAGTGCGTTTCTGCGCCTAAATGCAGAGCGGGAAGAGAACGAGGAACAAACTTATGCTAATCCACGTAATTTTGCTGCAGGAACAATCAAGCTACAGGACTCTGCCGAAGTCGCCAAAAGGCCTTTGGATTGTTTCTTGTACTTTTTATATTGTGAAAACAGAAATAAACTATTCCATAATCATTGGGAAAGCCTCGAAGCTGTCAAAGAATGGGGATTTCACGTTTGTGAACACACTCAAAAATGCCAGACGCTAGATGATGTTTTCTCCTTCATCAATTACTGGGATGATAAAAGACATGACCTGAGTTATGAAATCGACGGTATTGTCATTAAAGTAAATGATTATGGCGCACAAGAGGAACTGGGATTTACAGCAAAGAATCCACGTTGGGCTATTTCTTATAAATTCAAGGCTGAACGTGTTGAAACACAGCTCGAATCCATCAGTTACCAAGTCGGACGTACTGGTGCAGTAACTCCTGTTGCCAATTTAAAACCTGTTAGTTTAGCAGGGACAACTGTAAAAAGAGCTTCTTTACACAATGCGAATGAAATCGCAAGACTTGACCTTCATGAGGGAGATACTGTTTTCGTAGAAAAAGGTGGTGAAATCATTCCGAAAATACTTGCAGTTAATGTAGATAAAAGATTGTCATCTGCCAAACCTTATGCATATCCGACACATTGCCCTGAATGCAATACCGAACTGATTCGTCAGGAAGGCGAAGCCGTTCATTATTGTCCAAATGAAGATGGATGCCCGCCTCAGATTATAGGAAAAATGCAACACTTCATTGGCCGTAAAATGATGGATATAGAAGGATTAGGCGATGAAACTATAGAAACTTTCTATAGGAAAGGGATTCTTAAGAATGTTGTTGATATCTATGGCTTAAAAGATCATCAGGATCAATTACAGCAATTGGAGCGTTTTGGACAAAAATCTATCGACAATATGTTGAAGGGAATTGAGAAGTCCAAAGAAAAGCCATTTGAAAAATTACTCTTTGCATTAGGAATTCGACATGTTGGCGAAACAATTGCTAAAAAACTAGCACAACATTTCAAAACAATCGATGCGATTAAGGCTGCTTCTGTTGAAGAAATAGCTACTGTGCAAGATATCGGGATCCGCATTGCGGAAAGTATACATGAATACTTACATGTACCGGCCCACGAAGATTTAATAGCAAAACTAAAATCTTACGGTTTACAGTTTGAAATTGAAGAGAAAGAAGTAATTTTGGACAGTAATGCATTAACTGGCCAAACATTTCTGATATCGGGTGTATTTACAAATCATTCGAGAGAAGAATTAACTGCACTTATAGAAAGTAATGGGGGTAAAATGGTTTCCAGTATTTCAGCGAAATTAAGCTACCTGGTAGCGGGAGATAAAATGGGGCCTTCAAAATTAGCAAAAGCAGAAAAACTAAACATCAAGATGATCACTGAAGATGAATTATTAGCTTTGATCGCAGATACAACAAGTATATAAATTAAATATTAATCTTTACAAACAACACAATGAACGAGCTTCATGGAGCTGGTGTAGCATTAGTTACACCTTTCAACGCAGATGGAACAGTTGATTTTGATTCTTTAGCACAGCTAATTGACTATCAAATTGACTCAGGTATGAATTATTTAGTCTCTTTAGGTACTACTGGTGAAGTAGCAACATTAACGAAAGACGAACGAAAGCGTATCTGGGATTTCACTGTCAAACAGGTGAATGCTCGCGTACCATTGGTTGCGGGTATCGGAGGAAATAATACGGCAGAGATTGTAGAGCAGATCAAAAATTTTGATCCTACAGGATTCTGTGCTATACTATCCGTATCTCCTTATTATAATAAACCCGTACAGGAAGGAATATATCAGCACTATAAAGCAATAGCTGAGGCTTCTCCCCTACCTATTATTTTATATAATGTACCAGGACGTACAGGAAGCAACATGACTCCTGCCACGACAATACGCTTAGCAAAAGATTTTAAGAATATCGTTGCAACAAAAGAAGCTTCTGGCAACTTTGCTCAGTTTAACGAGATCTTAAGAGATAAACCAGCTGATTTCTTACTGATTTCGGGTGACGATCCTGCAACCTTACCTATGATGGCTTTAGGTGCAGTGGGAATCATTTCTGTTGTTGGAAATGCATATCCAGCTCAAGTTTCAAAATTAGCTGCTTTATGTACTGCAGGTAGTTTTACTGAAGCTAGGACGATCCACAATGCGTTGCTTGAAATAACAGATCTTTGTTTTGTTGAAGGAAATCCTTGTGGGGTTAAATATATTCTACAAGAAAAGGGTATCGGTCAAGATTATGTGCGCCTACCTTTAATACCGGTATCAGCAAACATTCAGACTGCTATTAAAGCAGAAATGCAAAAACTAAAATAAAATACCATACTATAATCATTGTATATTTAAAATCTATTAATTATCTTTGCACTTCCGTAAGTACGGAGAAAAATTAATAAACATAATTATTTAACAAAATGCAACAGTACGAATCTGTAATCGTTCTTACCCCGTTGCTTTCTGAAGATGCTGCGAAAGAAGTAATCGCAAAATTCAAAAACATCTTAGCAGAAGGCGGAGCCGAAATTGTCGCTGAAGACAATTGGGGTTTGAAAAAATTAGCGTATCCAATCCAGAAAAAAACAACTGGGTTTTATCACTTAACTGAATTCAAGGCTCCAGGAGAATTAATCAATAAATTAGAGGTTGAATACAAACGTGATGAGCGTGTAATGCGTTTCTTAACTATTGCTTTAGACAAACATGCTAAAGCTTATAGCGAGAAAAAACGTAGCGGTGCATTCAACAAAAAAGCGGAAACTAAAACTGAGGAGGGATCAAACTAATGGCTAACGAAAATATCCAATACGTAACTGCCCCTAAAGTAGAGGACAATCGTAAAAAGTATTGCCGTTTCAAAAAGAATGGTATCAAATACATCGATTATAAAGATGCTAACTTCTTGATGAAATTTGTGAATGATCAAGGTAAAATTTTACCTCGTCGTTTAACTGGTACGTCATTGAAATTCCAACGTAAAGTAGCTCAAGCGGTTAAACGTGCTCGTCACATCGGCTTGTTACCTTACTTAGCTGATTCATTAAAATAAGGAGGACTAGAGAACATGGAAGTTATTTTAAAACAAGATATCAAAGGCTTAGGTGAGCAAAATGATATCGTAAATGTAAAGCCAGGTTACGGTCGTAATTATTTAATCCCTCAAGGATTTGCTATTCAAGCGACTGTATCAGCAAAGAAAGTTTTAGCTGAAAACATTAAACAAGCTCAGTTCAAACAAGATAAAATTAAGAAAGACGCTACTGAATTAGCTACTAAGTTGGAAACTATTAAGTTATCAATCGGTGCTAAAGCTGGTGAAACTGGTAAAATCTTCGGTAAAGTAAACAGCATTCAAATTGCTGATGCTTTGAAAGCTAAAGGTTTTGATGTTGACCGTCGTCGTATTACTTTCGAAGTAGAACCTAAAGAAATTGGTGAATACTTAGCAAACTTAAACTTACACAAAGAAGTGAAAGTTCAAGTTCCTTTCGAAGTAATTGCTGAGTAATTCTTATTCAGTTTAACATATAGAAAAGGAGATAATTTTGGTTATCTCCTTTTTTTATGACGTAGATCGTGCTTATATTAAAGCAGTCTGTCTATCTACTGGAATAAAAGAGGGTAATCATATTATTTATGATTACCCTCTTTTATATTATGCATATTCCTAGATTAGTTTTCCATATTTCAGTTCAATATGAAATTGCTATGTTAGTTTATAATACCGCTCTTTTTTCATTCATCCATATGATGAAATCTATACAGAAGGATTTCAATAAAATGAGTACATACACAAAGCTCGGCTATAAAATTCATAATATCAGGATTACAATTTTAACATAAGACCTACTGCTCCACCACCAAACAATGAATTTCTGTTTTTATCTCGTCCCCATACTTTCCATAGGGTTTTCCCCGCCTGTGTAACTGCATCATCTTCTTTACTCACGTAATTAAAGCTAGGGGCTACGAATACGGATAGTTTTTTATTTAGACGTAGCTCCGGAATTAATCTAAAACTAGAATGGTTATTGGATAATAATTTAAATTTGTCTGTAACCTGATTCCGGCTGGATATCTCAGCACGTAGCATAAACCTGTTCCCATGTAAAAAAACCGCTCCTAAACCTGCTTCAAAAGCATAACGGGCAGTGTTATCATCTTTTAATGATGCATGTACTCCTAAAATGCTATAGAGAACACGACCACCAGATCGGAATTGCACACCTAAATATGCATCTTGATCAATGGCAATAGAAATACTCTTCTCACCATTTTTAATTAAATTTAATAAGCCAATCGGATAGTCGCTGCTATCCGCAATATTAACTACCCCAGCAAGCTGAATACCTTTTACTTTATTGCCAATGTTGGCTATACCTGCAACTTGATTGCTGACAGTACCTTTACTGTGATTAAATCCACCTGCTAGTTGTGTCGCTCCTGCACTTTCTTTCATCATATTGCCTATTCCAGAAATTTGAACTCCTTTCACCATATCGGCCTTATTTAGCCCTCCTGTTAATTGCACTCCTTTGACATCACCAAATACTTGATTCGATATTCCTGCTACCTGAACACCATTTACATCGCCTCCCACGACATTAAACCCTCCTACTAACTGTAACCCTTCCATATCGTATTGATTGAGATTAAAAACTCCACCAATTTCTAAACCTTTTACCCCCGCAGTAGAACCTCCTAGGATATTTATTGAAAATTTATTAACAATCTGTGAGCGAATAAAACCATGCGAACTTAATCCCGGAGTCATCGATATCTGATATGGACTATATAGAAAAAGTCCGCCAAGATTCATATTTTGAATACTTTGAGCCGGTGATAAAAATACTCGTCCAAAAAAAGATCGATAAAAACCATTGTCTTGCTCATATTCCGTAAAGTAACCAAACTTTCTTTTTTTACTGCCAACTTCTGTATCGATGGGAAAAATTACTAAAACACTTGTATCACGAAACATTGCTTTACTTACATTAACAGCAATCAAGCTAATTTTTTTCTTAACATCGAGTTCGAAATAACCGTTTTTATCGGTTAAAGTAGAAAGTAGTGCATCGCGATCAAAAATACTAGCGTCAGAAATAGGTGTGTTGGTTCGGATATTTTTGATATAGCCCGTGATAACAACTTTATTTTTATCCTGCGACTGCACTTCAACGTCTACTGCCATTCGTTGCGGTGTAAATTGTATAATAATATGCTTGCCAATTTCCTTAAAACTATATTCCTTTCCTAACGTATGATCCAAAAAGCCATATAATGATCCCTTATATGCCGATACTTGAATCACACTATCAGTCTGCAATATATTGCTATTAAAAGAAAACAAAGTACCATGCTTTTCATGCAGCACCTGAAAAATTTGACCTACTGTCATATTCGAATAAGCAGGCATTTGAATCTGGGTCGCTAACTGTTGCTGTGCATCCGCTTTTGAAAAGCTAAACAAAACTAAAAATATGAATAGGTAACTAAACTTTTTTAAAAGTGGCTTCGTAGTGATATGATTGATAAATTTTACCAAAAACATGATTATCTAGTTATATGAATAATTGAATCTTTAATAATAACCTTACATTTAAATGTGTCCGATATGACCTGTAAAATTTGATTTAGACTATTTTGTTGAAATGTTGCCGTTAACAAAAGCTTTTTGTCTGCTTCGCGATCAATAACAATTTTTTGATCATACGCCTTAATTAATAGTTCTACGACACGCTCTAACTTGGTATTTTCGAAGACAAACTCACGATCTACATAGTATTTATAAAACAAGTCTGGCATCTTTTTGACTGATACTTTAGTGGTATCATTATCTTGGATCGTAATCATTTCTTTAGGATGCAAGTAAACCTCTTTATTGCTGTATGAAACTTTAACCAAACCTGTTGCTACAATCACTTCGGTAGCTCCTTCATGACGACGCACATTAAAACTCGTGCCTACAACAGTAATCTGGCTCTTACCTGATTTAATCACAAAAGGATGCTCTTTGTCTTTAAACACATCAAAAAATACCTCTCCTTTCTCTAATTTTACATTTCTCCGTTTACTCATCCATGTTCGGGAATAAACAATTTCTGAGTTCTTATTAAGTGTAACCTGAGAACCATCTGGCAGTGAATCTGAAAGAACAGCGGTAGCACTAAAAAGATTTTTTTCTTGCTTATAACTATTATTAAATAAATAAAACCCTAATGAACAGATGACAAGCACTCCAGCCGCTGCCCACCAGTTCCATTTCATCATTACTGTTTTATTCTCAGCAACTTCTATTACTCCAGCAACTCTATTTTCTCTAGCGAATTTAAAATTTTCCCAAGCTTGATCGACATCTACCTCTGGTGCTTCAAGTGGTTTAGGTAAACGGTCCCACATATCTTTTATTTTTAAATATTCAGATCTATTCCTAATATCTTGTTCTAACCAGTTTTTGATTCTAATATTTTCTTCTTCATTGGTTTCTCCAATGATGTATTTTTCTAGCAATTCCTTATTCATAATATATAAATGATATAAAAAATAATTATAGTTAAATAATCCATCAGCTCAAGACGTAAGTGTCGCAACGCTTTGGTCATATGTCCTTCAACAGTTTTAATGGAAAGATCCAATGTCTGAGCAATATCTTTATATTTCATCTCTTGAAAACGGCTCAGCTCAAAAACAGTACGACTCTTTTCAGGTAGCTTAGCTAGTGCTACTTGTAGTTTTTGATCAAGATCTTTTGCACTTTGATCGACAGCAGGAACAAATTCTTGCCTACTTTGCTGATAAGACTGATATTTCATCTTTCTCTGCTCTTTTTTTAAAAAATTCATACTTTCATTATAAACAGCACGATATAAGTAAGCCTTTAAAGATGTATGTACTTCTTCCTCCCAATTTTTCTCCCATAGACGCAAGAATACTTGTTGTACGATCTCTTCAGCGCTCTCACTATCTCTCAAATAACGAAATGCAGAACGGTGCAATTCCTTATAGTACAAACGAAACAGTTGCTCAAATTTCTTTTCTTTATTTTCTGACATTGATTGAATTTTCCGGATTCATGAAACAATCTACTTTTATTTATGACAACTGAACTGGCCTATACCCTTATACTAATTTCATTTCTTTTTATTGATTCAAATCTAAAATATATAAAACGATAATAATTTAATTTTTTTCAAGGGTATCATGATTTTATGTTGTCATAAAGGAAAGACGAATAATTAATCAATACAAATACGTTTAGAAAAATGAAAACAACATTAAAAACTGCCCTTATGGGATTGACATTATTAGGATTGTCCGCCGCAGCAAAAGCACAAGAAGTTACTTATGGACTTCAAATTGGAAGCAATTATAACATGACATCTTTTGGTAACAAATCCGTCAAAGATAATAATGGAAAAGTGGGTGTTTCTGTCGCTGGGTTTGCCCGTATTGGAAATGAATTATTCTTTCAACCGGGTTTAGGAGTGAGCTTGTTACGTAAAGAATATACTTTTGACAAGAATGAGAAAACGCCAAAATTCTATCAGATAAATTTACCGCTTCAGATAGGATATAAGTTAATCAATGATGGCGATTTTAATTTACGTGCTATGTTGGGACCACAATTGAATTATGACATTAAAACCGTTAAATCAACAGCAACTACTGATTATAAAAAGTTTTCTTTTGATGGTCGAATTGGATTAGGTCTTGATATTAGCAAATTGACATTAGATGCCTATTATAGTCATGGATTTAGCAGTATTGATAAAACTCTTGATGCTAAAAACAGAACGGTAGGCATCATGGTGGGCTATAAATTTTAATTAAAATAATTTTCAAATCACGAGCGTTATCCTAAAGAATAACGCTCGTTTTTTTATAAAACTGATCATTACAATTTAACAATGATTAAAAAAAACTATTTATTATCGATCATCTTTATACGGCCTTCTTCCTGTGTTACAAGTTGTTTTTCGACAGCTATGCCAATCGCATAACGCATCGAAAATTCAATTTGCTTACCCATTTTCTGAAAATCAAATTGACGAGCCAAGTATCGGACTAAATCATCTTCAACGATACTTAAATTCTGTTCGACGGCTTCTTGCAATGCTACTATAATTTCCTCTGGGGCTATATCTTCTGAATTTCTTCCTATTCCAGCATTTGACCGATAATAGTTGATATCAACCACACTTTGTTCCTTCCAATAAAATGGCTGACGGTGTTTGGTTACATGCGAAGGAACATCTACTATTATTTCAGATAGAATTCGCTCGATTTTAACACTAGGTTTCGCTTCCCAATGTTCCATAATACGCTTATATAAAAAAGACTTACTTATGGGTGATTCATGATGAATAAGCAACTCCATCTGTCTATGGATCAATGCCCTATTTCCAAGATCTTCTAAACCCTCTTCTCCGATAGCAAATGCTTTTGGCAAATGAGTGCTCTCATAAGGGATCTGTTTAGAAATTATAGGAGAATAATCAATTTCTTCAATATGATATCCATTCTGATGAATACTTTCTGTGACGTTAGCTAAAATATGGTCATGCTCTTCTGTTTTTAATAGCAATGCATTAACTTTTTCTAAAATGGATTCCACTATAAGGTCCGCATTCTCAATCCAATCCAATGTCCAGATTCTAAAAATATTCCAACCTAAACTTTCCAACATTTTTGGTAATACCAGTTCACGGTCGTTGGTAGTTTCCGCTTGAAAATAATTAAGTCCATCTAATAAAATCGATAAAATATAGCGTTTGGGATGTTGGGGATGAACAATACCTAAATCAACTCTATAGTCAGATGTTCCTATATTGACATTGACGATTAATCCTTCGGCACGTAATCTATTTGCGATATTTTGGGTTAAATTAGCATGATTATCTGTCGTGGTTATTTGGCTAGCATCTAGTACAAGGTGTCCTTTTTCGGCAAAATTCAGAAAATTTTTCAAACCCGCGACTCCTTCTGAAGCGGTACGATTTAAGTTTATCTGATCAGATCTAAGTATTGCAAAAACTTTCATTTCCTCTCGAGCCCGAGTTACCGCAACATTCAGTCTTCTCCAACCACCTTCCCTGTTCAACGGTCCGAAGTTCATACTCACTTGACCATTTTCATCTGGTCCATATCCAATTGAAAACAAAATTACATCTCGTTCATCACCTTGAACATTTTCTAGGTTTTTAATAAAAATAGGTTCATCACTTTCCGTAGCCCATGCTTCCAGCTCCGAATCAAGTCGATACAACTCGTTTAGCTTATCTTCTATAAGATTCTGTTGTACTTGACTAAAGGTGACAATACCGACGCTTTGTTTTCGAGTTTTTGCATTCTGAAACCGTCTTGCGACATCTTCAACAATGGCCTGTGCTTCGAATTTATTCTGTCGGGTTTTACCCTTGTCATAATGACCTGATACATGCTGGTAAGTGACACGACTATTTAGATCATCTGCTGATGGAAATGTTAATAATTTATTGTCATAATAATGTGCATTACTAAAAGCAATAAGACTTTCGTGTTTACTTCGATAATGACGTAACAAATATTTTGAAGGGAATGATAAAGAAAGACAGTCATCTAAAATACTTTCAAGGTCCTCAATTTCCATATTTTCCTCATCTACTTTATTCGTCATGAAGAATGATGTTGGAGGCATTTGTTTTGGGTCACCTACTATAACCGCATGTTTAGATCGAGCTAAAGAACTGACAGCTTCACAAGTGGGTAATTGAGAAGCTTCATCGAAAATTAATAAATCAAACTGGTCCGGATTTACCTCAAAATATTGAGCAACTGAAATTGGACTCATAAGCATACACGGAGCTAAACGAGGCAGTAGTGCTGGAATTTGATCGAATAGCTTTCGAATGCTTACACCACGTCCCCGATTTTTAATGGCACGCTGTAAAATTGCTATTTCAGATCCTTGAAGAGCTTCAATAGTATTATTTGGCAACCGTTCATTTAGTCGTAACAATAATTCCTTTTTAGTCAATTCAGTGAAAGAATTTGCAATTTGTTTATACTTTTCGATCTTATCTTCAAATAATCGGACATTAAACATATTAAGTGCTTCATGCGAAGCGATCACTTTATTGGCCAGATTGTAATGAATGATGTAATCAAAATGTTCCAAAAGATGTTCTTGTTTAAGATCATCTTTTTCATACAATTCAATAAACCAGTTTAAATCTAATGATATAGCTTTTTCTTTTGTTTTCGAATAATTTGTCCAATTCTTTAAATAATCAATTTGATCAATAATACCAGACATTTTACCTTCGATTTCAGTCAGCCAATCGACCTGAACAGGATAAGACCGAATATCTAATTGCGTTAAAGTTTGAAAATCACTACTCTTAATAAGTAGTTTACCCCATACCTTTGTTAAACTGTGTAAAGTATATTCTTGATTTGGGATCAATTGGGTTGTTTTTGTTTTCGACTTTTCAATCCACTTTTGTACAATATCAGTTACTGTAACATTACTTAATGCTAATAATTGTCCATTAATTATTTTCAGTGTCTCAATTTGCTCCTGCACAAGTTTTAAATTAGTATCTTCTTGAAGGTAAGAGCTGCCTAAGCCTTGATGGATTGCCTCATACTCTTTAGACTCAACTACTGTCCTTATTTGTTGAAAGGCATTGACATAAGCAAAAAATTGATCGAAGGTTTCATCTTCATGTAAAGGTATGGTACTAAAAGCTGACAAACCTTTCTTTACTTTTCTTTTTTTAAACCATTTTGGTAAAAACCAGGTCTGTTTTGCCTCATTCCATAAAGACTCTAATGCTGTCAAATTAGCATCGAGCACGCTTTTGTGGGCATGATTTAATAAAAACAGACGTCTACTCTGATATATTTCAAAATCAGAGATCCATTTCTGTAATCGCTCTTCTTGCGATTTGCTTAATAGCATCTTCCAAAGCGATAAATCCGTCTCAGGAAGTTCCGTTAAGGACTTAATAAGCTGATCGAATAAATACAAATCTGACCAAGATAAGTTCTGAATAGGCATATCAAAATTTGATATGAACTGACGTAGCAATTGTCCATACTCCAACAGAGTATGATTTAATTCTACAGCAGAAGATACAACTTCCTGTTGAATAGCACTTGAGTATTGCACAAGAGCAATACCTTTGAACGGATTCTGACTAGGATTAGCGATAATCTTTGAAACAGAATTTAAATCGATTACCAAATCTTTCCATGTTCGCCATTTCTCATTTGTCAAAGAATCAAAAAATGTTTGAGGGAGATCGATTTTAGCGAACTGATAAGATTCTAAAGTTGTTAATGCTGTAATACTATCGTACAAACTCCAGCCAATAGGTTGCTGTTTATGCAATTGGCTAATATAAATCTGTAACTCTTTTTTAGCATTTATTAAATGATTGGCCTCATCTTGAAAATTAAAATTACCCTTCAACTGTGGCTGTTCCAAAGTTTCTGCAAGCTGTGAAAGTACATCTGATTTTTTTGCTTTATTGGAGTGGAGTTCCAAACAGAAATTGGATAGACCTATTGCTGCCAATCGCTTATATACAACATCTAATGCGGCTTTCTTCGCAGCAACAAACAATACTTTTTTGCCCTGATAAAGTGCATTTGCAATAATGTTAGTAATCGTCTGGGATTTACCTGTCCCAGGAGGACCATGTAAAACAAAACTTTGATTCTGATTAGAAGTGAAAATTGCTTCTAATTGGGATACATCTGTTGCTATAGGCAACGCTAAAGCAGAGGGGTTTATATTATCAAAATCTAATGGAACTTCCTCTTTTCCAATATCTAATCGCAACTGGCCATCGATAAGGCTACGAACAATGCTACTTTTTGCAATTTCTTCAGATTGATGTGCAATATCATTCCAAAGAATTAATTTGTTAAAAGAGAAATTACCCAAAATCACCTGATCTACAATATCCCATCCCTTAAGTCCCATGATTGCTCTTCGCATCTGTGCGATCAATTGTGCAACATCGATTCCTTTTCCATCTTTAGGAAGCTCTTCGAGATCCCGGAGATCCAAACCGTGTTCTTGACGAAGAAACTCTAATAAGGTAATATTGATCATCGCCTCTTCTTCGCGGCTTCTGAGGACAAATTTACTGTTGATAGAACGTCGCATCAGCTCAACCGGAATTAATATAATTGGAGCAGATCGAACTTGGGCAAGCGTTTTTTTATCCCGCCACTGTAACAGTCCTATAGCTAAGAATAAAGTACTGGAGCCGTTCTCTTCGATCGATAATTTGGCATTGCGAGATATATGAGTCAGAATTGTATCTAAATCATCAGCATGATAATAAGATAATAAACGGTTATGTGCTAATTCTTCTTTTGCCAATTGATAGGCTGGCGATGAAGGATGTAATGAAGGATTCAAGATATTGTACTGCTTCAGTATGGGAGCATCAGCACTAGCACTAATCGAAAAACTTTTACCATCAACTAACAGGTCTTCCAGGTCATGAATATTTACATCCATAATCTGCAACATATTTTTTGTCATACGCAAATTAAGAAGATTGTTGCGCAATGACAGGTCTAACAGCTTTCTTTCCCAGACTTTCTGCTTACTGATGGATTTATTATCATTTCCCTCAAATTCTTTATAAATTTTTCCTACCTCAATCGTTTCTTCTTGCATCTTCAAATCTACTTGATTTCGTATAAACTCATGCTCAAGATCGAAAGAATCATCTATCTTTAATGGCAGCGGTTTGATACCGCTGGCACGCGCACGCTTTATGTCGATGGAAAGTAAGAAATCATTCCTTTCTATCAGGCTCGCTTCCGCAAGATCAATTGCCTGATTAAAGTTAATACTAGCTCCTTTACAAACACTTGTTGACTCAACAACAACAATTTCACTTATTCCTTTAGCAAAACGTTTAGTAATAGCGGTTTTATCTTCGTTAATAATCTGCGCAAATCGATCTTGATGAAGCCAACATCCTACGAAAGCATGTCCTTTAGTAACTATTATTATTGGATTCAAATCAATGGCCTCCAAACATGCTGCGTAGAGTAAACTAATATCAATACAATTACCAAAACGTTTTTTTGCAATAACATCAACCATCCTCAGCCGTTGTCCATTCTCTTCAAAACTAGGCGGTAATGCGCTGTATACTATTTCTTGCGCTTGCAAAGCATGGTATATCGCCCGCATCATTTCAAGAATCCGAGATGGATCTGTAGCCTGGTACCCCTCAAATTTAACAGGTAAATTTTGCTGTTCTAGATAGGCAATCGCCTTACTTTTAACAGCATAAATGTAAGGATGATTAGGTGTAATATAAGATGCTAATAATTCTGGAAGAGTATTAAAACCTCCAAAAAATGATAAGGGATGCAATGCTATAGACACTACTTCTTCTATTAATAAATTTTCGTCCTGATAGACTCTAATTTGAAAAGTACTTCGTTCGACCTCACTTAATTGAAGGAAATAAATTGGCTTGACAATAATTTTATCCGTGGGTATCTTAACAGATAATCCGACGGGTAGATAGGCTAATTCATAAGAAAAGGGTTCCATCCACGCTCCCTCAGTATCAATTTCAATTCGGATTTTTTCTAAAATTTGATCACTCTTAGAAGAGAGCATCAAATTGCTCAAAAAAGTAATCTGATTTTGATACATAGAAAGATTTAGAAATTCTGCTACATCTCTTTCTATATAAACCTGTTTCATATTATCCATTCGCATTTTATCTTATTCTCTAATATAAAAAAGATCGTTAACAGTTTAAGTATCTTTTATCTTAAATAATTATCATTTCAGGTTATTGCGCAATAAAAACGGGTATTTTCACTGCATGTCGTAATTTATTTACAGTTTCTCCGAAAACAAAATCCTTAACTCCCGTATGTCCATGGCTCCCAACAATTAATAGGTCAGCCTCATATTGTTCACATATCTTCGCAATAGAAGCAACCCGATTATTATAACCCAGTTCAAAATTAACTTGATAAGCTCTATCGGAAAAGAAATGTGCATATTTCTCTAATCTTTCCAGATCTTGTCTAGACTCTAAGTCATCCGTACTTTCTCCCGTATATTTCACGCCTGCACTTTCAACAATATGCACCAAGATAAAATGAGAATTCGTATTAGCTATAGAAAGGGCATACTGTACTGCTTTTGTATCTGAAGTTGAGTAGTCCAAAGCAAGTACAACTTTATTGAACGATATGGGTTCATCAAACTTTAAATCTTCAAATGGGGGGTGGACATCCAATACAATTGCTCTATTTTTATGAAGTATAGGATAAATAAAGGTCATAATCAACAAAACGATCATACCTGCGGCCCCAAGAATTAATAAAATAGTTAACCAGAGTACATCATATTTAATAATCCATGTTGAGATTTCCTCATATACCAGTTTGATATTAAGTACGGCGATGATAATAGCTATAAGCCATGCCAATATTTGCATATAAGGCTTTATAACGAAATTTCCCATCTTTTCCTTATCACTTACAAAATGAATTAATGGAATAACTGCAAATGCCAACTGCATACTTAATATAACCTGACTAAAAATTAATAAAGAGCCAACTTGAGATTCTCCAGCAATTAATATGACCAATACTGCTGGTATAATTGCTAATAATCTAGTAATAATTCTTCGGAGGGTGGGACTGATCCGTAATCTCAAATATCCTTCCATTACAATCTGTCCTGCAAGGGTTCCAGTTACGGTAGAACTTTGACCTGCCAATATCAACGCTACTGCAAATAATTTAGGAGCGAGATCTGTTCCTAATGTTTTCCCCAATAAGTGATAAGCATCTTCCAGATCTGCTACATCATGCATTCCGTTTTTATGAAAAGCGGCTGATGCGAGGATGAGAATAGCGGCATTGACCAGAAAGGCTAGATTTAAAGCAATTGCACTATCAAAAAAATTATATTTGAGTGCTTTTCTTATGGAATGGTCATCTCTGTCTATTTTTCGCGTTTGTACCAAGGCTGAATGTAAATACAAATTATGTGGCATTACAGTAGCTCCGATAATTCCTATTGCAATATAAAGTGCAGCGCTATTGGGTAAGCTTGGAATAAAGCCGGTCATTACTTCACCGAAATCAGGTTGAACTAAAAACATCTCTACCATAAAGCACAGACCAATCATCGTAATTAGACCAATAATGAAAAGTTCCATCTTTCGCATACCTAACTTCTGTAGATACATAATCAAAAATGTATCTGCAAAACTGATTAATACGCCCCAAAGGATATCTATTCCAAAAAGTAAGTTTAATCCGATCGCCATTCCCAATACTTCCGCGAGATCACAGGCCGCGATTGCTATTTCTGCCAAGATATAAAGCACAAAATTCATGCGCTTTGGGTATGTCTCCCGATTACACTGTGCGAGATCTTTTCGTCTCACTATTCCTAGACGGGTACAAAGGCTCTGCAAGAGTAAAGCCATGATGTTACTCATCAACAAAACCCATAATAGGGCATAGCCAAACTGACTTCCCCCGGCTAAATCTGTAGCCCAATTCCCAGGATCCATATAACCTACACTAATTAAATAGGCCGGTCCAAAAAAACTGAGGATTTTTTTTATTTTTGATTTGCCCTTACTGATTTCAACACTTTCGTGCACATCTGAAAGAGATTTTTCATGCTGGTAAGGATCTTTACTCATTAGGATTGCTATGTCGTTAATATGCCATCTATCTTGCGGAAATAAAGATATAAATCCTAAAACGAAAAACTACATTTTTATCCTTTTATTAGAAATCAAAAGACAACTGTCCCTCTTCTTTAGGAGGTTTAGGAAGATTGCCAAATTTAAATTCTTCTATTGTATCATATTGTTTTCTAATGGGATTAAATCTTCGCAAGAAAATACTAGAACAAAAAAAATCTAAATCTATTGCTTTGAAATTTTCAAAAGCTACTGCAAGCTTTTCCTGATCCAACTTACGCCCAACTGTCAAATGAGGTTCAGTACTTTTAAACATTTCCGTATCAAAATCGATACTGGTTATGGCCTGCATTTTATTTTTCAAGAACTGTTTAGATTTTAATGCTGGAGCAATGAAAAAAGCACCATTTTTTGGAAAAGCGCTATATTCATCGAAATAGACATATTGTGAATTTTCATATTTAAGAATCTCTGTGACTTGTTTTTTTATCTTTGATAAAGTCGCACGATCCGCGAGATACTCACAAATTGTAATATGTGCCAATGAGTGACAACTGGAAAACCATCCAATCTTGTTCTTTAAACTTTCTTTGATTGACCTTACCATCTGAATACCCTTTTCACAGGGTTGAAATACCAATGAATATTTTTCTAATTCTGTGACCATTTCCATTCCTTTCTCTAATGATTTTGACTCCTTTTAAAGATAACCATAATAAGGTAATAAGAAAAACGTAATGGCTTATTTTGAGAACGGTTTAAGGCTAAATTGAAGAAAACTATCATGATGTCATAAATAAAGTAGTTTTACCTTTACTGGTGCTGCTATAAATTTCGCTTTTAAATCTCTGAATTTAGTTATATTCCATAAAGAACCATAAGCATCTATTTGCAATTATTTTTTAAGTAACTTTGTCCATTATTCATTAAATACGACAATAAGGTGTCTTTCGATAAATTAAAATTAAGCAAGCGGTTACAAAAATCCATGGAAAGTTTGGGTTATTTAACACCCAAGGAAATACAAGTGAAATCAATGTCTCGGATATTAGGAGGCCAAGATATTATCGCTATAGGTCCTGACGGTTCAGGTAAAACGACAACTTATATCCTAAGTGTACTTTCTGGACTTAAATTCAACGTTCCTGATGCTCCAAAAGTTTTGATTTTAGCTCCTGATCAAGAATGTGTTCAGGCTATTGTTGATCAATTTTATTTGATCAGTAAAAATAAAGACCTTAGTATTATTGGATTACGTGCTGGAGGTAGTATGGAGCAAGAAATTGAAAAACTTGTCGATGGTGTTGAAATCGTTGTTTCTACTCCAAATAGAGCAAGAGCTGTCTACCTTAAATTGGGCTTAAATCTTAATTTAATACATACCATAATTATCGATGATGCAGAAGAGGTAATTAAAAATGGTATGATAACTCCGGTGAAAGAACTTGTTCAAAGTGCTAAAAAGTGTCAGCATCTTGTTTTTAGTACAGTGGAGCATGAAAAATTGCACCAGATGATTGATGGTTTTATGGTTTCACCAGCCCTGATCGAAGTAGAAGAACTTGCTGCAGAAAAACTTAATGTAAATGATATGTTCCTATATCAGGTTCCAAATTTCACAACTAAAATCAATCTTCTCAACAGCTTAATGCTGGACAACGAAGTTTTTGATAAAGTGATCATTTTTGTTAATAGTAAACTTACTGCACAAAAATTAGGGAAAAGCTTACACCGTAAATATAACGATGAGATCGTTATATTTAACCCTTTATTTTTTGAAGATAAAAGCATTTCTGACATCGAATTATTTAAACAAGAGGATGCTCATCGGATCTTAATCGTTGCCAATGAAGGAACTGAAGTATTAGATCTGTCGGGAATACCGTATATTTTTCATTTTGAAATCCCCGAGAATAACGATACGCTTATACAACGAATCATTAAATCAAATACAGAAGAGCAACTGTCATTTACTTTTGCAACAGATTTGGAGTTACCTGAAATCAAAAAAATTGAGCATACAGTAGGTCAAAAAATGGAAGTTCTTGATTTACCAGAAAAATTATCAATTTACAGTGCAAAAAAGGGAAATACCTCATTAATTGATGATGATAATGATGGAACACGTGGTGCAGCTTTCCATCAAAAGAAAGAAAGTAATAGTAAAACATATAATTATGGTGCCGGCAAAAAAGCTAAGATGACCATGAAGAAGAAAAAGGGTTAAATATCGTCCTTCATATAAAATCTAAAAATCACGGAACTATCACTCCGTGATTTTTTGTTTTTTGGCTTAATATAGATCATTCCGATATGGTTTAGCCTATTTAATTGTGAACTTGTGACGATTCAATGAAATTTAACCTGTTATAAAATCATTAATTATATTTTATCTTTACAGATCTATTGAGTGGCGCTGTAAGTTATAAATAATGAAGGAAGCTATTTACCACTATGCCTCTTCTATCTTGGTTATATTAAAATAAAAAAATGTACAATTTCAAAAATGACTATTCTGAGGGTACACACCCAAATATTCTCAATAAATTAATAGAAACAAATCTTGTTCAACAACTTGGTTATGGAGAAGATGAATATGCTATCCAAGCAAAAGATATTTTAAAAAATAAGTTCAATAACCCACAAGCTACCATACATTTTCTTTCCGGAGGCACGCAGACCAACCTAATTGTTATTTCTTTTCTTTTACGCCCCCATGAAGCGGTGATCAGTGCTAAAACCGGACATATTTCGGCTAATGAAACAGGAGCTATTGAGGCAACCGGCCATAAAGTAATTACTGTAGAAACCGCTGATGGCAAACTTAATCCAGTTGCTATTGAAAGAGCATTGCAAGAATATGCACTAAAACCACATGTAGTAAAACCTCGGATGGTTTATATTTCCAATTCAACTGAGATCGGCACGATCTATCTCAAAAAAGAATTAGAAGATCTGGCAGCATGTTGTCTTTCGCATAATTTGTTGTTATTTCTTGATGGTGCTCGATTGGGACACGCTTTAATGGCTCAAGATAATGATTTAACACTCGCTGATGTTGCAAAATTAACAGATGTATTCTATATCGGTGGAACGAAAAATGGTGCATTATTAGGCGAAGCTGTTATTTTTAAAGATCCGCATCTGGCAGAAGATTTTGATTATGTACTGAAACAAAGAGGTGCAATGTTAGCGAAAGGACGTGTACTTGCGATACAATTTCTTGAATTATTCAAGGAAGACCTATATTTCGAATTGGCAGATCATGCTAACAAAATGGCCATGAAAATAGCAAGAACTGTAAAATTCAAAGGTTTTTCTTTCTTAACAAATTCAACTACAAATCAGATCTTTCCTATTTTACCCAAAGATATGATTGCAAAACTCCACGAAAATTATTTGTTCTTTGTTTGGAAAGAAATAGATGACGACAATGCTGCCATTAGATTAATAACATCATGGGCAACAGACGAACAATATGTCGATGCATTTATTAATGATTTAAAGCAACTTTAATGGTATTTAAAATATTTTGTAGAAAGACCTTATTACTTAAATGCTAACAATCAAATACTAAATTTCTCTAACTTAATAATCGAGAATAAAGAAGGGTTCTTCAGTATATGAAGAACCCTTTTACTATTTATTTGTTTTACTACTATTAGAAACCTGTATTTTGTTTTAAGTTGCCCATACTTGCATTGATTTCAACTTGAGGAATAGGGAAAATTTCATTCTTGTTGGGTGTAAATGTAATCCCTTTAAATGTGGGCAAAAACCCACCTTCAAATGCAGAGTAGCTCTCAATTACTTGTTTTGCAGTCCCCCATCTTACCAGATCATAAAACCTGTGCCCTTCCATTGCCAGTTCTAATCGACGCTCAAAACGAACTGCATTACGTGCATAATCCTGCGAAGAAAAAGTTGGATACGGCTTTACAACATATACTGCTGCCGGAGAACCATCAGAGGTCGTTTTACCTGGTAATTTTGCTGCCCTTAAGCGGATGAAATTAACATACTTTAAAGCTTCAGATAAGTTATTCAATTCGACCTCACATTCAGCTGCCATTAAGATTACATCAGCCAATCTGATAATGTTAACATCTAAATCAGTCAAATAAGCTCCATCATTTGAAGTATGACCAGAAAAGAGTGCTTTGGGAATCATTGTTTTCAGTCCTGAAAATGGTCCAGCATGGGGGCGCGCTCCTTTATCAGATCTTAACCAAGGATCTCCAGGAAAAATTCCGTAATCCAAATAACTAACATCTCTTCTACCAACGGTATAATCTAATCGTGGATCAAAACGTAAATTAATGTTAACTTTATAATTATCGAGAGCAGCGCCTGTCAATGTCAAATCTGAAATATACGGATTAGTACGATAAGAACCATCTAATAAAGGAAGACCATTTGCATCCACTTTATAAGCATTGACTAAATCAATACTAGGTTGATAAAATCCACAGCAACCAACAGGTCCGCCATTTAAACCGCCTAACATATCTCCAACATTAGCATTGTCTCCTGAACCATCTGGATTAATAACATGTTTAGCCACCATGATCGCTTCAGGACCATTTTCTTTCAATACATCATAGTTATCTTGAAATGGCATAGCAGTAATATCCCTTCCTGATAAAACATCTTTAAATAAATCAAGTGCTTCTTTATATTTTTTCTGATACAGATAAAACTTTCCTAAATATGATTTCGCAGCAAATTGATCCATACGTCCAGCCTCACTATTAATTTTGGTTGTAGGTAAGTTTGCAACAGCAGTTTTAAGGTCACTTTCGATTAAAGGTAAAATATCTTGATCATTTTTAATCGTTTTCGCATCCTCTATCGATACATTTTCATCAATAACAGGAATATTTTTGAATACGCGCCAAAGCAGAAAATAATAATGGGCGCGTAACATTTTCGCTTCTCCTTCAATTTGTTTAGCACGCTCAGCTGGAACAGTTTTACCTGCTGATTGATCCTGAGCCAGTAATTTTAAAGTACTATTAACTCTAAGTACCCCTTCATAATATACCTGCCACATTGTACTCAAATTATCATTTGATGAAAATGGAGCAAAGTTCACTAAACTATTCATGTTAGGCTGATCGGTTGGAGTAGAGCCTTTGTGCGCATTATCCGATATCATTTCTCCAAAAACCCATTGGCTAGGTGCCGAAGCATAGTTACCCCAGGTACCGTTAACATTTCCATTTAGTATAGCATAAGCACCTATTAATGAGGACTCCACACCTTTCTTAATACTGACCTGCTCTTCGATGAGTTGACCTTGAGGATTTTTCTCCAGAAAACCTTTACCACAACCACTTATCCCCACGACTGCTAACCCAGCAATACCAATTAATATCTTTATATTTTTCATTTTACTTACTTTAAAAATTAAATTAAAATCCTAAACTCACGCCCAACATATATTGTCTAGATTGTGGATACACCCCAAAATCTACACCCAATGCTGGATATTTTGAAGGTGTTGCCGTAATTTCAGGATCTAATCCTTCATATTTAGTTATCGTAAACAAATTGGTTACACCCAAATAAGCACGCAATTTTTTAATTCCCGTGTCAGCACCAAATAATTTTTCAGTTTTGAAGTTATAACCGACTTGCAGATTTTTCATTTTAAAAAAGCTTGCATCTTGAATATAATAAGTTGATGAAGCTGATTCGATGTCTACAAAAGCATAGCCTGGTAATTCCTGCTTAGGAACTTTACCTGAAGTATTTTCTTCTGACCATGCATCCAATACACGAACGCTTTTTTGTCCATCAAACACACCCATATCCGTAAAATAACGTGTTGCTTCATAATTCTGATTCCCCTGAGATCCGTAGAAATACATCATCATATCAAAATTTTTGTAATTAGCATTAAAATTAATCGAATAGGTAAAATCAGGATGAGGACTTCCGATCACCGTTCTATCATTGGCATCAATTTTACCATCATCATTTAAGTCTTGATATCTAAAACCGCCAACACGTGCTTTATCGTAAGATGGCAAATTAACCAATTCACTCGCATTTTGATAAATTCCAGCTACCTGATATCCATAAAATGCACCAAATGGTTGACCTGTCTTCATAACAGAAGTTTCCATACTTCTAAATGCACCATAAATCACTTCATCCACTCCAGGGGCTAAGGACAAGATTTCATTTTTATTTCTAGAAAAATTCACGCCTAAATCAAAATTAAATTTTTCTGGATCTTTTTGCTGATGATGGTAATTGACAGAAAGTTCAATTCCCTGATTCTGCATATCACCAATATTCAAATAAGGTGATGCACCCCTACCTGCCGCAGTTGCTGGAAGTGGCAAAGCAAAGAGCATATCGGAAGTCTTTTTATTATACCAATCGAATGATCCGTCAAATTTTCCATTCAATATTGAAAAATCTAGACCGATATTCAGTGATTTTACCTGCTCCCATTTTACATTCTCATTTTGGTAATCACTAATCCACATCCCGCTCACCAATGCACTGTTTATCGGATAAGAAGATGAATTTTGCGAAAGCTGGTATCTTTTTAGATATTGAAAAGATGGTATGCGTTGATTTCCTGTGATACCATAACCCGCTCTAACCTTTAAATCACTTAACCAAGTAGCGCTTTTCATAAAATTTTCCTCGGATAGACGCCAAGCAGCACTTACTCCTGGGAAAGTACCATATTTATTATTCGAACCAAAGTTAGAAGATCCATCACGTCGAACTGTAGCACTAAAAATATAGCGATCCATCAGCGAATAATCTACCTTTCCAAAAATGGAAAATAAGGAACCAAAAGCACCTTCACTTTCACCAGATTTTTTGGCAGCAGCACTCACGTAAAAGAAATCGGTATTATCACTGATAAAAAAGTCATTTCCTCTACCCTGAACCTGACGATATGTATTATCAATAGCCTCAGTACCCAATAAAATATTTAGTTTATGAATATCATTAAAATTAGCCTTGTAATTTAATGTATTAGTCCAGGTCCATTCGGTATTATAACCAGACGTTTCTGTAACACCATTATTTGCACTACCTTCCTGAAACTCTAAATTTGGATAAGTATAATCTGTTGAATAATAGTTTTCATATTTGATACCAAAGCTTGTTTTAAACGTCAGACCTTTAATGATATCATATTCCCCAAAAGCATTTCCAAAAAACAAATTACTTTTGTTCACATCGTCTTTTGCACGATAAGCAATAGCAACTGGACTTTCGCCATTTCCCCAACCACCTTTAGATCCCGCAAAATTACCTCCTTCATCATAGACAGGAATAATATTTTTAATCCGGTAAGCAAAACCTAAAGCACTTCCTTCACCGATATAATCACCTGCTGTATTTGTGTTTACTCCTATACCATGTCCCTTTGTCATACTATATTGCATATTTTCGCCAAAACGCAATCTTTTATTAAAAGCTGAGAAATTGGTGTTTGACCGCACATTAAAACGTTCAAATCCAGTATGGATAATTGTCCCCTCTTGCCCTAAATAACCTCCAGAGACTGCATAAGAAGCATTTTCCCCTCCTCCTGTAGCACTTAATTGATAAGATTGTGTAGGTGCATTTCTCGATAATGCATCAAACCAATTGGTACCAGCCTTATTTGCTTTGGTAATTTGATAAAACTCTTCTTTATTGTCTGCATAATTATATTTAGACATATCAACATCAGCAGCAGTGATTGAAGCTCCTATTTTAGCCCCAGCAAGCAGATAATCCGGTAAAACTTCATTCCCTTTACTAAGACCATTATTAATATCTAAAATTTGTTGTGGACTCAGCATTTTTGGAAAACGGCTCTTATTTGGAGATTGTACACCATAATAACTATCAAAGTTAATTTGAGGTTTACCAGTTTTACCTGATTTGGTGGTTACAATGATAACCCCATTATTGGCTCGTGAACCATATATAGAAGCTGCGGATGCATCTTTTAGGACCTGCAGGCTTTCAATATCGTTTTGATTCAGCCAACTTAATTTTCCTTCATAAGGTACACCATCGATGACATATAATGGTTCATTATTATTGATTGTACTATATCCACGAATTTTTATCTGAGGAGTTGCACCAGGAGCACCATCTGTAACAACCTGAACTCCTGTAGCGCGTCCCTGTAAAGATTCTACAGCACTTGCGGCTGGTGTACTTTTTAATTGATTAACATCCACAACTGAAACAGATCCGGTCAGATCTTTTTTACGTTGTGTGCTGTATCCTGTCACAACTACCTCATCCAAATCACCAGTTTGTCCTTGCATCCCAACAATTAGTGGAAGTGATGTTGATGTCACATTCACAGATTGCTTTGAAAAACCGACATAGGTAATTTCCAATACATCATTTAAGGCTGCATCAATCTGAAAATTACCCTCCGCATCGGAAGAGGTCGCTAAAGTCTTTCCCACGACTCTAATTGTTGCTCCAGCGATGGGTTCTTTAGTCGCGGCATCCTGAACTTTTCCTCGAACAGGGTTTTGCGTAATCTGTGTGTTGACTACATAACTTGACACATCAGCAAATTTTGACATCGGATTACCTAATGACTGATGGCTAATTAACACGAGCGCTGTGGACGCCCAAAGGGAGTATTTTATCGATTTTTTATGCTCAATAAAATCCTCGTTAAGAAACTGTAATAGTTTTCTCATAATGTGAAAAAGGTTTAATTTGGTAATTTAATCAGTGCTAAACCCTATTGAAAGAATCTCCCCTAGCACCATATGTTTAGTTGTTACCTAATGTACGCAATCGATTGATTTTTCATAATTATTCCGAAAAAATGTTTTTAACATTACCATAACATATTGATAATTAACGATTAAAATTATAAAGCCTTATTGTAACAAGTACATCATGTAACAAAAAAAAGACAATTTAACTTAATATCCATTAGTTTAAAGAATGAATTTAAATGATCAAGATCCACTCTAGATTAATTCTTAACAAAAATGATTTACCTCGAAAAAAAAATAATCAGAATCTATTTAATTCGATTTATTTTCAAATTTTAATGACAGAAATCATAGATATGTTCAAAACATAAAAAGGCAGTCCTAATATTAGGACTGCCTTTTATCTGCTTAGTTTTTATTTAGCTATGCTGTCTTTTTACCAATACTTGCTAAAAATAAATAGCCGATTGCTCCTGAAAATAAAGATCCGATGAGTACTGCAAATTTTGCTTCTTCAATAAGCATGGGATCAGTAAAAGCTAATATAGATACAAAGATAGACATCGTAAACCCTATACCGCCTAGTAAACCTACTCCAAAAATATGTTTCCAATTTGCACCTTCAGGCAACGTACATAACTTTAATTTCGTAGCAATGAAAGATATCCCTAATATCCCAACAGATTTTCCAACCAATAAACCGCCTATTATACCAATACCCAAAGCAGTGGTCAATCCGTGCACCATTTCACTTTGTATAGTAATATTGGTATTTGCGATTGCAAATAAAGGGATAATGATAAAATTGACGGGAGAAGTGAGTATATGTTCCAATTTTTCTAACGGTGATTCATCGTCTGTTGCATTTGTTGGTAATGATAGTGCTACCAATACCCCCGCAATGGTGGCATGTATCCCTGAATGATGAATAAAATACCAGATAAATACTCCTGGTATCAAATAGGCCCATATTTTTTTTACTCCAAAAAAATTAAGCAACAATAAGAAAGCAAAAATTCCTAATGCAATGAATAAATAATTATAATGCAGATCGCCACTATAAAACAATGCAATAACTAAAATAGCCAACAAATCATCAACGATTGCTAAAGCCGCTAAAAATATTTTTAGACTTGCCGGAACCCGATTACCCAATAAAGTGATCACAGCCAAGGCGAAAGCGATATCTGTAGCCATAGGGATACCCCAACCATGCTCAGTTGGTAATCCTTTATTAATAAACAAATAAATAAGGGCTGGTAAAATAGCTCCACCCACAGCAGCTAATATGGGGAGTAATGCTTTCTTTGGAGAAGATAATTCACCCTCTACCAATTCACGCTTGATCTCTAAACCTACCAAAAGGAAAAATATTGCCATCAAACCATCGTTAATCCAAAGCAGTACCGAATAGTTTAACTGAATATGATCTGTTTCAAAACCTAGAGTTGTATTTAATAGCTTACTGAATGAATCTGCTAAGGGACTATTGGCTACTATTAAAGAAAGAATAACACAGATAAATAACAGAATACCGCCAATATTACTAGACTGTAAAAACTGCTTAAAAATTTTTAGATTAATTAATTTTGACATGAAGACTGTTTCATTTAGTGATCAATAAGGAAATATACAAGCTCCAAAATGACTGCGGAACTTTAACTATGTAATTCTACTAAGATAAGTTTTTCTTTTATAATAACAGGTTTTTTGCCTCAATAATGATGGTTTTAGAATGAAAAAAAAACCTCCAATGTTAACAAAATCAAATACACAAAATACTTAACAAAAACTTCACATACATTTTACGCAGAGATTAAAAACGATACTTATCTTTATAATAAATAAAAAACAGAAAGATGATTAAAGATTTTGAAGTACAAACATTAGAAAGCTACACGGATGTAATCGAATTTACATTTGATGGAGATGATTTATTATCGGGTGAAGATTAACCTACATTTATAAACAATTTGTCGCACGCTTAAAGCGTGTTTTTTTTATCTTATACATTCATAAAACAAAAAGGACCAATATAAATAATCAGTCCTTTCATATTATACCTATAAACGATGCTAATTAAACAGGTGCATTTTGGCTGATCCATACCATACATTAGCAATGATCAAATTAAACATTCAGGATATAAAATCTTTATTTTTTCAACCAGCTAAACCAACCGGAGCTCCATTCTTTCTTTTTCTCTAATGCCTTTTCATGCTTCGGAAAAAACTTTAGAATATTTTGTATTTTTTGTTTACCGTTTTCTGTATCATTCAATTGAAATGATGCTTCGGCAGACATCAAGAACATTTCGCACCAATCATCATCTTCTTCCCAATTCTGACTTTTATACATTTCGTCAGACTCTTGAGCAATTCGAATGACATTGTTCCAGTCATTTAAATGAAAATAAGTACGGATTAAATGAAGCAGTATTAAATGAAAATCACCATGTGATTCCTCTTCTTCCAAAGTTGCTTTTGTAGAGCTATACGCCACCAATAAATCCTGCAATGCTGCTGTATAGTTTGCAGTTAAAAAGTACGACTTCCCTCTGAGGTAATGTAACTTGCGATAATCTATTAATGCCATCTCCTGTATGGGTTTTGTCGCTTCATAGTTATTAGCACAAGCAATACATTGTTCATATTGTTCCAATTGGAAATAATTTTGCATTAACATGTACCAATTTGAAGCATCATCAGGTTTGCTTTCCAGCTCTTTCTGCCAATCTTTTAACGTTTCAGAATCTCCACGATGATTGATTAAATCAAAACGAGCATTTTGAATTTCCATATAGGCCTGACGTGTAACAAATAAATCTTCCTCATCGTATTCAGCATATTCTGAAGATTGAATCAATTCATCATATTCCCGAGAAATTGTTTTTAAACGCTCTTCAGCTTCCTTAATATACCCGAGCTTAAATTCGCATTTCGTTACATAAGCTGAAATTCGAAGGTAGTTTGGTAAATCAAATTCTTTAAAACTATCATCCAATAATTCGTGATAATTGATTAGTGCATCTTCAAATTCATTTTTTTCAAAATAGGCATCTGCCATGGTATTATACAGCTCCCAGAATCTACTATATGTCAGTCCTTCTTTACAGATCTCAATCACTTCATCGTATTTTCGTTTACTGCTCAGCGCTAATGCATAATTATTACAGCACATGGACATGAGCTGATGGTTAATGAAGTAATTCGCTTCAAATTTATTTTCGTGGAAATAAGCTTTAAATGCGAGGTATGCTCTTTCAAAAAACTGTAAGCGATAATTCAATAAGGCCATATCGAGTATTGGTGAGCCAATTGAATTTTCGAATTCCGAAAATTCGCAACCAGAATTAAAATAGTCAATAGGTCCATCTTCCGGCCAATTTAATACGACGGGCAATTGTTTATGAACTTCGTAATAAGTGAGTATATAACGGTATATAGTAACTGAAAAACCACCTAATTCGACAGCTTTTACCAGATAAGGTAAAGCTTCTTCGTAGTTACCACCTTCAAGAATATAAGTTCCCGCAAAGTGATAGGGTACAAACCAATCTGGATTAAGATCTATATAACGTTTTGCTTCGATGAGAGGATCGGATAAGTCCAATCCCAGTTCTTCACGAAAATTACGTTGGACCATAATTGCAAAGTAAATACATTGCTTGTTTTCTAAGCCACCATTTAATAGATCTATTACCTGTTCATAAAACTTAAATATCTCTGCGTCAAGTTCAGGATCTTCATTTCCATATAACACAGCCTTAGTACCGGCCCAACCGATCATGTCATAATCATGATACTCCATTGCAAGCTGTCCTATATCTAGGTAAAGCAATACATTATTGGAAAGAATATCATGTTTGTATTTTTTAAATTCAGCTAAGGCTTGTTGATGTTGATCTAAATTTTCACGGAGTATCATTGCTTTAAAGAGTAAACTCTCTGTTAGCAAAGCACATTTACTAATACGATCATGAGCGTATAGCACTTCATAAATAGATAATAATTCATTGATATTACCTATAGATTCATTAAACTTTTCATGCAAATAATTTAAATCAGCTTTAAAACGGCATACGTTCTCCAGTTCATCTTCATGAATACTCAACCTATCTATATACGATGCATACTCATCGTAATCTAAATCTTTATAAAAGAATCGGGTTGTTTCCAACAAACCAAAAAGAGCGGCCTCATTATTGGGCTCTATTTCAAGAATAGATTTATAAATTGTAATAACTTCCTGAAAATCTTCTAATAATAATTCCTTACTATCTTCTTCTGAATTTTGAAAATCAAGTTCTTTAAGTACAGTAGCTTTTAAAATTAGAGTGGGGATATCTTGAGGATTCAGTACCAGAAAAACTTCTAATTCGGACAAACAATCCTCATATCTTCCTTCCTCATACAAATTAACTAAATCTTGAAACTTCATAAACTACGGCTCTTTTATATAAAAATAAAAATATATTCCAAACTTCAAAAAAGTTAAAAAAAATAAAGCTTAAAAGAGCTCATTATTAAAACGATAAATAATCGAAAGTCTGTAACAACAAAAAAGGAACCCTGATGGGTTCCTTTCCAATATCTAACAAATTGACTCAGGGTTAAAACTCTATTTTACTGCGTCAATAACTGCTTTGAAAGCATCTGGGTTGTTTAAAGCTAAATCAGCTAAAACCTTACGGTTTAAACCAATATTTTTAGCGTTTAATTTACCAATCAACACTGAATAAGATAATCCTTGTTGACGGGCTCCAGCGTTAATACGTTGAATCCATAAAGCTCTAAACTCGCGTTTTTTGGTTTTACGGTCGCGGTAAGCGTACTGTAAACCTTTTTCTACTGTATTTTTAGCAATAGTATAAACTTTGCTACGTGATCCATAATAGCCTTTCGCTAATTTAAGGATTTTTTTACGTCTTCTTCTCGAAGCAACTGCGTTAACCGAACGTGGCATATTTTTAAAATTATTTGGTAAAAGGCGTCATGTTTCTCAATGATCTTACAACCCTGTACCCGGTTAAAAAATTATTATTAATTAAATCGAATAAAACTTATTTACCGATAGCAAGCATACGTTTAACGTTGCCCATATCGCCATCAGATACATAACTTGTTGTTGTTAAGTTACGTTTACGTTTTGTGCTCTTTTTTGTCAAGATGTGGCTTTTGAAAGCGTTTTTTCTTGCGATTTTACCTGTTCCAGTAAGCTTAAAACGTTTTTTAGCGCTGGAATTGGTTTTTACTTTTGGCATAATACTTTAAATTTTATATCAATCTGTTAGAATTTTTTTATTATTTTTTAGCTACCAATTTAGGCGCCAAAGTTAAAAACATACGTTTTCCTTCTAATTTCGGTAATAATTCAACTTTACCTACTTCTTCTAACGCTTGTGCAAAACGCAATAACAGGATCTCCCCTTGTTCTTTGTGTACAATTGCACGGCCTTTAAAGTGTACGTAAGCACGAACTTTTTCACCGCTTTCAAGAAATTTGATCGCATGTTTCAATTTGAAGTCAAAATCATGTTCACTGGTATTAGGTCCGAAACGGATTTCCTTAATAACAGTTTGTTTTGCATTAGCTTTGATTTCTTTTTGTTTCTTCTTTTGCTCGTAAACAAATTTACTGTAGTCGATAATTTTACAAACCGGCGGAACAGCATTTGGCGAAATCTCAACTAAATCAAGTTCCAATTCATCTGCAAGCTCTAAAGCTTTACGTGTAGGATATACTCCTGTTTCCACATTGTCACCTACCAAACGTACCTCAGGCACACGGATTAGTTCATTAATGCGGTGATCTGGTTCTTTCTTCCTCATTGGTGGTCTAGGACCACCTGGTCTTTTTAATGCCAAATGTTTAAATATTTAAACGGTTATTTCTTTAATTAATACTTCTCTAAATTCGTCAGCAGTCATGGATCCCATGTCTACTGAACCATGTTTACGCACAGAAATCGTGCCACTCTCAGCCTCTTTCTCCCCTACAATCAACATATAAGGCAGTTTTTTCACCTCTGCATCTCTGATTTTGCGACCCACTTTTTCATCACGCAAGTCTATCAGTCCGCGAATATCGGAATTATTTAGCGATTCTAAAAGGTTTTTCGCATATTCTTCATATTTTTCTGACACTGGCAAGACGATAAATTGTTCTGGGGCAAGCCATAATGGAAATTCTCCAGCACAATGTTCGATCAATACAGCAATAAAACGCTCCATAGAACCAAATGGTGCTCTATGAATCATCACTGGTCTATGCTTTGCATTATCAGAACCTGTATACTCCAGTTCGAAGCGCTCAGGTAAATTATAATCCACTTGAATAGTACCTAGCTGCCATCTACGTCCCAAAGCATCCTTCACCATAAAATCCAGTTTAGGTCCATAGAAAGCTGCCTCGCCATATTCCACGACAGTGGATAATTCTTTTTCTGCAGCGGCCTCGATAATTGCACTTTCTGCAAGAGCCCAATTTTCATCGGTACCAATATATTTGGTACGATTTTCTGGATCTCTTAATGAAATCTGTGCAGTATACTCTTCAAAACCTAATGCTTTGAAAACATACAACACCAAGTCAATCACTTTTTTAAATTCTTCCTTCACCTGATCTGGGCGACAGAATAAATGTGCATCATCTTGTGTAAACCCTCTTACACGTGTCAAACCATGTAATTCTCCAGATTGTTCGTAGCGGTAAACCGTACCAAATTCTGCAAAACGTACAGGAAGATCTTTATAAGAGCGTGGCTTTGTTTTATAAATCTCACAGTGATGTGGACAGTTCATCGGCTTCAAGAAAAACTCTTCGTCTTCAACTGGAGTTCTTATCGGCTGGAATGAATCTTCGCCATATTTATCATAATGCCCAGAAGTTACGTACAATTGTTTATTACCAATATGAGGTGTCATCACGGGTTCATAACCTGATTTTAACTGAGCTCTTTGTAAAAAATCTTGTAATTTTTGACGCAAAGCTGCTCCTTTCGGCAACCACAATGGTAATCCTGCTCCTACTTTCTCTGAAAAAGCAAACAACTCTAATTCCTTACCTAATTTACGATGATCACGCTTTTTTGCTTCTTCAATGAACTTCAAATATTCTGTTAATTCGGAAGCTTTTGGAAACGTTACCCCATAAATACGAGTCAATTGTTTACGAGACTCATCACCTCTCCAGTATGCACCGGCAACATTTGTTAATTTGATCGCTTTGATAAATCCCGTATTAGGAATATGTGGTCCACGACATAGATCGGTAAATTCTCCCTGTGTATAGAATGTAATCTTTCCATCTTCCAGATCTTTAATCAGATCTAATTTATATTCGTCTCCTTTTTCAGTAAAATATGCAATAGCATCAGCTTTAGAAACAGCTTTACGTTCGAAAATTTCTTTACGTTTTGCTAGTTCTAGCATCTTATCTTCAATTTGCTTAAAATCATCAGATGAGAATTCACGATCTCCAAAATCAACGTCATAATAGAAACCCGTCTCAATCGCGGGACCTATACCAAACTTGATACCTGGGTAAAGATCTTCTAATGCCTCTGCTAATAGATGCGCAGAAGAATGCCAAAAGGTAGATTTACCATTTGTATCATTCCAGGTCAACAACTTTACTGCAGAATCTTCTTCAATAGGACGAGATGAGTCCCAAATCTCTCCATTCACTTCGGCGGCTAACACATTTCTAGCTAAACCTTCCGAGATTGACAATGCTACTTGAGCAGCTGATGTTCCTTTTTCGTACTCACGAACGGAACCATCAGGTAATGTAATTTTAATCATCAACAAATATGATTATTTTTAGTAATTATTTATAAAACAACACCTTACAGATACACAACATACTAAATTGTTAATTATCAATAAGGCTTAATAAATTAAATCTATTCCTAGACCTATTATCCATCAAATATACTGAAAATAATCCATAATTGTACTTTTAAGTCTTTATTGCACTCCCATCATTGATCGACACATTTTAGTTCTACCCTTCAATTGGAAGATAGCACATCATAATGCAAACATAACATAGGAATATTCATCATAGAAAAGCTGAACTAACAGCTCATGATGAAATATTCGCTAATGATAAACATGGAGATATATAGAATCCTGTCTGCGACAAATAAGATCGTCAAGTGATTTGACTATCTAATCTAAAAGTAATGAATTGAAAACAATCCCGATATCACAATCTTTTTTATTATTTTTGCAATCTTAAATTCATTACTATGTCACATCAAGTTCCAGAAGACGGCACTTTACTTCCGTTGATGGAAGAGTTCTATACAATTCAGGGAGAGGGATTTCACACAGGAAAAGCTGCATATTTTATTCGATTGGGAGGATGTGATGTGGGGTGTCACTGGTGTGATGTTAAAGAAAGCTGGGATGCCACTTTACACCCGCTTACTTCTGCTGATCAGATTATTGAAAATGCAAAAAAATATCCTGCAAAGACAGTTGTCATCACTGGAGGAGAACCTTTAATCTACAATTTGGATTACTTAACAAGAGGTCTTCACGCAGCTGGAATTCAAACTTTTATAGAGACATCTGGTGCCTATCCACTAAGTGGCGAATGGGATTGGATCTGTCTTTCTCCAAAGAAATTTAAAGCTCCAAGAAAAGATGTTTTAGAAGCTGCCGGTGAATTAAAAGTCATTGTTTTTAATAAAAGTGATTTTGAATGGGCTGAAGAACATTCTAAATTAGTAAACAACGACTGTAAATTATATTTGCAACCTGAATGGTCCAAATATCCTGAAATGACCCCACTGATCATTGATCATGTCAAAGATAATCCTAAATGGAATATTTCACTTCAAACACATAAATATTTGAACATCCCTTAATCTAAATTTGGGATTAATAATAAAGCATAAAGGCGATCAATGATCGCCTTTATTTTTGAATGAATATTTTTTCGACTCTATTTCAAGTACTTCTCCTGAAAATCTGGTAGTGAATATTGTTGTACTTCGGAACTAATCTTCAAATCCTTAACCAGAATATTACCTTGCTCATCAGTATCAATAAAATCTAAAGTAGGTTTCAGAACAATCTTCCCATTAAAATCCAATAAACCTTGCTTATTGTTTTCAGAAAATAGCAAATATGATCCTACAAAGTTGCTGATATTGCTTAAACCTCCAATAATTGACACTCCTGAAGCATTGATGATACCATATCGATCTTCTATTGCATACACCATGTTCTCATCATTAACAGCATAAAGCACTTCAAAACCTACATGATTTATCTTTTTTGCTTCATCATCAATAATCCAAAACAAACTACTACTATCAGAAACTATTGCTCTTTGTTTATTCAATACATCGATTGAATAAAAATTTGCAGGCTCCACAATTGTTCCATCCGCTTTTTTAACCCCAAACAAATGTTCATCACCATATGCGGCATTCTGCTGTGAAAACCATTTTAAAGGTGCTTTAAGTTCAAATGCATCTTGAAAAACACTTGCATCATCCAAGTTACTACCTTCATTTTCTGAAAGCTTAACAATTTTAACCTCATGAGGTAATTCAAATTCCTTTAAGTCACTTAGCTTAGACAAAGCTGAGACTTCAAAACCTAAAGAATTATGCACCTGATCATTTAATTTCAGAACTGCTCCTGGTACATTAATCAAAAAAGGCAAACTACTTAGATAATAACTCGGTAGATCCGGAGCATACCAAATTGTCATTGCAACTTCACCTAAATAAGGGTCCACAACTTTCAACAATGCTTTTATACAGGAAACACCGTTGATGGTTTCTTTTTCGGACCCGTTTTCCAAGATAAGATAAGCATCTTTTGGATCAGTCGGATTCTTCAATAAGGGATAATCTGAAGACAGCACATCCTGTGAAAGTAGATCATCACCTTTTGTAAATGAATATTCCTGTTTTTTAGTTCGATCTGCAATCAGAACGTGCCCTAGATTATCAACTGATTTAATCTTCGTAGGTGAGGTAAAAATCGTAACCTCTTGAGCAGTGGTTCCTCCTTTTAAAAATGGCTCATAGAAATCTAACGCAAATTCAGGCACAGACTTTTCTAATTCTTCCACAGCGATCTGTCCTTTAAAACTCAATTTCATCTGCCATAGGTTATCCTGAGCTGTAGCAGAATGGGATAACAGTATAGTAAGAAATACAACATGAACCAATTTTTTCATACATTACAAATATAGCTCCTAAACAACAAAAGATAGACCAAAACGATCTATCTTTCACAATTAAAATTAATTTACTTTATTTCTCCACATTTTATTGTTTTAAATAAAATAGTGAACCATGGTTTACATATGCTGTTCTGCTAATTGCCTTATTACAAAATAACATACCTAAAACCATTATTTCTCTATTAAAAGTTCTTTACAACGTTATTATACTTTTGGTTTTCACAGCTTGGTCACATGCAAAAGCAATACGTAAACTATTCAAAGCATCTTCCGATTGCTTCTTTAAATCCAAATCCTCTACAATTGCTTTTTGAAAAAACAACTGTTCTCTGTTACAAAGATCTTGATGTGTAGGTTCGTCTTCTAAATGAATCCATTCATCCGCTTTTAAAAATTCATTATTTACATCAATATCAGCATGATGTACACGAATTGATTCTGTTTTGGTATGTGCTTCCACCGAATCAGACACTCCTTCTCTGACAGCATGATTTGGCACAATAGATACCGCCCCTTTAGGGCCAAACACATCTTTAACAAAAAAAGCAGTTTGACTGACCATAGGTCCCCATCCTGCTTCATACCATCCTACAGAACCATCATCAAAATGTAACTGAAGCTGTCCATAATTATAATTCGTTTCGGGTATATCATTTGTCAATCGAGCTCCGATAGCGGAAACTCGAACAGGCTTAGCGTCTGTCATTTGACACATCACATCAATATAATGAACACCACAATCTACTATTGGACTTAAACTATTCATTAAATTGCGGTGTACATCCCACATATAACCATGACTCTGCTGATTGAGATTCATACGCATGACCAAAGGTGTTCCCATCTTACGGCTAATTGCGATAAACTTTTTCCATGAAGGGTGATATCGTAAAATATATCCTACCACCAATTTTTTATTATACTTTATTGCTGCATCGATAACATTTTGAGCGCCTAGTACTGTATCCGCTAAAGGTTTTTCAAGAAAAACATGTGCTCCTGCCTCAAAAGATCTGATTGCATAATTTTCATGCGTATCGGGATAGGTTGAAATACAGACTGCATTTGGTTTTGTTTGCAGTAACGCCTCTTCAAAATCATCAAATTCAGGATAAGCTGCCTGAAGCGATTTATTCAATCTACTTTTACTTTCTCCCCTGGATACCAGCCCAACAATTTCAAAACCCGGTAAGTCATGATAGGCGCGGGCATGAGATGCTCCCATATTACCACACCCGACTACTAATATCTTAATTCCAACGTCCATACCTAAACAAATGGTGTTTTTCCCGGCTGAGGAATCCCGCGATTATCAGCTTGCATTTTCCAATCATATTCTAATGAAGTAGGGCCTAAAACTTCTGTCGATTGCATAATCTGATCATACGTAATCGCTTTCCCCGTATAAGCGGCCGTTCGAGACCAAATTGCAAGTAGGGTACTATTCGCAAGGTGTGGTCCATCGTTAATCACTTTTTTATCACGGATGGCTGCGAAAAGTTCATCATGCTGGGTTTGATACATATTATTGTTCCGTCCAGTAAACTTCCACGCTTTGTCACCATAAATCTCGAAGTTTGAAGGAATATTTAAGTTTGCACGACCGTTCTTTCCTATGACGTCCACTGAATTTCGGGAATCAGTTCCATTTTGTTGACGACAAGAATGAAAGGCCTTTAATCCATTGCCATAATCAAATTCAATAGACATATGATCATAAACGTTGCCGAATTTATCCAACTCTCGGGACTGTCTTCCTCCAGTTGCAATAATAGTCTTAGGAACAATATCTCCCAATGCCCAAGACATCATATCAACACTATGTATAGCTTGCTCGACAATAAGATCGCCAGAATATCTTTGGAAATAGAACCAATTACGCAACTGATACTCTAAATCTGACCAACCGGACTGTCTTTCCTTATGACTTAACTCTCCTCCAAATCTAAAAGTAGAAACAGATTGTATATCACCAATATCACCTTGTTTTATCCTTTGAAAGATTTCACGGTTTGGTGTTGCATACCGAAAACAGAAACCACTTACCAAACAGAGATTCTTTTCTTTAGCAATCTTTACGCTTTCAAAAACTCTTTTCAAGTTTGGAATATCTACTGCAACAGGTTTTTCGCAAAAGATGTGTTTTCCTTTTTTGACGGCCTCTTCCAAATGATCTGGTCTAAAGTTTGGTGGAGAACAAAGTAAAACCACATCCACATCGGTATTCATCAATTTTTGAAATCCTAAAAATCCTAAAAAGATGTTTTTGCTATCGACCTTTACTTGATCATTTGATATCTGTCTTAATGAATCTAAACATAGGTCTACTTGATCTTGGAAGATATCTGCAACAGCGGTAATGACGACATTTGCATCTGCGCGCAATGCTTGAGAAGCGGCCCCTGTCCCCCTACCGCCACAGCCTACAAGTCCGATCTTAATTTTCTTTGGAGCACTGTTTGCATACAAATTAAGGCTTGATGCAGCCAGAGCAGTCCCCAGAACTACGGTATTTGTTTTCTTTAGAAAAGAACGGCGATTTAGATTTTCTAAATTCATATTTTAGCTTATTATTTTCGATTGTACAAGTCCCTATTCTTCTTACAGACATCGAGAATTTAAAATTAATATTAAATTTTATACTAAAAAAGTATAAATAGCTTCCAAATGTAATAATGTTGTGCATCATAACAACATCACGCAAAAAGAAGCTTGAAGCATACTTTAACGTAATTTCTATCGCTTATTAAATATTTTAGTAAGGTAAAATATGTTTAATTTCAATGCAGAAATGTCATATTTACGCTATCTCTATTTTATTTTTATCAATTAATAGCTATTTAAATTTGATTTCTATTAACAAAATACTATTTTTGACACATTATTAATACAAACATGATTTTTGCTCACGGACATCACTTTCATATGCATCATCGCCATTGCGGCGATATGTAATAAGTGTGTTTCTACGTGAAGCATTTTTTCCCTTGTGTTTGATTTCTATTTATTAATAATTTACAGCTAACATTATAAAGCTTTGAAAAATCTTAAAATTGCTATCCAAAAATCGGGTAGATTAAACGAAAAATCAGTTCAATTACTTAAAAACTGTGGTCTCGACTTCGAAAATTATAAAAGTTCTTTAATAACAACCGTTTCCAATTTCCCTCTTGAAATTCTTTTCCTTCGTGATGATGATATTCCAGGATATGTAGAGCAAGGAATTGCTGATCTCGGAATAGTTGGTGAAAATGTCATTGATGAAACTGAATCTGAAGTTAATTATCTACAACGTCTCGGTTTTGGAAAATGTACTTTAAAACTAGCGGTTCAAAAAGATAGTGATATTAAAGATTTAAGAGATCTTAATGGAAAATCTATTGCAACTTCTTATCCTGTTATTTTAAAGAAATTTTTAGATGAATACCGCATCGAGGCAGATATTCAGATGATATCCGGATCTGTTGAAATTGCCCCTGGCTTAGGTTTGAGCGACGCTATATGTGATATTGTCTCTACGGGCGGAACCCTTAAAAATAATGGATTAAAACAGTTTGCCGATGTCCGTAAATCTGAAGCAATTCTTATCGGTCGTCCAGGATTGGAGAATAACGAAATCTTAGCAGAACTTTTACAGCGAATCCAGTCGGTGTTAATGGCAAAAGAAACTAAGTACGTTGTTCTGAATGTTGAGAAAGTTAATTTACCTACTATAACAGGTCTTTTACATGGTGTAAAATCACCGACTGTTGTTCCTTTAGCAGAAGAAGGTTGGGTTGCCGTTCATACCGTTATTTCAGAAGATGATTTCTGGGGTAAGATCAACAAGCTAAAGTCTGCAGGTGCCCAAGGAATTGTGGTCATGCCGATCGAAAAAATTATTATGTAGTTAATAAGCGCACTGCGCTTAAAATAAAATTCATCATGCTTAAAACTTTTGAATATGCTCAGTTAAATCCCATTGAATTGCAGGAATTAACAACGCGTAATACTGATCCTTCGCATGCTATCCAAGATACTGTCTTAGATATTATACAAGAAGTTCGTCAAAATGGTGATAAAGCTTTGATTAGCTATGCACAACAATTTGACAAAGTTGAATTAGAAAAACTTTACCTTGATGCTAACGATATTGATGCACTGGCATCAACGATTAATCGCGAACAACAAAGGGCTTTAGAAATTGCGTTCCAGAATATTCATAAATTCCACTCTTCACAAGTAAAGCGTGAGCGAGTTGTAGAGACCACGATAGGTGTAAAATGCTGGCGGGAGATCCGCCCTATTGAAAAAGTGGGTCTTTATATACCGGGAGGCTCCGCTGTTCTACCAAGTACACTATTAATGTTAGGTGTACCAGCACGAATTGCGGGATGTAAAGAAATCATTGTTTGTTCTCCTCCCCAAAAAAGTGGAAAAATAAACGGTTTCGTAGCCTATTGTCTCAAATTATTAAAAATCGAACGCATTTACCTTGTCGGTGGTGCTCAAGCTATAGCGGCAATGGCTTTTGGATCGGAAACGATCCCTAAAGTTGATAAAATATTTGGACCTGGCAATCAATTTGTGACAAAAGCAAAAAGCATTGTTCAAGGTATGGCCAATGTAAGTATCGACATGCCTGCTGGTCCATCTGAAGTTTTAGTAATTGCTGATGAAACTGCCACACCTGCTTATGTAGCTGCAGATCTATTAGCTCAAGCTGAACATGGTGCGGACAGTCAGGCTGTACTGGTAGCAACTTCCAAAGATATTATTGAAGCTGTAAATCTTGAATTAGAAAAGCAACTTGCTATTTTACCCCGTTTTGAATTAGCAAGCAAAGCAATCGAGAACTCCTATGCGGTGTTAGCAACTGATTTAAATGAGGCACTGGCGTTTAGTAATTATTATGCACCAGAACATCTGATCCTAGAAACCGATCAATGGGAACGTCTTGTTCGTCTTATTTTAAATGCAGGTTCTGTCTTTTTAGGACACTTAACGCCTGAAAGTGCGGGAGATTATGCTTCTGGAACAAACCATACTTTACCCACATCAGGATATGCAAGATCCTATTCAGGTGTATCTGTAGATTCATTTGTAAAAAAGATTACTTTCCAACATATAAGTCCGGAAGGACTACTTAATATTGGTTCTACTGTGGAGATCTTAGCAGAATTA
The DNA here is from genome assembly GCF_004342035.1 of Sphingobacterium sp. JUb20. NCBI lineage: Bacteria > Pseudomonadati > Bacteroidota > Sphingobacteriia > Sphingobacteriales > Sphingobacteriaceae > Sphingobacterium > Sphingobacterium sp. JUb20. Next base: position 159,702 of record NZ_SLYV01000007.1, on the reverse strand, counting down.
GAGGGACTTCATGCACATAAGAATGCTGTTACCATTCGAAAGGAAAATTAAAAATTTCAAATCAAAAGAAAAGCCTTTCAGAATTTCTGAAAGGCTTTTTTATTAAAATCTTATTTCGATTTAATTTTTCAATGCTTCACCAACTTTTTTGGCTTTGTCACCTACAGCTTTAGCTGCATCTTTGGTTCCTTCACCTACAGCTTTGGCAGCATCTTTAGTGCCTTCAACTGCAGATTTTCCAGCTTTAGCAGTCGCTTCGGCGGCTTTATCGATAGCATGACCAGTTGCATGAGCGGCATCCTTAACACCTTCTTCAACATCTCCCGCTACTTTAGCAGTACCTGAAGTAATTTTTTCCCAAGCAGTTTTTGTCTCATCTACCGTTTTACGTGCAGCTTCTTCAGCTTTCTTATCTCCTTTTGCTATTGCAGCATCTAGATCTTTTTGAGCTTGCTCATATTTAGCTTTCGCATCAGCTGCAGCAACGTCTGCATGTTTATCTAAACTATCAAGAGAATTATCTAACTTTTCTCCGACTGTGACTTCTCCATCACTATTTTTATCTTCTTTTGGCGTGTTATTACAAGCCGCAAAAGTTAATGAAACTCCTGCGAATAATGCTAAAAATGCAACTTTTTTCATTTCGTATATTTTTTTGGTTAACAGATTTAACTAAACAATATTTATGCCAATTATGCTTTAGGATAAATTGTGCCTTTTGCCGCTTCTAGTGTATTCTTAAGTAATCCTACAATCGTCATCAAGCCCACTCCTCCAGGTACAGGAGTTATCCATGAAGCTTTAGGAGCGACTTGCTCAAAATCTACATCTCCATATAATTTAAAGCCAGATTTTGTTTCTGTTGAGTCTTCTCTATTAATACCTACATCAATTACAACTGCGCCATCCTTCACCATATCTGCAGTAACAAAGTTTTTCTTGCCAATTGCAGCAACAATAATATCCGCACGTAAAACTTCTGTTTTAAGGTCTTTTGTACGACTATGTGTTAAGGTAACTGTACAGTTACCTGGATTAGAGTTTCGTGCTAAAAGAATACTCATTGGTGAACCAACGATATTACTTCTACCTACCACTACAGCATGTTTACCTGCAGTTTCAATTTTATAATGATCCAGCATCAACATAATACCATAAGGTGTTGCTGGGATAAAGCAAGGAAGATTTCGTTGCATTCTGCCCAAATTGATGGGATGAAAACCATCTACATCTTTTCGGTAATCTATTGCTTCAGTTATTTTATCGGGATCGATATGCTTTGGAAGTGGCAACTGCACGATCAAACCGTCAATATTTGCATCCGCATTTATTTCTTGAATTTTCGCGATCAATTGTTCTTCAGTCACATCAACATCGTAACGAATATTAGTAGATTCAAAACCTACCAATTCACAATTACGCATTTTACTCGCCACATAAGTTTCACTACCTCCGTCGTTTCCAACTAGGATAGCCACTAAATGAGGTTTACGTCCAGCTTGCGCTGTAAAATCAGCTGTATCTTTTTTGATATCTTCTTTGATTTTAGCTGATACGAGTTTACCGTCTAATAAATTCATTTTTATAGGAATAGGATTTTTTAAGTTTCTAATCTAATTTCAGTACCGCCATAAATGCCGATTGCGGTATTTCAACGTTACCTACTTGACGCATTCGTTTTTTACCTTTTTTCTGCTTTTCCAAAAGCTTACGCTTACGAGAAATATCACCGCCATAACATTTTGCTGTTACATCTTTACGTAAAGCAGAAATTGTCTCACGGGCAATAATTTTCATTCCAATAGATGCTTGGATACGAATTTCAAACTGTTGGCGAGGTAGTAATTCTTTTAATTTTTCACAAATTTTCTTACCAAAGTCATATGCATTACTTCTGTGAATTAGAGATGACAATGCATCTACAGGTTCATCATTTAAACGGATATCCAAACGGACCAAATCCGATTGACGATAACCTATCTGTGTATAATCAAAAGAAGCATAGCCCTTGGAAATCGTTTTTAACTTATCATAAAAATCAAATACAATTTCCCCCATTGGCATCTCAAATACCAATTCAACACGGTCTGAAGTTAAATATGACTGATTAATGATTGCACCACGTTTTTGGATACATAAAGACATAATCGGTCCTACGAAATCAGATTTAGTAATGATATTTGCTTTAATATAAGGTTCCTCAATAGCATCTAATTTACTTGGATCTGGTAAATCGGATGGGTTATGAACCTGAACTTCTTCCTTATCTTTTGTTAAATACGCTTTGTAAGAAACGTTGGGAACAGTTGTGATAACAGTCATATCAAACTCACGCTCAAGACGTTCCTGGATGATCTCCATATGAAGCATTCCTAAGAATCCACAACGGAATCCAAAACCTAACGCTGCTGAAGACTCTGGTTCAAACACTAAAGATGCGTCATTCAATTGCAAACGGTGCATCGATTCGCGTAACTCTTCGTAATCTTCTGTATCAACAGGATATATTCCGGCAAAAACCATTGGTTTTACTTCTTCAAATCCTTGAATAGCACCTTCACAAGGCCTTTCCTTATGGGTGATCGTATCACCAACTTTTACTTCACGAGCTTCCTTAATCCCTGAGATGATGTATCCAACATCACCTGTTCTAACGACATCTTTAGCAACTTGATTTAATTTCAAAGTTCCAATCTCATCTGCAGAATATTCTTTTCCTGTAGCAACAAATTTCACTTTATCACCTTTACGGATCTCACCATTTTCAACTTTGAAATAGGCCATGATACCACGAAAAGAGTTATAAACTGAATCGAAGATTAAGGCTTGCAATGGCGCATTGGGATCCCCCACTGGTGCTGGAACTCGTGCTACAATTGCTTTTAAAATATCAGGAATCCCAAGTCCTGTTTTACCAGATGCTGGAATAATATCTTCTCGGTTACCACCAATTAAATCAATGATCTGGTCTTTCACTTCCTCTGGCATAGCACCCGGAAGATCCATCTTATTCAATATTGGAATAATCTCTAAATCATGCTCCAATGCTAAATAAAGATTGGAGATTGTTTGTGCTTGTATACCTTGAGAAGCATCTACAATTAACAAAGCTCCTTCGCAGGCAGCAATTGAACGTGATACTTCGTAAGAAAAATCGACGTGTCCGGGAGTATCAATTAAATTTAAGATATACTCCACTCCGTCTTGTATATAGTTCATTTGGATAGCGTGACTCTTAATGGTAATACCACGTTCACGTTCCAAATCCATATTATCTAGTAATTGTGCCTGCGCTTCACGTTGTGTAATGGTGTTGGTATACTCCAATAATCGATCGGCTAATGTACTTTTACCGTGATCAATGTGTGCGATGATACAGAAATTACGTATTTGCTTCATATAGGATTTTTAAAAATCGTTTCTAAAAAGCAAAGATACTTTTTTTGACAGACATTTAAGCTAAGCTGTCCCCTATTTATGCACATAATTTCATGATTTATCGATTAAGATAAAAAATGTTTTCGATTTGCTGTGACGTTTTCTACTTGCCATTCAATCTCAACTGTAAACTCTTTCGATCGTATTGGACAGTCTTTTACTTGACAATAGCTGCAGCATTCGGGAAGGCATGGATCTGCATGAATAAAAAACTCGGTTTCAATCGACATTTTGGTATTAACGATTTTATCTAAAATCGAGATTTCATCGTGTACTTTAGTTAAGGAATAATAATTTGGAAGTGTCAAGTGACAATCAACATGCAGTTCATTGCCATATCGTTGCACACGCAGATTGTGTATATCAATCCAATCTGTATGACGGTTTTCTTGCAAAACTTGAACGACTTCTTTTACTAGATCTACATCGGACTCATCCATAAGTCCACCCACTGACTGCCTTAACAATTTATAGCCATTATATAAAATAAAACTGCCCAAAGCAAAAGAAATTGCAATATCGATCCACTTTAAGCCTGTTAATTTCATAAGAATAAGACCGACTACTAGGCCTATTGTACTATAGGCATCAACTTGTAGATGTTTACCGTCGGCTTCCAATGTAAGAGAACCCAATGCTCGCCCTCTTTTCATGATGTAGAATCCAATTACAAAATTAATCAGGGCCGTAACAGAAACTAAACCGATCCCTTCTTCCAAATTTGATAATGTAGATGGGAAAAAGATATTGTAAAATCCCTTTACCAGTATGATTGATCCGGCTATAAAAATAAGTCCCCCTTCCAAGAAAACAGAAAAGAATTCCACTTTGCCATGGCCATAAGGATGATTATTATCTTTAGGTTGAGCGGCTAAATAAATACTATAGAAAGCAAAACTTGAGGCAATGACATTGACAATACTTTCCGCAGCATCGGTGAAAATAGCATTGGAAGCAGTAAGGAAATACGCGACAAATTTGATGATCATCAATCCTAGCCCTGTCAAAAGGGATAGCAGAACTAATCTTTTTTGCTTAGACATAATAATACTTTATTTTCGCGACAAAGGTAGTCATATAACGCTACGATTTCCTTTTTAGTTTGAAACTACTAATCTTTTAGCATACTCTTTTACATCAATGCAATCTGATAAATGAAATGGTGATCAATGCTAAGCAGAAATATCATTATAAAATTTATCGTATATTTCTAACATCGTAACATCGGTAATATACGTGCTGAAAAATTAGAATAGATGTTATTCTAAAGCAATCAAAATCTTAATAATTTTACATATTTTCAGTAAAAAAGAAGCAATCGTTTGTCTTTTTTCAAGAAATTAAAGTATTATTTGCATTCTAAATAATATCTTTGTCTTACCATGAGCACACAATCATATTTATCAGATAGGATAAACAACTTATCCGAGTCGGCTACGCTTAAAATGACTAAGCTTGGTCGCGAATTAGCCTCAAAAGGCGTTAATGTTATCAGCTTAAGTGTTGGCGAACCAGATTTCAATACTCCTGACCACGTTAAAGAAGCTGCTAAGATAGCTTTAGACGAAAATTGGACACGTTACTCGCCAGTTCCGGGATACCCAGAATTACGTCAGGCTATTGTGAATAAATTGAAGATTGAAAATAATCTTGATTATGACATCTCTCAAATCGTAGTTTCTACAGGTGCAAAACAGTCTTTATCAAATGTTATTTTAACACTTGTTAATCCTGGTGATGAAGTTGTAATACCCACCCCATACTGGGTTTCTTATTCAGAAATGGTTGTTTTAGCTGAAGGAAAATCGGTTTTTATCAATACTGAAATCGATAATAACTTTAAAATAACTCCTGAGCAACTTGAGGCTGCTATCACGCCTAAAACTAAATTGTTCATGTTCTCATCACCAAATAACCCTACAGGTACGGTGTATAGTAAAGATGAGTTAGCTGCTTTGGCAAAAGTATTTGAAAAACATCCACAGGTATTTATCTTATCAGATGAAATCTATGAACATATCAATTTTGTAGACAAACATGAATCTATCGCTCAATTTGATAGCATTAAAGATCGTGTGATTATCATTAACGGTTTCTCCAAAGCATTTGCAATGACCGGATGGAGATTAGGTTATATTGCTTGTAATAAAGAGATCGCTGCCGCAAATGACAAATTACAAGGACAAACGACATCGGGAACATGTTCGATATCACAACGTGCAGGAATCGTTGCTTATGAGCAAGGATTAGCATCAGTGAATAAAATGAAAGAGGCATTTGCTCGTCGTCGTCAACTGGTTTATGATCTATTATCCGCAATTCCAGGAGTTAAAACAAACTTACCTGAAGGCGCTTTTTATTTCTTCCCAGAAATCAGTTCTTTCTTTGGAAAAAAAGATGAGAATGGAAATGTAATCAACAATTCATCTGACTTAGCTCTATACCTATTGAATGTAGGTCATGTCGCAACAGTTGGTGGTGATTCATTTGGAAATGATAAATACATCCGTCTGTCCTATGCTGCATCGGATGAAAGCTTAGTAGAAGCTTTAAGACGTATCAAAGAAGCATTAGGCAAATTAGCATAAACTTTTATAACCCATAACAAAAGAAGAGGCTGTCTTTAAAGATAGTCTCTTCTTTTGTTATATACTCAGATTAGCCCAATTTGCTACGTAACATGGCAAGGGAACGGATATGATTTATCCTGCCGCGGTATGGTGTATTCATAAATCCTTCTGCTAATTTTATTTCGGCATACGGCATATCAAAGCTGTCGTATGGGTTTTACGTCAATTCCGAATACAAAATAAGCTCCCCAATATGATGTTCAATAAATTCAACTAAAAATCAGACTTTCCCTAAGTGCATCGATTCTGTACGAGAAGCTCTTTTAATTTAAACAAAAGGCTAAACAATATCAAAATTTTACCCGTCAGTAAACTCAATTAACTTAATAGTAAAATAATATTTCCCTAAAAGCATGTTACGTAGCAATACCTATAAGCCATGCAGAGTTAATAATAAGCAATAGCGTAAAATGAACTACCGTAAGAATAAAGACAGACGGCAAAATTTCAATATACATTGGCCAGCGTGATAAATCAATTGGACATGACGAATTACTACACCGCTGCAACGCAAAATGGTTTACCAAAAACGCGAAGACAACCGGCTAAGTTGGTATATACATTGACCAGAGTGATAAATCAATGAGCCATCGCGCATTGCTATCATACCTTTAAGCAAAATGAATGTGCAACACCACTTGTTAGAACTGCCAAGCACACAGGGTCCTTTACCCTATTGTGGCCACTCCAAATCTCAAAGCGAAAATTATGGAATGAAAAACATATTAGATTTTTCTCTATCTCAATCTCAAGTGTTGCTACAGACACTAGTTTTTTTTAATTATTGGTATCAATACGATTCAATGTAAAAGAAAAAGTACTTCCTGAACCATATTCACTATCAACAGTTATAGTCCCCCCCTGTGCTTCTATAAACTCTTTACTGATACTTAAACCCAAACCTGTACCTTCTTTTTTTGTTCCCGGAATTCGAAAATACCGTTCAAATATTTTATCCTTATACTGATCTTCTATACCTTGTCCAGCATCTTTAATTGCAAATTTCACTTTATCCTCACTAGATCCAATAGAGATCCCAATAATAGCATTTTCATAGGAATAACGTACTGCATTTGAAAGTAAGTTGGTCAATACCCAGGCTGTTTTTTCATTATCCGCGAGCACATCTGGTAGGTTATTTTCCATTTGCAATTGCAATTCTATATGTTTTTGTTCTGCTATCGCTTTTGTTGCGCGTATAGCATATTCGATAAGTTCGCTCACATTGGTCGGTGCTACATTTAACTGAATGGTCCCACTTTCAACCTGCGTCATATTCAAAAGCTCACCTGTAATTTTCAACAACCTCCCGGTATCCTCGCGGATACTTTGAACAAGATTATTTTGATCTTCATTGAGTACACCAATTTGTTTATTTTCTAAAAGTTGTAACCCCATCTTTATGGAGGCAATCGGTGTTTTAAGTTCATGCGATATGGTTGCTATAAAATTCGTTTTAGCGAAATCCATTTCTTTAAACTGGGTAATATTACGCAACATGATGACCTGTCCTATAAATTGAGAATCTAATTCTCCCGTCGGTACAATATTGATATCGACAATTTCCTTCTCAAAATAACTTTCTTTACCATTTGCATAAATCTTAAGAAGAGTAGCTTCTCGTTGTTTCTGATCCTGAAAAATATCTTTGATAAAATCTCGTATCAGATCATTTGTCACCGCTACATCTTGTATTTGCTTTCCAATTAGCTGTTCATTTTGTAAACCAGAAATTTTCAAAGCTTCTTCATTCGCGAATAATACCACCTTCTGTTCATCAATCCCAATTACAGGATCATGCATGTTATTAATAAGAGTATCTATTCGTTTTTTACCTTTTAATATTTTATCCAATTTACTTTCGGCATATTCTTCTAGTTTTTCAGCCATTGTATTAAAAGAATTTGCAAGCTCTCCAAATTCATTACGTTTATCATAATGTATTCGTTTTTTATAGTTTTCATTTGCAATCTGCTTAATGCTTTCTGTCAATTCTTTAATAGGATTCGCAATATTTGATGGCAGGTTAACGATCAGAACAAAAGCAATCAGAAAACACAATGTTCCGGTAATAGAAATGACAGCAATGGCTTTTTCTGCAGTTACAGAAGCAATATCACTTTTACGTTCTATGGCTTCCATATTGAGACGCATCAATTCAGTAATGTCTTTTCTTATTTTGGAAAGCAACGTAACATCCGCTTTATTTTCGGTAAACTGATAGAAATGTTTTTCGACCATCTTTGTAGCCTGCACCTCTCCGATTTCAGTAACATTATGCTTTTGTTTCTCTAGATTTTCCTTAAAATCATGTAACGCAACTGGATCAACAGCATATTCTTCCAATGCCAACAGCATATTGCGGGCATATTGCAAAGTGTTATAATTGGCAACGAGAATATTATTGGTATCCCTTTTCAACTGATTGACATACCAGCCACTTACCACAACCAATAGTACAATCATCAGAAAAAGTGACCCAACACCAAAAGTTAATTTTGTCTTTATACGCATTATGAAAGAATTATAAGATCAATTTTTTCGTTTGAAAGCTTCGTCAGAAGTTTATTAAAAGTATTTGTTGCCCAAATGATTTTGATTAATCCCAAATGTGGCTTACCTATACAAACTGTCGTTATCTGTTTTGCTTCACATTGCTCAATAATGGCTGTAGCAATCTTGCTATGATTAACCTTTATAATCTCGGCGCCCAATTCTGTTGCTAATTTAAAATTATTAATCAAATGTCGCTGTTTATCCAGAGCTATTTTAGAAACACTTTCTTTAGGCGTTTGCACATAGAGAACAAACCATTTACTATTATAATAGTTTGCTAACCTTGCGGTCTTACGAATTACGATCGTAGCAGTCTTCTCATTTGAACTTACACAAGCTAGAAATTGCTCCTTCTTCATATATTTATGATGAATAACCTCCGTCTCAACTTTCCTTTGCACCTGTGAAGCAACTTCTTTTAAAGACAGTTCACGTAATTGCAAAATATGATCACTATTAAAAAAATTTGCTAATGCCATTTCTATCTTAGCAGCATCATAAATTTTACCATCTTTCAATCTATTTATCAACTCTTCAGCTGTTAAATCAATATTAACGACCTCATCGGCCAATCCAAGCACACTATCGGGTATACGTTCCTGTACATCAACACCTGTTATATTCTTAATCTCATCATGCAGACTTTCAATGTGCTGAATATTGACTGCGCTGATCACACTGATACCCGCATCCAATATATCGATAACATCCTGCCAACGCTTAGCATTGACACTTCCTTCAATATTACTATGAGCAAGTTCATCAATTATGACAATTTCAGGATGTATGTTAATAACCGCCTGAACATCCAATTCTTCAAGCTCTTTTCCCTTATAAAAAAGTTTACGTCTGGGTATCAAAGGAATACCATCTAACAATGCATGTGTTTCTTTTCTATTATGAGTTTCAATATAACCTATTTTAATATCTACCCCACTATGTAGAAGCATATGTGCCTCTTGTAGCATACGATAAGTCTTCCCTACACCAGCGCTCATACCGATATACAGTTTAAATTTTCCTTTCCTAGATTTTTTTATCAGCCCTAAGAAATGTTCCGCATCTTTTCTTTCTTCCATATAAGAATAGATCATGTTATTAGCTCTCTTGTTATTTTATAAACCAGTGTAAAACAACAAGAGAAATAATAATTCGATTAAAATCGTAATGCCAAAGAAGTAATTCCAATCATATTATCTTTTTCCAAAGAATCATTTCGATCAGCAAAAATAGCATCTTTACTCTGTAGTCTCTTTAACTCTGTTCGCCAGACTAAATTTGAGAAAACCACATAATCTACTGAAAAGGAATAACCAAATGTTTGAAAACCATTTGCAGTTCCGGTATTAATAATTATCCCTTTCTTATCTTGATAATATTCACCTCGTAAAGCTATAGCAAAATCATCATGAGGTTTATAGGAAGCGATCAAAACTGGAGTAAACCATGTGTTATAATGACTGCTTCCTTTTTCCTTTTGTTCAGCACCAATATCAAACCCTGTTATAACCGTAAATTTATCATTCAGTTGGAACTGTCCATAAAAATTATGAAAATACCGCATCTGACGAACAGAATCAGCTTTATCATTACCAATAAACGAACTGCTGTTTAAAGTTATTTTATCCGTCGGCCTATACGTTAACTGATGCCCAAAAGCGGGGGTACTGTTTCCGTCAATCCGCTGAATTCTTTGCCAGCCATTTAAAACTAATCCACTCATCATCCATTTACCGTCATCGGTCGTGTACGATACCTTAGCTCCTGTTTCAAAATAAGGAGAGTTATCCGCTCCTATACTACGTGTCAGGGTATAGCAATCCTTACTAATGGCGCTTTCAAATCCAATATGAGATGGCAAGACACCAGCATCAATCCATAAATTATGCTTTTCTGAAATCTTAATACCGACATTTGCTTCGTAGATATTTTTCAACGTTACTGGTTCTGCAGCATAATTTGCATTCATATAAGTACCAGCTGCCAATGCCAGGTTAGTCCTGATTCGATCAGATTCATAATTTAATTTAATCAATCCAAGATTTAAATTAACCTCATTATTACGATGATGACTGTATACATATCCTGGTCGGGAATTATTTTTAGGGTTGGAAAAATCGTACTGACTGTATACTTCAACATAACCACTGATCGTTAACGGATTTTTGATCTCAACGTTTTCTTGTGCTTGCAAAATATGGATAGTTCCTAATAACAATAGGGAACTGATGATATATTTTTTCATCTTAATTTTATCATTTTGTTGATAGAGCATTTGTGTAAATCATGCTTAACATCCGCAGCAGATGATTTCACACCTTGATTTCACATTTGTTAATTGATGTATAAGGATGATATGAAATATCCAGACTGCGTACACATCACTCTTAACAGAATTACATTTATTCGAATGTGTACGACCTGGATATTTCATATTAAATTATTTTGCAGATAATTGATCTAATGCAATATTCAACTTTAATACATTTATTTTCGCAGGACCAAATAGTCCTATTAATGGTTTTTCGGTATGCTCATGAATTAATGTCATTAAGTCTGCTTCTGCAATATTTCGGATCTTAGCAATACGTTTCACCTGAACCTGAGCTGCCTGTACTGAAAAGTGAGGATCTAAGCCACTCGCACTTGCAGTAATAAGATCAGCAGGTATTTGTGCTTTTGTAATAGCGGGATTATGCACCAAAAATGTATCTATCCTACCTTTTACCTCTGCCAGATATGAAGGGTTTGAAGGGCCTTTGTTACTTCCCGCAGATCCTGCTGCATTATAGCCAGCCGCAGAAGGACGGGACCAGAAATAGTGATCATTTGTAAAGGCCTGACCAATATTGCTGTAATAAGTCCTACCTTTAAAAGTAATGATTTCACCTTTACCTTCATTTGGAGCTGCTTGAGCAATGGCCCATACAGCAAAAGGATAAATGACTGCAAAAAAAACAATTAGGATAAAAGTCAGCTTTATAGCTGGTAAAATATGCTTTTTCATGATTTCGTTTTTTTAAATAAATAAGGATACAATAAGATCAATCAATTTGATGCCTACAAATGGCACCAAAATACCCCCTACTCCAAAAATGAGCAGATTACGCCGTAACAGTGCACTTGCACCTATCGGTTTATAGGCCAACCCTTTCAAAGCCAATGGAATTAAAAATGGAATAATTAGGGCATTGAATATCACGGCAGATAAGATGGCACTCTCTGGACTATGTAATTGCATAATATTTAATCCTTGCAAAGCTGGAATAGCCGTAATAAATAAAGCTGGAATAATCGCAAAATATTTCGCCACATCGTTTGCAATACTAAAAGTAGTAAGTGTGCCACGAGTCATCAATAATTGTTTACCGATCTCCACAACTTCGATCAATTTCGTCGGATCATTATCCAAATCAACCATGTTGCCTGCTTCCTTAGCAGCTTGCGTCCCACTATTCATTGCAACACCAACATCTGCCTGAGCCAGTGCAGGAGCATCATTTGTACCATCTCCCATCATGGCTACCAGACGGCCATTAGCTTGTTCCATTTTGATGTAGTTCATCTTATCCTCTGGCTTAGCTTCAGCAATAAAATCATCGACTCCGGCCTTTTCGGCAATATATTTTGCCGTCAATGGATTATCGCCGGTTACCATAACTGTTTTGATACCCATTTTCCGTAAACGTTCGAACCGCTCTTGAATCCCTGGTTTAATAACGTCCTGCAATTCAATGACGCCTAAAGCAATTTCGTTTTCACAAACGACTAAGGGCGTACCTCCATTTTGAGAAATTTTAGTAACCTGATCGGTTATATCTACTGGAAATACATTTCCGGCCTGCGTAACGATATTACGGATCGCATCAGTGGCACCTTTACGAATACGAGTCTGATCAAAATCGATCCCCGAACTTCTTGTCTCTGCAGTAAATTTGATAAAAACGGGTGCATTGATTGGATAGGCCAAGGGATTAACACCAGCCAACTCAATGATTGATTTTCCTTCAGGAGTTTCATCACTCATTGAACTTAATACAGCAGCTTTAATCAGTTGCTCTTCGGCTATGCCCTTCGTTGGGTAAAAATGTGTTGCTTTACGGTTACCAATGGTAATGGTACCAGTTTTATCCAATAATAGGACATCAATATCTCCAGCCGTCTCTACTGCTTTTCCGCTTTTAGTAATGACATTTGCCCGCAACGCTCTATCCATTCCTGCGATACCAATCGCGGATAATAATCCACCAATCGTAGTTGGTATTAAGCAGATAAATAATGAAATGAAAGCTGCAATTGTGATGGGCGCATTGGCATAATCTGCAAATGGTTTTAAAGTTACAGTCACAATAATGAATACCAACGTAAATCCTGCCAAAAGAATAGTCAGTGCAATTTCATTTGGTGTTTTTTGACGACTGGCTCCTTCTACCAAAGCGATCATTTTATCTAAAAAGCTTTCCCCTGGTTCCGTTGTTACTTTTACCTGTATCTTATCGGACAATACTTTTGTTCCGCCTGTTACACTGCTCTTATCTCCTCCTGCTTCACGAATCACAGGAGCTGACTCTCCAGTAATTGCGCTTTCGTCTATCGTTGCCAATCCCGCAACAATCTCTCCATCAGAAGGAATGATATCACCTGCCTCACATATAAAGATATCTCCTTTTACAAGTTGTGATGAAGAAATCATACTTCCATTTGCCAATTTGGCTGGAGTTTCTTCTCGTGTTTTACGTAAACTGTCTGCCTGTGCTTTTCCTCTAGCTTCTGCAATAGCTTCTGCAAAATTGGCAAATAACAGTGTAAGCAATAAAATCAAAAATATGGTAAAATTGTAACCAAAACTACCTTGTGATGATTCACCTAACAATATCCATAAACTGACTAGGAGCATCACGAAAGTTCCGATTTCTACCGTAAACATCACGGGATTACGAAACATCAGTTTGGGGTTCAATTTCACGAAAGACTGTTTGCAAGCCTGCAATAACATATCACTCTGAAATAATGATTGATTCTTATTCATTTTTAATTATTTATATTGATGAAGTAAATGATCGTGTCTGTATACATTACCCAGCGATCCGTTACTATTCAAATGAGATTAACGCATAGAAAAATATTCAGCAATAGGACCTAACGCTAATGCTGGGAAAAATGATAATGCAGCTACAATAATGATTACTGTAAATACCAAAATCCCAAAAGTTGCTGTATCTGTCTGTAAAGTTCCCTCGCCCTCAGGAATGAATTTTTTCTTAGCCAACAAACCTGCAATTGCTACTGGTCCGATAATCGGCAAGAAGCGTGATAAGATCAAAACGATACCAGTGCTGATATTCCACCAAGGTGTATTATCACCTAAACCTTCGAATCCACTTCCATTATTTGCCGATGAAGATGTATATTCATATAAGATCTCACTGAAACCATGAAAACCAGGATTGTTTAGTGTTGATGCACCTTGTCCGGGAAATGCGGTTGCTAAACCTGCACTGATTAAGATTAGAAATGGGTGAATCAATGCAATAATCATCGCAATCTTCATTTCTCTAGCTTCTATTTTTTTTCCTAAAAACTCAGGTGTGCGCCCCACCATCAGGCCACTGATAAATACAGCAAGAATAATGAAGATGAAAAAGTTAAGGATACCAACTCCTGCACCTCCATAAAAACTATTTATCATCATTGCTAATAATTCATTCATTCCGGAAAGTGGCATTGAACTATCGTGCATGGAATTGACAGATCCAGTTGAAATCACTGTTGTCACAATACTCCAGAACCCAGATGTTGCTGCTCCAATTCGGATTTCTTTTCCTTCCATTGCACCTAATGACTGATCAATTCCCAAACTCGTTAAAGCAGGGTTACCATCCATTTCCATCTTGATATTGGGAATTGCCAACATCAAAAATCCTACAGTCATCACGGCAAACATCATCCAGGACAATTTTCTCCTCTTAATAAAATAGCCGAAAGCAAATATCATGGCAAATGGTACGATCATCTGCGCGGCCATTTCGATCATATTGCTTAAATAGGTCGGATTTTCAAAAGGGTGAGCTGAATTGGTTCCAAAAAAACCACCACCATTTGTTCCAATATGTTTGATTGCAACAAACGCTGCGGCAGATCCTCGCGATACTTCAACGGTATCACCTTGCAGACTTACAATCGTATCCTTACCCTCAAACGTCATAGGTGTTCCTTGAAAAGCAAGTATAATAGCTACAATAAAGGATAATGGAAGCAGAATTCGTGTACAGGATTTTATAAAATATTCATAAAAATTACCTAAATCTGTAGCTGTTTTATCTCTAAAAGCTCTAAAAAGAGTTACTACCGCAGCCATACCAGTACCTGCACTGACAAACTGTAAAAACATCAACCAATATTGTCCCAAATAACTCACCCCAGTTTCACCAGAGTAATGTTGTAAATTACAGTTCACAACAAAAGAGATTACCGTGTTGAATGCCAAATCTGCTGTCATGCTTGGATTTTGATCTGGATTTAAAGGTAATCTTCCTTGCGTCATCAGTACCAGCATTCCCACCAGAAACCAAATCATATTGATGGTGAGCATCGCAATCATATGCTGCTTCCAACTCATTTCAACTTTTGGGTTTATACCTGTTAGTTTATA
Organism: Sphingobacterium sp. JUb20; assembly: GCF_004342035.1. Lineage (NCBI taxonomy): Bacteria > Pseudomonadati > Bacteroidota > Sphingobacteriia > Sphingobacteriales > Sphingobacteriaceae > Sphingobacterium > Sphingobacterium sp. JUb20. The sequence continues at coordinate 144,426 of NZ_SLYV01000007.1, read as the reverse complement.
AAATAATCTTTCAATCGGATTGAAAACGGGATCAAAGATTGTCTTATTTCCAGCAAATACTTTCGCAATATATTTCCCTAAAGGAATTGCTAAAGCGATCGTACCAAGAAACATGACGATTATGGCTATTATTTCTGTATTCATAATTAAATTTTAAATATTATTTCATTCACAGTTTGATTGTTAAAACTGCTCGGGCTTTAGTAATACATACACGATGTATGCAAACACGCCTACTGCTACTATGAGTAATGCTATCATCGTTTGCTATAATTTTAATTTTCCATTATCGTTTTGAGGTATTCCTTCCTCAATTCTTTTGGCAATATGGCCAGATGCTTTTTTAAACTTGCTGGACTTTCTTCTATGGACAGCTTAGTCAGAAATTCATTTTCGATCGCATTACGTGTATATTGGTTTCCTCCCTGATATATCAAATTCACCACTTTTGCAATTTCTTCGGCGTCTGCATACTCATATTCATTACCTGAGTTCATCTTTTTTAAGCATTGTTCGGCTAATTTCCCTAATACGATATAATCAGCTACGGTATGATCGCCTAATTCTTTATCTGAAATCCAATTACTGGACTCTGGTATCCATTCTTCCAGGGTACTTATCATTTTTGTTTTCATTCTATTATTTTTTCATTTGTTGATGACTGCTCGAGTAGTACATAATAGCTGCTATATATCAAGATTATCTACTTCTTGGCTTCACCTTAAATCTGATCAAAAAAGTCAATTGATTTAAAAAACAGTGCAAAACAAATTACACCGACAAGTGTCAATATTATGGCTATCATCTTTATTAATTTATGTGCTGAGAATATCTACAAATTTTACAAGCGCAAAAGTCACAATTGCAACAAAGGCAATTTTCAATAGTCCAGACGTTATGCCGGATTTCCAGTACATGTCGTACTGCCTGATTTTTTTCCATTTTGAATTTAACATGAGTATTCATTTTGGAAGTGCTGGATGCCAATTTTATTCCAAGTCTAATAACAGGAAAATAAAATACTCAATAAGAGCAACTTAAGACAATAACGCAAATAATTAAAAACAGAAAAACCTATCAAAATGATAGGCTCATTATCATAATAGAAGGAATTTTAAGAGGTATGATGCAGAGTGATATAAGGTTAAAAGGAATTTTTACAGAGAATTATTACACTGCTCGAAAGTTGTAAGGAACAACATGTCTGAAAGAGCCAAGAATAGTGGCATTATAATGAAAGTAATATAAAAATGGCCGTATAATGAATATAAGGCCGATATACAGATAAATTGGTATTAACGAGATCCAATTGACATTCCTATAACAACAATTGGATTTTTTTATCTTAAACTATAAACTTCTAAGTTCTCTGAGGAATAGTCTATTCTTTCCAAAATCAGTTCAATACAAGTTTGAAATATACTTAACAAAGTAATTATTAAACAATCATCCGAGAGGAAGATAACAATATGTAAGGCCTCCGTAAGACCAGAGACCTCTAGCTCATGATATTAATTTATACTCTTCAATCTTACGATAGAGTGTTGCAATACCAATTTCCAAAAGACGAGCAGCCTCTGCTTTGTTTCCCTGAGTATGGTGTAGTACTTTTTGAATATGCACTTTTTCTACACTTGCCATGGAGAAGGCAGATAACATTTTTACACCTGAATCAACGGCTATACTAGCAAAAGGAAGCGTGTCAACACACAATACATCATTGTCTGATAAAATCACACTACGTTCTATGCAATTTTTAAGTTCACGAATATTTCCTTTCCATTGATGGTTTTCCAATGCAGTAATATATTCAGGCGAGATTTGTAATTCTTTTCTCTTAGCACGCAAAGAAAAGATTTGTGTAAAATGATTTGCCAATAAATGAATATCTTGCTTACGTTCACGCAGTGCTGGCAAATAAATACTGAATACCGAAAGACGATAAAATAAGTCACTTCTGAAATGTTCATTTGCTATTTCTTCTTCCAAATTACGATTCGTAGCTGCAATAATACGAACATCTACACGTGTTACTTTTGTTTCTCCAATTTTTAAAAATTCGCCAGTTTCTAATACCCTTAAAATTTTGGCTTGCAATTCCACTGGCATTTCGCCGATTTCATCAAGAAAAATAGTGCCTTTATTTGCCTCTTCAAAAAGTCCTCTTTGATCTTTCATTGCACCGGTAAAAGAACCGGCCTTATGTCCAAATAATTCACCTTCCAATAGTTCTTTACTAAAAGCAGCACAATTAATGGCGACAAAATTAAACTTACTACGGTTACTTGCCTGATGTATCGCTTGTGCAAACACTTCTTTTCCAGTTCCTGTATCACCTGTTAATAACACTGTTGTATCAGTAACAGCAACTCTTTTTGCTAAATCAATTGCATTTAATATTGGTTTCGATTTTCCGACAATCTTGTCAAAGGAATAGCGGTCTCCTAGCTGTTTTTCGAGTTTTTGAACTCTTTTTGCCAATGCTACCTTTTCGCTTGCATTATTTACTAATGGAATAATCTTATTGTTATCGTCTCCTTTGGTAATGTAATCAAAAGCTCCATTTTTAATTGCCTGTACGCCATCAGGAATATTTCCATATGCTGTCAACAAGATAATTTCAATTAACGGGTACTTCTCTTTTATTACTTTTGTGCTATCTACACCACTTCCGTCGGGTAATTTAACATCACAGATTACAACATCAATATCTTGCTCTTCCAAGCGTTTCAATCCTTTCTTTAAATCTGAAGCTTGAAATACCTCAAAGCCTTCTAGGGTAATAATTCTAGCAAGTAGTGTACGAATCTTTTCTTCGTCGTCGATGATTAGGATAGTGCTCAATGATTAAATTTTAGATATCAAACTTAAGTAAATTTTAGGCGAAACTTATTATGTATATCAGATACAACTTGTACCTAACGACCAAAATGATCATAGTTATCAGTTGCAAACTTTTCAAAACGTGTTAATAGGGCGATATTATCACGTTCCAATTGCGTTAGCTCTTTTGTTACATCATTGGAAACCGGCACATACCAATCCACCGGATCAAAGAATTGACGCACATTAATTTTAGTAAAAGCATATCCATGACGTGCAAAAATAGTATTTCGAATAATCTCTAAATCCAACTTCTTCAAATTTTTTAAATCGGCTTCTGTGAGCTTTGTTTTTGACGCATTGAGCGTATATACAACAGGCGATGCTGCACGATATAAATCATTAATAAAGGTGTAAGTTGAATCTCCGTCTGCCATCGTCTTTGTTTCCTTTTTTGACGCATACCAATCAATTAATGGTTCGCTATTTTCATCATTAGGTAACATGAGATTAGCATTATAAACGAACTGTTTTTTTATTAATTTGAAATTCCTTTTTTTCACATTTACACTTTGATCAAATGCTGTCCAAGCCCCCTCTAAAGTATCTTTATTCAATTTGAACTCAAATCTTCCGTCAGATTTTTTATCTCCGGGCTCATCCAAGATAAAGGTGATCAAATTTCCATTTTCTTCTATTTTCCCTACCAAAGGTCTTAAATTTCCTTTTACCACATTTTGCGCAATGACTGTATCGGCTGTAATTCTTTTAATTGTCAAATTAATTTTAGGACTATAATCGAATTCCGCAGGAAACTCGCCTTGCTTTTCAAGAATTTCTTCCGAAACTTTTTCATCTACAGTAAAATCGCCTACCCAATTTCCATATAATTCTGGATGAATCTCATTTTCGACCATAGCTCCCGAAACTGATTGGTCTGAAGATTTTTTATCTGTTTTACTATTACAAGAGGTTAGCATGGCGAATGCCAGTGCCATATAGAAAAGTCTTTTCATATTATTTATTACGGTTAATTATCCATTCTGCAATTAGTAGATTTGGAATCCAGCCTAACCAGGCCACCAATTGGTATAGGTCCATGGGATAGGGATGAAAGAAATAAACTAATACAAGTTTCCAATAGCGCAAAGTTAATGCCGAACATGTCAATCCAAAACTTCTGATCATAAAATTTTTATGCGCTTTAAAATCTCCCGTTTTTGCTTTTAGAACAGCTTGAAGTGTAACGTAAAACCAAAATATTGCAAGTAATGTAAAGGCAATCTGAGCAACTGGTCCACCGTTAGCTTGCATTGCGATTAAAAAACCAGAGGGTGCTGCAACAATTAAAATAGCACCAGCATATAAATAACCAAATGCTCTATGTAAACGTGGGTATGTTCTTAAAATGGTGGTATTAAATTGTGTAAATCCAGCTGGAAGCGCTAAAATTGCAAAAGTAACATGGGCATAAAACATAAATCTGTACCAGAAGATCTCTGTTATTTCAGTTTGTTTAATCTGTAAAAAAGAAGTATCTAATTCAAAATTTCGATATTGCCAAATAATTTCTGCCATTAGAATACAACTATATCCAAACAGTAATAATAGTATTAAATTACCTATGATTTTTTTCCAACCCAAAGTCATCTCTTCCAATTTGATTTAATTAAGGTAATTTAAAAAATTACCTTAATTTTCAAAATTTCACTTAACAGCCAATGGTAATGCCGTTCACAATAACCGCTTCTTTCTTTACGACCACGATACCATCACAAACAGCATAGGTCTCATAATCTCCATCTTTAAGATGCTTCCCTCCTTTTATACGAACATTATTACCAATACGACAGTTTTTATCTAGGATTGCATTTTCAATATAACATCGTTCACCGACGCCTACTGGCGGAGGTGCCTGCGTACTTCCTAATTCCAAAACTTCCTCCAGTTGTTCATAATAATCACTCCCCATCATATAGGTGTTTTTAATCACTGTACCATGTCCTATACGGGAGCGAATACCAATGATGGAACGCTGAATTTTATCGCCATTAAGAATACATCCATCTGCAACAATTGTATTGTTTAATGTAGTTCCTGATATTTTAGAAGGAGGCAACATCCGTGCTCTTGTATAAACTGTTTCATTAAACAAATTAAAATCAGGGATATCATCGGTTAAACCAATATTTGCTTCAAAAAAAGAACTAATTGTACCAATGTCGGTCCAGTACCCATCAAATTGATAACTCAGCACATTTTTGGAATCAATACTTTCAGGAATGATTTCTTTCCCAAAATCCATACCTGGATTTTCTTTGAGTAAGGAGGCTAATACTCCTTTTGAAAAAACATAAATCCCCATAGAAGCTAAATAATGTCTACCACGCTTATCCATCTCTTCTGATACTTCGGACCCCCAGTTTAACAGTTCTTCTTTATTAGGCTTTTCTATAAAAGAGGTAATAACATTATTTTCATCCGATTTTAAAATTCCAAATCCTGTTGCATCTTTACCAGTGACAGGAATAGTTGCAATGGTGACATCTCCTTTGTTTTTAACATGAAAGTCAACTAATGCAGCATAATCCATTTGATACAATTGATCACCTGACAGAATAAGTACATAGTCATAATCGACATTCAGCAGATTTTTCTGTGTTCTCCTCACGGCATCGGCTGTCCCTTCGAACCAACGATCGCCTTCATTATTTTGATCTGCAGCTAATATATCTACAAATCCTTTACTAAAAATACTGAAATTATAAGCGTTTTTAATGTGCTTATTTAAAGATGCCGAATTATACTGTGTCAGAACAAAGATTTTATTATATCCGGAATTTAAGCAATTCGAAATCGGAATATCCACCAAACGGTATTTACCAGCAATTGGTACAGCTGGTTTTGAGCGCTGTTCGGTCAAGGGATACAAACGAGTACCTCGTCCACCCCCCAAAACAATAGAGACTACTTTGTGTGACATATTATTTCAATAATTTAGTGTACAAATCCAAATATTTTTGAGCTGACTTATTCCATGAAAAATCCAAATGCATTTCCCTTTGTCTAATTTCTGACAACAAATCGGCCTGGTTAACTATTTCTAAAGTCCTTATCACACCCTGTACTGCATCTTCAACATGTGCTTCGGGAAATACGATACCGTATCCACCTGTATCTTTCACATCAATAACTGTATCTTTGAGCCCGCCAATACCTCTTACGACCGGAATTGTCCCATATTGTAGGGCATATAATTGGTTTAATCCACAAGGCTCCACTCTTGAGGGCATCAATAACAGATCTGTTGCTGCATATACTTGATGTGCAAGTGATTCATTATACCCAAAATAAACTGCAAGCTGTTTTGGATATTTTTCTAAAACCTGTTGCAAAGCAACCTGAATATCTTGATCTCCTGAGCCTAAAATAAATATACTCATTTTGGATTTAATATTTCCCAAAAGTTGATCAATTATTTCAGCTAATAAATCTGCTCCTTTTTCTATCGCAAATCTGCCTATAAACGACATTAATGGTAAAGAAGGATCTAATTTATACTGTTCACATAAGCTTTTTTTATTTTGTGATTTACCTTTTTCAACTGTATTAAGATTATAATTCGAATCAATTAAAGTATCTAACTGCGGATTCCAATAATCTGTATCGATCCCGTTAACAATGCCATATCCTTTTTGCGATTCGGATGCAAACAAAGATTGTAGACCATTTGCTTCGATAAATAATTCTTTTAGATATCCTTCTGAAACCGTAGAAAATGCATCGCAACATTTAACCGCTGCTGCCATGGGATTAATTACACCATCCCAATCAAGCAATCCCCATCGCCAAGTATCGAAACTTGGCAATAAAATACCTTTACTCCAATTCATCCAGCCTTGATACTGTCCATTGTGAACTGTAAAAAGTGTTTTAACATGCGAAAACTGTTGAAATTCATAACTGTATTTCAATAAAAAAGGAACTAATCCAACATGATGATCATGACAATTGATCAAATCGGGTTGGATGCCATCTGCTTTTAACCAATGTAAAAAAGCATGTTGAAATGACAGCCATTGCTCAGATTCATCTTGGTAACAGTATACTTCCTCACGATCTAATTTACCGGGTATGCGAATAAGATATAATGGAAATCCAAGCAGATCATCTGCTTCCTTCAAAATTTCATAATGCAATAATTCCGATCCTTGATAGAAAGCTCCGGAGGCAATATGATCAAACTTATTTTCTTGTGTAAATTTCCGATTATACCAAGGCATAACAACGGATGCGTCAACACCAAGTTTACGCTGATATTTAGGTAAAGCTCCCAATACGTCTGCCAGTCCGCCTACCTTTGCTACCGGAAAACATTCAACACTTAAATGTATTACTTTCATTATGCTTTTCGTTTTAATATTATACCTCCTAAAGGTGGTAAAGTTATCGTTATCGATTGCTCAAAACCCATCCAGTGAACATGTGTTGAATTGTAAGCTTCGCCGATCAGTCCACTCCCATTAAATTCTAATTGATCTGAATTCAAAATTTCCTCCCATACGCCATTTTTTGGTACACCTATCCTAAATTCTTTTCTAACAACTGGGGTTAGATTTAATATGACTAATAAGTTGTCTTTTTCTTCATATCCCTTGCGTAAATACGCGTACACGCTATTGGTATAATCTCCTTGTTCTACCCATTGAAAACCATCGCTTACAAAAGCTTTCTGATAAAGTGCAGGTTGACTTTTGTACACACGATTTAAGGCGGTAACAAACCTAAGCATACCTTTATGTGGCGAATAATCCAGTAAGTGCCAATCCAAAGATTTGTTTTCATTCCACTCTGCTGTTTGCGCAAATTCATCACCCATAAATAACAGTTTCGTCCCGGTTAATGTAAACATATACAAATAAAGTGCTCTTAAATTTGCGAATTTCTGCCATTCATCACCCGGCATCTTATACAAAAGAGATTTTTTTCCATGCACAACTTCGTCATGAGATAAGGGCAACATAAAATTTTCATGATATGCATATACAGTTGCAAAAGTCAATTTATGATGGTGATATCGGCGATTAATAGGATCTTCTTTGAAATAATCTAACGTATCATGCATCCAACCCATCATCCATTTCATACCAAAACCTAATCCTCCTACAGATGTTGTCTTACTTACACCAGGCCAAGATGTTGATTCCTCTGCGATGGTGTGAACATCTGGGAAATGATGATAAACAGCTTCGTTAAATTCTTTTAAAAACTCTACAGCTTCCAAATTTTCTCTTCCTCCAAATTTATTGGGTTCCCACTCGCCTTCATTACGCGAATAATCAAGATAAAGCATGGAAGCAACGGCATCCACACGCAAACCATCCACATGATAACGGTCCAACCAAAAGAGCGCATTACTAATGAGGAATGATCGCACTTCGTTTCGACCATAATTAAAGATATATGATTTCCAATCTGGATGAAAGCCCTTTCTTATATCTTCGTGCTCGTAAAGGAAACTACCATCGAAACGATATAATCCATGAGCGTCACCAGGATAATGTGAAGGTACCCAATCTAAAATTACACCGATATTATGCTTATGTAAAGATTCGATCAAATACATTAAATCTTGTGGTCCCCCATAGCGTGAAGATGCAGCAAAATAACCCGCAATCTGATAACCCCAAGATGGATAAAAGGGGTGTTCCATAACAGGAAGAAACTCGACATGTGTAAATCCTGTTTCTATTATATAGGGAACTAATCGATCTGCAATTTCGCGATAGGAAAGCAAACGATCGGGATCTGAAGGATCACGTTGCCAGGATCCCAAGTGCATTTCATACACCGACATAGGTTTATCCAAACTATTAAACTGAGCTCTTTGTGACATCCAGTTTTTGTCCTCCCACTCATACCAAGTTGTACCGACGATTGACGCAGTTTGTGGTGGTAACTCACTAATCAACGCAAAAGGATCAGCTTTTTCCAATTGCTCTCCTGCCATCGAATTAATATGGTATTTATATACTTCTCCTATTCCAATATTTGGAATAAATCCTTCCCAGATACCACTTCCGTCCCAACGCACATGCATAAGGTGTGTATAAGGATTCCAGCCATTGAAATTTCCAATGACGGAAACTTGACTTGCATAAGGTGCCCACACGGCAAAATAAACTCCTGATTGACCGCTATACTCAACAACATGAGATCCAAATTTCTCATATAATTTGTAATGTCTTCCAGCTCTAAATAATGATATGTCGAATGCTGTAAGTAACGAAAATACTTCTACTGGTTGACCCATGATCAGATTAGGTGTTAGGTTTAATAATCGTAAATTATGTTATAATTAAGTTTCTGAAATCTTTTTCTACTTGGATGTAATCATTGCCTGATTCATCTTTTAACAAGTTGAGTTCAACACCATCTGCCTTAACTGTTCTTACTTCAAATGGAATGCCGATCAGATAAATTTTGTAATCATCAAATCTTTCATTGTAAAGTCCTTCCACTTGTTGCAGTATCACTAAGCTATTATCTGTCCCTTCTAAAAGGAAGTGTTTTTCAGCATAGACACTTTGTTCATAAGCAAAGGTATCGCCATGATCAGCATAGGTATAAGAGTCAAACTTACCTCTACTGAAATAAACATTCAATTTCAAGGCATCAATTTTTTGCTGAAATGTATATTGCATCACGGGATATTCAGGAATTATACTTCCTCCTTTTACAAAAATCGGCATTTCATCTAGGGGAGTATCAATAGTATGTTCCTGTAAACCTACATATTTCTGTAAATTGAAATAATAATACCATTCTCCTTCTGGAAGATAAACCACTTTATTCTTTTGTCCAGGATTAAGAACAGGTGAGACTAAAATTTTATCTCCGAAACAAAACTCTTCCTCTCGTATTAAATTTTTAGGGATATGTTGTTCCACCAAGGAAATCGGTCTTAAAATAGGTTCTCCATAACGATGTTGTTGCCAAAAAATGGTATAGATATAAGGTAGTAATTTATACCTCATTTCAATAAATTTCTTACATATTGCTTCCCATTCAGGGCCAAAACTCCATGGTTCACGGTCGCGGGTATCACCTGCGGAATGTACACGCATGAATGGAGAAAAGACGCCAAATTGCATCCAACGTGTAAACAATTCTCCATCCGGTTCTCCTGTAAATCCTCCAATATCGGTTCCGCAAAAAGAAAGTCCCGAAACGGATAATCTTTGCAACTGCAAAAGACCAATACGAAGATGTTCCCATGTTGCAATATTATCTCCGGTCCATACCGAAGAAAAACGCTGTGTACCCGAATACGCTGCTCTCGTGATAGTAAAAGGTCTTTTATTTTTATATAGCTTTTTTAAACCATCATATGTAGCACGTACCATCTGCATGCCATATATATTATGCGCTTTCCTGTGGGAACCTCGATAGCCATCATAGTTATGTCTTACGTCATCCGGAAATGTACCTCTTCCAAAAACAGCAGGTTCATTCATATCGTTCCAAAATCCAGCAACTCCGTCATCAACCAAGCCTTTGTATAAAGTACCCCACCATTCCCTTACAGTTGGATTTGTAAAATCGGGAAACTGACATCTTCCAGGCCACACAAAACCTTCCATAAAATAATCATCACCTCGACGACAGAAATACCTATTTTGCTGTCCTTCCTTGAACACCCAATAATTTTCATCAACCTTAATACCAGGATCTATCATAACCACTGTTTTAAAGCCATTGGCAGCTAAATCTGATATCATTTTTTTAGGATCCGGAAAATATTTTTTGTCCCAGGTGAAACAGCGATAGCCATCCATATAATCGATATCAAGGTAAATAGCATCGCAAGGGATTTCTCTTTTTCTAAATTCTGCTGTTATCTCTCTTACATTCTGCTCAGGGTAATAACTCCATCGACATTGATGGTAACCAATCCCCCATAATGGAGGCATATAATGTGTTCCAGTGATACTATGATAACGTTTTACCACATCGATCATATTTGGGCCATGAATATAATAATATTGCATCTCACCGCCTTCTGACCAAAAGCTTGTACGTTGTTTATTTTCTGAAGCAAAATCGAAGAATGTTCTGAATGTATTATCAAAGAAAATACCGTAGGCTTCTCCACCAGTCACTCCGATATAAAAAGGAATTGTTTTATAAAGGGGATCTTGATTAAAAGCATAGCCATAGGTATCCGAATTCCAGTTTTTAAATCGTTTACCTCTAAGATTTAAATTTGTTGCTTTGTCTCCCAAGCCGAAGAAAGCTTCATCTTCATGTGCCTTTTTGCTGCAATAGACATAATAACCGCCGAAGTCTGGATTTTCCTCCCAATGCATTGGTTTGTCATCGGTATTGAATACTTTACCTGAAAGATCTTGAAATGAAACCAAAAAATCTGTTTTACGGATAGCGCAGATCACCTTATTTGTTTTCACGTAATAACTTGTTTCATCTTCATCTACAGAAAACGATACTGCGTGCTGATCTGTATCGATAACAGCATAAGAAAAGTCATCTAAAAAAGATCCTTGAGGAGCCAAACGAACGCGAATAATTTCATCAGAAACTATTCGAATTTCCACTTTAGCAATACCATCTGTAAAATAAAATGTATTCCGATCCTTAGAGCATGCTCTTACTCTAGCCAGGTATTTTTTCTCTATAGTAGGAAGGTCTAATACAGGATTATTAACATGATGTACATTATCTTCAGACGAGTTTGCATCTAACAGATCATTTGCAATTTCCTCTTTTTTTATCGAGTCTCCCATAGTATTTATCTTTAAATAATTTAATCAGTTTAAGCTGAACTTAAATTACGATAAATAATACAAAAACTCGCTACATCATGAAGTAAAGAATAAACTTAATTTTATTTTATAGCTTATTTGCTACGGATTGCTTCCACTGGATCTAATCTAGAAGCCATCAAAGCCGGAACAATACCTGATATCAAACCAATTAACGTCGAAATAAAGACTGTTAAGAGTACCATCTTTATACTCACGACAATTGCTAACCCAGTACCAATTTTAACCAATAATGTGATCAGAAACACGATAGATAAGCCAATAGCACCGCCTAATAGACAGAGCACGATTGATTCGATCAAAAATTGAGACAATATAAAAAAGTTTTTAGCTCCTAAAGCCTTTTGAATACCAATAATATGTGTACGTTCTTTGACACTCACAAACATAATATTGGCTATACCGAATCCGCCTACCAATATGGAAAAGATTCCAATACAGAAACCGGCTAGATTTACAATGCCAAACATTTTATCCAGTTGGGAAGTTATCATGGTTGTTTGATTAATTGAAAAATCGTCCTCTCGTTGTGGAGAAATGCGGTGAATTGAACGCATTAAAACTTTAATTTCACTTTCAGCTTCTGCTAAAGAATACTTTGACATCACTCGAACAGCAATACTGGGTGAAAAATTATCGTAATTAACTAGATTTCGAGCAAGCTCAAAGGGAATAAATGCACTATTATCAGGAGAAGTATTGATCAGAACTCCTTCCCCTTCCTTCTTTAATACACCAATTACCTGTACCTTCCGTCCCAGCATGTTGACATATTTTCCCAGAGGATCACTATTTGGGAAAAGTCCCTCTGCGATGACAGCACCTAAAACAGTCACTAATGACCCTGCACGGGTTTCGCTTTCGACAAAATATCTACCTTTTTCAACATTCAAATTCTGAATACTGTACTGATCCTGTGTTCCTGCTGAAATAGACACCCCAGAGGCATTATTATTTTTATATTTAATCGTAGAATTACCGATATCAATCATATAGGCAATCTTATCTGCCGTTGTTATGCGTTCTTTCAGCATTAAATAATCCTCATATTTAGGTTCTGGTCTATTGAGATATTTCCACCAAGGGAAATCGGGCCCTCCAGTCCAAGGCCATTTCTGAACGTATAATGTATTTGATCCTATCTTCTTAACAGAATCTTCTATATTATTTCGTAATGTATCAACAGCTGAAAAGACACCAATAATCGTTAAAATACCTATTGTTACCCCTAATAAGGACAATAAAGTACGCGTACGGTTATCTTTTAGAGCCGACAGTGCGAATTTTGCACTTTCCTTAATGAGACCTATTGCTAGCATATTCAGGTTCTAAATTACAATTAAGTTTTGATTTTATGTCAAAATCAATTCATTAATCAATTTAATCCAGAAAGAAACTCCCTTTTAACTAAAAAATTGACTACCTTTGTATGCTTATTTATGTTCCAATAAGTCTGTTATAGGGAACTTAAATACATATAAAAGGCAATCATTTAAAATATCAATATTAAAGATGAAGTTATCTCAATTTAAATTCAACTTACCAGAGTCTCTTTTGGCGTCTGAACCAACTGAAAATCGTGACGAATCACGCTTAATGGTTTTACACCGTGATACTGGTAAAATTGAGCATAAAATTTTTAAAGATGTATTAGATTATTTTGATGACAAAGATGTCATGATTTTAAATAATACAAAAGTTTTTCCGGCGCGTCTATATGGCAATAAAGAAAAAACTGGTGCTACAATCGAAGTTTTCTTGTTACGTGAATTAAACAAAGAACTTCGTTTATGGGATGTATTGGTTGATCCAGCTCGAAAAATCCGTGTAGGAAATAAACTTTACTTTGGAGATGATGATTTATTAGTTGCTGAAGTTGTTGACAACACGACTTCACGTGGACGTACAATCCGTTTCTTATTTGATGGAACTGATGAAGAATTTCGTCGTAATATTGAGATTTTGGGTGAAACTCCACTTCCAAAATATATTACTCGTAAAGCAACACCTGAGGATAAATTTCGTTATCAAACAATTTATGCAAAAAATGAAGGAGCAGTTGCAGCACCAACTGCAGGTCTTCACTTCTCTCGCGAGTTGATGAAACGTTTGGAACTAAAAGGTGTTGATTTTGCTGAAGTAACTTTACATGTTGGATTGGGAACTTTCAGAACAGTTGAAGTTGAAGATTTAACAAAACACAAAATGGATTCTGAGCAGTTTATCATCACGGAAGAAGCTGCTAAAACAGTAAATAAAGCTATTGACTTAAAAAGAAGAGTTTGTGCCGTAGGAACGACTTCAATGCGCGCAATCGAATCAGCTGTTTCTGCTGATCGTCACTTAAAACCAGCGAACGATTGGACGAGTAAATTTATTTATCCGCCATACGATTTCAGTATTGCAAACTCAATGATTACGAATTTCCATACTCCAGAATCTACTTTATTAGTAATGATTGCTGCTTTTGGTGGTTACGAACACGTTATGAATGCTTATGAACAAGCGGTTAAAGAAAAATACAGATTTTACAGCTATGGCGATGCCATGTTGATTATCTAATCGACAATTAAAAAATACAGACGTGGATAAATAGTATATTTATCCACGTTTTTTGTTTTCAATCCTTTTATATTCATCATAACTCATGATCGATCAAAGCTTTGTTTTAATAGTTGCGGCTGGCAAAGGTAGTCGTATGCAGTCAGATTTACCGAAACAATATCTATTGATGAACGGGAAACCAGTCTTGATGCATACGATAGAGAAGTTCTATACAAGTACAAAACAACCCCATATCATCATAGCGATTGATCCAGCAATGGAGTATTTTTGGAAATCTCTTTGTCAAGAATACAAGTTTACTATTCCTCATGATATTACTTATGGAGGAGAAACAAGATTTCAGACAGTCAAAAATGGAATTGCATTTATCAAAAAAAAGCAACTAAATTTACAGGAAATTGCTATCGCTGTGCATGACGCGGCGAGACCTTTAATAGCCACCAATATAATTGATCTTGCTTTTGAACAAGTGGAGGTTTCTAAAGCGGTAATCGTTGCTCGTTCGTGTACTGATTCTGTTCGTATGACGACAGCAGATACCAACTATGCAATTGATCGTAATCATATTTGGCTTGTACAGACGCCTCAGATTTTTGAAGGAGGTTTACTAGAAACTGCTTATGAACAGGATGAAGAGGCGACTTTTACAGATGATGCTTCCGTTGTTGAAAGATTAGGTATACCTATTCATATTGTGATTGGTGATTATAAAAACATTAAGATAACTTATCCTGAGGATTTAGAAATTGCACAGATCTACTCAAAGGTATAGAAGTGTATAATTACACCCTGATCTCAAGTTGATCGTAAGCTAAAGTAATATTTGCAGGAAGTTCCTTTACAACATCTTTATGTAGCCCCATGCGATGACCAATATGTGTTAGATAAGTTTGTTCAGCTCCTATTTCTTGAGCAAAAGCTACAGCTTCATCCAAAGTCATATGCGAAACATGGCTTTCTTTTTGTAAAGCATTTATAACTAAAACTTTCAATCCCTGAAGTTTTTCTTTTGTTAAATGGGATACGGTCTTTGCATCTGTAATATAAGCAAAATCGTCTATTCTGAAACCTAAGACAGGCATTTGATAATGCATCACTTCCAAAGGAAGAATTTCCTTTCCAAACAAATGAAATGGTTTTAATGCTTCAATTTCCACTAATTCTAAACGCGGTATCCCAGGGTATTTTACTCCAGAAAAAGCATAGTAAAATTCTCTTCTTAACGCATCATGAAGAACACCTGTACCATAAATATCTATGGAAGACTGTTGCTTAAAATTAAATGCTCTAACATCATCAAGACCTGCGATATGATCTTTATGTGAATGTGTCATTAATACCGCATCCATATGCATCACATGTTCGCGTAGCATTTGATATCTAAAATCTGGCCCCGTATCTACGACAATGTTTCTATCGTCATAACTAATCAAAATAGAGGAACGAAGACGTTTATCAAAATGATTATTTGATAAACAAACAGCACATTGACAAGCGATAACAGGTACACCCTGCGAAGTTCCAGTTCCTAAAAATTTGACTATCAACGTTTTGATTTTAGTTTAGTAATTTGTGTATAAATAGTAAGGTGCTTCTCATTAACGCGTGATTGATCGATGTCGATTTCAGTTAAAATAGCCATCAAAGACTGAATTTTCATCTCTAAATTAGAAAACTTATTCACGACAACTACAAGTGAACTCTGTAACACACACGCTCCTGTCTTAAAAGTCCCTTTCTCGTACCTCACCCTATATCCCTGATCCTTAAAAAGTTCTTCGATCTTATCTAAACTTCCTTGTGTATATGCTACCAATTTTTCCCTTATTTATGCTTGTGCCTATATTCAAACTTAGATAAATTTGCTCAGATTTGCAATACAATTACCTCTATTTGAATAGGAATTGTACAGGTTGCAATGCACTTTTATCATTGTTGATAACCTATAAAATTCTGATTTTTCTGATAAACCTGGCTGGAAATAAATAGCAATCAGTCCCTAAATAATTGTATATGAAAAGCTTTATACATTAAATTTTAAAGATTATTTCGCCAATCGAATTATTTCTTCACCAAAGATATCCCAGCTATATTTTTTCTTTTCCTCTTTCATATTTTCACGAAAGACACTTCCTTTATTTTGATCATAAAAAGATGCTATTCCTTTTACAATTTCCGCTACATTAGGTTCGACAACGGTACCAACGAGTCCATCGTGCACCAATTCTGGCAGTCCGCCTACTCGAGTAACGATCATAGGAAGATCAAAGTGATAGGCTACTTGGGTAATACCGCTTTGTGTCGCAGTTCTATAGGGTAATACGACAACATCGGCTGCACAGAAATATTTGCCAACTTCATCATTCGGAATAAAGGAAGTATGGAGATAAACACGGTCTTGCAAACCGTACTTTTGAATTAGTGACTGGTAAAGATCTTCATCTCCATAAAACTCTCCAGCTAGCAATAATTTTACATTTAATTCCTTAAGTTCTACTTTTCCTAACGCTTCCAAAAGCATATCCAATCCTTTATACTGGCGTATAAAACCAAAAAACAAGACAACTTTGTCTTCCACTGGTATCTTCAGCGCTGCTCTTGCTTGTTCTAGACTAATGCTAGGACCATAGTTATCGTATAAAGGATGTGGTGTATAAGTTGCAGGTATCTTAGAATTGATCTCTTTTAAATCATCCAAAACACTTCTACTCATCGTCACACAACCATCAACAGCATTTAAGAAGTATTTCGCTAATATTTGATCTCCAATCCGATGTTCATGTGGAATGATATTATCAGCAATACATACTACTTTTGTGTGTTTGTTTTGACGTACAATTCTCTGAATCGTTCCAAGGCAGGGCCCAAAGAAAGGCATCCAGAAGCGCACGATTAAGAGATCATAATTTGCTTTCTTTAGTTCCAGTCCTATTTTGATCCAGTTAAAAGGATTGACAGAATTCACCTTTGAAAAAATTCGTAATCCATTTGGTGCGGACTCATCTGAAAATTGCGATTTACCAGGAAATAAAAAATTGGGGTACTGGAGTGAAAAAGAATAAATATCCACCTCATGTCCCATTTGCTGATAATGCTCCGCCAATCGTTCATTAAATGAAGCTATCCCCCCTCCTCTTAATGGATATGCAGATCCTAAGATAACAATGCGCATTTCTATTAATTATATTACTTTCTCGATCTGATAATTATTACGATCTGTACTGTTTCTCGAAACCAATTCTGCCAAAAAACCGGTTAGAAACAATTGTGAACCAATGATAATCGCTGTCAATGATAAAAAAAACATCGGCTGATCTGTGACATCTCTAAATGGTGTCCCAGCGGCGATACTCATCAATTTGTGACAGATCAAGTATAAAGTAATAATAAGACCTACTAAAAAACTCACTACACCCATTACACCAAAGAAGTGCATAGGACGTTTAGCAAATTTTCCAACAAAAAATATGGATAATAAATCAAGAAAACCCTTTACAAAACGACCTGCACCAAATTTGGTTGTACCGTATTTTCTTGGATAATGCTGTACAACCTGTTCTTGAATATTGGTAAAACCTGCCCATTTCGCTATAACAGGAATGTAACGATGCATTTCTCCATACACTTCAATGTTTTTAACAACATCTTTACGATATGCTTTCAATCCACAATTAAAATCATGCAAATTATTAATTCCCGACATACCTCTTGTCACAGCATTGAACAGTTTAGTAGGTAATGTCTTTGTAAGTGGATCATAGCGTTTCTGTTTCCATCCAGAAACTAGATCTGCCCCTTTATTCATTATACGATCATACAATTCCGGAATTTCGTCAGGACTATCCTGTAAATCGGCATCCATTGTAATTACCACATCACCTTGAGCTGCTGCAAAGCCAACATTTAAAGCAGCAGATTTACCGTAATTACGTCTAAATTTTATTGCTGAAATATTGTTATTGCTCTTTTTTAATTCTTCAATTATAGCCCATGATTTATCCTTGCTTCCGTCATCAACTAAAATAATTTCATAAGAAAACTGGTGTTTAGCCATCACACGGTCTATCCATGAGGTTAGCTCTGGTAAAGATTCTTCTTCATTAAGAAGGGGAACAACAACTGAAATATCCATATGTACGTTGATCATTGTCAATATATTTGCTTTATAAACAAGTTAAGGTATCGTCATTCTGACAACACCTTAACGTAATGATTTTTTTAAATTTATTCTTTTAAACAGCAGGATTACTGCTAGCTTTTTGACCATTTTTTGTCAAAGCGGCTAACATTAGGGCAAACAAAAAATAAGGAAGTAAGGTGATAATAAAACCTTTTGCACGAGCGCCCAAAGTCATGTTTGCAACCGATTCATTATCTTTCTCCATTTGTTCAATGCTTACATCTATTGTTTTTTGCTTTTCTTCTTCACTGGCAAAACCTGTACTTCTTTCCATACTTTCAATCCGAGCATTCATCATTACATGAAAATTTTCTTCCTGAAGAGTTGGTTCTACATATTTTAAATAGGTAAAGGTACTTACTGAAGCGACTAAATGATTAATTACAAGCATGATGTAAATACATTTCAACGCCTTACTAAAGTCCCAGATACCTCCCATTTTTTTTCGTAGCGCAAAGGTTATTAAAACCGTCACACCTAAAAATAAAATAAAATTAAAAAATGGATTGCTGTACTGCAATAAGGCTGATCCTTCTAACGGCTTTACTACATAAATGGAACATAATCCTAAGAAAAATGAAATCACCCCTAAGCCAACACCATATAGGATACTTGTAATCTTACTATTTTTGTCAACACCAACTTCCATTAGCCCTTGTAAAAGTTAGTAATAATTTGATAAAGAGCTGCATCGAAAGCTTTGTTTTCACTGTGAGATTCATACTCTTCAAACTGCGCATCTTTAGGGTTAATCTCACTGAAGAAACTTATGATTGCATAAAATAGCTCATAAACCTCACTTGATGGATTGATTGTTTTTGCAGTTTTTGCAATTTCTGCATATGTACTTTCTACTAAAATTTGATTGGCAATGATATCTTCATAAATCTCATGCTCATCTTGAAACTCATCTTCATCAACCAATAAAAACTCCTTCAAGTAATCATCTAAATCAGGATCAATCTCATCATCTTTACATTCACGTAAGTATAAAAATATATTCAATAGTTCTGTACCGCGATCTATTGTTTCATCTTCGATTTTCTCCCATTCTTCAGACTCCAAATAATCTTCTTCTAATTTTTGAATATCAATAGAAAAAAAGTTCATCAATAACAGATCGACATATACTTCTCTTAACTCATCAAATAGTGGATAGTCATCAAAAGCTTCATCCAATAAAGCCAATTTATCGATATATTTTCCATCGGTATCAAAAACATGCTCAACTTTTGTTAAAAATTCTGATTTTGTTTCGATGTTATCTACTCTACCGTAGGTATTAATCCCTGCAGCAACAGCCGCTTTAATATTCGCTTCCATTATTAAGCATTTTTTATGATTTGACCATTATTGATCACTAATTTAACTTTCCCTTTTAACTCTTTTCCGAACAAAGGACTATTTCTAGATTTGGATCTGTTTGATTCTTGATCAAAAATCCAATTTTCATTCATACTGAATAGCACCAAATTGGCCACTTCACCCTCTTTTATTTCAGGCAAAGTTAATCCAACTACCCGTCGTGAATTTACAGCTAATTTTTCAACTATCTGTTGTTCGTTTAATCCTGCTTTGATTAAAAGAGGTAAAACAGTCTGTAAACCAATTATACCATTTTTTGCGATATGAAATTCAACATTTTTAAATTCAATTTCATGCGGAGTATGTTGTGAAACAACAGCATCAATAACACCATCCTTCAATCCTTTTATTAACGCTTTTGCATCGGATTTGGTACGCAACGGGGGACTTACTTTATAATTACTATCAAAATCAACAATTTCATCATCAGTAAAAACCAATTGATGTGCGGCAACATCACAGGTAACCTGAATTCCTTTTGCTTTTGCCTTTTTTATCAAATCTACCGCTTCGGCTGTACTTATCGTAGTAAAGTGAATAGGTGACTCGGCATATTCAGCTAGATAAAGGTCACGAGAAACCATCAAAGACTCTGCAAGATTAGGAATACCTTTCATACCTAAATAAGTACTCATCACCCCTTCGTTCATTTTATTACCTCCCGCCATTGAAGCATCTTCTGGATGAGCAATGATTAAGCCTCCAAATCCGCGCGCATATAATAATGCACGGCTCATTAAACCAGCATGCTGCATACTTTTATTACCATCACTAAAAGCAATGGCACCAGTCTGTTTCATATCATACAACTCAGCCATTTCATGACCTTCGCGATTTTTACTCACTGCTCCGATCGGTAAAATATCTACCAAATTACCTTTTGCAATATTGACAATTAAAGCGACTTCAGCCCTGCTTTGGATTGCCGGTTGCGTATTGGGCATCACAGCAACAGCAGTGTACCCTCCAGCGGCGGCAGCTGCCGATCCAGAAGTAATATCTTCTTTGGTTTCCAAACCTGGCTCACCAAAATTAGCATTTAGGTCAAAGAAACCTATAGAAAGGATATTTCCTGAACCATCGAATATTTCTATATTTTTATCAGCGACTTCAATGGAATTTGCAATTTTGGAAATCTTTCCTTTTTCAATGAATACATCAACCACCTGTTGATCAAATTCATTTCCCGGCAAAACCACTTTGACAGAAGTAATTAATACGCTTTTCATATGCTTAAGAAGTTGAAATTTATTGGATTTGAATAGTAAGTACGCACAATTTTAAAGCACACTAATACTCTTTCCTTAGTAGAATTCAATAAAAATAGCGAGTTTTCTCTTTGAAAATTAGAGGAAGGATTATTTTTAATACGTGTAGCTTTAGACTGCTTCATTTCAAAAAACAAAGTTACAAAATACTATCGATTCTCCATTGAATTTTAGAAAATATTCACGTAGCTATCGCTATTCTGTTCCCCACTGATAATGATTAAAATTAAAACCAGCCAGACTCAACACCCGATCCACGACTGTACCTGCCAATTCATCAAAAGTTTTTGGCAAACTGTAAAACGACGGTGATGCCGGGCAGATAATACCACCTGCATCAGTAACAACTTTCATATTTTGAATATGAATATGACTTAAAGGTGTTTCTCTAGTTACTAAAATTAATTTTCTACGTTCTTTCAATATGACATCAGCTGCCCTTGTTGTTAAATCAGAAGAAATACCATGCGCGATACGTGCTAAAGTCCCCATTGAACAAGGACAGATAATCATCGTGTCAAATCGTGCAGATCCCGAAGCAAATGGCGCAAAAAAATCATTTTTACTGTAAAACTGGAAAGGGAATTGTTCATAATCTTTATTTTGCAACTCCTCCTGCCACACAACTTTGGCATTGTCAGACATTACTACTCCCACTTCACTGATCTGATCTTTTAATTCCATCAGTCGATTTAGCAGAACCTTAGCATAGATGGAACCACTTGCTCCTGTTATTGCTACTACAATTTTTCTAGACATAATTTCCTTTTAATAAAACAAAGCTATAAAAAAGGGTCGAATAAGGAATATTCGACCCTACATCTACCTATGAAAAACAAACCCTTGGGAGGGGCGTATACAAATATACCATAAGTGTGAATATTTTAAAGGATTTTTTAAAAAAAAGAATAATTGTTACAACTATATTCCTAAAAATAATTAAAAACACCTTATTTATTACCTAAAAGCCTGATAAATTAAAACTTAACAAGGTTATCTACATGCACAACCAATGATTATTAATAAAAAATAATCTGTACATTTCTTTTATAAATCCAGATTTTCATCACTTTTTTTTTCTATTTTAGTTACCGTTAAGATCGTATAATACTAGAAAATGAGTTTAAGTATATTAGAACAATACATCGAATCTGGAAATAGTAGAAATTTAGATTTGCTTTTAACAAGCAACCCAGCCTTAATCTTAGAAGAAACAAGTCACGGCATTTCGCCTTTATTACTAGCTTGCTATTTTCATAAACCTCAAATCATCCGCGTTCTTCTTCAGCACAATCAAGGCTTAAATATTCATGAAGCAGTGGCTGCCGGCTTGGATAATTATATTGAAGCGATGATTAAACAGTTACCTTCAGTTGTTAATGAGGTCTCCACACATGGTTATTCTGCCCTCGCTTTAGCGACCCATTTTAATAAAGAAGATGTTGTTCGTCTATTACTTGCACATAAAGCCAATCCTGATATCCCTACCCAAAATGAGGAACATCTCTACCCGCTTCACATTGCTCTTCTAAATAAAAACACGGCAATTACAAAGCTACTTATTGAAGCTGGAGCAAATGTTAACAACAGACAGCAAACAGGTCTTACCCCATTGCATTTAGCAGCACAACAAGGAAATATTGAAATTATCGTTTTACTCCTTGAACATGGAGCTATTATTGAATTAAAGAACTCCAATAACAAAACAGCATCAGATCTCGCTGCCTCAAAAGGCTACAGTGATATTGCAACAATACTTAAGGATATGTAAACTAACGCCGGAGCAATTCTAAGCCAATCCCACAACGTAAGCATTGTTTTGAATCGCAATACTTCCTTTTTATATGCAACAAACCTTGTGAATGTGCCGCATGCCACGCATTAACCCCTATATCTTCAAATTTTTGAATAATATTATTTCTTTCAGTTGGTAATTCTTCTAGCCATCGCATTGCCTTTTCTTTCAAATCTTCCAGCTTAAAGTAAGCCCCATAAGAAAATGTTAATGCAATAAATGCATTAATAATCAAGCTATTTTGACTCATTTCACTTAAACTATGATCACTAGTCGCTAAGGATTGCTTCGCAAAACTAAAATGAGTCTTCCAGTAATGAGTAACCCTTATATTATTAAGTAGCGATCTAAATTCACTTAAATTTTCAATCGCTAAGATTCCTTGTAGACGAACACTTTCATTTTGTAACAAACTGGCTAATTGAGCTATTCGAATAGTGGGAAAATTGTGAGGTCGCATCCGTGAAAAAAGCAGTGGAAAATGAGTTTCTTTTAAGGAATAGGCTTTTTTAAGATAAAGATATTCCTTTTGTAATTGTAGAGGATATGCTTCGTCAAAAGTAGAATTTAAAAAACCCCCCTGACCAAAAATCATAGCTTCCAATTTACTGATATCTGTCCTATATTTCAGCAATAATAAATTTGACAATTGCTCGCCTAAAGCCTGAAAAGCGTCTGCATTTACTTTAAATCCGAAACTTCGAAACAGCCATATAAAAAATATTTTCTCCCAATCTCCATCAAATTTTTGTAGTAATTCAAGTATCAATCTTGACTTATCTTCCATTCTTTCTACTGTCATACGCTCTACCCAGCTCTCCACTTTAAAACTATCTAAATGAAGTATCTGACTTTCACATGGAATCCAACGTTGCCCATCCATTAAACGCTGATATTGCTTCAGTAATTCTTCAGAAACATAATCCGACAGTCTGAGTGTTGGCA
The DNA here is from genome assembly GCF_004342035.1 of Sphingobacterium sp. JUb20. NCBI lineage: Bacteria > Pseudomonadati > Bacteroidota > Sphingobacteriia > Sphingobacteriales > Sphingobacteriaceae > Sphingobacterium > Sphingobacterium sp. JUb20. The sequence goes on along the minus strand of NZ_SLYV01000007.1, from coordinate 120,642 downwards.
CAAGGGAGCCATCTTCATGAATCACTTCTTGATCATGATCCCACACAACATGTAAAATTACATTTGCATATTTTGCATCTTTTTGATGTCCATGTAGAAACCAATCAGATGATCTGACATGAATCTCCACATTACCTGTCCACAACTCACTTCCGATACGGATTTTTGAAAACAAGAAATCTGGTCCCGCATTGTCATTATGTTCACCTACATGTAAAACTTGGATGGATTCGCCATTAACGGTTTTTAATTGATCTGTGTGATACAGACGCAACCTCCATATGAATTGCAAAAGATCTTCAGGAATAGCCATAACCTAAAGATAATCAAATAATTTAAAGTTTATATATTTACGATAATTTCCAATTGATCATCCGAAATTTTCATAATTTCTTTCAATTCACCTTTTACCTGCGGGGCTTTTATCCCGCCATCCAAAGTACGTTTACTTTTAAAAACCCTAGCCTCATCCCACAAATTAGCTTCAATAAATAGGGACAATGTCTTTGCTCCACCCTCAATAATAATAGATTGCACATCCATTAAATACAATTGATACAAAATATTTTGAGGAAGATACCAATCATAATTTTCCAATTCGATATACTTATTATGACCAGACCATTCCGTCTTCACAGCATTAAAAATAATGGTTTCAGCTTCATCGTTAAAAATAGCAGCTTCAGCGGGAACAGAAAGTAATTTATCTATCAATATACGTTTCGGATTTTTTCCATTCCACTCGCGTACGGTCAAGCTAGGATTATCAACCAATGCAGTTTTAGCGCCCACTAAAATTGCATCTTCCTCAGCTCGCCATTTATGAACCAACTGCTTACTCGCCCCATTACTAATCCACACTTGCTCCCCTTCTTTTCCAAGATATCCGTCTGCACTTTCTGCCCATTTGAGAATAACATAAGGGCGATTTTTTTGAACACGTGTCAAAAATCTGCGATTTAACCACAAAGCCTCCTGTTCTAATAGTCCGATCTCAATAGCTATTCCTGCATTTTTTAAAATCTCTGCACCCTTACCGTTCACTTTTGCGAATGGATCTAAACATGCTATATATACTTTTTTAGGCTTGTATCTCGCAATAAGATTTGCACATGGTGGTGTCTTACCATAATGTGCACAAGGTTCAAGACTAACATAAAAAATTGACTGTCTTAATTTAGCTGCTGCCTCATCCCCATAATGGTCCAATACCTGCTGAATAGCATTAACTTCGGCATGAGCTCCACCATAAGGTGATGTAAATCCTTCTCCAATAATTTGATCATCACAAACAATAACGGCACCCACCATTGGATTAGGACTTGTAGTACCTGCTCCCAAAGCGGCCAGTTCCAGGCATCTACGCATGTAGCTTTCTTGCATATTCATATACAAAAGTATCAAAACAATACTATAACTTAAAATACGAGCAATATTGTAAATTTAGACTATCCAATAGTTCTGAATACTAGAGGAGAGATTCATCTTATTTAATAAGGTAAGTTCCAATAAAAATGACTTCAACAAATAAATTGTTTAATATCTGAGGCAATAATAATTGTAAATAAAACAAATTTATCTAAGTTTGACCAATGGAAAAATTACAAACCTACGACAGCTTATTCCAAAAAGATCTAGCTAAATTTTATGACGCAGAAGAAATCAAAAACATCTTCTATATAGTTATTGAAGATGTTTTAGGACTTTCCAAGATGCAGTACAGTCTGAACAAAGAACTGCCATTATCAGAAGAACAAAGCAGTCGGATTTCAAATATTTTAAAAGATCTGCTGAAACAGAAACCTATACAACACATCTTAAAAAAAGCTGATTTTTTTGGAGAAGTTTTTGAAGTCAATCCTTTTGTTCTAATTCCGCGGTCAGAGACAGAGGAATTAGTTGATCTGATCATCCGCAATCATCGGGATCAGCTACCGTTACGTATTATCGATATTGGAACCGGATCCGGTTGCATACCGATTTCACTTAAAAAGCATTTGCCGGAAGCCCATATTTCTGCATTGGATATTTCTAAAGAAGCTATTGCCACAGCCAAACGTAACGCACTCCGTTTAGATGCACCAATAAATTTTGTGAATGCAGACATCCTAGAATGGGAATATATCTTTCAATCCCAGCAATATGATATTATCGTCAGTAATCCTCCTTATATTACACCAAAAGAAAAAGAGGAAATGCATCCAAATGTATTAGAATTCGAGCCGCATTTAGCTCTTTTTGTGGAAGAAACTGCTCCTTTATTATTTTATGAGACGATAGCTTCTTTTGCCCTGAAGCATTTAACAGCTGAAGGTGACTTATATTTTGAAATTAATCAGTATTATGGGGATGAAACAGTCGATATGTTACAAAAAAAGGGGTTTAAAACAGTGATATTACATCATGATATGCAACAAAATCCAAGGATGATACATGCTAAAAAATAAGGTGATAAAAATTTAATCATTTCATTACCAAATAGTAACAAAATAATTTAAGAATATTTAACTTAAAAGTTGGCACATATCGTCTTTTTTTCTACCTTTGCATCACTTTCAAAAACGAAATTTCTTCAAAAAAGAAAGGATTCCGTAGCTCAGCTGGTAGAGCAATACACTTTTAATGTATGGGTCCTGGGTTCGAATCCCAGCGGGATCACCAAAAGCTTCACAGAAATGTGAAGCTTTTTTGTTATTACTGGATTTCAATAGCACCATTCGGATCGATACCATGTACTGGATGTTAAAGATATTATACGATAATTGTAAAACTGCTCCAATTGCATTTCTACCATTGAGAATTTACAACAAATTACCAACAACTTTTCCCTAGATAAAACCCCACATTATACTGTACCTAAAATATTCAGTCCTGTATTGCCTCAGCTTTATGTTTTTCACCCCACTTTCCAAGTTCTTCAATAATAAGTTTCAATTCATTTCCGATTGAAGTTAATTCATATTCAACGCGCGGAGGGACTTCAGCGTATACCGTTCGTTTCACAATTTTATTTTCCTCCAACTTACGTAGTTGTAAGGTCAGCATACGCTCGGTAATGTTTGGTAAACATTTTTTCAATTCTCCAAATCGGTGTTTTCCGTTAATTAGATAGCAGCAGATCGCCAGCGACCACTGACCGCCAATTATGTTAGAAGCATAAACCTCCAAACATTCATTGGCTAAAGCCTGCTTATTTGCAAAGTTTGTTGAAGTTTCTTTTATTTTTGTCATTACTTACTTTTTTTATAGTATCCCACAATTAGCATCTAACCTACAAAATTTATGCTTCATCAATTACTTTTGTATGAGAATTTTAAAATTAAAAGACATATGAAAACATTAGTAATTGTTATTCATCCCGATGCAGAAAATTCCATAATCAATAAAAGATGGATGGAGGAATTAAACAAGCATCCTAAGCAATATCACATCCATCAATTACATGCCATCTATCCAGATGAAAAGATTGATGTTGTAGCAGAACAGAAATTGATAGAGCAGTATGATAAAATTGTATTTCAATTTCCGTTTTATTGGTTTAATTGCCCTCCGTTATTAAAAAAATGGCTAGATGAGGTTTTTACTTATGGATGGGCATACGGAAGCAAAAGTGGCTACAAAGTCTCAGGAAAAAAGATTGCTCTAGCAATGTCGATCGGCATAGATGAGGAAGAGTACGCTGCTAACGGAAAGTATAAATACACAATAAAGGAACTGACCCGAAATTTTGAATTAACTTTTGAATATATAAAAGCCGATTATCAACCCTTCTTTGCTTATTATGGCCTAGAACAAGACAGTTCAGAGGAATGGATTGAAAAAAGTGTTACCCAATATATAGATTTCATGAATAATCTATAACATGCAGGTCAGACAAATAAATAGACACTGTCTTTCCATTGGTTATAATTATTGGATTCTTTCAAAAAGAACTTAAATTCGCTCGCTGCCGATTCCATAAAAGGAGCACATGTTACATTAGCTCCTTTTATGGAATCGATATGAGAATTCGAACGAAGCATCACCTTAATTACGTACTGATTTGTTAGGATATACTAAGCCGGAATATTAAAACAACCTATATAGGTCATATCGTTGTAATTTCCAATTGGTTTGTCTATGATCAATTCGGCATCAGCATAACATAATATGGCATTCACATTTGAAATTCCTTTGTCAACACATGCCTGATAGATTGCTACTTCTGTTTGATCATTCCATATAGGCAGTTCTTCTATAGCAGCTTGAATACTCATTTTTTTGCGACTAAAGTAAACAGTGATCCAATCTACATCATAATCATACTGTTTGTCAATTGCTTTGCTAAACTGTGAACGGAGATTAAAGTCAGGTGCATTTCTCGCATAGGTTTCATCCGTTTTAAATCGATTATAATCCTTAATAAATTTGCTTTGGTCAAAATATTTATAAAATTGTTCTTCCGTTTTATTTGATGTCCCTGTCCAAATATGGATACGTTGTTCTGCCATTTTATTTCTTATACTTTTAGTAGACTGTAAAGATAGCCTAAATTCCCGAACCTTTATTTGTTCATTTACCCTCCCTACCATGGATCAAGATATCCTTTTTAACGCAGGTAAGTTTTTTTATATTTGCAGTTCAACTAGTGATTCATAACATGTCGACAAAGCAAACAAAAATTGAAAATTTCGATCCATCACAACCTGGCTTACCAGATTCCAGCATATACGGGCTTCCCTTTACAGCTGAAGAAAGTGATATTATTGTTGTACCCGCACCTTGGGAAGTAACTGTAAGTTATGGAAGCGGTGCCAGTAATGGTCCTGATGCTATTTTAAACGCCTCATTTCAGGTTGATTTACTGCACCAGGAATTTCCGGATTTATGGAAATTAGGAATTTTCATGGATGAAACTCCTGCGCACTGGTCGGAAAACAGTGAAAAATATAAAAGTTTAGCGCAACCTATTATAGAAGCGCTAGAAAATGGTGAAGATATTGAAAATGACGCTACACTAAGAGGGTATTTAGAAGAAATAAACAAAGCTTCCAAACAGTTCAATGACGAAGTAAAAGAACGCTCATTGTATTGGATGAATAAAGGTAAGAAAGTAATTCTTTTAGGCGGAGACCATTCTACACCTTTGGGATATTATGAAGCTTTAGCTGAAAACCATGATTCATTTGGAATTTTACATTTCGATGCACACATGGATTTACGTAATGCTTATGAAGGTTTTACCTACTCTCACGCATCAATTATGTTCAACGCGATCAAACTTCCACAATTGGAAAAAATCGTTCAGGTTGGTATTCGCGATTTTAGTGAAGGAGAATTGGAAGCAGTCCAAACTTCAAACAAAGTAAAAGTATTTACTGACACAGATCTAAAAGCAAATAGCTTTGAAGGAAAAATCTGGAAAGATCAATGTGATGAAATTCTAGCACAATTACCGGAAAATGTAGCGGTCAGTTTTGATATTGATGCTTTACAGCGTTGGTACTGTCCAAACACCGGAACTCCGGTACCTGGGGGACTGTCTTATGAACAAGCAACTTACTTGTTAAGTCGATTGGCTAATAGCGATAAAAACATTATTGGTATTGATTTAGTTGAAGTTGCTCCCGGAGAAGACGACTGGGATGGTAACGTAGGTGCTAGACTTCTATTTCATTTATGTGGCGTATTTGCAAAAAATAACAAACTTGCTGTAGGATCGAAAATCAATTTTTAAAGCAAACTGCATGTACTAACGATATTTAAATAGATCATATCTACTTAAATAATGTTCAAATGTAATTAGAGCAGTAGACATTTTACATAATTGCATTTACCAGAAAACACAAAAGCCAATCTTTCGATTGGCTTTTGTTGTTATTAAATAGTGATAGGCAGTATTTGTATACGTTATATCTCAGAAAATAATTAATTTGTAAATAAATAGAATATTAAAATCAAGGTATGGACAACGCCAAGACTATAGCAACACAAATAATTGAGTTTAATAAACAATTACATTACTCAGGAAATCTTCCAGATGACTTTCGGGTATTAAATCCTTACTTTGAAAACCCGGAGACCTTAATCGTTATGGAAAAGTTTTACAACAAGTATTACGACGACACTGCTCCTAGAAAATTCATTATAGGAATCAATCCTAGCCGTCACGGTGCAGGGGTCACAGGCGTACCATTTACAGACACCAAAAGGTTAGAACACATCTGTGGTATCCCCATGAAATCTGCACATACTCATGAAATATCTTCCGTTTTTCTTTATGACATGATTAAGGAATTTGGTGGTACACAAACTTTTTATCGACAATTTTACATCAATTCACCATTCCCATTAGCCATTGTCCGCAGAACAAAGGAAAACAAATGGATCAATGCAAACTATTATGATGATAGAAACTTGTTTGCAATGGTTAAGCCATTTATGATCGAATCTCTAAAAAAACACATAAGCTTAGGCCTTGAAACAACTAACGTATTTGTATTGGGAAAAAAGAATGCAACATTTATTGAAAAAATAAATAAAGAGGAACATTTGTTCGAGAATTTAACGATTCTAGATCACCCACGCTACATCCAACAATATAAATCACGAGAAAAAGAGCATTATATAAATAAATATATCGGTGTACTAGGGACTTAGAAGTAAAGTATAAATTTTATTTGGAGTATAGTACTAGAAACTCTATCTTTGCATCACTTTCAAAAAGGGATACACTTCCAATTAAGAAAGGATTCCGTAGCTCAGCTGGTAGAGCAATACACTTTTAATGTATGGGTCCTGGGTTCGAATCCCAGCGGGATCACAAAAAAGTTTCACAAATGTGAGGCTTTTTTTATTTTTCCTGGATCCGAATAGAAGCGTTGGGATGGTTGCTGCTTTTCATTGCGTACATGCGCTAGATGATTATCCGATGTATTAATCCCAGCGGGATCAAGACACCGATCATATCAATACGATATTCTAAAAAAGCACTCAAAATCGCATGTTCCTATAATATCTACCAGCGTTCCTATAATAGTAAATATTTCATTGTCCCAAACCTCTACTTTCGTAGAAAATTTGAAATATGTTAAAACCACTATCTTTTCTATTAATTTTAGTATCAATCGCCCATATAGGTATTGCTCAAAAGCGATACAACATATCAGGAACTATAAAAGATATATCAACCGGCGAAACACTAATTGGTGCTTCGGTTAAACTTCAGGAATTACCACAGTCTGGGAGTTTAAGTAATTCATATGGTTTTTACTCAATTGGTGTGACGGAAGGACGTTATGTACTGATAAGTTCTTACATTGGCTATAAGACCTACACAGATACCATCACCGTGGATAAAAATTTTGTTATAAATATCGCATTGCAATCACAAGCAATGCTTGAAGAGGTAGTCATATCTACAAGCAGAAAAAACAACAAAAATATTTCTTCTCCGCAAATGGGTATTGAAAAGCTCAATATGAAGCAAATTAATCAACTACCTGTCGTTCTAGGTGAACAAGATGTGTTAAAAAGCATCACACTCATGCCGGGAATAAAAAGTTCCGGAGAAGGAAATACTGGTTTTTATGTACGGGGTGGAGGTTCGGATCAAAATTTAATTCTATTAGATGAAGCTACTGTTTACAACGCCTCTCATCTATTAGGTTTCTTTTCAACATTCAATTCAGATGCGATCAAAGATGTGAGTATCTACAAAGGTGGTATGCCTGCTGAATATGGCGGAAGATTATCGTCTGTCTTAGACATAAAAATGAATGAAGGGAATAATAAAAAAATAACTGTTCAAGGCGGTATAGGGATGATTGCCTCCCGCATTAAAGTTGAAGGACCTATCGTGAAGGATAAAGGTTCGTTTATGATTTCTGCCCGTCGTACTTATGCGGACCTGTTCCTGAAAGCTTCATCAGATACCACAATAAATAAAAGTACTTTATTTTTTTATGACGTTAACGCAAAAGCAAACTACAGATTCAACGATAATAACGCAATTTACCTTTCAGGCTATTTTGGCAAGGATGTATTGGGTCTTCAGGACATTTTTGGCACTAATTGGGGAAATGCAACAGGTGCAGTAAGATTTAATCACGTTTTCAATAGTAAATTATTTTCAAACACTTCATTCATCTACAGCAAATACAACTATGTCATTGAAGGACTCGATCGAGCTGATGGCTTTAAAGCGACTTCAAAAATTACCGACTTAAATTTTAAACAAGATTTCAATTATTATGCAAGTTACAATCATACGTTAAGATTTGGAATCCAAGCAACAAGACACGATATCTCGCCTGGAGATATTACTACCACAGCGAGTTCAAGTTTTAATGACAAGCATGTTGAACATCGGTATGGTTATGAAATGGCAGCGTACCTAAGCGATGAGTGGAAGGTTAACGACAAATTAAGCATGATATACGGTCTACGTCTAAGTTCAATGCTACTCGTCGGTCCTGGAACATTCAGCAAATATGATATGTTAGGCAATACGTTAATATCAGAAAAGTATAAGACAGGCGAAGTTGTTCAAAATTATTTAAATTTAGAACCTCGATTTAGCGTAAGCTATATGTTAGACGATCAGCAATCAATCAAGGCCTCATATAATAGAAATACACAAAACATTCACCTTTTAACAAACTCAACGAGCGCTAGTCCTACAGATTTATATGTCATGAGCAGCAAAAATATCAAACCAGAAATCGCAGATCAGATTTCTACTGGATATTTTAGAAATTTCAAAGACAATACATACGAATTATCAGTTGAGCTATATTATAAAAATTTACAAAATCAGATCGATTACAAAGATGCAGCACAATTACTAGTCAATCAGGATGTTGAATCACAACTCCTTTACGGTGTTGGCAGGGCCTATGGTACTGAGTTATTCCTCAAGAAAAGATATGGAAAATTTAACGGATGGCTTGGCTATACCCTATCTAAAACGGAACGTAAATTTGAAGGGATAAATGACGGAAAATATTACCCAGCAACACACGACCGCACACACGATTTATCTCTAGTTGCTATTTACAAATACAACGAAAAATGGACATTTTCGAGCAATTTCGTTTATGGAACAGGTAAAGCTGTAACCTATCCTACTGGCAAATATAATATTGGAGGTAACACAACTTTCTCTTATTCACAAAGAAATGCTTATCGCCAGCCAGCCACTCATCGTTTAGATTTAGCAGCGACTTTCGAGGGAGCACCTGGTAAATATTTTCAGTCCAGCTGGACCTTTGGTATTTATAATGTGTACGCTAATAAAGATCCATATCGAATAGCGTTTAGAGATAGTAAAAAAATTCCTAATGCAACTGAAGCAGTTCAAACCAGCATATTTGGAGTACCGATTCCTTCCATTACCTGGAATTTTAAATTTTAATCTGAAAATCACAAAACATGAAAAAAACTATATTTTACATCCTATTGCTAGTGCTATTTATCTTAGCACAGTCATGCGAAAAAGTAATTGATATTCAAGTAAATGACGAAATAGGAAAGCTTGTTATTGAAGCAAGTATTAACAATACAAGTTCACAGCAAGAAATAAAGCTGAGTCGCAACGTATCTTTTTCCGCAGGCAATGATTACCCTTCAGTAAAAGGCGCTAAAGTAATCGTCTATGATGATGAAGAAAAAGAATATGTATTTCAAGAAACTATACCGGGAACTTATGTAGCAAAAGATTTTACTGGACAATCCGGAAGAAGCTACAGCATGGATATTCAAGTAAATGAGAGTAAATTTACTGCAAAATCTAAAATGCCTCAAGTGGTTCTGCTAGATTCTATTATAGCTGAAAAGCCAAAACTTGGAGACAAAGATACCCGCAATATAAAAGTATTTTACCGCGATCCTAAAGATGACGCTAACCAATATCGTTTTATTCTATTTGTTAACAATAAACAGATTAAAGATGTATATGCCCTAAATGACGATTTTAACAACGGTAATCCGGTTAGTATCACATTAAGACCAAGTGATGATGAGGAGATATATCCAGGAGATCAAATTCGTGTTGAAATGCTTTGCATTGATAAATCGATCTATAATTACTGGTATAGCCTCATGCAACAGTCTTCAGGAGGTGGCATTGCCCCCAGTAACCCACCAACTAATATAAGTCCAAGAGTATTTGGCTACTTCAGCGCCCAAACTATATCAAGCAAAAGTATAGTTGTTAATTAATGTCAACTCCATCATTACAAAGGAACCATATCGTTGAAAACATGTGGTTCCTTTGCATTATTTCATCCTGTTAATAACCTTTTATCCATCACCTATTAATTGTCTGCTTGTCAATACGCATTAATAGGTTCTCTTTAAAACTAGCACCCAAAGGCATTTCGAACCCAGCAACAGTTACCCAATGATTATCGACACTTTCAATCTTCTTAAGATTTACTACAAATGATTTATTCACACGTACAAAATCCATACTTGGCAACTTATTTAAGATTGTTTTTATATTCATAGCAACCATTAATTTTTTGTCTTTACTATGTATCATAACATAATCTTTCATTGCCTCGATGTACTGGATCTCGTCTAGTGCAAGACGAAATAATTTTCGGTCAGACTTAACAAAAATATGATCGGTTGGTTGTAAAGCCTGTTTATCATAAGCTTTATTTTGAAAATAGCTGATAGCCTTATCCAAAGCTTTTTTTAACCGATCTTCAGCAATAGGTTTTAATAAATAATCTAAGGCATTCAGATCATAGCTTTCTAAAGCATAATTAGGATAGGCTGTTGTAAATATGACTTGAATTGACGGTGGAATTTGCTTTGCAAACTCCAATCCACTCTCCTCTGCTAAATGAATATCTAAAAAAATCAAATCAAGATCTTGCGTTTCCATAATCATGCGGGCATCGTCAGTATTACTATACATACCCATACAATCTAAGAAGTTATAATTTTTTAGTAATTGCACCAATCCCCTTCTTGCAAAAGGCTCATCCTCAATAACAATATACTTAATGCTTAACTGTTCTATATTCATTCGATCCATCTATTGGAATACTTAAAAATACTTTAAAAATATCTTCTCTATCATCTATTGCCAAATTATAACTATTCGGATATAAAATATCTAACCGCTTTCGAATATTACTCAATCCTAAACCTCCGTATTCTTTGACAGATACTTTCTTTTTTTTCGCATTTACACATGTAAAACAAATCTGCTCATTGGCTACAGTAAAATTAATTTTGACATGCAAATCTCCGTCCATAGCCTGATGCGCACCATGCTTCACAACATTTTCAATAAATGGAATAAATAGAAATGGTGGAATATTAATCGCCTCCATACCTGCATCCACGTCAAAATTCACACTAAATTTATCTCTTCGAATTTCCTCTAAAAAGATAATATTTTGAAGTACCTCAATTTCTTTTCCCAGTTCTATCGTATCCCCTTTTGATAAATAAAGCTGATTTCTAAGAATATCACTAAGCTTCAATAATACTTTTGATGCCAATTTAGGATTTTCATAAATGAGAAAATTGATATTATTAAGTGTGTTAAATAAATAATGGGGATTAATCTGACTTTTCAATTGTTCCAATTGACTTAGTAAGGTATTATTTTCAAATTCCTTAAATCGTATTAAATTGATAATCCATATTTTAAACAGCTTAACACTACTTACAGCCGCAATAAAAATTGTAAAAAGTATGATTAATATCACAAAATCTTTTCCATCTAATAAAGATTGATCTGGCTTCTTAATAAACCGCAATTCCTGACTCTCTAAGATCAACATACTTAAGAAAATGATGGTATAAAATGCGAACAAAGTACCTCCATAAGCTAAAAACTTACTTCTCAACATAAACACAGGTATCAAAACATAGTGATTAATATAAAATAAAGCCAAGAGAATAATAATTGAAATACATTTTACCAGTAGATTCCACACCTTCATTTTTTCATCAACTTCTGCAGGCGCATTATTTGGTAAAAAATGAATTCCTATGATTGCTGCTATTAACAAAACATGCCGTATCCAGCGGTATTTACTGTCAATTACGAAATCTATAAAATGGCTATTTTCATAACCGATAATTATTTGTCCATTTCTCATTTAAAAGATTTGCCGGTAAGCATTTAATTTATTGCAAAGGTACATTACTCCGAAAGTGATTTTGCGACCTTTTATCATTTATTTTTTTCAAAAGATACGTCTTCATTTAATTGCTATCTATTTGTAATCTTATGTTCTATATGATTCTTCTTTGTATTGAAATTAGATTCAAATAATTCTTAACTTTGTACGTAATGAAAACCCCCTATTTGAATTCTAGGGTAAGTCATGTTTGTTTCGATAGAAAATCTACCTTTTTAATGTGTAAGTTGTTAATTTATATATTAAAACATTTGAACACAAACCAATTGATGCAAATGTTGTTACTAAGAAAAACAACATCCATTCGTTGCGCGACACTTTTACTAGGTTTTCTAACTTTTTACAACAAATAACATGGAAAATAAAAAAAACAAAATTACTGTATTATATGTTGACGACGAGGAAAACAATCTCGTTTCTTTCAAAGCAACTTTCCGTTTCAAGTATAAAGTACTTACTGCCATTAGTGGTTCTGAAGCTATCGAAATTGTAAAAAAGAATCACGTCGACATTATAGTTACAGATCAACGGATGCCAGGCATGACGGGTGTACAATTTTTAGAAGAAATCATCAAGATTAATCCAGAACCTATGCGCATTTTACTTACCGGTTATACCGATATGGCCGCAGTTATAGATGCTGTAAACAAAGGGAAAATTTTCCATTATCTAAATAAACCTTGGAGTGAGGAAGAATTAGACGAAACAATAAATCGGGCCTATGATATCTATTCTGAACGAAAAAATCTATTAGAAACATATTCGAAATTGGAAGTATCAAATGAACAATTAGAATTTTTACTGCGTCAAAAATTGCTTTCATAGGTTATACCAAAACCTAAATTCAATAAGTTTTTTTGCTTGGAACAACAATTTTAAAAGTTGTTCCAACTCCAACTTCAGATTCAACATCAACTGTACCCTGTAATTTAAGTAGCGCACTTTTCACGTTATAAAGACCAAATCCCATACCCTCAGCTTGGTCACTTGCTCTAAAAAACAATTTGAAAATATCATTGATATAGTCTGAAGAGATTCCTATCCCGCAATCACTTACTTTCAGCGTTGCATTTCCATCAGAAACTTCGACAGATAATTTAACAAATTTATTTTCACAATCCTTTCTTTGATATTTAAAAGAATTAGAAAGCAGATTATGTAAGATTAATTCCAAGACAGTTTTATCGCAAATAAATTCTTCTTTTTGATCAACACTGATTATAAATTCTACATCATTATTCCGAACAGACATATTATAGAATGCTTGAATATCATTAAAAAGTTCACTGAAATTAATTGTAGATAGCATTAATTCACCACGCCTCAATAAATAATAATCACGTAAGCTATCGATATATAAATCCAGTCTTGTCAACGAACCATCCATTAATCCTAATAACTCATGAATTTGATCGACCTGATCAAATTTCAACCCAAGTTTAACAGCTGATAGAACTCCAGTAAGTGGATCGCGAAGATCATGACTTACACTATAAGCAAATTTATCAAGCTCATGATAAGCTTTTTCTAGTTCCTCATTTTTTATATCGAGCATAGAATTGGCTGTATAAAACTTATCAGCCTCTTCGATACAGGAAATCATTTCCTCCTCTATCCATGGTTTACGGACAAAACGGAATATATTTCCTTTATTAACAGCATCAATTACAGTTTCCATATCTGCATAAGCAGTCAATAAGATACGGATAGGTCTTGGAAAATCCTTTTTTATACGATCAAAGAAATCAATTCCTAACTCATTTGGCATGCGTTGATCACAGAATATGATTCTGATTTTAGGATTTTTAATCAATATTTCTTGAGCTTCAACTGTTGAAGAAGCGGTATGTATAACATAGCTATATCTAAAATTGGCTTTAAAACCAAATAAGTTATTTAATTCATCATCAATATATAGTATTTCTATATCTTTTATCATAATCTAATCATATAGCAGTAAATGCCGCACCTACAAAAATAAGAATATCCCTTACTTTAAAGATAAGGTTCCATTTAAATAATTTGTCGAATCGGAATAATTAATTTAAAAACGGTCCCTTCTCCGACTATAGAATCAACCACAATCTTTCCATTATGCTTGGCTATAGTATTATAAGCAATTGACATACCTAAACCTGTGCCCTCACCAACATCTTTAGTGGTAAAGAATGGTTCAAAAATTTTCTCTCTAATTTCTGAAGGAATCCCAATGCCATTATCAGCAATACTAATGTACATAAATGAATCATCTTCAGTTAATCCTGTTTTTAATTTTAAAATTCCACCCGGATTATTTTGAAATTTCTTATTGATCGCATAGATCGCATTAGTCAATATATTTAAAAAAACTTGATTAAGTTTTCCTGCATAACATTCTATCGCTGGTAATTCACCGTAATTTTTATCAACTTCAATCCCCTGCTGTATTAAACTGTTTAGAATAACCATCGTAGATTCCAAACCCTCATTAATATCAGCAAATTTAAGTGTGTCCTCATCGACACGTGAAAAGATTCGAAGACTCTTAACGATCTCAGCGGTTCGATTGGCTCCCTCACTCATTCCTTTCAATAAGAAATCTACTTCAGTTCTGAGGTATTCCAGATCAATTTCTTCTTTATAAGCTATAATACGAGATTGTTTTTCACTTAAGGTCAGTTCATCATCAAGGGCAACACTTTCCACTTCATCTAAAGTTTCCCAAATCATATTAATATCCCGTTTCAAAGGCGCAACACTTGAGGTGACGAAATTAATCGGATTATTGATTTCATGTGCTACACCAGCAGTCAATTGCCCTAAAGAAGCCATTTTCTCGGCCTCTACCAGTTGTGATTGCGTCTCTTTTAAATGTTTCAAAGTCGCTTGCAGCGACTCATTCGTCTCCATTAATTCGCTCGTTCTTTCTTCCACTTTTTGTTCTAAAACCACATTCTGCTCACGAATAAGACGTTCATTCTCCAATAAAGTAGCCAATTCTCTAGTCTGCGATTCCTCCTTCTCTTTACGATAAATATTAATTTTATCTCCCAATGCGAATGAAAGTAATATTGCTTCAATTACTGAACCAATCTGTACAGAACGTACTGTAAAAAAATTATACTTTAAGATATTATAATCTTTAAAAACATATACAACAACACTCACTAAAAACACACACCAGGCAAAAAGGAAGTATTTTGTTTGTTTATACTTCTGTCCAGATAATTTAAATGCTACAATCAAAACAATTATAGAACCACCGCCAGCTACTATATTTACCATTTTATATGCTGGAATTAAAATCCCGGCAGCTAAAAATCCAATAATAATAAAATAACTAATCAAAAAAATATTAAGGAGCTTATCAAGTTTTGGAGCATCCTTTGCCGTCTGCAAAAATGATTTTACAAAGAAAATCGCTGCAATACCTGACATTGCTCCCGAAAAAGTAAGTAAACGACTTGATAGCCAAACACTATGAATAGAAAAAAATGGTTCAAAAATCCCTAGTATTATACACTGTGCAATTGTAACCCAGAAAATGTAATTGACATAAACATAGTAATGTGATTCTCGAGTCGAAAAGAATAAAAAGATATTATACAAGATCATAGCAAGCATCAACCCTATATAAATTGCCGAGAAAATATCCGTCTCTAATAAAGTTTCCATCACCCCCCTCTCTGTATGAATCGAGATTGGGGCCATCAATTGAGTATTACTCCTTAATTTAAAAAAACACGTTACTTTTTCACCCTTTTTTAGCGGAATTTCAAATAAGAAAAACTGATGTGGATAAGCACGATCTTTTACATTACCACCATATTTTAAACTTGTACTGTCTACAACACCATTTCTTAAAGTATAAAAAACGACCTCATCAATATTAGCATGAGACAAATTTACAACAAGCTTCTCCTTATCAGAAAGATTTCTTATTTCAAATTGAATCCAATTATTAACATCTTCAATACCTAAGTTAAGTACTTCATCTTTACTTGCTTTAAATAAATTGGGCTGACGACGTACATCTTCAAAGGTGAGTTGCTTTGTTTGATCTTTTAGAACAGAGACACTCTTACCAATATATGAGTTTGATTGATCTTTAACAAAGCGAATACCCTCAAATGCATTGGTGCACAAAAATGAAATGAAAAGCAGTAAAGTCAATAATAGTTTTTTTTGATTCATAATATCCTATAAATCAATTGAAATCTGAACCGATATGACTGTCCATATCCAAATAATATCGTCCTGAAGATACTCGCTCACCCAACAATATTCTCCGACAGACATTTGTTGTCATAGCTCCCCCCAAGACAACTTCTGAAGCAAGTTGAGGCCAAGAAAGTAATGTTTTCTTGATTTGTGGAATGGATTTCTTCATTCTAATGGATAATTGATCCGCATTGACGATTTTCATTAGATATTGTAATCTTTCGCCTTCCGATAGGGTATTCAGTTCAACCATAGTTAAATCACCTATTAAGCCATGAAAAATTGGGCGGTCGGGTTCCTGATCAAATCGTTCGATATCTAACATCCCCCTGTCATTAGTATCCATTACCACCGGAATCTTTAAGGCGCGCGCATTAAATCTGCTTTCCAATTTAACTTCAAAACTATCACAAACCTCTACTAACAAATCGATCTTATCTGTTTCTCCTAAAAAAGAATTGTAATTTTCAGTATTTAATCCCTCTGGAAAAATTTCGACTTTTAAAAATGGATCTATTTCCGCTATTTCTCGTGCTGCAATAATTACTTTTGGTACAGCAAGATTAAAAACAGCTGTGCGTAATCTATTTAAATTACTTAAATCCAGTTCATCAAAATCTGCAAGTCTCAATGTCCCACAAGTACGCTCCATCGCCATCGTCAAAGCTATTGACTGTCCGACAGATAGTCCAACAATACCAACTATCTTTTGAGCTAAAACATCTCTTTCCTCTGTTGTAATTTTAAGCTGATTTCGATTCGTTCTTACCTCAATAAACTCCTTCTCATCCAATAAGTGAACAAGCGTTTTTCGCCATGGATAATATACCCAAACACCATATTCTTCCAAACTCTTTCCTTGTAGGAAATCTTGTATAAATGACTGATGCTTTAATTCTGATTCCCAATCAGCAGGGTAGCGACAACGTCCCAACTCATTAAGCTGTCTTTCAATCTCATTATATTCAAAAACAATATCACCTTTTCGCCTAAGCTCTTCTAAAGATTTTCTATCATGAGTATTAGCCAATCTAAAATATAATGGGCTGTATGGCACATCCAACGTATCAATCATATTATATTATCAAAGTATATTGAGATTATTCTCGTCAAAAAATTCAGCATTAGTATTCTGTTTAGTCATCTGTTTGATGACCTCAGTCAAATTCCATTTATCCATGTTATCCAGTTGCAACATATAATGTATCTCAATCTCTTTAGAGCGCAATTCCTCTATTCTAACCACATTACCACGGTTACGTAATTCTAAAATAGCCTTTCTATCTTCTTCAGAAGCTAATTCAAGATTATTAACGTCATCTAAAATCATCGTTGTTGCGAGAAGATCCAGTTTAGGATAATAAAATGTTCCGTTATTTCCTACACCACTTTCCAAACGATAGCCCACACATTTTGTTAAATTAATGGTGTATGGGGCGCATAAAGCAAATAATGATTTTATACCTATTTGTGGTGCAATTGCAATCGCAGCTCTAGTTAAAAAAATACTACCAATACCATAACCAGCAATTTCCCTAGAATTCCATAATCCACACCCCTCTCCCGTACCTTCTTGTGCATAATCCCATACCAAATCAAAGATTTTAGCGTCCATGTTTCCTGTGGCCTCCTCTATAGGAAGAGGTTGGGATCCTCCTGAAACATGTATCCTTGCACCTCCGTATACATTTTCTCCATCCAGAGATTCTACAATCAAAACGAAAGCTGCGGGGTTATACATCCAATCATTTTTAGATGATGTAACTTTTTTTACACCTATCGCCGTTAAGACATGCGCATGTCCCTCTATAAAACGCTCGCAAGTCTTAGGATCATCGATCGCACGAAACGCTCTTAACCTGACCACAGGACGTCCCTCTTTAAATATTAGTGCCATGGACAGTTAATTATTCGATTAAGATTCAAAAATAATCAATATAATCAAAAGCTGTTCACTATAAACAAAAATATTAAAGCTGCACTATTTTATTGAAATCTAAATCATTAAAAACTGCGGTAGCGGTTAATTTCGAATGCGATCGATCGGTTAATGTTACGTACTTTTTTTAAAAGTTATTTTAGTATGCTCACTGCCTTTTTCAAATCAATTTTTTGGTGGATATGCTCAAACATGTTTAGCATAAATATTCTCTAAAACTTTTAATTATGCTATTTAACTAAACAAAGTTAGTAAAAACATACTCAATATTTTTGAAAGAAGTAATTAAAAATCGCAAAAGTTAACTAAAGCCATTCATATATTACAAAGCCATTTCTTACAAATAATAATTTTATTAAAATCTAGTCCAAAACAACTTTTCAATTCAACACGGATTTAGAATATACATGAACTAATTCTCCATATAGATAAGAGACCAAGGTTACCTGCTTATGGTATTTTACGATAATAACATCTTAAATGGTAAGTTTGTATTTATTAAACCATCATGTGTTTATCGCGCCATAGTAAAAAACAGTTTATGAATTAAATATCGATGATGGTTTCAACTGATAAATAACGTATGCTCCATGAAAATATTAATTATAGAAGATGATCAGCGCGTAGCAGAACTCATAAAGAGAGGACTGGATGAACAGGATTTTGAAACCGTATTAGCTTATGATGGATTATCAGGTAAAAAGCTTTTTTCCCAAGATCATTTTGACTTAATCATTACGGATATCATCTTACCCAAGCTGGATGGTTTAGACCTTTGTAAGCAAATCAGACAAATAAATCCAGATCTTCCAATCATTATGCTGACAGCACTAGGAACTACAGATGATAAAATAGAAGGGTTCGATGCCGGAGCTGACGATTATTTAGTAAAGCCATTTGAAATGCGCGAACTTTTAGTCCGTATTAGAGCATTATTAAAGCGTCGTCAAAAAACAACTGGTAATCTCAATTTTGTTTTACACTTTGAAGATCTCGAAATGAATCTACATACCAAAATTGTAAAACGTAGTCAGCAAGAGATTAATTTAACACCTAAAGAGTTTAAACTGCTGGAATACCTAATGCAAAATCCCAACAGAGTATTGTCTCGGGTAGAAATTGCAGATAAAGTTTGGGAAACTCATTTTGATACCGGCACGAACTTCATCGATGTATACATCAACTACCTCAGAAAAAAAATAGACCGTAATTTTGACAAGAAACTGATTCATACAAAATCGGGAATGGGTTTCATTCTGAAAAAAGAACTATGAAAATAAGAACACGTCTAGTTTTTCTATTTACCCTCATTACAGCAATTATTCTTAGTTTGTTTGCTACTGTAATCTATCTATCTGCAAAGGAAAACAGACAGATAGAATTTTACAATCTACTCCAAAAAGAAGCGATCACCAAAGCCAATCTTTTTCTAAATGCTCATGTAGACAAAAAGATTTTGCAAGATATCTACCATAATAATAGAAAAATATTGAATGAGGTTGAGGTTGCTATTTATGATACCAAATTTGATTTAATCTATCATGACGCTGTGGATATCGATTTTGTCAAAGAAACAAAACCTATGTTTGATGAAATTTACCAAAAAGGTGAAATCAAATTTTATCAGCAGGACTGGCAAGTTATAGGTCTTCAGTATGTTTATCAAGGTAAAAGATATATTGTTACTGCGGCTGCTTATGACCAATATGGTTATAGTAAACTCCATAATTTATTAAATAATAGCATTATTGTTTTTATTATTTCAATTTTGTTTATTCTCGTAGCAGGTATTTTTTTCTCTAAGAAAGCATTTGAACCTGTTCGTGCCATGAGTGAAAAAGCACGAAATATTTCTGCTACCAATCTTGATCTACGTTTATCAAATAATGACAATAAAGATGAACTATCTGAGCTTGCCGATACCTTCAACGATATGTTGGATCGCTTAGAAAACTCATTTGACGCACAGAAACATTTTGTATCGAACATCTCTCATGAATTACGCACACCACTTGCGGCTATTATTACTGAACTGGAATTATCAATGAGTAAGGATCGAGGGATAGACGATTATAAGAACGCAATTAATCATGCATTAAATGACTCAAACAAATTGGCCCGTTTGTGCAATAGCCTCCTTGATCTAGCAAAAGCTAGTTACGATCCTGCCGAAATTGCATTTAAACCCATACGAGTGGACGAGCTTTTGTTAGATGCCAGACAACAGGTTAAAAAAACCAATCCCGAATATAAAATTGACATACACTTTGATGACGATTTTGAAAACGACAATCAAATCTCCATAAATGGTAATGAATACTTGTTAAAAGTGGCCTGTAGCAATCTTTTCGAAAATGGTTGTAAATTCTCTATCCCACCTCGTTGTACTGTTTCTGTTCTATTTGACAGCCAAAATATAGTGCTAAAATTTGTTGATTTAGGAATTGGAATTGCAACAGAAGATCTACCACAGATTTTTAGTCCATTTTATCGTGGTAAAAACAAAGACTATACTTATGGACACGGCATTGGACTTGCATTGACACAAAAAATTATTGCACTGCATAATGGCAACATCTCGGTCATTTCAAAAGAGAATGAAGGAACAACTTTCATCTTAACCTTACCACATTGCTAATGATTTAACGCAGTTCGACCACTTAAACAGACCTAACTGCCAAACAAATTATTACAGCCCAGTCGTAATCCAAAAAATGCTATGCTTTAATTTCTCTATAAATTATAGCCATACAACACTTCAATCAGCTTAACCCTATCTTGAGCACCATCAAACTCAAATATTAAAACAAATTGATCAAAATCTGCTCTGCTAAGCTGAGCATCTCGTAAATCATTCTAATAATTTTCTAATAATTTTCTATTCGTCTTCTAACTGCTATACTCCTACAACCTAAGCACCTTTGCAATGTTCAAAAACAGCGATAAAGATGCTCCTCATGGAGAAATATCACTTAGGCACAAATAAATGTTAATTTAAAATTCTTGGCGATGAAAACCACAATTACAAAAAAACATAGTCACTTAATACAGATTCTCATGATTTCTGTACTTTCTCTTAATCTAATGGGATGTCATACAAAAGTTGATGAAGAAATCACTGAAAATTTCACACAAAACGCTGATACCATTCAAGTCCAAGGAAAGGTAAAATCACAATTAAAGACATGTACTGTTCTCAAACAAGCTCATCAACTGGAGCTCATTACAGCCGGGACAGTGAAAGCTATTCCAAATCTCTATGCTGAAATCGGTTCTCCATTTTCAGGACGTGTTTCAGCAGTACATCTCAAATTAGGAATGAAAACAAAACCTGGAACTCCTCTTTATGAACTGATATCTCCGGAATTTATTGAAACTCAAAAGCTATACTTTCAGGCAAAAACAGCTTATCAAAATGCTAGATTGATTCTAAAGCGACAACAAGATCTTAAACAACATGGTGTAGGAACTGATAAAGATGTCGAAGAGGCCAGGGCCCAGTACGAAATTACAGAGAAAGAATATCAAAATACGTCTGCTTCGCTTAGATTCTTCAATGTAGATACTGAAAAACTAGTTTTAGGACAGCCACTTATTATCCGATCGCCTATTAGTGGTGAAGTTATTAGCAATGACATTGTTCTGGGACAATACATTAAATCGGATGATTTACCCCTTGCTAAAGTAGCCGAACTGAACACTGTCTGGGTAGTTGGAATGGTTAAAGAACAAAATCTAAACCTTATAAATAAATTAGATTTAGCCGAAATTGCGACAATAGCCTTTCCTGATGATAAGATAAAGGGAACCATTTACCACATCGATGAAATTGTAAATGAAGATACCCGAAGTGTCCAAATTCTTATTGAATGCCGCAATCCCGATCGTTTATTAAAACCAGGCATGTATGTGAATGTCAACTTTACTAAAAAAGCTTCTGATGCTGTGTTCATTCCTGCAAAATCATTACTACAATTTAATGATCAAAGCTATGTATTCTTAACAATTGGGAAAGATAAATATCTCAGACGCTACGTCGAAACAGGTATCACAGATAAAGATCAGGTACAAATTTTATCAGGTCTGCAAGCAGGAGACAATATTATCAGTGAGGGTGCATTTTATCTATTAAATGCAAAATAAATAGTATTTCGAAGAAAGTTTATTCACATAAAAACTGCTGTACATTCTCAAGTATATCATTCCAATGAAACCAATTACGCTGTGAATTGCATTTGGGGATCTATTGAAATAAGTATACCTATAAAACATCGCTGAAAAGCTAATATAAATTAATGACTTCCTGATTGGTGCATCGCAACTTTAATCAACTCTATTTTAATGAAAAATATATTTAACAATACTATAGCCAAACGTTGGTTGGTCTTGGCTCTTTTTATTCTATTAACCTTTTTTGGATATTATTCTTGGACACAGCTTTCCATTGAAGCGTATCCTGATATAGGCGATGTAAGTTCTCAGATTGTGACACAAGTACCTGGACTTGCTGCAGAAGAAGTAGAGCAGCAAATTACTATTCCGATAGAAAGAGCTATCAATGGTTTACCAGGTATGCACGTGATGCGGAGTAAAAGTACTTTTGGACTGTCTATGGTTACAATTGTTTTTCAAGATGGAACAGATGATTATTTCGCACGCACCCGTATTCAAGAACGGTTGACGGATCTGGAGCTGCCTTATAACGCAACAGCAAATCTTGACCCTTTAACTTCTCCAACAGGAGAAATATTTCGGTACATCATCGAAAGTAAATCACATGATCTACGCGAACTCACCGATCTGCAGACATTTGTCATTATACCCCGTATCAAACAAGTGTCTGGAGTAGTTGATGTTACAAATTTTGGAGGTATTACGACACAATTTCAAGTTGAGATTGATCCCATTAAACTGGAACAATATGGTCTAGCCTTAAGCGAGGTAGTGAACAAAATTGAAACAAACAACACCAATGCAGGTGGAAGTGTTATGAATAGAGGGGACCAATCTTACGTCATTAGAGGAATCGGACTTCTCAGGACATTGGAAGACATCGGAAATATAGTTGTTAAATCCCAGCAAGGAACAGCTATTTTCATGAAAGATATCGGTCAGATCAAATACGGAAATCTTGAAAGAAAAGGTGCTTTAGGCTATTCTGATAAACGTGGAGCAAACTATTCCGACAATATTGAGGGAATTGTGCTATTACTTAAAGGCCAAAACCCTTCTGTCGTTTTAGAGGGCGTCAATCAAGCTATTGATGAATTAAACAATACCATATTACCTGCGGGAGTACAGATTCATCCGTTCATGGATCGTACTCAACTTGTAGAAACAACCTTAACTACAGTTTCCCACACCTTATTAGAGGGAATGGGTTTGGTTATTATTGTACTCATCATATTCCTTGGTAGCTGGCGTGGAGCGCTGTTAGTTGCTATTACCATACCTATCGCTCTGTTGACAGCTTTTATCCTGATGCACTTTACGCATGTTCCGGCTAACTTGTTGTCATTGGGTGCCATCGATTTTGGTATTATAGTCGATGGGGCCATTGTCATGATGGAAGCTATCTTGAAAAAAAGAGAAGAGAATGAAGATGAACAACTCACCGAATTAGGTATTGCTTCTATTGTAAAGCAAATGGCTAAACCCATATTTTTTGCAACAATCATTATAATCACGGCTTATATTCCCCTATTTGCATTTGAACGTGTAGAAAAAAAGTTATTTACTCCTATGGCTTTTACAGTAGGTTATGCATTGTTGGGTGCGTTATTAGTTGCTCTATTCCTAATACCTGGACTCGCTTATGTTGTTTATCGGAAGCCTCAAAAAGTATATCACAACAAATGGTTAGAAAAATTAACTGTAGGATATCACAGACAAATCCAGCATTTATTAAACCGTCCAAAGAGAGTATTCACGCCTTTAATCATCATTTTTGCAGGTGCAATCATATTAACATGTACTGTTGGTAAAGATTTTCTGCCTCCCTTAGATGAAGGATCCATCTGGTTGCAAGTATCACTACCTCCCGGAATCACAGTTGAAAAATCAAAGGAAATGAGTGATTCACTACGTGCGCGAACACTTCAATATGATGAGGTTACATATGTGATGGTCCAAGCAGGTCGTAATGATGATGGTACAGATGCATGGACTCCCTCTCATTTTGAATGCAGTGTTGGCTTACTTCCTTACAAACAGTGGAAAAATGGGAAAACCAAAGCTGATCTAATTGAGGAATTGGCTGCTGAATACAAACAGATGCCCGGATATGACGTTGCATTTTCACAACCAATGATTGATGGAGTGATGGATAAAATTGCGGGGGCGCATAGTGAGCTCGTCGTTAAGATATATGGAGAAGACTTTAAGGAAATCCGAAGAATAGCATATGAGGTCTTGATTACGTTGCGAAAAGTAAAAGGTGCTGTAGATTTAGCGATCGATCAAGAACCTCCATTGCCGCAACTACAGATAAAAGCAGACCGTTATAAAATAGCACAATATGGTTTAAATGTCGCCGATGTCTCCGACCTTATTGAAACAGCTATCGGTGGAAAAGCGGTTTCCCAAATATTTCAAGAAGGAAAAGTTTACGATATTATC
Organism: Sphingobacterium sp. JUb20; assembly: GCF_004342035.1. NCBI lineage: Bacteria > Pseudomonadati > Bacteroidota > Sphingobacteriia > Sphingobacteriales > Sphingobacteriaceae > Sphingobacterium > Sphingobacterium sp. JUb20. The sequence goes on along the minus strand of NZ_SLYV01000007.1, from coordinate 95,739 downwards.
TGCCGTTATCATGAAGCAAGTCGCAATACACCTGAAAAAATAGGAAATTTAATGTTGACAAATGAATCCGGAGCAAAAATTCCCCTATCACAAGTAGCGACAATAAAACTCAATACCGGAGAAAGCACGATCGCTCGTGAGATGAATAAGAGACATTTGACAGTGCGGTTAAATCTACGCGGAAATGATCTTACTTCCTTTCTCAAAGAAGCACAAGCTAAAATTGAAAAAGATATCAAATATGACCACAACGACATAAAAATAAAATGGGGCGGTCAATTTGAAAATCAAAATCGCGCATATCAGCATTTGGCTATTATTGTTCCTATGGCACTAGCATTAATGTTTATACTACTATACGGCGCTTTTGGAAGCTTCTCACAAGCCGGATTGTTGATGAGTGTTGTACCGCTTGCCATATTTGGAGGTATGCTTGCATTAAATATTCGCGCTATGACCCTCAATGTATCTTCAGTAGTCGGATTTATAGCACTCTTTGGTGTTGCAATTCAAAATGGTGTACTGATGATCACACAGTTCAATGCATTAAGAAAAAAAGGGTATGCTTTAAAAGAAGCCGTAATAGAAGGCGCCAAACATCGTTTCAGACCAGTAATCATGACTGCCACTGTAGCCATCTTGGGGCTTCTTCCTGCTTCATTGGCCACAGGTATTGGATCTGATGTTCAAAGACCATTAGCAACTGTCATTGTTTACGGATTATTCTTCGCTACCGTGATAACCCTCTATGCATTGCCATCATTATATTATCTATTAGAGAAAATAAATGCAGACAAAAAACATAATTAGTTTTCATCTCAAAAATACCATCACATGTTACGTCTTAAAAACATCCGTAAAAAACACTTTCTACTATTATATTTTACTTTAGTCTTAAGTGTAATTACTCAAGCTCAGATTAACGCAAATATTCAAAAAGAGATTACTTATCCCGATTTTATAAAAGCTGTTGCTCAAAATAACATAGCTTATGCGGCAGAAAAGTTAAATATCAATATTGCTGAAGCAAATATTGAAAAATCCAAAATAATTCCTGACCCAGAATTTACCGCTGGTGTATTTAATAACGACCAGCATAAAATGAAGATGGGGTACGGATACAATATCGGACTGGATTGGACCCTCGAACTTGGCGGAAAACGGAAAGCACGCGTTGATCTGGCAAAAAGTGAATCTGAACTTAGCAAATATATATTGCAGGATTACTTCAGGAATCTCAGAGCCGATGCTACTGTACAATATTTAACCGCAATCCATCATGAGCAACTGATGAAATTACAATTCAATTCCTATGAAACGATGGATGAACTTGCAAAATCGGACAGTTTACGCGCCAAATTAGGTACAATTACTGCTATTGATGCCAAACAAAGTAAACTTGAGGCTAAATCCATATGGAATGAAGCAATTCAGTCCATCGGAAATTGGAAAGGATCGTTGAGTAGCCTCAATTTACTGATGGGGAGTAAACATGCTGAACTTACACAAATGGCATTGGTAAATTTTTCTACATTTGACCGGTCTTTTTATCTCGATGACCTTATAGTCCATGCACTATCAAACCGTTCAGATCTACTGTATGCATTACAAAATAAAGATGTGTCAGAAAAAATGATCCGTCTTACAAAAGTAAATCGGGTACTAGATTTAGGAATAACGACAGGTGTTACGCGCAATGCAGAAGCCCGCAATGATTTAGCTCCCAGTCCAGCTTTCACATCAGCAAATTTTGGAATAAGTATTCCTTTGAAATTTTCAAATCATCGGAAAGGAGAACTTAAGGAGGCATTTTATACTGCCCAACAAGCTGGATTACAACATCAAGAGATTGAACTACAGGTGCAAACAGAAGTTAAGCAAGCATTTTATAACTATGAAGCGACTCAAAAGCAACTTCAGCAATTCAACAGTGGCATTCTTGACGATGCTAAAGCTATCTTAACGGGGAAACTCTACAGCTACAAACGAGGTGATTCTAGTTTACTTGAAGTACTCCATGCACAGAGAACCTATATTGAAGTTCAGCAAAATTATTATGAAATACTGTTTAATAATGCCCATGCTCTCGTTATATTGGAACAATCCGCAGGTATTTGGGATATACTTTTTTAGAAAAAAAACAATTTTATGTGTGTTTAACAAATATTAATATGGATAATCAGAAGCATATTTTAATGAAATATGCTTCCAGAAAGCAACAAAAATCCTAGATAAAAAAAATATTCTCCCTCAAAATAAAGGATTTAAGGAATATTCATTAGATATACTTGGCATATATCAGGTATTTTTCTACCTTTGCATCACTCCAAACAACGAAGGAAACTTCAAAAAAAAGAGTAAGATTCCGTAGCTCAGCTGGTAGAGCAATACACTTTTAATGTATGGGTCCTGGGTTCGAATCCCAGCGGGATCACAAAAGAAAAGCTAATCGAAAGATTGGCTTTTCTTATTTAAAGACATGGAGATTCGAAAGAAGCGTCGACCGGATTCGATCTAGAGATATTCAAAATGGGTAATAACATCCTTTAAAAGGATGTTATCTAAATCAATTTTCAAAAAGTATTTATTTTTTTCAACAACTCTTCACGATAAGCTCTTGAAAGAGGAACTTTTATATCTTTTATGACAACCTGGTGGTTTTCGATTTTAGATATTTGAAACAAGGATGTAATGTATGATTTATGTATCCTCATAAACTGATCATCTGGCAATCTGTTCTGCACTTCATTAAGTGTCATACGTGTAAGCGTCTTTTTATCCTGTTCGACAATAGATATATAATTATCCTGTCCCTGAATATAAAGTATATTTGCTAAGATGATCGACACCCAATTATGTCCATCTTTAACAAAAAGTGCAGTTTCAGCTGTATTATTTAGGACAGGCATTTGCTGTTTTCTGCTATTTGCAAGCTGACAGGCTTGCAAAAATCTGTTAAAATTAATCGGTTTCAGTAAGTAGTCGGTAGCCGCTAAATCGAAACCTTTCAAGGCATGTTCAACATAAGCCGTAGTAAATATTACCTGCGTTTTATACTTGATTAGTTTTGCTAGCTCTAAACCCGAAATATCGGGCATATTGATATCCAGAAAGACTAAATCTATCGTCGCAGACTCCAAAAAGTCCATAGCCTCACCTCCACTCGAAAACAAATTATCCAGTTTTAGAAAATTTATCTTTTGTGCATGCATACTTATTATATCGAGTGCTACGGGCTCGTCATCTATTGCAATTGCTCTGATCATTTTTTTGGCAGTATTGTATTGAGTTTATCTTTTAATTCCTCATAATTAAGTCCCCTTGCTATAATAATGCCATTTGGGTCTATCAAAAAGGTTTGTGGTATTGCCTTAATACTATAAAGCTTCACAATACTATTGTCCCAATGTTTTAAATCGGATACTTGTGTCCACACTAAACCATCATCTTTAATTGCTTTTATCCATGCTTCTTTATCATCTGCTGCATCTAAAGATATACCCAAGATAGTAAAATTCCTATTGCTAAAATCCTGATATAATTGTCTCATATGAGCACTCTCTTCGCGACAAGGACCGCACCATGATGCCCAAAAGTCCAACAATACATATTTACCTCTAAAAGATGAGAAACTAATTGGATTTCCTGTAGTATCATTTTGAATAAATTCTGGCGCTACGGTACCAATATTCAAGTCTTGAAGATCCTTTAAAAATTTATTGTACTCTTGACCCAATAATGTATTTCTAATGTGAGGACTAAGTTTATTAAATAGCGCATAAGTATCATCAACCTCTGGAAAGGGACCTGCATATTCTGACAAACTTACCAATGAAACATAACTATCTAAATTACTAGTAATGAAAGATTTTAAGACTGGTTTTCTAGAATCTTTCAAGCTATCTAACCTCGCTCCCAAACTTGTAGCGGTAAGGCTATCCGGATTTGATCTTAACATGAGACTCGTTTCCATTTGCTTTTCGAATATCGGTTTTAATAACCGTTGAAGATTTTGTTCATCTACATTAATCTTTGAACCTGTAAACTTACCAATCTCCAGCAAACCAGACGTACTCAGTAGTATATTTCCTGGATGAAGATAAAGCCTCAGCAAATCAATTTTATCTCCAGTTCTTGTTTTTTGTATCAAGGCCGACAGACCGATTTCGTCAGGGTCACTCACCAATGTTGCTAGCAATGGTTTAACAACATTTCCTTCAAATACATATCCTTTTTTATCATACTCGTATTCAGCTGAATCAATTAAATTTTGTCCATTTATTTGATAAGCTAAATACAGACGAGGATGATTACCGTTTACATTTGTTTTAATAGTGAGTTTAAAGTTTTTATGTTCCATATTTTGAGCATAAGAGACCAAAAATGACACAATAGCTAGTAGGGAAAACATGTATTTTTTCATAATTTCAATATTATTTATTCAGTAGAAGTTGTAGTGAGATTTTATAAACAGTGCCATCAGTAAAATTTTCAAATTTATGCTTCTCGGGATATAAAAGCTTGATCCTTCTTAAAGTACTTTTAATTCCAGTATTATTTCCCTCTATCTGATGATGACCACTGATGATGGTATTGACCACTTTTAGATTTAAACGTCCGTTGATAACTTCTAAATCAATCTTTATGGCACTGGATTCGCTCATACTGATACCATATTTAAAAGCATTCTCTATAAAAGTCAGCAATAGTAAAGGTGCAATTTTCCAACCCTTTTCGTTAACATTTAGCTGTACATCGATCACGATATGCTCTTTTACCGGCAACCGCTCTTTTTGCAAAGACAAATAATTATTTATAAACACGATCTCTTCTTCGAGTGGAACAAAATCGCTATGAATTCCTGTTATTGTATACCTCAAAAGATCCGATAACTGATCAATACCATTTGCAGTTTGTGGCGCTCCTTCTTTTAAAGCAGTACCGTAGAGATAATTGAGACTGTTAAACAAAAAGTGAGGATTTAATTGTGATTTGAGGGTATTTAGCTCAAATTCCGCTTGTTGCTGCTGCATCTCTTTTTTATACTTTAACTGATAAAAATAATCTCGAATCAAAGCATACAGAAACGCATACACAGTCATTAAAAGTATCGGTCTTAATACCGACATATTTTCAATTATCCGACGTGCGTTCTCATGATGTAACTGGAGCATTGTGAACGGAATTACACTGATTAATAAGCTAATTTCTAGAAATAAGTACCAGCGAACTCTAGTAAAAAAAAAGTTATAATTGATTTCTACTAATAATAGAAAAAATAAGACCATAAGCATATCGTAACTAAAATTGTTTTGACTAAAATAGTCCCAAATACTTACTGGAGTTTTGTCCTCATAAAATAGATAGTCGCCACTCGTATTAACAATAACCAGATAAGGTATTACGGTAAACATATTGATGACGACCCATACTGCTGCGCAGTGTACCAGCCAATATTGTAAGATAGTACGGATTCTTTTTTTCATAATTGTTCTTTTCATAAAAGTAATCCAATCTACAGATATTGATTAATTTATGTGGTGAATTACTTTTATTAGTGGTGAGTGATGGAATAGACTAGTCAAAATCAAAGAACAAAATATATTGTTTAGGCATAAAAAAAGCTAATCTTGCGATTAGCTTTTTTTAATTTACTCTATTGACAACTACAATAGAAAGATGGAATAAAATTAATGATTGATCACCTATAATTATTTGCAATAAGTAATCAATGCATTTATAATCTATTATTTAGTAACCTTTTGCAGTTTGTGCAGCTTTTAAATTAGTATTCCTATCTAAGGCAGTTTGCGGAAAAGGCATCAACATAAATTTTGGATCCCATATACGCTCCTGAACGATTACGTTAGCAATATCTTTTGTAGTTTTCATAACATTGGCCGCGATGTTCCAACGTCTGATATCAAAATAACGCTGTCCCTCCCCTGCCAATTCTATTCGACGCTCATTACGGATAACTTCTCTCAGTTTTTCTTTTGTATTATTGACTACCTGATTTACTGGAGGCATACCGGCACGATCCCGGATGTCATCTAATGCCGCAAAAATAGTAGCATCCGGTCCACTTACTTCATTTTTAGCTTCTGCATAAGCCAGAAGGATTTCGGCATATCTAATAATGCTATAATCCTGTGGCGCATCGTATTCTAAACCACTAACTAATGAAATTGGATCCAAATATTTCTTAAAATTATAACCAGTGAAGCTTTCTCCGCCACCTGGTCCGGCCCAAGTATAGGTATAACCGTCTTTATATTCATTCCAGGTTGCTCCTGGAAATAATACACTGGCATAAAGACGCGTATCCCTGTTTTTAAATTCGTTGATGTAGTTCGCAGAAGGAGTTTTATTAATATTAAAATCAATAGCCCTTTGCTCTGGTGATGGAGGAGTAAAACTAGTACCATCACTTTTCCAATATGCATCAACTAAACTTTGAATAGGTGTTATAGAACCCCAACCTCCAATATTTGGAGGAGCCAATAACGTTCTCAAACCATTACCAAATGGTGCATAACTTTGATTTTCCTGAATATTCTGAGAGACTAGAATAGCTTCCTTATTACCTTCGTTAGCTGTCCAAAATTGTTGCTGATAACTAGCCAGACCCTTATAAAATTTCTGTTTAGCGTCATCATCGGCGAAAGTTACCAAAGTACTGTAATCATCCTTGGTATCGTTAGCTGTTAAAGCGGTCTTCCTAAAGAGCTGATAGCCCGCTCCCATCACTTTTTGAGCACTTGCTACAGCATCTGGATATTTACCGTATTCCAGTTGAATACGTGTCAAAATTGCCCAGGCGGCACCATTTGTAATACGGCCAGTCTGATTTGGAGCACCGCCATTATAACTAGCTGGCAAATCTGTTTCAACGGCTTTGATCTCATCAATTGCAAATTGAATTACTTCCGTAACAGGAGCTGTTGCTACGGCAGTTTCCTCAGGATCTGTGTAAGCATTCTTCAACAATGGTACAGCCCCAAAGAGATGTGCCAGTTCGTAATAAGTAAATGCTCTTAAAACTCTGACCTCTGCAATAAAACGTTTGCGCAGGGTTTCATCCATGGTTGCTTTGCCAATATTATCTAAAAAATAATTATAGCGGCGTATAAAAATATAACGGCTATTATAGCCCACATCTAGTGTAGCATCTATGTTTCCAGCAGATACGCGACTTGCAGTGCTTTCCCAGGGATATTGGCAATAAGCATTATCAGCTGCTCCATCATCGTATGCATAATTAAAAGCATTTGCCAAAGAACTATAACAGCCGTTTAAAGCGAGCTGTACGTCATTTTGCGATTTCCAGAAAGTACCCGCAGAAAGTTTATCCTGTGGAACAAAATCGATCGACTTTTTACAGCTACCCAAAACTGTAAACGCGACAAGTGATATATATATAATTTTTTTCATGATGATTACAGTGTTAAGTTTAGACCTGCAGAAATTGTTTTTAAAGATGGATAAGCTGATCTCTGTGACGGAGCTTCAGGATCAAAATCTTTCAATCTTTTATCACCGCGAATAGTAAAAGGATTATTGCTCGATACATAAACTCTTAAACCTTTAATCTTAGCTTTGTCCAATATATGCTTAGGAATCGTATAACCCAAAGTGATTGCCTTTATTCTTAAATATGAGGCATCAAATAACCAGAAATTAGACATTCCAAAGTTTTGGGTATCGTTAGTTAGTCTTGGATAAGAAGCATTTGGATTGGGATTATCCACAGTCCATCTGTCCAAAACGTAATTTTTAACGCCCGCACCATTAAAAAAGGCCTGCGAAGCCTCTTGCTCTAAATAAACTTTTACATTATTTACTCCTTGAGCCAACACACTCAGATCAAAACCTTTATAACTTGACGAAAGATTTAAGCCATAAGTAAAATAAGGAACATCATTACCATTGATAACGCGGTCGTCACCATCTATCACCTTATTTCCATCTTGATCTTTGTACTTAATATCGCCTGGTTTTGGATTATTAGCTTGTTTTGCATGTCCATCAATATCGGCCTGATCAACGAATAGTCCTTCAGCTTGCCACATGTAAAACGAACCAACTGGTTGACCAATTCGGTTGATATAATAACCGTTTGGAGCAGTTTCATTTGCACCACCCAAATCCGTTACTTTATTCCATATTTTACTGACATTTCCGCCTATTGAATAATTAAAATCACTTATTTTCCCATTGTAATTTAAGGAAAGTTCAAATCCATTATTTTTAACAGCTCCCAGATTTACAGATGGCGATTCTCCGTCCCCTAGCCCAGACTCTGCTGTAATATTTGGATCGTCCAATAAAATATCTTTCGTTATGCGACTAAAAACATCTAATTGTAAAGTAAGTGATCGAAACAATGTCGCGTCTAAACCAGCATTATAAGTGGTTAATTTTTCCCAACTTAATAAGGGATTAGCGAGCTTACCTGGTGTTACACCATCTTGTTTTGATTGATCTAAAATTACTGTACTACCTGCATTTAATCCATCATAAAAATCGTAATCCCCTACATTGTTAATATTTCCTAATTTACCGGCCGACAAACGTAACTTCAATTCATTGACAGCACCAAGATCTTTCATAAAATCTTCCTGCGACAAGCGCCATGCTACCGATGCTGAAGGATACCATGCTGAACGGTGACCAGGAGCAAATCTAGAAGAAGCATCATTTCTTGCACTCGCTTCAAGTAGATATTTGTCAGCGTAAGAATAGTTTAAACGCGCAAATACAGAAGCCAACGCACTTTCTCCAACACCTGCCACACCATCGTTTAAATCACTGGTAACGGTAGTATTTGCTGGAAGTGTAGAACCTGCATTGATAGCGTTAAGATCATTATTTGGAAAACCTTTACGAACCACCCTTACTGTCCTTTTTTGAAGCTTTTCATATGAGGCACCCGCCAATACTTTAAAGTAATGCTGGTCCATATTTTTTTCATAGCTGGCTGTAGTCTGAGCTAATAAATTTGACGTACTTTGCCATGCTTCAGTCAATTGATTTGTTAATACAGCAGTACTAGTTAATGGTTTATTCGTGATGAAGCCTATAACAGGATCTATCGTATTGATAAAAGAACTATTGAAGTAATTATATGCATTGTATGAAAATAACCCGGAAATATCCAATCCTTCAACTGGTGTATATGTTCCGTTCAAATTCCCGATAAAACGATTGGTATTATAATTTGTTCTCCCCCCTTCTTTTAGTAAACGTAATGGGTTTTGACCAGCTATTGTTGCGTTTTCTTTTCCAGCAGTCACACTACCCCATTCGCCATTACTTTGCTGTGCTACCGATAATGGAATTGATCTACCAACACCAGTAAAACCGATCTCCATATTATCATTGTTATACCCATCTCTTATATAGGATAAATTACTCCCCACTTTAAACTTATCGCTCACTTGAGTTTCGGTATTGGATCTCAACGAATAACGTTTCAAATCTTTACCAGGAATCAGAGAATTCTGTCCAAAATAGGCGCCACTTAAATAATACTTCGTTTTTTCACCCCCAGACACACTCAACTGATGTTCCATCATCGGTGCGCGTTTACGTAAAATTAAAGAGTACCAGTCGGTGTTAGGATATAGATCTGGATTGGATTGACTCTTTATTGCCTCTAGAGCTGTCGCATCATAAAGCGGTGTTCTACCTAAATTAGTCTCTGCTTCATTACGTAAAATAGCATAATCATAACCATTCGTATAATCTGGTAAGTATGTTGCCGATTGGCTTCCGAAATAAGCATTGTAACTTATAGTCGGTGTACCATTACCTTTTTTAGTTGTCACCAAAATAACGCCATTTGCAGCTCTGGCACCGTAAATCGATGAGGACGAAGCATCTTTCAATATAGAAATACCAGCAACATCATTTGGATTGATGCGTGCAAAATCATTTTGGGTTACAACCACACCATCAACCACAAATAAAGGAGATGATGAACCTAAATTTGCACGTCCTCTAACATTGATGCTTCCCAAGTCATTTCCTAAATCGCCAGGAGACGACTTAATAGCTACCCCTGGTACAGTACCTTGTAGTGCATTTGTTAACGAAGTTACGGGTCTATTAATGATGGTTTTGGTATTCACAGTATTCACAGCTCCAGAAAGATTCACTTTCTTTTGCGTACCATACGCCACCACGACCACGTCCTCTAAGGTATTCACTAAAGGAGCTAAAGTAATTCTTACGTTAGCTGAGGCTCTTACTTCTGTAGTTTGATAACCTATATAAGAAATAACCAAAATAGCCCCATCGGTCACACCTGCTAATTTAAAATTTCCGGATTCATCAGTTGAAGTCCCCAGTTCCTTGCCTTTTACTTTAATACTGGCACCAGGAACCCCTTTTCCTGTTTCATCTAAAATCGTTCCGCTGACCTCCATCACCTGATTTATAGCTGTACTTAATTCGGACTTAGCGTTTGAAACCATATTTTTAGGTCGCTCTTTAATGACTATTGTATTGGTTTCTATAGCATAAGTTATAGGTTGATTTTTAAAAATGGATATCAGTACATCTTCCAAAGGCACATTTTTAACATCAATCGTTACTGGATTTGTTTTTTTTAAAGTGCTTCCAGACACCAAAAAATCATATCCACTTTGTTTACTAACCTGAATAAATACTTTTGACAAAGGTTCGTTTTTAACAGATAGTGAAATTTTTTGCGCAAATGAAGCTGCGTGAAGTTGCATTATACTAGCAACTAATAGAAAAGTAGCTAACTTCATAATTAATAACATTTTACAGACATACCTCCATAGTATGCCCATCTTTTGAGTATAAATTTTATACATTTGATTACTGGTTTATAAGTGAATTGATCATAATTTTTTGCCTTGATCCAGTCCGGCCAGATGTGTTACAGCACACTGGCCATTTTTTTAGATCACTGCGATAGCTGCTTTATGTTATTGTCTAACCATAATCCTCCTCCCTTCAAAAGTTAAGTGAACTGATTTTGAATTCTGTACAATTTGAAGTACTTGATTTAGATTTCGATCGCGCGAAATACGACCGGTAAAAGATTCTTTACTCATTGGTCCGACAAACTCAACATCTACGTCATACCAACGTGAAATCTGTTTCATAATCGTATATATGTCCGCATCCACAAACTGAAAATAACCATTCTTCCAAGCGCTAATTTCATCCGTATCTACTTTTCCAACTTTGATTCCATTATTACTAACGCGAGCTTGATCTCCAGGTCTAAGAACATGGTTAAATTCGCCCATTGAAATCGCTACTGATCCCTCGACCAACGTTGTCCGTATTACATCCTCATTATTATAGCTATTCACATTAAAGTGTGTTCCTAAAACTTGAATCAGCTGATCCCCGGTTTTTACTTTGAAAGGCTTAGAAGCATCATGTGCAACCTCAAAATAAACTTCACCGCTGATGGATACTTCACGGGTTTTATCAGAAAATGATGTTGGATAAGTAATCGATGATGCGGCATTTAACCATACTTTAGTACCATCTGCTAATTTTAATCTATATGTTGCACCTCGAGGCGTACGCATGGTATTTGTCCTATAAGGAGATTTAACCTGATTTACGTTGCGATCCTTATAGATCACTTCATTTTCAGCATTGATATGAATAAATGAATTTCCTTCTGCGGCAATCTGCCCCTTAGGAGATGCTTCTAGGTCTATCTCTTCTCCATCGGATAGTGTTAATATCGCTCTGTTCTTTCCTGGGGCTAAATCGGGGATTTGATTACTAATAGTAACGATATTAGCAGTTCGGTCTGTTTTTAATAAAAAATAAACTCCAAAACTAAGCATGATTAAAACAGCTGCAGCTGCGCCTAAATTATTGCGATTAAAAATCCAATGATACCTCGTTTTCTTATCAAATTCTAGCTTATCTTCAATACGATGATAAATACGATTTTTTAATTCGGCATTGTTATTTGCAAAATCTTCAGGAATATAAAAGTCTTTTTCCGCTTGTAGACGATACCAATCATCGAACTCCTGTTGCTCTAAAGTATTTATATTACCCTTTTTAATTTTACTAGCGAGCTCCTCAATACGTTTTCTTAGCTGCTTTTTATTCATTGGATTCTGACTTTAGGTTTATACTAATAGTCAGTAAAAACTGATTATATACCTAGTCCTTTTAAAAAAAAATAATAAAAATAAATAAAAACTACCATCAGACTGAAAAACAATCACTTACAGAATCAAAACCAGAATAGCTAATTTTTATTAAAAAGTTTGTTTTCCTTAAAAACGATGAGTAGATAGGTTAAAAAAGACGATGTATACATCCGCCTACTATAAAAGCAATAGATGAAGCACTCATTTTGTCTCCAAGGTCTTTGATTGCCTTAGTTAAATGGTTATTGACAGTTTTTGTAGATATATTTAGTTCTGCAGCAATTTCTTTATGTGTTTTTAAATCTTCTCGGCTCATCTTAAAAACCAAACGACACTTTTCAGGTAATTCTGCAATAGCGTTTTCAAGCTTAGCAAAAAGCTCCTTTTCAAGTAAAAGTGTTTCTGCAGAAGGTGAATAAATATCATTTTCTATTAGATCCACATTTTGAGTACGTTTTCTCTTATGGAATGCACTATCGAGAATATTTATTACGCGATATTTAACAGCCACAGCGAGATACGTATATAAGGAATATTTTAATTTTAACGTTTCTCGACGATTCCATAAACTACAAAAGATATCCTGAACGCACTCCTCTGCTTCTTCTTTAGAATTGAGCGCATTAGCCGCTAAAAGAAATATTTTCTCCCAGTATCGGTTATATAATTCAGAAAAAGCAACACGATCTTCCTTAACCCGAATTAAATCAATTAGGGTTTCATCCGTCCAAGTTGCTGAAGCATATTTTGTCATTTTACCATTAAAAGATTAAGTAAATTTATAACATTATTGTGACATTATTATTAAAGGGCTAATAGATAATATTATTATTAATTTATACTTTCTGCTTGTAATTTGCAATAATACTGCATTTTAAGCATGATTTTTTAATATACTCACTATTTTCTATTCATCAGAAATATTAGTCTATGCATAGTTCAATATTTAAATGCATGTCTTTCACAATTTTTCTTCAAAAAAACCTTTTAACAATGTCACTATAATCTAGCATTATTGAGATTATACAGCTATTACTCGTGTTTACTAAAAATTGAGATTATTTAATTGGATCTAAAACAGCATCTAAATTTATTTAAAAATTCCAAAAAGAAACAAACCTGAATTTTAACAAATAGCTCTTGAACAAAAAAGATCCTACTAGCTGACCTGATAATCAGCTAGTAGGATCTTTTTATTATTTACTATACTATTATTCCTATTTTAAGAAAATCTTACGGATTGCCTTATTGTCCGGATCCAAGATATAAATATTACCATCCTTGTCAATTGCCATATCGGCCATGGCACCAAAGCGAGACTCCAGTAATGTTCCATTTATATATCCACGATTATTCGCTTTGAAAATTGTAGATACCCTTCTAGTCGCCATATCAATCTCTCTTAAACCATAATTAAAATTATCTGTTGCAAACATGGTCTTACCTTCAAAAAGGACAACGCTACTTATTCCTTGAAAACGTGCTGCACTTCCAATACCATCAACATAACCTGCGTCTGAAAATCCGACCCATGCATTCATAATTATACCATCAACACCTCTTCGCATCAAACCATTACCGCTTATTGCGTTCTGATCTGGATAGTAGTAGTTTCCTAGAGCATCCGCAACTGTTCTGGTTGTCACCCAACCTGGACCATTAATTTTAGTATAATTTCCGGTTGGATTAACCTTATTGACCCCCGCGGCAAATCCATTGATATTGACATACAGATTTCCAGCATCGTCAATACTCATATGTCCTGGCGCAAAGCCCGATGTATGGACTGAACGTTGACCAGCCGATGTAATCTTGATTACCTGATCCGTCCCTTGATCGCTCACATAAATAGTATTCTGCTTATCGATTACGATACCGTAAGGTTTAACAAAAACCGCATCTGCTCCGTTAACCTGCAAAATGGAAACAGTACCGGAAGATGTAATCTTTTTCACTTGTTTATTATTCGTATCGGTTACATAAATATTACCTTGCTGATCGGTCGCAATAGCAGACATATATCCAGCAAAGGTATTACTGCTTGGTCCTCCAGCCAAAGTCATCACACCCGCTCTTTTAAACAATTGCGGGGCAAGCGCTTCCTGTGCACCGACAACAACTTTAACATTTCCGGTACTTAATCCCAAAGGTGCTTCGAGTACTAAACTATTCTCCGTTGCTGTTTTTACCATCGCTAATACGCCATTAAAATATACTTTATTTTCAGATGCAGTAGTACTAAAACCCGTACCTTTAATCGTCACACTCGTACCGGTCAGACCGTTGTCTGGTGTCATTGCAATAATCCCCAGATTTTGATCTTTAAACTGCGGGCCATTACTCACTTGATCATTTACCACAACGCGAATAACGCCTGATCCGGTACCTCCTGGAACTGTTAGTTTCAGTTCCGTTTCATTAGCTGAGGTCAACGGTATCAATATATTATTGATATATACTTGGTTTTCATCTAGCTCTTTACTAAATAAAGATCCACTAATCGTCATTTGTGCCCCCTTTGGACCACTTAGCGGTGTTACAGTTTGAATAACAGGTTTATCCACAACGGTAAAAGATGGACCTATTGTTTTTTGGTTATTGATATTAACCGATAAAGGACCTGTTGTTACTCCATCTGGAACCTTTACGACCAAACGCTCTGGGGCAGATTCAACGACAACGGCTTTCTTACCATTAAATTCAACAATATTATTGGTAGTCAGTTGCTCAAAACCTTCTCCTGAGATCACTACACGTGTATCTTTCCCTCCTGTCAAAGGTTTGATACCCTTTATTGCCTGATAAGTGAAGGTTTGTCCTTTTGCATTCATCCCATCCACTTTAACAACTACAGATCCAGAACCAGCCTCATTGGGCACTTCTGCTACGATCAGCGTATCACTAATGCTGACGACCAAAGCCTTTTTTTCATTAATAAAGACTTCCGCCGGATTACTGACACTTCCAAATCCGGTACCTCCAATGCGTATTTGAGAACCAGCAGGACCATTTGCAGGAAATACTTGCCGAACACTTAAATCTTGATAGGTATATGTACCCACATCCATGATCTGGTTATTATAGCTCAACACCAATTTACCAGTATTCCCACCAGTGGGCATACGAACCACTATAGCTGTTGCAGTCGCACTGATCACAGTGGCATCTTTACCATTTACTGTTGCTTTATACGCTTCAAGTGTTGTACCAAATCCCTCTCCTGCGATGGTGACAAGCGTCCCCTCTTTTCCTGAATTCGGATAATACTCCGTTATTTTCACTGCTGTCTCAGGAAGTATACCTTCCTTCTTTTCACAACCTGCAAAACCTGCAAGTATCAAAATAAAAAGGATGATACCGAGGCTATATTTTGTCCATATTTTCATGACTTTCATTTTTTATTTAATCATATGGAATATCCATATACTATCTTTTTTCATTATTATCCTCCTCACCGTTCAGGTCATTACCGTCATTAGGAGTTAAAATCCCATAAACTGCAAGAACCTAAAATGTATACCGAACCCCTAATTGCATCTGTGCCCTTGAATTGAAATAATCAATACTGTAGGTTTCCCCAGGCTCATTGAACGTAAATACCGGCCAGTTTCCATTATTTTGCTGTGGCGGAAACAATGTCGGGGTCAAACCCACACTACTTGTCGAATTGAACGTATTAGGAGAAAAATACTGTACCCCCCACTTTTTATACAGCAGATTTGTCACATTGACTACGTCAGCAGAAATTGTAATAAATTGACCTTTTTTACTGTTTACAGGCAAATCGTGTGCAATGCGAAGATCTGCTTGCACATTCCAAGGTGTACGTCCCATATTACGCTCCGTAAAATTCCCCCTTCTACTGCTCAGATAAGCATTGCCATCGATGTACCTGTTAAATGCTTCAGCCTGTTGTAGTGCAGTATTTCCACTAGGAATATCTTTAAAATAACCGATTGCTTCCTCAGGATTCGGTAGATATACCAAACTAACCTGTTGTGGCAATCCTTGAATACTGTTGTTGACAATTCCGTAAGTAAATGGAGAGCCCGACTGTGCGCTGACAAACAAAGTGATGTTTGTTTTTCCAGCACTTCGCCAATATTGATCGTAACTGATACTTGAAACAATACGATGGCGAATATCAAAATTACTATAGGCCAACTTTGGATTATTTGGTATAAGCGATTGGTTCAGTTGCCAGTTTGATTCCATTGAATTACGGACACCATTACTCAAATCCTTTGATTCTCCGTACGTATAACTCGCAGTTCCATTAAAATTCTTCATTCGTTTGCTGATCGTTCCTGTAATGCTATAGCGGTATCCTTGATCGGTATTGCTCAACAAATAAATATTCGAAAAACGATCGTCAACCGATCCCTTATATACCGGCTGTTGCTTATGAACATCATAACCATAATAAAGTGGATTATCATGTACATTTAGCTGTTGAAAGAGCACATCACTGATATTTTTCGTGTACATACCTTCCACAGTAAACTTCCAGTTGTTCATTGTTTCATAATCAATACCCAAACTACCACGCAACACCTGTGGCAATGTAAAACCATTATCCACCAGATCAACTTGCGTTTTCCCACTCCTTGGATCATTTACTACAGCCCCATTTGCAGCTATAAAATCAGCCAATCCATTTGGGCTTGGTTTAATCGCATCACTGCCCGGAACAAAAGGTTTCTGATCTGCACGCTGATCAAAAGCACCATAACTGTCACCTGTATTATAATAAGCATATGCCAACCATGCAAAGGGAATACGTCCTGTAAAAAGTCCTGCTCCACCGCGTAATACTAAACTTTGATCTTCCAGCACTTCCCAACGGAATCCCACACGGGGTGACAGCTGTACGCGATTAAGAAAATCATTTGAAATCCGAGACAAAGGCGTGTAATTATAAGTTGTTCCAAAATACGGATCGGACTGTATATGACGAACCTTATCACTAAGTACAGGCATATCTGGCAACTGCGTAAAATCGGCACGTAAACCCGGTGTAACACGAAAATGATCACTTACCCTGATCTCATCCTGTACATACAGACTGTACATATTGATTCCAAAATCTGCGGCTGGATTATCTAGAATATAATCCCGCGTATTGTTCTTGTAGTTGTAACTACCACGTACGCGATAAGGATTATTATTTAAAAAATCGTCAATACTATTATAATCTACACGTCCATTCCAAGCATTAACAAAACCATAGCGAATACGGTAAAGCTCGTTATGCGTACCAAAAAGGAGTTTATGCCGGCCAAGGTTCCAGTTCAGGTTTGCCGTTAGTTCCCAT
The DNA here is from genome assembly GCF_004342035.1 of Sphingobacterium sp. JUb20. Taxonomy (NCBI): domain Bacteria; kingdom Pseudomonadati; phylum Bacteroidota; class Sphingobacteriia; order Sphingobacteriales; family Sphingobacteriaceae; genus Sphingobacterium; species Sphingobacterium sp. JUb20. The sequence continues at coordinate 78,264 of NZ_SLYV01000007.1, read as the reverse complement.
GTCCGCTGTTGCATATCAAAAATACTCGCTTCACGGTCAGTTCCGAGATAAATTGTCGTACCTGGAGTGCGCCCCTGAATCTGTACTTGAGGAAGCGTAGGGTCACTCAACGGATCTCGTCTGTCGTTTACTACTGTAAAACCCAATACCGCATTACCAGAAAGATTATTACTAAAGCGGCTTTTCAATTCTGCTACTGTACTACTCTGATTATTCGTTTGCTTAAACGCCATACTTGAAAAGCGGAAATCCTGTTGATCGCGGTCCATATGGGTAGCACTACTAAAAATAGTATTATTACGAATGGCCAATTGATGCCTATCATTAATATTCCAGTCGATACGGTTAAAGAACTTGGTCGATTTTGACCAGTTTGTGTACTTTCCTGCTGTACCTGCATCAAATACATCTCCATAGCGGCTACCCACTGCTGTAGCAATCGATTTCACATCATCCTCACTCAGAATATGGGCTGTCTCGGTAGTACCTGCATACAGTTGTGTAGGATCTTGACGACGGGTTATCTCTTCATTACTAAAGAAGAAAAGTTTATCTTTTATAATTGGAAAACCAATTCTAAATCCGGACTGGTAGTCATAAAAATCATTATCCATCTTGCCTAAACCACCAACCCGATCTTTTCCTGTCAACGTAGCATTGCGTCCATATCCATATACTGAGCCCTCGATCTTATTGGTACCGCTTCGGGTTACGGCATTGACCGAACCTCCTGTGAAATTACCGATTTTTACATCATAAGGTGCCAAATACACCTGCATATCTTGAATGGCATCAATTGAAATCGGGTTGGTACGCGTACTGCTTCCAGCCATGCCCGAAGTCCCTGTCTGTCCACCTAAAGAAGGAGAGAAACCGATCGCATCGTTATTGACTGCCCCATCTACAGTGACGTTATTATACCTAAAATTAGTTCCTCCAAAACTATTGTCTCTACTGCCCTGAGGTGTCAGGCGGGTCACATCTGTAATCGAACGACTCACTGTAGGCATATTGCGAACCTGCTCAGCACTGATATTGCGTCCTGCGCCATACGTATCAACACGTTGTCGCTGTAGACGACCAGTTACAGCAACTTCTGCTAATGCCTGATTGCCTTCCTGCAATTGTAAATTGAGTTCCTGTGCGGCACCAAGACGGACTTGAATATCCGAACGTGTATCACTTTGCATCCCGATCATACTCACCGTCACCGTATAGGGTCCTCCAATACGGAGATTGTTTAACGTGTAGCGACCATCTCTATCCGTAGCAAGTGAGTAGCGTGTTCCCGAAGGCGTATGCACTGCCAAAATCGAAGCTCCAGCAACAGCATGACCACCAATATTTTGAACACGCCCTGTTAAAGCACCTGATGTTTCCTGTCCGAAAACACATGTACCCATTAAAAAGAAGAAGCACAATAAGGCTGCTTTTATTTTTATCCACCAAAGCATATCTTTCCCTAAAAACGGACCAGATCTTGGCTTCATATTGATATAACTATTCATTTTTAATTTCTTTTAGCTAATCCTAATTTGATTATTGAGTAATCCGCAAACCACCATCGATCACATGTAATACCCCGTTTCCACTTAACATATCCTGTTTCAGTAATTTGATATCTACAGTATTCCCTATCCCACGTAAGCTAATCCCTTGGAAAGATGCTGGAGCATTTGGATTTGGCACCAGCTTTATGGTGATACTGTTACCATCCATCATACCCTGTTGTGCCATATTTGAAGTGCCAGTACTGAGAATATAATCGTATACGAAACGTCTGTCCTTCACAATATGGTAAAGCAAAAAACTTCGAAGCTTAACAGGATCTGACAACTGGATTTGCTGCACCGTACTATATCCCAAAGCCTGCATCGCTGCATTATCTGGAGCAAAAACCGTATAAGGACCAGCACCGCTTATGGTCTGTAAAACTCCCGAACTCTTTAATGCTTGAGCAAATAAAGTAATGTTGGGATCGGCGGCTATAGCACTCCCGATCAAATCGTGTACATAAGGTGTCAGAACACGATCTAAAACCTGAATCAATCCATTGGACGCGGCAATGTTTTGGGCCAATACACGTGATCCGCTGAGGGTCAACACCGTATCTCTTCCTTTTATCCAATGCGTTGCATACATCTTTCCACCCCGAGTCCGCAATTCCTGATTAAACAAAAAAGGAAGTTTATTCAACTCATATTTCCCGTCCAATGTATGATAATTGGCAATTCTGCTGATCATTTTCGTATTCCCAGCCAAAACTGCGACCGGACCGTTATAGCCAGCTGTTGAAAAGGCGGCATCTGAAGGGGCCAATAAAGTATAGGGGCCTTCACCATGCTGTACAACCTTATCCATACCGCTTTTACGTAAAACAGCACTAAAACTGGACAGATTAAAGTTGTCGGCTATGACCAAATTGACTCTATTATTGTCATGACTATTGAGTACCTCGTCCTTTTTACAGGAGGTAATCAAAAAAGTTGCAAAAAGCAGTATCACTAATTGCTTATAATATCTTAGCTGTAGTTTCATCTATCAATCATTAATCAGAGCTTGCAAGCTCATTTTATTATTCAGCGTTCATCTAAAATCGTATCGATATGCTCTTATATTTGAGGTTCTATTCGATTTTAAGCGTCTACTTTAGTTTAAATCCCTTAGGCAACAGCAAATTGTTCACAACATGTATCGGCCCATTGAGGGTATTGATATCTGTATCGATGATCTGTGCAGGAGGTTGACCACTTTCTTTTATCGTCATAAATAACTGTTCTTTGGAGGCCGTAAAAGCAAAAGGATTTTTGTACGCATATTGAACCTGCGCAGTTCCACCGATGTTGACATAATAGTCTTGCAAAAAATCTTCCGTTAAATCATTACTAAAAAACACGGTACTATTAGCGTATGCTAACCCATATGCAGGATCCTTAATCGCAAAAAAGCGTCCCCAATCACGGTGATAGTTAATGACACTATCCAATGGGTACCCCCCTGTAGGTTGGTACGTCCACTCATCAAAATGTACATTGCCACGTATTTCATTGAATTGAAGCATTTCTGCTACAGATTTAAAACCAGCGTTCCTAAATGCTGCGTCTGTAGGCGCAAACCAAGTCGAAATAATGATGTTGGGATCAGCATAATCGGGATTAGGTGTTGGCCCAATTAACCATTTTTTTGTATAGGGCTCACGTGCATCAGGAAAATTCTGCCAATATTCTTCATGTGACATTTTATAGCCAAATAAAGGCTCCATTTGAGTCACCATCGTTTCTGCAAAACTTTCATCAGAAAGACGTTGTAATTCGAGAAACATGGTAAAACGACCATCCTGCTCCAATGCTTCCAAAACCGTTTTTGTAGGTTTATAAACCGTTTGCTCCAAAAAATAAACGGCACCATTGCGTGCTGGTTGATAGTTAATTTTACCTACTTTCTTTCCATTGATCAGTAACTGGTCATCACGTATAGCCAAGTAATGTTTATAATAGTACAGATCATATCGCTGTCCAATACCAACACCACCTTCGTAAAAAGAAACTCGTAAACCAGGATTCATTAGCATACTTTTTACAGGTAAACTGTTTCCTCGAAGTTGGTCTTTCGATATGGAACCCAACACCGTATAAAAAAGCATCAGACTATCTACATCCGCCTTTGGCATCTGCGCCAGCTTTGCCTCAGTAAGACCAGCAGCAGCCAGCGCCGCGTTGCTAGGAACAAATACGGTATAGTTTGTATTCAGCCCTTTTTCCTTTATTTTCTCGTCCATACTGCTCTTTTTCCAAGCCGTATAAAATAATGTTGCACCTGTAGATTTCCCTAATAATTCCGTAACAGTCTCGTTCGCATCTGGTTTATAGGGTACCTGTTCGCCCTCAGCGGCAGGCATAAACTCTGTTTTTTTACAGGCGGCAAATAGCAGCATGATGAGCAAGCCCATAGATGCCAGCTTATATATTGTATTCATTTGTTGCGTTTTCATCAGCATAATTTGTCATATTATTTAATAGCCTGCTCTGGTTTTACCAAACCCCGATCAAGGTCATGCACCACACCATTACGACATAGATAATCCATCTTTGCTCTTATTCCATAGGACACTTCGGCAATAACTGGGGCCATGACGGTATGATCTGCACGTAAGCGCAAGAAGTAACTCAATACAAAACTGGGATATGCTTCCGCTCCAGAAAAGCTCATCTCATGCGGATTATTTTTTAAGTTATATTTATACATACCGCTGGAATTGATCACAGATAAAACTTTAGAATCGGACACAAAAAAGTGTTTATTATAAAGAATATAAGCACCAAAAAGAACATCAGCGCGGTAATTGTCTGGACTTAATGTCCGCAGTGATTCCGATGTAATCCCTACTTCTGCTAAAGCTTCATTGGTAGGTGCAAATAGGGTGAAGGGACCACCAGTTGCCAATTGATCCCATAATCCAAACTTTTTAAGTCCACTTACAAATACACTGTAAACAGGACGTTCCGCCAACCATCCTTGGATATGTGTATCAAAATGCGGTTTCATCATTTTATCTAAAACATACAGCACACCATTGGATAAAATCACATCCTTCCGGGTTGCTTTTGCTCCGCTAAAAAAAAGTTCATTGGCAGGTGTACCCCCGTTTGGTCCTACCGAACCAAGTGAAGCATATAGCTCCGTTCCAGCTAGCGTGGCATAGCGTACATCAACTCCATTCGAGGGAATATCCCGTAACAACATACGGCGCGGAAGAATATGGTATTGGATCACCTTTTTTAAACTGTCTAGATCCATCTTATCAAAATCAGAAGGTCTAAATATTCCCAATTCATTAAATGCGTCATCAGTAGGAACCAAAACAGTATAAGGTCCCTTTTCATTTAACGTTTCCGTCAAACCAACTTTTTCGAGTGCGGCACTGAATAAGGTCATTTCGTAATTATTCTTGATAAAATCCGATGCAGGACGTAGGTTCTCATTCGGTACAACCACTGTTAAATCGGGATGTTCACAAGAGAAAAGGAAAAATGAAAGTATAAACAGCACATACTGCTGTACCTTATTCCACCACTTATCGATTATTTTATAGTTCATATTTAAAATCTCCTATCTAACTGTTAGTAAATTGGTGGGGCGTATTTTCGTTGAATAGTGGTTAGATAAATCCGGCCATTTACAACTTCCAACGTGTTTACTGTTGCAAATGTCTGTGGGTTATGGGTGCCGGAATGTACGTTAACCAAAAGATTCGGCAGTTGTGTACCATTGTCAGATCCGCCCAAGAATACTTTTCCGTTCTTCAGACAATTTACCGAAGCCCAATTACCTCCGGTAGCGATCTCACCAGAGAAAAAAGGATTATTGGTGATATCCATACCCGGTGAAAAGAAATCAAACCGTTGCCAGATATCCGTTTGAATACCATTACTTTTACTGCTCGCCCAGAGCGGAAAACTCATATAAGGACTTACTGTAGCGCTGGTACTATTACGGGTCAATCGTGTTAAAAATTTACCTTTATAACCGGTTACTGTAGGCGATTGAAGAATAGGATTATCCTGACTCTCATAAAGCGAAAGAAAAATATTCATTTCGTCTTTGATGCCATTTTTAAAACTCCGCAATACATAATCATCATCTTTCAAACTCAGATCTGCATCTACGAAACCTTTGGCACTCATGTTATAGAAATTGACATATACCAACGAATCAGAAAGCGGTAACTTATGAAAATTCTCTTGGCGCAAGAGTAATCCATGCGCTTTGGTTACAAAATCTTTTTGTAGCAAATGCAAGGTATACACCTCTTTACTTGTAAGATTGATCACCGTATCGATTAAAATATCGGTCTGTAGATGGCTTTCTAATTCAAAAAATGGAATGGTATTCTTTGGTCTATAGGCGAAAACGATGCGCAGTTCTCCTGATGGAACTTGAGCCCAGCTGCTTAAATCAAATCCATTTAAGATAGGACCTACCAACACATTTTCCTTTCCTGGATATTCAGGATTGTCCACTGTTGTGCTATTTCCGATATGTGATGGATAAGGCGGAGCATACGCTGCTCTCTTGTCCAAAAAATCACCTACAATCTCGGCGCCGGTTATTGCACCGCTTGCACTAAACTTAGGATTGATCAACATACAGAAGTAAGGAACTTTATCATCTTTACTCCCTAAAGTCTGGATATAGTTGAGGTTATTGAAAACCCGTAGATAGGCAGGTTCTGCGATGGCTGTATATTCGACCTTAGCACAACCTGTAAATAGCGAAACACACAGCAGCAACACCCCTAAGTAAATCGTTAATCGTTGATTTTTCATGTAAATATTATTTAAAATAATGATCAGTCCAGAAAATCTGTACCTCCCCATTATCGAGTATGTTTAACTAAAATCATTCTTGCTTTATCTGACGGAGTCACATCTTTAGAACTCTTGCCAATAAGAGCAACTGTATATACGCCCGCTTCTTGTACAGGGGCAGGCTGTCCTGGTTTCTCATAGAGTTTTTTATTGGCGATAAAAGCTTCATGTGTCAATACGGCGATATCATTTGCCCAAGTGCCAGGAACGACATCTGGTGTAGAACGGTACACCATAAATTCAAAAGGATTATAGATCGTTCGATATCCGATATATGGTCTTTCCATCTTCGGAATTCCAGGCTGTAGATTTTCTACCGCGTCACGATTATCTAATGCCATAGCGGGAGACTGTCCATTTCCTGCTGTGAAAGTCACATATGGATTTCCAATAGATAAGTTTAAAAAGCGTTTGGGAAAATAAAATTGGTATTGCAAATGGGCAAAACTGGCATCATCCTGAGCTCCCGTATACACAGAGCCACTTAAATCATTCGCAACAAGTAGCAGTTTTGCCTTACCATCCTGTCCGGGATAAAGCCAAATGGTATAATTTTGTGCAGGTTGCAACGCCTGTTCTACAGATGCCAATACCTTGCCTGACATATCCAGGGCTTCTATAACATGTGTTCCTTGAATCAGATTTAGATAATTACCCGCCTGACCAAAAGTCAAAGCATCTGCGAGAATTTTACCATCAATTCGAAAACGAACGGACTGTCCAGCTAGTGCATTAGCCGCTTGAATACGAAAATAAGTGCGGTTGGCTGGAGCTGTTACATCGCTAAGCACCTGAAAAGCATTCTGGTAATAAGATGACGTGTTGTCGACTTCGTCTACATGATAATTAAATTCTCTTGGAGCAACAACTATCGTATACACACCTCCTGGCTGATAGGTTGCGACGGGAGCATAATGCAGATTGCTGTTGCTGGAATGGCTGATCGCAATTGTTGAAGTCGACGGATGAAGGACGGTGTATTCATAAGTATCTGCTCCTACAGCTGGAATTTGTCTTCCGTCTTGTAGCAATAACCTAAACTGATAAGTACCATAAGGCAATTCAATGTAAGGAGAACTGACCGTACTTACGTTTATATTATTCGTTTTTGAATGAACAAGAGTACCGTCTGCGTAAGCCAGAGATACTGCGCCAGTAAGATCTTCTTGCATACCCAACAAGCCCATGGTGTGATGTTTAATATTTCCTCCAAGATTCACAATCCGAATTTTAAAATGATCTGGTTTTGAAGGAGAGGAAACTGCGCGTGGTACCGATACGATATCCGGTTGGCCATCCATAAAAATAGTGGGCATCAGGAAATAATCCATGGGTTTATTATAATCGTTTGGTGCCTGAAAAGTAATATCTGGATATAAATTCCCCTGATAACTTCTTGCGCCCAACGTAAGCTTTACCTGATCCTGCTGGTTAAAAAGATCTTGCGGAATTACCCAACTTTTACCCAATCGTCCGTCTACAGGAAAATAGGGTGTACCGGGATATTGGTCGGCATCTGGAGCGTCTGGACGACGCACGATAAAATTGGTTAAACTATCTTTTCCCGAAATAACCTGATTATATCCTGCTATGTTTACAATACGGACATTTGATCGTTCACGGTTTTCCGTTACCGCCCGATTGTCCACCCCCATTTCAATTTTTTCTTTTTTACAGGAAGTGAATAAGAAAGACAGCACTATAATTGCCACATAAGTAAGGTAGTTATCGACTAAGCGAAACCAGTAAGCAGGCATCGCATTATAGCATCTGTATTTCTTGAAGTTTATTTGTTGATATCGCATGACTACAATAAATTATAAGTAAAGCCCACCATGATTTCAGCACCACGTTTATAACTACGGTTGATGTACTCATTACCGTACCATTTGCCTCCCGTCTGCGGATTAGCATACACCGTTTTAATGGCCGGGTTCATGATATTTTTGGCATAGCCCTTAAAGAGAATTCTTTTGTTAATCCGTTGACTAAATACAAAGTCCAAATAAGGAACTGGCTGTGTATAAAGATCTGGCTCGCCTGTTAAATTGATTTGGACCAATCGTTCTCCGACCATATTAAAGGTCATCGTTAAATCTGTTCCTGATTGATCATTATCATAATTTAACCAAGCGTTTATTGAATAGGGAGCTTGCTCAAACAACGGACTATTTTTTGGTGAATGCCGATCCAACGAACGATTTGCTTCATAGCGCGCTGCTGATTTCTGGATTTTACTCTGAGCAAGCATTAGGTTTGAGCCTAAGAAAAAATTACGCAAAGGATCGATCAAAGTTCCCAAGTTTTTAACCACTTCAAACTCGACTCCCCAGACTTTACCAATATTGACATCATTCTGGAACTGTATAGTCGGAAATTCAGGATAAGTTGCTGCCAATCCTTGGGTTTCAAGATTAAACACCTTGACCAACTGATTTTCGATGCGCTTACCAAAAGCCGAAACGGCAATAACCTCACCTTTCGCAGGAAACCACTCCCATCTAAAATCTGCATTTTGTGTATATTGATTTTTCAGATTTGGATTTCCAACGACTAACCCCATTTGAAAAGCGTCAAATTCAAAAACATTCGTGATCTCACGCAGTTCTGGTCTAGCCAAAGTGGTGTTGACAGCGCCTCTGAAATTCATGTTATCGTTTAATGTAAACGTCGCATTCAACGAATAAAAAGGTTTATAACCCGTTTTATAGACGGAATTAGGATCAATCGGATTAAGCGGAATAGGCGCTTCTCCATTGGCGCCTGTTGTTAATGAAGGGTCCAAAAAAACGCCAGCTGTATCGACTGTAGAGCCAATATTGGTCATTTCAAATCGAACACCCCCTGCCATACGGAACCTATCTGTCAATTTCAGATCAAGCATACCATATAAGGCATTCGTTTCAAAATAACCAGTATAATTATTGGGTGATTTTTGACTGTTATATAAAAATCCACCGATAGGCATCATACCTTCACCCTGACCTGCTGTCGGTATCTTCACCCCAATGATCTCATTACTGACAAGACGATTCAGATTACCCTCAACATCATAAAGCGGTATTGCTTTATTAGCGGTAAAATTCGACCCTGGTAAGAACAGCTGGTTTTCTGTAAAATCCCGATCTCGGAACAAATAGTTTACCCCTGTTTTGAACTCTTGCTTCTGTCCTAATAAACGGAACGGAATGCTGATATCAGCTTTGTAATTATAATTCTGTTCTGTCAGATTTCGCCATCTCCTACCATTCGGTTCCGCCTGCATAATACCATATGTACCAAATCCATTCACATAACCCGAAGTCAGCGCATACAGATGTTTACTATAAACCTCTTCTGTTGCACCATTATTTGCACCAACGACCGGTCTACTATAATAGCCCCCATCACGTGGTATATAATCAGCTAAACTTGCGAAACGAAAATCGGGATCATTCTGTTTAGATTTTGAGCTCGCCACATTGTAACTTAAACGAGGTGAAAGATCTCCTTTTAAGAACTTATGCTCGCCTTGTAAATTGAAAGTATTCAAGTTTCTGAAAGTCTGTTTTAGCGAATAAGTTGTGCTTTTCACTTCTCCTGGTAAACCCGTATACTCATATCTGCCGGCAAGATGGGTTGATTTGGTTTCACCACCCCAACTCCCGAGATATTGCATACTAATTTCATGCTGTGGATTGAATCGGTAAGTTAAACCCGCCAGAGTTCCATAATTCAGAGTCTCCGTACCTGTATTCTCCTTATAAGTCTGATATTTACCCATATACAAACTATTAGGTGTAATATAATTTGGAATATTACGAACACTGTACACGTCCGGATTACCGGTCACCACCCCTTGATAGATACTATATTGCGTCAAGTCCCCCCCGCTTATATCGGTCGTTCTTCTGTAATAATTACCCCCTAAAATAACACCCAGCTTATGCCTTTTATTGAACAAGTCATAACTGTTTCCAAATGTTGCCGAATACAGCTGGTTCAATGGCGCTTTTTTATAAGTACTCGTCATCACAGGATCAAAGCCCTGCATGATCCCATTAATTCTTCCAACCTCCTGATAAGCATCGTTGCTGTAATTACTGTTGGCAATCATATTATGGATCGATGATAAACCTGCGGGATATTCTTTCGCCAGATTTAAGAAATCAGTCGACAGATTTTTATTATTAATCTTTGTGCCCAAAAAGCCCATGTCACTATTCCATAAACTATTGTACTTCCCTCCCATTCCGATATTAGCATTTAGACCCGTCTGTGCAATCACTTCAAAAGTCATCCGATCAGGTACAGACTTTGTTTTCAATTCTACAATTCCAGAAGCAGCATCTGCAGGTTTATCAGGTGTCACCGTTTTATAGATGGTGATATTATCCAGCAAAGAAGCAGGAACTAAATCTAAAGGAATAGAACTGCGATCTGGATCGGATGATGCCAAACGTACTCCGTTCAGCTGTCCAATAACCGACCGGTCACCGAGACCACGTACCGCAACATATTTATCGTCTGTAACCGTTACTCCGGTAACCCTTTGCAAAGCTTGAGTCGTTGTAATACTTCCTGTACGTTCTATTAATTCTGCTGAAATAGCATCTTGCACAATGGACGCGCGTTTACGCTCTTCCAAAACAGCAACTTCAGTATTTGCCTTACGTCTTGCCTGTACCCGTACTTCAACTTCATCTAATGCTGTTGAGGCAGAACGCAGTTGAACAATAAGGTTACGCTCAGCAACATTAATAGAAACCTCCTTAGATTGATAGCCCAATAAGGTGAATACAAACACCTGTACACTTTTTGGAACTACAATAGTAAAATTACCTGAAGCATCGGTGGTCGCTCCCAATTGAAGACCCTTTATCCGAATAGTCACACCTGCAAGAGCAGCTTTATTATTCACATCTTGGACCCGTCCGGTGATGGTAAATTGCTGTTGCTCGGGCTTGGATTTGGTTCCACCATCGGCAGGAACGTCGGTCACAACCACTAACTTATTTTTAATGACATAGCGAAAAGGCAGTTCAGAAAAACAAGCCATTAAGGCCTGTTCAATCGAAGCATCCTTCAGATTAATCGAAATTGGTTTGGTCTTTTTAAATAATTCAGTGTCATAAAAAAAGTCATACTGACTTTGTTTTCTGAACTCCTGCAAAATGGATGGTATGTTGCTATTTTGTTTATTCAGTGTAATGCGTTGTCCAAAAGTAGACGCACTGACCTGAACCAACAAGCAAGTCATTAACATCATGGTGATTTTCATAACACGCATGCATTGATAAAAATTCATATGTATTTATTGTCCTTTAACAAGACTATATAGCATATTCATGACGGGTGTTTACCCAATCCAAATGAATATTTTATATATTTGTTGTCGTTAATATTAATTGATGATTTTGTTCGCACAACGTTATCGATCAGCTTAACATACATGCCAGAGGTGTTACGAGCACCTTTGGCCTTTTTTTGTTCAAGCAGATCAAGTATTATAATGGTATTAGTCGGTCACAATAATCCTCCTTTCTGTCAATTTCAATTTTGCTTTCCCTGTTATTTCAACCATATCCATAATGGCGGTTAAAGGTTGAGAACGGGATACAATTCCATCAAATTTGAGTTTTCCTAAATGTGGTGGACATACGATATCGACATCGTACCAACGCGAAACTTTACGCAGTATACTTGCTAGCGACTCACTTTTAAAAACAAAATCTCCAGCTGTCCACGATACCTGTTGCTCGACATCTGCGTCTCCCACAACAAAGTGTTTATCTAAGAAAGACTGCTGTCCGGGCCGCAATAGAATCGATTCACCATTTAAAGAAGAAGTTACACGCACACTTCCCTCAAGCAGTGTGGTTACTATTCCAGGTTCATCGAGATATGAATTCACATTAAAATGCGTACCCAAAACCTGTATCTCCTGATGTGCTGTTTCAACATAAAAAGGGATGCTCTCCATCCGGCCATGCTGACGCTTTTCCATCTTGGCAATTTCAAAATACACCTCACCGGTCATTTTTACTCTCCGCTCATTATTTTCAAAATGTATTGGATAATGTAAAGACGATGCGGCATTCAACCAAGCCTTAGAACCATCGGGCAATGTGAGCCGGTAATGCCCTCCTTTAGGTGTCGCAATCGTATTAGATGCACTCTTGTTATTGGATTCCGATCCGGAAACACGGTAAATAAGCTGACCACTTTTTGTTTTCTCCACAAGGACACCGCCTTCTAAGGCCAATGTTCCGACGGCAACTTCATCTAATGAAATCGTAGAACCATCTGCCAGAGTCAATAGGGCTTTATCTTCTCCCGGTATCACTAAACTTTGCGTATTGTTATCAGGCTTAGACAGGAAAGATTGACGAAAAATCAAGTAAGAGATGGAACAGATGAGCAGTAGTGAAGCTGCGATCTTTAGCCATGAGGAAATTCGAAAACCCGGATCCAGTTTCTTATTTTTTTTAGCGATCCGCTCCTTAAGTCGAAGATAATTATCTTCAGAAGTCGTAACGGTAGCATGATAAGCCAGCGCCTGTACGATACGCTTCTGTTCTTCAACTTCTTTACGATACTGCGGACGATCCTGAAGCCAATTCTCCCATTTGGCAACATCATGAGCAGGGTATCCTTTACAATAGTTAATGAAGCTCTCATCTGCTAATAATGCTTTCAGATTCAGTTCTTCCATGTTTTATTTTTCTTCATTTGATCAATAGAGCATGGAGTAAGCTTTTTTCACTACTGATTTCCTAAAAAAAATAAAAAAAATGTTGAAAGGGCGCCAATGGCTATTTTAAGGAAAGTTTCTTGTTCTTCAGTCAACAGATTTCGTAATTTATCAACAGATTTATAGATGGTGTTGTAGACCGTATTGATCGAAATACCATTTGCAACAGCGATCTCATGATAGGATAATCCAAGGTAAAATTTCTGATAAATCAACAAGCGTTGCTTCTCGCCAAGCTCATCTACTTTTTCTTTTACAAAGCGACCGACCTCATCTTCCGTATAACGCTGTATAAATCCATCTTCAACAGAAGGTACCTCACAGTTTTCTAATAAAGTAGCCATGGTAGGTATCATTTCGTATTTTTTTGCGTCACCACGGAATAGCTGGCGCAAAAATATGGTAATAATGTAATTATGCTGATTCTGTATCGCACTGCTTTTTATCCTATTTTCCCATAAATAAAGAAAGACATCGTTAATGGCATCTTGAATAATATCAATAGCAAAACCACGTTTGGTGCCGACATAGCTTAGGTAATGGTGATAGTATTCGTAAATCTGATAAAACGCTTCTTCACATTCTTCGATAACAAATTTATTCCAGTGTTCTTTCAGGTCGTGGCGTTTTATAAGAGGCATAAATTCAAAATAATACGGTTAACTATTCCTTACAAAGAAATAGAACGCATATTAACAGAGCATTAATTATAAATAACCAAATCATGTCATCTCTAAGAGCAGCATAAAAACAAGCAAGCAACAAACATCACATACCTTGCCTGTATCGCCCCATCGACAATATTTGCCCCCCTTACTTAAAACAATAGATCATTTGAATCAACATGCATTTTTTTAATAATATTGGGTTTGTACCAGATTTATTTCTTCACTTTTTATAATTATATCAAATGCAACTTAATTGCATTTGATATAATTATTTCCTACATTTGTTTCTGTATAACAATTCAGAAAACAGATTATATATGATACCTCAAACATTTGAACAATGGAAAACCTGTTTGGTAAATGATTGCAAGGTCAGTCTTACCAAAGAATTTGCAACCAGGAGACTTGCTGTTTATCATGATCTAGATAAACCCGAAACGAAAAAATTCATCCGCTTGTATGGTTTTCAACATTATCAAAATATCATTGGCTGGTTTACAAAAATAGTTGAAGGCTCGATTTAAGTTAAAATTAACAAGGCTATACAATTGAATACTTCTACTCATAATGCTCATCTAAAACGCTAAAGAATTAACTACATGCAGACAGAAACATCCTTATTAAATCCTGATGTAAGCATCGGCAAGAAACTTCCGGTCACCGTATTAAGCGGTTTCCTTGGTGCTGGAAAAACAACCTTACTTAACCATATTTTGCAGAACAAAGAGGGCTTAAAAGTTGCAGTTATCGTCAACGATATGAGCGAAGTGAATGTCGATGCACGATTGGTTGAAAATCAAAACACGCTATCGCGTACAGAAGAAAAATTAGTAGAAATGAGCAACGGTTGCATTTGCTGTACGCTCCGTGAAGATCTCATGGTTGAGGTTGAAAAACTTGCGAATGAAGGACGATTTGATTATTTATTGATTGAAAGTACGGGTATCAGTGAACCTATTCCGGTAGCGCAGACTTTTTCCTATGTTGATGAAGAACATGGTATAGACTTGTCTCGTTTCAGCTACATCGACACCATGGTTACCGTCGTGGACTGCTTTAATTTTTTCAAGGACTTTGGAACAAATGAACTGCTACAGGACCGAAATCTAACGGATATGGAGGGGGACGACCGAACCATTGTCAACCTGCTTACCGATCAGATCGAATTTGCCAATGTCATCATCCTGAATAAAACAGATTTGGTGGATGCTGGAACAGTTGGTATTTTAAAGGCTGCGATACACAAATTAAATCCAGGAGCAAATATTATCAGTTCTGTTTTTGGAAAGGTAAGTCCAAAAGCAATATTAAACACCTACCTGTTTGATTTTGATGAAGCCCAGACTTCGGCGGGATGGCAAAAGGAGTTGGAGTCGGAGCATCATGTTCCTGAAACTGAAGAATACGGGATTAGTTCGTTCGTATTCAGAAATCAAAGACCTTTTCATCCTGAACGGTTTTGGCATTACTTAAACCATAACTATCCCGCAGGTATTATACGTGCCAAAGGTCTTTTTTGGCTAGCTTCTCGTCGGGATGAAGCTTTAAATTTTTCTCAGGCAGGCGGATCTTCACGCCTAGAAACAGCTGGCGTGTGGTGGAGCAGCATGTCTTACTTTGAACGCATACAGTTTGAAAGTTATGTGGCCAACAAAGACTATATTGAAAGTCGCTGGAGTAAACAATGGGGCGACAGGATAAATGAACTTGTCTTTATCGGACAAGACATAAACGAAAAAAAAGTAATGCTGGATCTGGAAAAATGCTTACTCCAAGAAGATGAGTTTTATCTGTTTGATAAAAACATCCTATTCGAAGATCCTTTTCCAACAAATATATAAAGTGGAGAAGATCAGTGAAAGAATAAAATAGCATGGTGCATACTTATGCTACCATGCTATTTTATTATCATCAGACTTCAACATGCAGATACTCCTTTCATCAAAATTGACCTGATAACAGGTTTTATTTTAAAAAATTTACATCCTGAGCGGATCAAAATAATGAAGTAACCATTCAAGTATATCCAGATGCTTTAAATAAATTATCAAAAAAATGGCATGATAACACAGCATATTGTCATTGATGATCCTGTTACGATCGAGTACCTTTGTCCTAATCAATATGCAAATTACGTTGAGACATGGATAAGAAAAATATTGCCATTTTGATATTACCAGATGTACAATTATTGGATGTAGCAGGACCTACTGATGTCTTTCATACGGCCAATGAGATTTTAAAAAAAGTAGGTTATGGCGCACCCTATCAGCTTCATTACCTGTCGGCATTAAAATCTGAAACTGTCACATCAAATTCAGGTATCAAGCTCCAATGCGACGCAAGTATTTTCAATATAACAACACCTATAGATACCTTGATCATTGCGGGCACGCACCCCAATTTATTTGAAAATCTTGATGAAACGGTCTATACATGGCTCAAGCAAATATATCCGCAGGTAAATCGCCTAGCTTCGATCTGCGTCGGCACATTTCTAATGGCCAAAAGCGGTCTGCTGAAAAATAAAACAGTGACCACACACTGGAAATATGCAGGCCTGCTTAAAAGTATGTATCCTGAAATTCATGTTGACGCCCGATCTATTTTTTTAAAGGATGGCAATATCTATAGCTCTGGCGGGATCACTTCTGGAATCAACTTGGCATTACATTTAGTTGAAGAAGATGTGGGGCGGGACATAACCATACAGGTGGCCAAACATCTGGTATTTGGAGTACATCGACTCTCGGATCAATCACTTTTTTCTGAAGAATTACCTGCTGTTGAAAATATGAGTGAACTTGTTCAAAAAGTTTATCACTATGCTAATGCACGTATTGAAGAAACATTAAATCTTGAACAATTAGCATCCGCAGTAAACATGAGTCCCCGTAATTTTTCACGGGTTTTTAAAAAAGAAACTTCTTTTCCGCCTGGACAATTTATCGAAAAAATACGTTTAGAAAAAGCAAAACAACTACTTGCTTACACTGCTGACACCTTAACGATTATCAGTGTTCAATGCGGCTATGATCAGGTCAGCTCCTTAAACAAGCTGTTTTATAAATACTATAAAATTAGTGCAATACAGTATCGAAAAACATTTCAACATTAATTCATAAATACCTTTTCAAAAATGGAGATCAACAAAGATAAAACCATCAAAAACATTGCATTTTTTGTTTTTGACCAAGTAGAAGTATTAGATCTAAACGGACCTTTAGATGTATTTGTAAAAGCAAATATAATAATACCAAACAGCTTTAATTGTTATACTGTTGCCTTGGATACTACGCCTATATTTGCAGAATCCAATACCATGCAAATTATTCCTAAATATACAATTGATAATTGTCCACAAGCAGATCTGATTATCGTACCTGGAGCATTTCCTGAAACAGTTATCAAATTATTTAAAGACGAGCATTTTGAATCCCGATTCACAGCATGGATTACAGCTCAGGCACAACGTGATACTGTAATTGCCAGTATTTGTACAGGTGCGCTATTACTTTCGAATACTAAGCTTTTAGATGGAAAATCTATTACCAGTCATTTTATGATGACAGATCTGTTACAAGAACTAAATCCGGACAGTCAAGTTGTAACAGGGCCTCGATATATTGATCAGGGTGACTTATTAACTACTGCAGGCATCACAGCAGGTATAGATGCAGCCTTATATATGGTGACAGATATCCTTGGTCAGGATGTGGCTCAACAGATTATTGAAATTTTTGAGTATAAAGCAGAATTGCAAATTCATTAAGCTCACCTACCTGGATAATCGTATCGTATAAGATTGAAAAACAGTCTTTACATGATCACTTCACCTATCCATTCTTTCTTACATCAAGTAAAATGACAGCAATTAAAGGATCGATCAATCCATTTAAACGCATACCCTTTGGATTTTACTTTCAGTTTTTGAAGAGCTAGTTAGGTTATTTTAAAAATCACTTCATGCGACATGAAGTGATTTTACCCATTACTAACTTTTTTGATCGTGCTTTAAACCATTGATCAGCGTTGTATGCAATTCCTTTATCGATCAAAAAACACCTTCCATCGGCTGATTCCACCTTTTCATCGGTAGAAATTTCATCGAATGCTGCATTCACATATTTTTAAGAAAAATTAAAAGATATGTCACTATTCACACCGCTTATTTGGATCTCTTTGATGCTACCGTTAATGGCTATTGCTTTTGCCAAAACGAAAAAAGTAAATACAAAATTTTTAATCCTTTTTATCGTCTATTTTTTAGCGGATTGTTATATCCAACATTTTAGCAGACAATATTTTAGCCTTGATTCGATCGGCCTTAAATTTTCATGGATCGGTAAAATATTGAGTTTATTCTTATCGCTGACCATCATTTTCTCGGTAAGCAAAACCCATCGTGAGCAGATCGGATTCACCTTGAAAAGTAATGCAAAGAAACAGGTGAAATTCGGTATATCCATATTCCTTGGATTCTTACTTTTTGATTTGATTTTCAAATTTATCTTATTCCCTAAAGGAGGTCATTTTGATCTTGAGACATTCGCTTTCCAGGCTACAATGCCAGGCTTAACCGAAGAATTAGTTTTTAGAGGCATTTGCTTTTGGCTTCTTGATCAAGCTTTTACTCCCCAATGGAATATCAAAGGCATCTCATTTGGCTGGGGATTTATTATCGTGACCCTGCTATTCAGTGTTGCACATGGCCTTGTGTTAACGGAAGATCATCAACTCAAATTTGATATCATAACCATCATCTACCTCACGCTGATATCTTCGTTAAGTCTTGGCTTGCTAAGGAAATTTACAGGTAATCTGATTTATCCCATAATAGGCCACAATATGGTCAATGTATTGAATGCACTGATACGAATATTATAGTGGAACATATGCTGAAATAGGGCAATAGGTGAATCATGAATCTGCTAATAAGCGATCGTAAACACCATAAGCAATTCTCTTTTTATATGAAAAGTAATCCTATAACTCGTTCAAAAAACTATATTTGGTTGATCATTTAAACAAACATCATGTCGCAGGATACGAGAATTTTATCTAGTTATTTAACAAGTAAAATAGCTGAATTTGATTTTGATAGTTTATACAGCAAAACCAGTCGAATTTTACTTCATGTCTGCATGTGGTTCACTTTTTCGATCTTATTGCTGTTGAGCTACATACTTGCATATAAACTCTCTTTTTTTAATGCTACCATCCTAACCATTAGGATGACAAGCGTTAATATGCTCGTTTTCTATCTGTTCTTTTATGTGTTACTTCCCAAGATTTTATCCGGTAGCAAGAATAAGATCATTTTACTTCTAGTCATTAGTTTGCCGATATTGTTATTTATCTGGATTGCTACTACCTATTTTTTCTCCCTAATCTACCATGCGCTGGGCTTTGAAATAGAAAATGGAGAACTAAAGAATGCTATTAAGATGAGTGCCGATCAGTCGTTCATACAAGCCGTATCTGTAAAACGCATGATTTCACAAGCATTCATTGTCATTTCAATTCTATCGCCTTTCTTTTTTGTCAAAATTCTATTTGAAATTTCAAAATTATACAGTAAAACCTTAAAAATTCAAAACGAAAAAGCTTCATTAGAAATTGAGAATATCAATATTGAAAAGAATTTTTTAAAAGCACAGCTTAATCCACATTTTCTATTCAATACTTTAAATAATCTCTATGGTCTTGCAATTAAGAAAGATCCCGCTACGCCAGAGGTGATTGTAAGTCTTTCGGACATTATGAGTTATACACTTTATGAGTCTAACACGGAAAAAGTATCCTTGCAGAAAGAATTGGAATTTATAAAAAACTATGGTGAACTCGAAAAAATGCGATACCCGGTAGATAAAAAGATCCAATTTGATCTTCCTGAAGAAAGTGCATTATTAGGTTTATACATCGCTCCTCTCTTAACATTTACATGTATTGAAAATGCTTTTAAGTACGGTCTCAAAAATAATAAAGAACAGCTTATATATTTGACGATAAAAGTTAAGGATCATCATTTTTACTTTCATCTTGAGAATGATGTTGAAGACTTTGTCCCGACAAAAAACTTTGGTGGTATCGGTCTATCTAATTTACAAAAGAGACTTCAATTGTTATATCCCAATAAACACGAACTCAAAATGGAGCATTTACAAAATAAATTTATCGTCAACTTAAAAATAGATTTAGCAACTCATGGATAAATTCACCTGTATCGTCACCGATGATGAACCACTTGGTAGAGAAATTATAGAATCATTTGTAAAAGAAATACCCTTCCTTACGCTTGTCGGCTCTTTTGGAGATCCTGTCGAAGCATTGCTGTATTTACAAAGTAATGCTGTTGACATCATGTTTAGCGATATCCAAATGCCGAAAATTAATGGTATGGAGTTGGTAAATGCCTTGGTCAATCCACCTGTTATTATTTTTATTACCGCACATCGTGATTTCGCATTGGATAGTTTTGATGCTGGGGTAACAGATTACTTAGTTAAGCCCGTTCGATTCGATCGCTTTTTAAAAGCAGTAAATAGAGCCAAAGAAAGTGTATTGGCCGGTAAAACTCCAAAGATACAAGAAGCAAGACCTGATCGTATATTTATAAAATCAGAAGGAAGATTAGTGAAAATATTATTACACGAAATCCTGTATATTGAATCCCAGGGAGATTATCTAAAAATCGTTGTTTACGAAAAAACATATACCACACAAGCTACGCTCAAATCCATGGAAGAAATCCTTGATAAGCAACTATTTTTTCGTATTCAGCGGTCGTTTATCCTCAACATAGAAGCTGTAAAAACAGTTACCGGAAATATGATCGAATTAACCAATGGCAAATCAATAGCGATCGCTGTAAACAAAAAGGAGGAGTTTTTCACCTTATTGGGCATCAAATAAAAAAGATAATTTTAATATTTAAAAGAGGTCCTTATGGTAGATATACAATTTAAGAAGAGCAATATTATGACAGGCATTTTCCTTTGTATTGCATTTATTGTACTATTACTTTTCATCTTTTATACCTCGTCCAATAGCTATGCCCCCATACTAATATTTTTAATATGCATAACTTTACATATTTTATATTTTCACAAGATAAAATTCTGGATCGATCATAAAAATGGCCGACCAGGATTAAGCATTGAGGAACAAGGTATATTAAATAACACCGCTGATACATCCATTTTTATTCCTTGGGAAGAAATTCAAAGTTTTGAATCTGGCTTTTTTCGTACCCAAAATCAAATCTTTATCAAAGTTAGGAACGAAAAAAAATATGACCAAGTTAAACGTACGACATACTTAACTGCTTTAAATACAATAGGTCACCTTTTTAGGTCAAAACCAGATTTACTTTGGATCGATGTTGATGTCTTAGCGATCTCAGAACAACAGCTTTTAACCTTACTGCGGTCGAGGTTGGGTAAAAATAACCGTCAAGGGTAAAACTTCCTTTAGATCAACTATTATTTAAAATTAAACACCACTTTTAAAACAGCCATCCTGCCTCGTAGTTCATACTGATTATGAGTCTGCATATTCGCCGATATGTAATAGGTTTCAAATTTCTTCACATTTGCCAAATTCGTCAAATTTAGTTCAAAATCCGTTTTCAACTTCTTGTGACGATAGCGTAAAAATGTATCAAAGAAAACATAATTAAAATCTTTCAATCCCGGTTGATGGGAATACGTATTTCTAGCACTTAAACGCAAATGAACGCTTGAAAATAGATTTACCGGTAAACTCATTTGATGTGAAGCATTAAATGTATTTCTATTTAATTCATCAGATCCACCCTTTTGTTTCGTACTTACCCAAGATAATTGTCCAGTATAAGAAAGGTTCAACTGCTTCCATATTTTAAATTCCATATTTGGCCTCAACGTATAACTTGTATTCTGAAATGGAAGTATCTCCTCATTAAATAACTGATTATAGTCCGACAAAGACCACGATGCAGCAATTTTCACCGTACTCGATAAAGCAAAAATGTATTTATCAATCCCAGCAGAAGCACTATAGGACTTCACTTCATTTTCTTGGGCGATCAGCTGTGTTTGAGTCGACTCCTCATTGATTACATTAGAAAGCATTGTACTTGATATGGATTGGTTGTAGCCCAATCCAAAATTAAAAAATAGCAGTTTTATTGTTTTACCTAACTTATAGTTTAATCCAAAATTATTGCTCCTATTTTCATTGATCCCACCACTATTAGTCGATAAAGTCCGGTAATTTCTAATCAGTAAACCTCGATACACATTTTCGATAGTTCCAAAAGTATTGCCTCTCTGATAAGAAAAACTAAGTTCATCCTCTTGGTGTACTTGCAAACGAGCTGAAAATGAAGGATTAAATAAAAGATTATTCTGGCTATTATCGATACTAAAACCGTCATCAATATAACTGGTGTGTTGCCATGATAAAGGCAAACTCAACTTTGTGGCTAGTCTATTAATACTCCATTCATAGTCTGCATTGACAGAAAACGATGAACGATTCCAGTGCATATTATTCTCCGTAGAATCAACATCTGTAGCCTTTACAATTCCTTCTTTATTGAGATCAATACCCGATTTGAGTTTTTGGTCTTCCATCATTGCCCCCAGCGTATAGTATTGTTTGATCTTTCCTTTGGGAAGCCTATATCCGATACTACCATTCGTAAAAATTGTGGGAACTTCAACATGTTGCAGTGTTTGTTCATATGATATTCCTGAAGCAAAGATATCCGGAAAAAGACCAGGAGAAAAAGCTAAGGTCTGTGGTTTATTGGCGTAATTCATATACCAATTGATCTGCACAATATCTCCATTTTTAAGTTGAGGAACCCATTCCAATTGATTAGAAAAGCCTCTAATTTTATGGTTCAAATTCCCGAAAATAGTATTTCCATTACTCCCTATTGTGGCGCGCCGATCTTCTTTTTCATATTCGAACGAGAACGTATTATTGATATAACGCTTTTCCATGTTCTTGTTCAATGACAACCGAAATGCTGCTAGCCATTCCGCTGTTTCTGTATATTGGTTTTCATCAAATACAAAATCTCCTTCTTCCGAAAAATAGCTTGTTTTTCCTTGAAAAGTGGTATTATTCTTATCATACAAGAGCTGTACATTCGACTTCAGTTGCAAACCATTTTTTATATTCAATAGATTATTTGCATTTAAAGCCACTGTATTATTCATAAAATAATTTGATTTTGCTACAGGAGGACCACCAACAGTCCCTACAGCAAGCAAATTATTTATAGGTGAATACCCCATTTGTGCAAACACGGAACTTTGATTAAATCCAGTAAAATCACCAGTCAAGTCATTACCTATATTATTTCCCTGCAGCACATTCAATACCTTATATTTTTTATTGAACAAGATCGTATTGACTTCTGCATCATATTGCTTGGGCATTCCCGCTCCCAGTTTAGCCTGACCGGTTAACTTGAGCTTAGCATCGTCTTTAATAACCAGATTTATCGCCACATTATCTGTAAAACGCTTATTTTTCAACACTTTCATATGTTCGTGGTTGGTCAGTACCTGTATATCCTTTACCATCTTATGTGGAATAGTTTTCGTGCCGATAGAGTAGCGATCATCCAGCAGATCGTCTCCATCGATATAAAACTTAGAAATAGATTTACCTTGGTACTTGATAGCACCGTTTTCTCCAACTTCAATACCCGGCATGCGTTTTAAAACCTCACCAATGCTACGATCCTCATCCTTTGCAAACGTCGAAACATCATAAGATAATGTATCCCCGATTCGACGGATCTTCGGTCTACTTTTGACTTCAACATCATCCAATAAAACAGCTTTCTGTTCAAGTTCAATCGTTTTTTTAGTACGAAGATCTGTCAATGGAATTATTTTTTTATGATACCCTAAGTGGTTGATCTCGAGATATGCTCCATCCACACCTTTCAATGTAGTTAAAGAAAAAGCCCCATTCTCATTTGTTTCTTTAAAGGTTAACAATTTATGGTTACTTGACTTCAGTACCACATGGATATAATTTAACGGTTTTCCCGACGCCTTATCTACTAATACCCCTTCAATGGCAACCTGCTGCCCAAAAACCCATGCACTACAAAGTATATAGCATATTACAGTAAGAGATCTTAATAACATATTATGGTTTTAATTCTAAAGGATTATTAGTGACCGAAGAAGGTTTATAATTATCATCATTTTTAATAGATATCGATTTAATTTTATTAGGGTCGATAGTTGAAAATGGCACGTCGCTCGTTACAAAAACTCCACTCTTTTTTACAGAGGAAGAACCACCCGATTTTGTTTGCATATACGCCTTTGGATTGGTTTTAAAAGCCTTGTACAATTTTTCTACCTCTTCAGGTGCTGATAAAATAACATCAACCGGAGCACCAATCGTAATCTGAACACTATCAGCAAGTTTATCAAAACCAGAATACTCGAACTCAACTTCACTTTTATCATCCCTGGCTTCCAAAATTAATCCTGGTAAGCCGTGTAATTTCCATGGTCCAAAAGAAAAAGGAAGATCTGTTGTAAACCAAGTTGTGTAATGTCGACCGCCAAAAGTCGTTGTCGCTTTTTGACAAGTATATCCGCCTATTACTTTAGTATCATCATGAATATCCCAGTCTTGTTTAGGATATACTGCATCCAACAAGAACTCATCGGATGCTACACGTTTCACTTCAATCATATTGGATTTAGAGGATTCTAAAAGATAAGATTCTCTTATTCCGCTAGTGGATTTCGAAACAATAACATGACCATCAAAATTTAGAGCATCCATCTGTTGCGCAGATTGTTCTTGTGTTCTAGTAGATGAATAACTTGTGTAATAGCTTGTTTGGGGACTTAAATAAGTTACGACTTCATCTCTCCGATATTTATCTCGTTGTGTTGTATCATTAACGTGTTTAAAGAGGTAGTGAACTTTCGCAATTGCCTTTTCTTGAGCCTTAACAGTGATCCCAGTTAATAACATCAATACGATGAATAGATTTCTTTTCATTTTTTTGGTCTAAAGCAGTTGAATTAAGAATAAGGCGTAACGAAGCCAAAGTATTATATTCCGATTCGAATAATTTTAGGGTTTTTAATACGATTTTAACTCGAGTGGATTATTGATCACAGAAGAGGGCTTATAATCATCATCATTCTTAATAGTCATCGATTTAATTTTTGAAGCATCCATAGCTGGAGCTGATGAACTCGCGCCACTAATGCTAACAAAAACACCAGCGCCTGTAGATCTGCGGCTAGATCTGGTTTGCATATAGGCACTGGGATTTGCCTTAAAAGCCTGCTCTAATTTCTCTACTTCATCTTTTTTAGACAAAATTGCATTTGCAGGAGTTCCAATTTTCACTTGTACATCATCAGTTAATTTATCAAAGCCAGAATATTCAAATTCCACCTCACTCTTGTCATCCCTTACCGCCAAGATCAGTCCTGGTAAGCCATGCAATTTCCAAGGTCCAAAAGAAAAAGGAATATCTGTTGTAAACCAAGCGGTGTAATGACGACCAGCAAAAGTTGTAGTTGCTTTTTGACAAGTATATCCACCAATTACTTTGGTTTCATCTTCTATATCCCAATCCTGCTTAGGATAAGTAGTCTCTAATAAAAACTCATCAGATGCAACACGTTTTACTTCTACCATCTTGGACTTCGAAGGTTCTAAAAGATAAGATTCCTTGATACCACTAGTCGATCTGGAAATCACTAAATTACCATCAAAATCCGGAGCTGATAGTATTTTTGAAGTCTGTTCTTGCATTCTAGTACTAGAATAACTGGTGTAATAACTAGCTTGTTTACCAAGGTAAGTAGCAACTTCATCACGTATATGTTTGTCTTTTTGTGTGGTATCATTAACATGCTTAAAGATGTAATGTATTTTAGCAATTGCCTTTTCTTGTGCATGAAGAGTGAGCAGGCTGAATGAAATGAATGTGGTTAATAAGATTTTCTTCATAATTTTACGATTTATTTGTAAACTTACGAAATATTCGTAATTAACAAATACTCATTAAGGAAAATCATAAAATAAATATATAAATAACTGATTCATTGATAAATAAAATCAAATCACATGTCTTCACATTTATAATTATCAATATTTAGTGATCTCCTTATAACAGTTTAATAATAATCTTTATAGCCATTTATATAGAATATATAGCGCTTAGCTCATCATCTTTGTCGTTGTACAATGAAGATCACGGACTAACCGTAGGCTTATATAACAGACATCAATGCAAAGTAAAAAATAGACTTGTCTTATTGTAGAACAGCAAGCATTATGATAACAGCTTTTTGATCGTATGATTTTATTTGCTAGTTTTATATGTCAAGATATCCTTGGCAAATGTGGAAATCAATGATAAGAGAAATTTAATAATTAAATACAGCCTGGAAAAACCTACTTAAAATCTAACAACAGACTACATTCAATAGTTAGTGAATATGGATCGTTGCTTTTTTTATTAGTATTAGGAATTCTTACAATAAAATTTAAATGATTGTAAATAACAAAATAGGAATTACGCTTTCCGGTGGTGGCTTTAGAGGAATCGCCCATTTGGGCATACTCCAATATCTTCAGGAACTGAACATACAGCTTCATGCTATTTCAGGAGCGAGTGCAGGAGCTTTGGTCGGTGCGTTTATAGCTGAAGGATACGCTCCGCTAGAGATATTGGAGTTGGTAAAACAGGAAAAATTCTTCACCTATTCCGACTTCTCCATTAGAACTGATGGCCTGTTCAGTGCAGATATTTTTGAAAAAATCATTAAAAAATATATTCCGCACGACAGCTTCGAAAGCTTGAAAATGCCCCTATATGTTGCTGTTACAGATTTAACCAATGCGGAGTCTCTTATCTTCAACCAAGGCTCACTATCTTTTGCTATTAAATCTTCATGCTGTTTTCCACTGGTATTTCAGCCGGTAGCTTATAAAAATAACCGTTACTTATGTGATGGCGGAATATTAAATAACTTTCCGGTGGAGCAGATTAAAGCAACATGCAATAAAAGTATCGGCATCAATGTGAATCCGGTCAATCGTTCCGAAGGACGACTGAACTACAAGCAGATTGTGGAACGTATTATCCGAATTACAACCTCAAACATTAAGGCTGAAGCTCCTGGCGATTGCGATATATTTATACAGCCTGAGGAAATCAATCAGTTTAAAACATTTGACACAAGTAGAGTGAATCAGATATATGAATTCGGATATAACTATGCGAAAAAATTTGAGAAAGAATTTTTAAATCTTCAGAAAGAACTCGGCTAATAGCTAGTTCTAATCATGATAAGAAATCTCGCGCTTCCATAAAAACACTTTTTCTGTTGTCGTTTCTTGATCTTTATCAATAACAACCTCTTCTCTCATCACCCAGTTCTTGTTCTGATCATATGTATAAGAATAGGTAGTTGTACTACCATAATTAGGATCTGCGGTTTTGTAAATGGAAGAGACAACATCCCCCTGTTCATTATATTGATAGGTGTAAGAAGAGTTTTGATCTCCTGAAAAAATTTTGTTCCCTTTGGCATCGTATTTATAACTGGTAATTATAGATGGAGTTTTCTGTGGCCACTCTACTTTTTTACTTTCAATAAGCACTCCGCCATTACCAAGTGTTTTATAAATTGTTTCACTTAAGACAAATTCATTCATAGCATCCTCGACACGTTCATAATTTTCTTCAATCTGTCTATGATCCTCGTACTTATAGAGCGTCCGAAAGCCTCTGCCCTCCTCGATCACTTCATCACCGTTTTTATCTAAAGAAGTATAGTATACTTTCCAAAGTTCCCCTTCGTCATTATATTCCAGTTCTTCTTCAGCTTCTTTTTGACCTGTCTCCCACCAAAAATATAATTTTAGTTTTAATTGTGCTCCACTGTAAAAGTACTCTGTAGTGAGATAAGCACTATCTTGCTTAGTCTTCTCATCTTCAAAAATAACATAAAGATGAGTCAGATTGCCATTGCTATCATATACTTTACGTTCGTTCCATCCATCGCCATAATAACGAACCGTGTCCATTTTATTATTCTCTAAGACGTAGCAAAGTTCATTTACTGACTTCAGTATAGGTTTATTCATATTCGAAAATTTACCTGTACTATAGTTTTTCAATGCCGATCTTTTCTTTTTCAAATATGTCTGATAATCTTCATGTATCACCGTATCTATAGATGGCCAAAATTGAAAGGGTTTATCATAAGACTTTTTCTCACGGGCGGCTTTAGCATTGTCAGCGATATCATTTTCTAGATCATTATTTTTTATCGGAGATGCAATCATAGGAGGCACTTCTGCAAAAATAGAATCAGTTATTTTTCCCACCACAACCGGTGGTTCAATTTGTTTCTTAATCGGTTTAAGGATCTCCTTTTTTATTGTTTTTTTCGTTTTTTTGCTTTGCGCACTTCCACTTTGAGAAATGCATATCAATAGCACAGTAGCAATAAAATAATAGTGAAGTAATTTCATTGTATATTTTTTATAAAAGTTCAATAGAGTACGTGTTAATTTCAAGATATGCTGAAGCTATATTTTGGAGGCATCTTCATTTACCATCTAATAGACCCTCTTTATGATGAGCCTTTATCGAATCGATCTGCGAGTCTTTATTACATGATTTTAATTCATTGCTAGATTCAGTTGTGACCTTATTCATTCGGTGCACTGATGAGTATATATAGTTAAGTATCATTTTACAAACAATGGCTTTTTATAAAAATACATTAAAACACTGTGGCTATTCGACAACAGCGGTATCGACCTCTTCTACTGTTTCCTCATCACCTTCCATTTCGTGTTTTGAATTTTTAACATCCTCATCTGTATATTGATAATGTTCATCAAAGGTTTTCGTCTCACGATTATAAATCAGCACATATTTTGAGTTTTTGTTTTGCTTTATTATACCATCAGTTGGTGCAGGAACAAGCTTCATATCATTCAAATATATTAGTGCGCCTTTTGCAAATCGTTTGATGGTCGGCAACTCGGAACTTAATTCTTTCCAGTACAGGAGATTACCTTGATCAGTTATAATGAAAATGGCACTACTGGCAAAATCTTGTTTTTCAAGTAGAAAAGCCATTTCTTTATCCCCTTGACCAGTAAAATTGCCATATGCAATTACTTTAGGTGCTCGATCTTTAATTTTTGTGAAAAAATATTGATTGTTATCTTCATTTTGCATGAACTTATTGTCCATAAAAATCTTTATGATAGCTCTTTGAAATGGAACAGGAATATCGTTATATTCAGGTATTGTAAAAACCGCATTTTTCCAATATGCATAATCTTCTTGACTAGCCCATCCATTTACAAAAACACTATCAGCGGGATATGCGATCTCTTCTGTATAAACTTCCTGACGCTGTTTATAAACTCCAAATTGAAAAGCAATAAAACATACTATCGCGAGTAAGGCAATGATGAGAACTACCCAAAAAATAGTTTTTTTATTTGATTTAGGTTTCGGTTCCGGCAAATTATCCGAGCTCTGAAATTGACTTGAGTTAGAATTGGTTCGATCCATCTTATTTTTGGTTGTATTTCTAGTATTCAAATTACTATTTCACTGATAACAATTTATTGGCCAAAAATAAAAATCGACAAGACTAAAACACGAAGCATTTACAATTTGTAAACCATCACTTACAATTCGTGGCGTTTCCATTAAAATAAAAAAAAGTTATACTAAACAGACATCTTGAAGAATATTAAACTGTCGAAAAGAATTCTTAAAATGAACTTATAAGTGTCCCTTTCTATAAAAGCTTAATCAGATTAACTTGATCTATAAATATTCTTTATTCTAAAATCATCGCGTAAATTACATAGAATTATTGATCACTTAAGAAGAGGTGCAATCATCGTCGTTTTTTCAGAATTAAATAAGTATAGTACATTATATTTGTATCTATAATCAAAAAATTATGAAAGATACACCTACACAAAAACTCAAGCACGAACAGATCCAATATATTGAATTTTTATCTCAAGATCTTCAACAGATCAAAAATTTTTATACAGCATGTTTCAGTTGGACTTTTACCGATTATGGACCTCACTACACTGCATTTGAAGGTGAATATATTGATGGTGGTTTTACTTTAGGAACTCCTGTAAAGGGAAGTATATTAATTATCCTTTACTCTAAAGCTCTTGAAACAACTCTTGAAAAAGTAATTAAAGCTGGTGGTATAATAACAAAAGAAATCTTCAGCTTCCCTGGTGGGAGACGATTTCAATTTATAGATCCAGATGGCAATGAGCTGGCCGTTTGGTCAGAATAAACTAAACATGCAGGCCTGTATTGATGAACCAAATAAACACAGGCCTGCATGAAAATAATAGCTTAACCTCTAATCTTTATGTGCTGATTCTTTTTGAAAAGCAATAAAATCTGCCTTAGAATAATCTGGGCATGCTCCCTCTCGAGCAGTAACAAATGCTCCCAGTGAAACAGCTTGATTCATAATTTCAATTGCTGAACTTCCTTTTTCAAACCTTTTTGATAAAAATCCCGCCAAAAAGGAGTCTCCACTACCAACAGTATCTTTTACTTCAATAGGGATCGTCGATATGGAATAAAAATCATGATGATCAGCATAGAGTGCTCCTTTACTTCCTTTGGATACAATAACTTCGTTCATCCTGAAAGTGTCCTGTAGGAAACTTACACAATCCTCTTCTGTCGTATAGGACTTACCCATAAAGTCAATCATCATACGTAACTCGGCTTTATTAAATTTTGCTAACTGTGTTTTATGCAACAGATCTTTTATCACATGTACATCATAGTGTGGTGCTCGCAGATTGATATCAAATACATTGTAAGAACTATTTTCAAGCAACTCAAATAATGTATTCTTAGACTGGGTATTACGAGTGGCCAGTGTACCAAAAACCAATGCATCCGATTCATTAACCATTGCTTGATTAATAGCATTCACTTCAATATAATCCCATGCAACCTCCCGGACAATATCATAATGTGCATCATTATGTTCATCGATAGTCGCAACAACTGTGCTCGTAGGATAAGCACTATTCACCTGTATGCCAGTAGAATGTATTTTCCAATCTTCGATTTTCTGCAGCAATTCACGACCTAATTCGTCATCTCCTACGCTGCTTATCATATTGACCTCAACCCCCATTTTAGACAAGTGATAAGCGACATTAAAGGGGGCTCCCCCAGCTCTTCTATCTCCTCCAGGGAATATGTCCCACAGTACTTCGCCGAAACAGGCTATTTTATTTTTTTTATCGATCATTCCAATTTCTTATTTCCAAAAAATGAGCTACCACTCATTCAAATCCCCCCGTACTCTCAGTATACACTAATTTATCAAAATATTTCCTATTGTCTATTTTATTTTTCTTTTGATAATCATATGGATGCTCTTTTGTGCTGTGGTATCCTTCACAGAAGTATACATATCGTGGAGTTGAACTTTTCGTTCCAAATCCCTTATTACGGAGCTTCCGCCACGCAGATTTTTCCAACCATTTGAGAATCCTCTATTTAAGCCAATGAATAAAGAAAGTCGATTCCGCTTTACTGCTAAACCGTACCTTACCGGTTGCTCGGCATTTTCGTCTCTCGACTACTTCATTAATTTCAAGCCTGTAAATCACCGTGTCTAAAAACTGTTTAAAACTGCTTATCATGTTTTCTGCTTTCAATCATTGCGATCTTATTTTTCTGATCTTCAGGGCAAAAACTAAATATTCCTTTCTCCTCGTACAAAAGCACCCCAAAATTATTAATAGCACTATAAACCTCTTCTTTAGGGCTCTGATAATATACGGCTACCGTGACTAACTAATTGGGTACACAATCCCATCGCTTTATCGTAAACCCTTCCAAACGGCTCATTTCTTCTACAAAAGCTACTAAGGGAATATTTTTATAGATCCGCACTTTACGAGTCTATATTTTATCAATTTCAATATCCATATTAGGGCCGATAAAAAGTATATATACCTGAAAACAAAAACTATACAATCTTCCTACCAGCAACACCCCCATATCACCTGGTAAATTCAGCGCCTCACTCTTCTTAAGATTGTACGAATATAGAACCAACTTCCCTGTCATTCTTTCTTTAGGTATTTTTGGCACCCGACAGACACCACTTCCACCTCTTCAATCTGATCTTACAAATGGTTTAGTTGCATGTGCAATAATATACTTTAATTATAATTCAACTCTTGGGTTTTATAGCCGACAGAAGTCAACTTCACTTTACCATTGCGTTGGGATACGGTCATACTGAACATGCCATCTTTATTGGTCGATGTCTTCATATTATCCGATTCAACACGCCCGCATAGAGCTTGTAACGGCTTTTTATCTACAGCAGAAATAACCTTTCCCTGCAACACATAATTCTGCTTACTCAGGAATTGTGTGGATACCGATCCGAAAGTCATCAACTGCAATAAAAGCAACACTGCTGAAAACCCTTATTTTAGCAACCGCTTTCCAAAACGCTCATTCACAACATCTCTTACACCCCCATGCATTTGATTTGAAAAGCTTTTTAAGCGATTAGACAGGTTATTAAAGCAAAACCAGCCATAGACCTGACTAAATGAAATCAATCGCTTAAAACTTCTTATTTTAAATAAAGTGCTTTCAATGTAGGGATTAAGTATGGATGAAGCATAGATAAAGCGTTGATAGTGCGTTAGTAGTGCGTAAACGGGTACCGTTTTACGCACTATCCATGCTTTACCAGTACTTAGCATACGCATTACGGACGCTTGAGCTACACACCAAACCCTCTTGAGCGAGATCTTACAAATAGATCGACCATGATGCGGAAAACGACTGTTTTGATCAGCATTTGTTTTAGCCTTCTTTTAACCTCGTACTAAGTTTCCCAGTAACTGCATAACACTTTCAATGTAGCTACACCGTCCTTTCCCTTGTGCATCGACAGCCGGAAATAAAACAATGTCCGAAACAGGTTAAAAGCAGGTATATAGCGTGTACCTCCCGGACAATGCGTTGATTTGCTGTTTGCCACATCCAGCAAACTTCTACTAACTTTTTTTTCCTTTTCTTCACCTCTTTTTATACTTCCACTTGACTTTTGTTCGACCGTGCTTCGACTTTTCATGCACTGTAGCCGATGAAATACCGATGCCGACTCGAAGCTCAGTCGAAGAAACTTAGAAGTTGGTGTTAAATTGGTTAAGAAAAAATCAGAATTTATTCTGCTTGATCTCTTTGCGATGGTCTTTGTCCGCTTATTTATTGCTAATCCATTACCGTTTGTTTGGTATTTGATTACCGAATCGTTGCCATTTATAGGCCGTTTCTTTGATAATTCTAGGCTTCTGCATATGACCTGCGTTACACCTTACTTGCTTATTCTCTGCTGTTTTGTTGCTTATTCTTTGCTTATTTAGCAATAAATAGCCAGAGAAATGGTAATCCAGTCCTGAGTCGGCTATAACCTTATCTCCAACCATAAGCGAACCTTCACCGAAGGTACATTTACTGCTAAAAATTACGTTAGTTGCTTCTGCAATATTATTATTTACTACATTTTAGTTACAGGATATTCAGGTAATTCCTCCTGCTTTCTACTCAACAGAAATCCTTTCCTATCAGATTTCAATAGCTTACGGAGATATCCCCAGAACTTGATTATATCGTGTATAGTTTTGTTTATTATTTTGATTTTTTAGGCAAAAAGCCGCCCCTTTTCATCTCGAGGTATTATTGACACGTTTAATGTGTCAATAATACCTCGGGGGCATCCGGAGTTCACAGGTAGAAATTCTATTTTAATATTATTTCTAAGATTAATGCTTAGTTTTCTTCAACGACAACTTTAGCTTTCATGATCATCATCCGCTGTTCGTTAAAAATCAAGTCGAAAGATTTACCTACTATGTTCAATACTTTGCGACTACCTTTTACGATTGTTTATCTTTCTAAGTTCTCTTCTATTCCGAAGTACTTGTTGAGATCGTTAAGTATCCGTTGTCTATATTCTTCCCATTCAAAAGCATGAAGATTACTATTAGCTCCAATAGCAACTTCTGTCCCAACATAAAAAAAGATAGCCACTACCCCTAAGGCAAAATGTCGAAATGACCGAATGCTCCTTTCTCGTTTTTCACCAGATTCAGCTCGGGTATTGGCGATATCAGGTAAATGGATGCGTTTGGTAATAAGATGTCACTAAGACCAAACACAAAATCATAAACGGAAATAGCAATTGTTTGATGTCAACATTCACTAGAAGAACCTCTTCCAAAAGAAAGAAAAAAGATAGGTTTTAAGGTAAGCTCTTCAGATTGATCGGCATCACCTTATTCTACATAAAAAGATCTCCAAAAGCACGAAACTATTGGAGATCTTTTAGTTAAAAAGCTAATTGCCCTTAGACCTTCTCTTTGCGATAAGCCAGATAAAAAACAACTGGTAAAATAGTAAATGACAGTACAAGACAAATCAGCAGTCCACCTACGATCATAATGGCAAGTGGTTTCTGGATTTCAGAACCCATACCTGTTGATAAAGCTGCGGGCAATAAACCCATTGACCCCATTAAGGCGATCATAACAACAGGCCTGATCCGGCTTCGGACACCATGTATAATGGAATCTTTCAACTTCATTTTATGTCTGAGGTTATCTCTGATAACACCAATAAGTACAATACCATCAATCGTAGCCACTCCAAATAAAATGATGAAACCGATACCTGCTGATATCCCAAAGATGGTGCCTGTGGCCCAAAGAGAAATAAATCCTCCAATAAAGGCAAAAGGTAATGTGAGAGAAGCAATGGCTGTATCTTTTATATTTCCAAAATTGGCATATAGTAACAATAAAATCAGCACTAAAGAGATAGGAACTACTAAAGCTAACTGTTTAGCGGCACGCTCTTTACTTTCAAATTCTCCTGCCCACTCCATATGATTTTCTTTTGGTAGACTTACTTCTGCGGCTACTACCTGCTTCGCTTCTGCAATCGTACTTCCTAAGTCACGGCCATCGATACTAAATCCGACACCGATATAGCGGCTATTGCCTTCACGATATATAAATGCAGGCCCCGTTTGATAATTGATACTCGCAATCTCCTGCAATGGGATATTCTGTCCGTTACTGGTCGGTATTAAAATTTGACCAATTTTAGTTGGGGTATCACGATAAGCTTCTTGAAAACGAAGGATGACATCAAACTGTCGATCACCTTCATAAAAAGTTGTCGCAGCCTGTCCTCCGATCGTCATTTCAATAACAGCCTGAACATCTCGAGTCTGAATCCCATATTTTGCCATCTTGGAATCGTGCAACTGTATTTTGAGTTCTGGCAGTCCGATATTCTTATACACATTGATATCGGCTATACCCTTAACTTTTGCAATAGATGTGGCTACTTTATTGGCATATTTTTCTAAATCATAGAGATCATCACCAAAAATTTTGATAACCAAAGAGCTCTTCACACCTGCGACATATTCCTCCACATTGTCTTGAATCGGTTGACTGAATCCAAATGTAATACCGGGATAATGATGCAATTTGGTACGCATTTCTTGAATAATATCTTCTTTAGATACTTTTCTTTTCCATTCGCCGGCATCTTTCAGTTGAACATTGAACTCAATATTGAAGAACCCCGTCGGATCTGTCCCATCATTTGGCCGACCTGTTTGCGTCAAAATAAAATCGATTTCTTCGCAATCTTTTTGCATTAAATCTTTCATTTCTGCGGTCAAACGGGTAGATTCTTTCAAATTGACACTATTGGGCAGTGTTGCACGGATGTAAATCGCTCCCTCATTGAGTTTGGGTAAAAATTCGGATCCATAATGCATAAATTTGAAAAGACATAAAGCTAAAATACCTAAAAATAGACCTATAGTTGTTCTTTTATAGCGGAATGCTACGGCATACATCCCGAAAATTGTTTTCTGAAAAAATCGGGTGATCACATTTTCTTTCTCGTCGATATTTTTGGTAAACAACAATTTACACATCGCTGGAACATAGGTCAAACTTAATATCAGAGAACCAAGTAAAGCATAACCCAACGTAAATGCTAAAGGAGTAAACATTTTTCCTTCCACTTTTTGAAAAGAAAAAATAGGCAGTAGTGCAACAATCAGAATAATCAATGCAAAGAAGATGTAAGAAGCTACACTACCAGCACTTTTCTTGATCACCCCTAGCTTACTCATTTTAGCAAAACGCTCGGGTCCTACTTTGTGTGATAACGTAGCCATGGCTACAAATACAGTCTCTACAATAACAAGCGTCCCTTCAAGCAATAAACCAAAATCTAAAGAACCCATAGATATTAGGTTGGCCGGCAGTCCTTGAATTTTCAGCATGATAATAGCAAACAGGAATGCAAGCGGAATGACCGAAGCAACAATAAAGGTTGACTTCCAATTGTAAAGAAAGATAAATACAATCAGTGAAACCAACAGAATACCTTCAACCAGATTTTTAGATACTGTTTTCACCGTATTGTCCACCAATTTGGTTCTGTCGATAACGGTTTCAATCTTTACATTATCAGGTAATGTCCGCTCATTAAGTTCTGTAATTTTTGCTCTCAGATTTTCAATAACAGCTGACGGGTTTTCTCCACGCAACATAACCACAATTCCTTCAACCATATCATTGTTCTCGTTATATCCTACCTGCCCCAGACGAGGTTTATGCGAAACAACGACTTCAGCAACATTTTTAATCAATATTGGCGTAGAACCGTTTAATTTGATTGTGATATTCCCAATATCTTCAATTTTATCCAATAGACCTACTCCACGTACTACATAAGCCTGACTTCCCTGTTCGATGACATCACCACCGACATTCACATTTGATTTCGATACAGCCTCATAGACATCTAATGGAGAAAGGTCGAAATTTTTGAGTTCTGTCGGATTAATTTTGATTTCATAAGTCTTCTCTTCACCACCAAAACTCACAACATCGGCAACTCCAGGTACAGAAAGCAACTCACGTTCAATAACCCAGTCCTGAATAGCGGTTACTTCTTTCAATGGAAGATCACTTTTAATCACATACCTAAAAATCTCTCCTGTTGCACCCGAAGGAGGTTCAATCTCAGCACTTGCTCCTTCGGGTAAATTGACCCCGCTTAATTTGTTGGAAACATATTGCTGTGCATAAAAATCATCAACTCCGTCTTCAAATTGCACCGTAACAACTGATAATCCAAATAAAGATATGGAACGAATGTTGGATTTATGCGGGATACTATTCATCACCTTTGATATAGGCAAAGTAACCAGCTTTTCCATCTCCTCTGCACTTCTTCCAGGCCATTGTGTAATAATACGGCCACGAGTACTCGTTACGTCGGGAAATGCTTCAATAGCTGTATCTCGTAGCGCATAGACACCTCCAAACAGCAATGCTAAGGTTGCAAAAAGAATAAAGGTTGTATTTCGCAACGAGAAGGTCACGATATTTTGAACTAACTTTTGCATACCTTAGGGATTTAACTGTTCAAATAATAACA
The DNA here is from genome assembly GCF_004342035.1 of Sphingobacterium sp. JUb20. Taxonomy (NCBI): domain Bacteria; kingdom Pseudomonadati; phylum Bacteroidota; class Sphingobacteriia; order Sphingobacteriales; family Sphingobacteriaceae; genus Sphingobacterium; species Sphingobacterium sp. JUb20. The sequence goes on along the minus strand of NZ_SLYV01000007.1, from coordinate 40,902 downwards.
AAGCGTTTTTACTGATGATCTGTTCGCCTTCATCAAATTTTTCTTGAACAAATGTATACTGCTCATTGGAAGAAATTGTCGTGATACGTTTTGTAGAAATAGCACAGTCATTTTTATAAATAACGACATATTCTTTATTGTTGTGAAAGACAATGGCGCCATTAGGAACAGCATAAGCTTGTGCACCTCCATTGGATTTATCAATAATGATATCGGCCGCTAAACCTGGCATCAATTGTAGATTTTGATTCTCCAGTACCACACGAGCTTTTAATACATGCTCATTGTCATCAAACACATGATATATTTTATCAATTTTTCCAGCATAAAAAATATCGGGCTGTGCGATAGTTTTTACCTTTACCGCATCACCTTCTTTGATGTATTTTAAATTGTTTGCATAAATATTAACCATCACCCAAACTTGCTTCAGATTAGAAATCGAAAAAAGCGGATCCTGGTCTGTTGAAATACTTTGTCCAACACTTACCGCTTTTTGAATAATATAACCATTCTTAGGCGCTACAATTTCAAATGATCCCTGTCCTTTTGCGCGATACATTTTTAATATCTGCTGAACTTTATCCAATTCAATTTTTAAACTGGCTAATTCATGTTCGCTGGTCAGAACCTCCGATCCTGCTACCATACCGTCCTGCAACAGTTCTTTTTTGGTCTGCAACTGCTTAGTCGCCATTACAATTTGATTTTGTAAATTACGCTGTTCCTGAAAGAGTTCCTGAACATGTGTCGATTTAATCGTCGCCAATATTTGGCCAGCTTTAACATAATCTCCCAATTCAAATCCAACACTTTCAACTGTACCTTCCAATAAACTTCTAAAGGCAACTAGATCATTTTCATTATAATCAATTTTACCAGAAAGCGATAATTGTTCCGTAATGGGTAATAAAGCGATCGGGCTTATGGTCGTTGTTTTTTTCATCTGTTCACTGAGACAGAATTTGGTGGTATCGGCTATACCTTCAGTTGTATTTGAAGTGGCATCGGCACTGCATCCCGATAGCAATTTCATAAAAATGACCATCGGTAAATATATAAGTTTGGTTTTCATCGTCATCTTTCTAAAATTTTTGTCCGGTTAAATATTGTAATTGCGCATGTGCCATTTGATAAGCTAAAGTCATATCAACAATACCCGTTTCGGTTTCCTGATAAGCTTCTATAAAATCAATAAACTCCAATAAAGTGATCTGTTTCTTCTGTAAATGTTTTTGGTAGTTAGCAATCATAGCTTTGCGTTCTTCCGAAGCAATATTTTTTGATTTTAATAAAGTAACTTCATATAGCGCAACTTGATACTGTAAATCTTTGAGCTGTCCTTTCAATTGACTGAGTAACACATTTTGTTGCGATTCAGCATGTTTTGCCATACTTTCGGCGGCTTTTATATTTCCCTTATTTCGGTTCCAAATAGGTAAGTCCATGCTAACTCCAGCACCTACAAAATCACGCATAATATTTCCACCACGATCATAACTTAATTGAAATGTTAGATTGGGCGTTCTTTCAGCTTTTTCGATCAAAAGCTGTTGCTTTGCCTTATCACGTTCGTTGATTTGTTTTTGATAACCAATATTTTGATCTAATAACTGATGCTCAATATCAAGGGGTATTTTTTGAGATAAATTTAACGGCACCTCAGATTGTTCAATTTGCAGATTTTCAATCGTTTCATTCTGAGTCAAAACTTTAATCTTTGTCAACCAATTATTTTTGTCGGCATAAAGTTCCACACGATCTTTTTCAAAATTGATAAGCGCAGCTTGAATACGGAGGTAATCAGATTTAGGAATATTATTGAGGTCGGATTGACGTTTATATTGATTTTCCAAATTCTGATAGAGATTTACAATGGAATCCACGAGCGACTCTTTTCGGGAGACAGCCATATAGCTCCAATATGCTTCATCTAACTCAAATTGTAATTCACGAAGTAATTCTTCATAATCAAGTAAAGCATCTTTCCTTTCTAAGGATTTAAGACTGATTCTTTTTTTACGTTTTCCGGCAGTTTCAATCAGCTGTTCTAATTCTACCGCGACTTGCTGTTGTTGCCCGTATTTTCCAAACAGATAAGGTAAAGTCTCTGAGGTACCATTTTTCCAAAGATTGACTTCACTAATACTTAGAGTAGGATTAGACCATAATTTTTCCTGTACGACCAATGCATCTGAAGCAGCTATCTGATACTTTTGAGCAATAAGTTGTCCATTGTTCTGCAGAAGCATATCCTTCAATGCCTGTAACGAATACGTCTGTGCCCGCGATTGACCAACTGTCAATAGAAAAACACCTATAAACCAATATATCTTCACTATTTATTATTTTTAGCAAAGCTAGGCTTAGAAGATTAACAGGAATTTCGAAGTAGATTAGAATTTGATTAGAAATACAACGAGACGATTGTCCCTTTTGTACTAGAACTGATATCCATACGAATGTGATGGAGTTTAAAAATAACATTCGCTAACGATAGACCAATCCCTTTACCCGTATAACCATGTGCATTTTCACCTCTATAAAAATTTTCGGTCACGCGAATAAGTTCCTCTGGCAGAATACCTATTCCTTGGTCGATGATTTCAACAAGCAATTTACCACTATGGGATTTGAGATGAACAACGATAGGTTGATTATTGGAATACTTGACAGCATTTAAAATTATATTTTGAACAGCAAGCTGTAACAGCTTATCATTCGCATCGATTTTTAATATATCGGTATCTGCAACCTGGATATCAACACTGATCTGGGCACCATGTACTAAGGTAAGTTGCTCAATAATTTCCCAAAGTACTTCATCAATACGTATGATCTTAGTCTCAAAATTAGTCTTTGCGCCCGATAGAATCATCATATGATCGATCGTATCACGGAGATCTTCGGTATAACGTTTCAGCTGTAAATTGACGAGCTCATGCTCTTCGACAGTTCTAGGCTTTTGTTTACTCACTTCCAATGTCCCTAAAATCGCGGCAAGGGGTGTTCGCAATTCATGAGAAACATAATCGATAAAATTTTTTTGAATGGAAAAGGTTTGGCTTAGCTTTTCAACAAAGTGATTGTAGGTATCAACCAATTCCTGTACCTCTTGATAGGATTTATTTAATACAATGGGTTCATTGAAATTTTGATTGTCTTTTTTCTTAATCTGACTGATCATCTTGAGGATTGGATCATAAGCAATATTTCCAAGAAACTGCGAGAAAATCAGGATCAAAATCAATCCGATTAATGAAACAGCCAGCAAGATATGTAGCAATAGTTTCATCTGATCTTGAAATTCGACTGTTGATGCCCGAGTTACAATAACAAAATCACCTTCATTATCATGATAAAAAAGTCCATTATAAAAAAAAGCATCTGTTTTAAGTTGTGCTTCATCCTGTTTACGTACCAAATCGAAAAAATCTGAAGAAACTGGAGCATCGTCCTCCATCAGTCCATCATAGCGTCTATTAAGGGAGTCCACAACCAGTATATTGCGTTTAGAAATATTCTTCTGAAGTTGATTTTTAATCGATTCATGTTCGATAAATGATACCTCGTCTTTCTCCAGATAAAATAGAGCAGATAAGAGGGTCTTACTCTCCAGATTCCGAAATTCCTGGCTTTCCATCTTAGTATAAAAAGACACATAGATGATCGTCGAGGCAATCAAAATAATCACTCCAAAGATGATAGCTGCATATATAGAAAGTCGGTTCTTTAAATTCATTGTTCTAACTTAAATAGATACCCTACTCCTTTTACAGTAAAAATATATTTTTGATTTTTTTCTACCTTATTGCGGACATAGGAAATATATACATCAACAACATTGGTCTGATTGTCAAAGTTAATTCCCCATACTGCATTGAGGATCTGAATTCGGCTAACCGCTTTATTCTGATTTTCCACCAAGTACATCAAGAGTTTAAATTCTCGAGGTGATAATTCCACCTCCTGTCCCCCATCAAACACCTTATATTGATCTTTGTCGATCATGAGTGATCCGATCTGTATACATTGGCTTTTTTTAACGTCAAAGCCAATCTGACTCCGACGGGTCAGTGCTTTAATCCGAGATAATAATTCATCAAAGTGAAATGGTTTGGTCAGGTAATCATCAGCCCCAATATCTAAAGAATCGACCTTATCTTGTACCGTGTTTAATGCACTCAACATTAAGACAGGTGCACGGCAATCTTTATAGCGCAAAGTACTGACCAGTTGTCTACCATCCATTCCCGGAAGCATAATATCAATAATCAAGAGATCCCATGCTATATTGAGGTAATTAGCAATGACTTCTTCTGCAGACCGACATAACGTAACCAAATAGCCGTTTTCTTCTAATCCTTTAATTAGAAAATCACTGATCCGTTTATCATCCTCCACAACTAATATCTGCATAGTAATTTACTTTAATTCACAAATTTAAAGAAAGGTTAGAGGAAATTAAACAGAAATATGAATATCTAATGAAATTCTAATCTAAAGAAGTAGCGGTGCAAATAGATTTCTGATGCTAACAAGCAACCATCAGAAATCTATTTCATTATTTCAAGGGGCTTGTATCAATTTCCCAATTATCTGTTCTAAATGGCGCCATTGGAAGATTATTTTTAGTAAAAATATTTCCGATTCCAGTGTTACTAAACTGATAGCGTACCGCTACAGGAGCCTTCACTTGTTTATTGGAGACAAGGAGTTGATTTCCTTTTATTTTAACTGTTGCAGGATAGAATACTTTATCCGCTCCAGCAATAAAAAGCTCCTTTGGTTGATCTCCTTTTAAAACTAATCCTGATGTAGCATAATCAAAGTCGAGGATAGCTTCTTTATCTTTTATTGTTAATGATTTAAACATCGGGCTTTTGTGCGCATCTTTCTTAAGACCATAGGTTTCTACTAAAGCGAGGTTTGCCAATCTTAGACCTACATCTTTTTTATTTGTAGGGTGAATATTCAACGTATCTGTGACTAAATCTGAAATTACCACCATTCCTGTATTTTTTGTAGTAAGGTTTTTAGCCTGCGCTTCTCTCAATAAAGCTCCGACACCATGTCTTTCATAACGAAATGGTGCAATCTGTACATAATAAAATGGAAATTCTTTATTCCATGCCTTACGCCATGATCCAACCATCGTATTGATCAATTCCGTATACGTAGATGCTGTCTCTTTATTACTTTCACCCTGATACCAGATGGTACCTGCTATTTTATAATTGACAAGTGGAGCAATCATGGCATTGTAAGCATATCCTGGCAATACAGGCCACCATGCTGTAGGTTTATTGTTAGTTGCCGCTTCTTTCAGAACCGTATTATTATCCACCAACTCTTCGGGAGTCCACACTTCAGCAGGTGTACCGCCCCAATTACTACCGATCAATCCAATTGGAACATCTAAATCTTCGTTGAGATGTTTACCAAAATAATATCCAACCGCACTAAAATTCTTAATGGTGTTGCTATCACATATAGACCAATTTCCTTCATTATTGTCCTGTGGTGTATTTGAAGTTGTTTTTGGGATATTAAAGAGTCTAATGTTGCGTTTATTAAGTTCTGAAAACTCATCTTTTATACTTGTGATACCTTGGTTATACGACCATTCCATATTAGATTGACCGCTACATACCCACACTTCTCCGATCAATATATTGTCAAGGACTATTTTGTTGCCACCTTGAAGTGTAATGTTGTAAGGTCCGCCAGCCTGTGGCGTCTGGATATCGATCTGCCATCTTGCATTACCGTCCGTTACACTTTCAATAAGTTTATTATCCCACGAAGTAGTGATTTTAATCTTTTCACCCGGCTCTGCCCATCCCCATAACTTGGTGGTTGATTTTTGCTGCAACACCATATTACTCCCTAAAATATTAGGAAGCCGAATTTTTGCATAGGATGTCGCTGTGAACAAAAAAAGGATACTGGCTAGCAAGTATTTTTTCATTTATTAGTATTTAGGTTTACTTTATGTAGCACTAAATATAGTGAAAATTAATACAAAAGAGACTAATATACAGGTAAATATATTAATTTTTAAGCATCTCTTCTACTAGCATATTCCGATGGCATATAGCCATAATACTGTTTAAATGCCGTTGAAAAATAAGATGGTGAGTTGAAACCGCACATGTAAGCAATTTGTGCTATGGTATAACGTTGCGACTGCATGAGCTCGACGGCCTTTGTAAAACGAATTCTTTTAATAAAATCTGTTGCAGATTCACCTGTTATAGCTTTAAATTTAAGATACAAATTAGATCTGCTCATACCGATCTCCCGGCTAAATTTCTCGACCGAGAAATCTGAATTTGATAAATGTTTTTCGATAATTGCAACGGCCTCTTTCAGAAACTCTTCATCGAGTGTATTGAATGCAATATTCTCAGGAACAATCTCCTTATTTTCTGCATAGTATTCTTTAAGCCTTTTACGAGATTTCAACAGATTGAATAGTTTTGCTTTGAGCAATGCAGGCGAAAAGGGTTTAGTAATATAATCATCCGCTCCCATTTCCAATCCCTTTAATTGCTGTGAGGTTTCAGATTTTGCTGTCAGTAAAATAACCGGAATATGGGATGTATTGATGTTTTGTTTTATACGTTTACATAAGTGTAATCCGTCAAGCTCGGGCATCATGACATCACTTAATACGAGGTCAAACTGTTCAGTTTCTAAATATTTTAAAGCCATTTGTCCGTCCGCTGCTGTAGAGATGTCAAAACTATCTTCCAAAAATCTTTTAAGATAGTTGAGTATTTCTTCATTGTCATCTACAACCAAAATTTTGGTGTGTTTAAACAATTGCTTCTCTTTTGACTCGATAATATCCGCATTCCCATCAGAATCTGCTACATTCAATTCATTATTTTCAGGAATTGATACAAGTTCATGTTCATCATTTTTCTGCTCTGCATCAACGTAGTACTGATCAGAGATCGGGAGTTCGATGAAAAATCGACTTCCTTTACCTAGTTCACTTTCTACATATATACGGCCGTGATGCAACTCAACTAAACGTTTGGTAAATGCAAGACCTACACCAGATCCCAAATTAGCTTCCTCTCCTTCAATCTGATAGAAACGATCAAATACTTTATCCAGTTGATCATGCGCTATACCTGTCCCTGTATCACTCACTTCTATTCTGGCAAAATCGTCCTGAACAGAAAACGAAACGGCAATACGATGATGACTTGAAGTATATTTGAATGCATTTGAAAGTAAATTAAAAAGTATCCTCTCTACTGCATCCTTATCAAAAAAGAATGATAAGGTAGTAATTTCAGACTTAAACACGTACTGAACACCATTTTTCTCAGCTAAAGAGCTGAAGGATTCGTAAATTTCTTTTAAAAAGCTAACCAGATCACTTTTATGAACACGCAATTTCCGAGTACCGCGCTCTGTTTTTTTAAATTCAAACAGCTGATCCACCAAATGGTATAAGCGTCTTGCATTTACCAACATAAGTTCATGTTGTTTTTTAAGCCACTTATCTGCCCCAGCTCTGCTCACCATCTCTTCCAGAGGTCCGAGCAATAAAGTCAATGGAGTTCTTAATTCATGGGAAACATTGGTGAAAAAATCCATTTTAACCTGGTTAATATAACGTACCTTTTCCTTATCAAGCCGCTCCATTTTCAATTGTTGCAAAGTTCTTATGCGCTCGGAAACGATACGATAAGCCAAATAAGCTAAACCACCAACTAAGCACAGCAACAAGAGATAAAACCAAGTAGATTTATACCACAAAGGTTGAATTCTAATCTCAAGCTTTTTGACACTACTTTCTTCTCCATTAGGTCCTTTAGCCTTAACTAGCAACGTATAATTTCCAGCGGGAACATTGTTATAACTTACCTTTGGATCCTCACTTTGCTGCCATTGGGTATCGAAGCCATCTAACTTGTAAAGATAGGCAGTACGATTAGCTGAAAGATAATTGAAGCTATTAAAATAAATGCTAAACTGCTTATTTTCCGGCCCTAAGGTAATTTCAACAGTCTGATCTATGGGTAGATCTAATATATTAGTTTGATCGTGTGCTACTATATTTTTACCAAAAACTTCCAAACCTGTAAACCGAAGTTGTAGTTTTATAGGCTCCTGTTTTACCCACGAAGGATAGAAATATGAAATGCCTTTAATACCACCGAACAGTAACATCCCATCAGATGTACGGCAAAATGCATATTCGTTAAATTGATTGCTTTGCAGTCCATCTTTTTCATCGTAACTATGTGAAGTACCCTTGTCTGGATTAAATTGTATCAACCCTTGGTTGGTCGATATCCAAAGATTGCCCTCCTCATCGGGTACGATACCATAAATGTTTCCCTTAAAAAAATCTTTTCTCGTATCATGGGTGACAAATGCGCGACTCGATTCATCGTATAAACTGATTCCTCGACGTGTACCGATCCATATACGTCCCTTTTTATCTTCAGTGATGCAGTTAATCACATCGTCTGCCAATTTTGAATTGGGCAAAAATGCAAACAAAAGGTTATCTGGATAAAATTGTGTGACACCGCTTGTTGTGCCGATCCAGATTCTTTTCTTGCTGTCTTGAAACAGATAAGTAATCTCGTCCGAACGCAATCGTCTTCTGGCATTGTCCAAAAGAATATGCTTGAAGGTTCCTTTCTGTGGATCAAACTGATCGAGTCCTGAATATGTCCCTACCCAAATACGTCCTTTATCATCTTTAAGCAAGCTATACACAAGATCTCCAGCTATACTCTGCTGATCGAGATCGTTATGAACATAGTGTTTTACCATCCCCGTAGCTTTATTTAAGACGTTGAGTCCTCCATTATGTGTCCCAATAAGAACATCGTTATTGGAACTAAACACAAGAGATTTTATGTTATTGCTATTTAATCCCATTGCATTCCCTTCTGAAGCAGAATAATAACTGATTTGGTTTTTCTTTCGATTCCAAAAATTTAAGCCCCGATCATTAGTCCCAATCCATACATTCCCATCAGAATCTTCCTTGATGATACTAACGACTTCATCATTGAGAGAAAGATTTCCAGTTTTTCTGCTTAATAGGTTAAACTTGATATGTTTTTGATGGTAATAGTTGACACCCCCATAATAAGTTCCTAACCACATGCCCTTTTGTCGATCTTGAAAAATACAACGAACTGAATTTTGGCTCAGCGCGAAAGGCTGAGAGACTTCATGGAAATAATTTTGGAATATCTTGGTATTAGGATTATAAATAGAAAGCCCCCGAAATGTTCCTAACCAGATATTACCCAACTGATCTTTATAAATAGTACGAACATTATTGTCTGCGATGGAATTTTTATTAGGTCGATGACGCTCAATTTGAGTAACTCCTTTGCTCTTATGCAAAGTGACTAGGCCCGATCCTTCTGTTCCGATAAGCAAAAGATCGCCATCTATATAAGCACAGTTAATCACAGGTTTGCTGATACCAATATCTATTTTGTCAAGTTTTTGTTTATGAGCATCAATTTTAAAAAGCCCGACTTCTGTTCCTACTACAATTGTTTTTTGCCAGGAACTGATAAAAGAAATACGTTTAATACCATAAGCACTGACATCAATAGTAAGGGAATTAAACTTTTTTTGAGTTTTAGAAAAGATAAAGATGTCTCCGCCAGTTGAACTAGCCCATAGATTTTTATTTTCATCTTCAACAATACTAGAGACACTCCATTCGCCTGCAGTGCGTGCTAATGGATAATTTTCAAAATCATCCGTATCATAATTATATTTACTGATACCCCGATCGCCACCTACCCAAAGCTGACCACTTTTATCAACATACAAGTAACTGATATAACTGGAAACAATACTTTTTGAATTTGTATTTGAGGATCTATAAATGGTAAAACGCTTCCCATCGTACCGGTTTAATCCATCTTTGGTCCCGATCCACATGAAGCCAACGGTATCTTGTGTAATTGAGAAAACAGTACTTTGAGATAGGCCCTTTTCTACTGAAATATTGCGAAAATGCCTCTCGTCTTGCTGACCAAAAACACAATTTGTTATCCATTGAACAAAGATCAGGCTAAAACACAAATACCAAACTCTCATCATTAATTTATATCAAACTAAGATAAATTTATTTTACACATAATAACAGCATATATAAAATAAATTTATCGATATCTCCTCTAGCATCAAGAATTATTTTATAGCGGAAATAAAAATTGCAATCATTAAAAGTTTAAAACCAGCAGAAAGAATCTTTGATATTAAACTTAAAGTTGATACTCAAAAGAATCTCCGTTTTCTTTACACCACTTTTTGAGATAATTACGCATAGTGATCAGCTTTTTTCCAAAAACCTTGTCAACAGATAAGTTTCTCATCTCTCCTGGATCTTTTTTGAGATCAAATAATTGTTCTTTAATTTCACCTTCGTTATATACAATATACTTATAATCCTTCGTTATAACTGCTCTTCCATTGATACCAAGCAATCTTTCATTGTCTGCAAAATCGGTCTCAATAACCAACGTATCACGCAATTGGTAACTGGGATTTACAATTCTTTTACTAAGATCAACTCCCTTTAGATAAGAGGGAAGTTTTACACCTGTAAAACCACCAATTGTTGGAATAATATCAATTCCATTACAAACCAACATATCGTCAGTAGTCGGCCTCCATACGCCTATTTTGGAAATGATAAAAGGAACTCTGACAGACTCTTCATAAAGAATCTGCTTTTGATTCCAACGATGCGCCGCATAACCATCACCATGGTCTGATGTAAAGATTACGATCGTATTTTTCTCCAAGTTATACTTTTTTAAAGACCCTAAAACCATACCAATATAAGTGTCTACCTTTTCTACTAGACGATTGTATGCCCATCGATATTGACGCCATTGATCATCCGTCCATTCAACAGTAGGATAAGTTCCAGGATTGACTTTCTGTTGCTCTCTAACAATCATAGGTTCATTGGGCTGAATACCTGCGTTAACGGGCAATGGAGGGCATAAATGTGGCGCAGGTGCATCTTCTAAAATATCCATCTTAAGAGCATCTCCCCGCGCCCACTCGCAGATATCATGCGGATTCAGAAATGACGCTACCAATAAAAAGCGATTTTCTTGATTTTCTTTTAAAAAACGGGCACAATAGGACGGAGTTGCCGCATCATTGTAATCTAAAAAATCTGTGTTTTTTATGTATTCAAATCCATGCTGACTAATCTTTGCGGTGGGTAAAGGCAAATGCCACTTACCAACATAACCAGTTTTATAACCTCCATCCTGCAAGATTTTACCCATAACCAGAATACTATCTGTCCAATTTCCATCTTTCTCTGGTACATTGCCCACAACTGCAGTCTCAAAAGGCATTTTTCCGCTAAAAATAGCCGTACGTGATGGCGTACAGAGGGGTTGTGCACAATAGGCTTTCGTAAATTTGACTCCATTTGCCGCCAGCCGGTCCATGGCTGGCGTATGCAAATAATTATTTCCAGCATTGCTCATCGCTGCGGCAGTTTGCTGATCGGTCATAATAATTAAAATATTAGGCCTAGACTGCATTGTTAAAGAATCCTGCTTTTCCTTTCCAAATATTATTGATGGTAAGAACAATAATAAAACTACTGCTATCGATTTTTTCATACCTTTTTTAATAATGGTTACATTAAACTAATACCCAGGATTTTGATTAATTGATGTATTTACATCTGTTTCACTCAATGGGATTGGATAAAGTTCATGTTGATTGGCTCTGAAATTAGCAAATGACAAGTACGTATAATTTGGACGAATTAATGATTTTGTCAATGCAATTTTCGCTCCTAGTAAGTTCCAACGAATCAAATCTCCTCTACGTCCACCTTCAAAACATAATTCACGTGCTCTTTCACTAACGATCACATCGAAAAATTGTTCCTTAGATTTACCCGACATCAAATCGGCATCATTAGCTGTTGGCTTGACTAATAGTGTCGCTTTTACAACAGCGGGGCTTGCATAAGTGAACTCCACCCCAGTACTGACTGCTGAAGAGTTTCCAGAAGTGTGTGATGGAGCTGTACTAGTGGAAGTTCCTGCGGTTGCTACCCGATAATAATTACTACCCTGCTTTACATAAGTTCCAACAGAATAGGATTTGGAAGATACCCAATTTGACACGTTATCAGGCCAAGGATTTGAAACAGTAACCGTAGGAACAGAGGTGTATCCGTAACCTGCATTAACAGTGTTGGGATAACCGGTGGTCACGATGGTCATTGGGCCTAATGTGCCAGAAGTAGCGATGAGATTGGCCCCTCCTATAGCTCCTGTCCCTCCACCATCAACAATCGTAAAAGTAGGAACAGCTGAATAACCGCTTCCTGGTGTTAAGACATCGATTGAAATACTTCTACCCGCTGTATTGACCCCATAACCTCTCCGTCTTACCTCGTTAATAGCATCGTAAGCTAATGTGTTAGGTCCATTGTTTAATTCGTTTTCTACCTCAGCACGCATCAACAGTACGTCTGAATAACGCATAATAACGGTGTTGATATTGGTGCTTTGTAGTTCTTGCAAAGTTCCTGTTTGATACTCTCTGCTCCATTTTCCGACCTTCCAGTTCTCATCACCTCTAGCTGCTAAGTAAGGAACTCGGCGTCCTTTTGCATCAATGGAAAATGCGGCAACAGCAAAATCTCGACGTACATCTTTCGTATCAAACGAATCAAAAAATGGTTTGAGAACCAAAACTCTTGAATTAGCCTGTCTATAAACACCGTTCACGGTAGTTGGTGCATTGAATTGACCAATTGAATTACCGCCGATAGTAGAATTAGCCTGATTAAAAAAGGCCACTTCAAATAAACTCTCTTTAGGTTCCAGAATATGCTGACTCTGGTTTTTAAATACTTTAGTATAATCGTCATTGAGACTGTAGAGCTTGCTACCAATCACTTCATCAATCTGTTGCTTGGCCAAAGTATAATATTCCTTATAGTTTGCTGGTCTTTCCACACTTCCTATGCCACCATTGTTGCGAAGAGAATATCCACCTGCATATAAGGCCACCTTAGCTAAAACAGCCTTAGCCCCCCATTTATTAATCCGCTCATCTGTAGGAAGAGTTTCAGGTAATAAATCTGCAGCCTCTTTCATATCTTTGATAATCTGATCGTATATAACATAACGGTCAGTGGACGGAACATCAAACTTTTCACCTGTTTGCGATGGGGTAAGTTTTAAAGGTACATCACCAAAAAGCCGTACCAGGTCAAAGTAAAAATAGCTACGCAAAAATTTAGCTTCCCCGATCAATCTGTTGAGCAGTGCCTTTTGAGTGTCCGATCCATTAGTATAAGCATCCATTTTGGGGATTTGAGCTAAAACAACATTCGCTCGACCTACTCCTTGGAAAAGAGCAATCCAAGTCTGATCGAGAAAAGAGCTTTCCTTAGTCGCCGCATAATGAGGTATGGCACGCCATTGATTAGCATCTACATTTCCATCAATTTGTGAAACATCGGTATCATTATCGTAAATTAAATTAATGTACCAGCCATAAGTTGCCTGTTGGCCAAGTGACTGATATACGCCTAAAGTTGCCATAAAAGCCTGATTTTCATTTTCGAAAAAATTGGCACTGGTAAAAGAAGAATATGGTTCTACTTCTAATGTTTTCTTACAAGATGTAGCCGTTAGTGACAAACAAATCGCGCTTACTATGAGTCTATTATTCATGAATTTCATGTTCATCTCGATTTATAATTAAAAGGATAGATTAACACCCGCTACTACAGATTTTGCTCTTGGATAAGCACTAAAGTCAACTCCTGGAGTTAATGGGTTTTTGATAACACTTACTTCTGGATCATAACCTGAATATTTCGAGAATACGTGCAGGTTATAAGCAGTTACATAAATACGTGCATTTGCAATTTTCACCGCATTTAACCATTTCTTTGGTAAAGTGTAGCCCAGACTAATATTATTGATCCGGAGAAAAGAACCGTCTTCAATCATTTTATCATACAATCGTCTGTCTTGTGCACCGATGGTGTTAGGAATGGTTTTACCTTGGTTTAACGCAGTCAGTTCTTCTGGTGTAGCAATTTGACCGTTAGCATTGATCGTAGTCCAACGATCAGCCATATAAGCAAAGTCATTGCTGTACTCATCTAAAAGCTGCATATTTAATTTATTCGCATTGTAGATTTTATTCCCGATCACCCAGTTGATAAATACGCTAAGATCGACGCCCTTATAGCTAAATGTATTATTAAAACCCCCGGTAAACTTAGGATTTCCATTACCCAGGACTGTACGATCTTTCTCATCAATCTTATTATCACCATTGATATCTTTAAATTTGATATAACCAGGTCTTACACTAATTGCATCAGTTGTGACACCGCTTTTTAGGGTATAGATATTGGTCGTCGCGTTGTAATCAAAATCGTTTACTTCATAGAGACCATCTTGAATATAGCCATACATCGCACCGACAGGTTGTCCAACTTGCAAAATATAATCGTTGGTAGTGGTATAACTAGGTACAACCATAGATGTCTCATTTTGAGTTAAACTCAACACTTTGGTTTTATTGAAAGCAAAATTCAATGTACTGTTCCAAGTAAAATCTGCTTTACGCACATTTACGGTGTTTAAGGTTACTTCAACTCCTTTACTGGAGGTTGTTCCTATATTTCTCAGCTGCGTAGCAAATCCTGAACTCGCTGGTATACGCGAACTGAAAAGTAAATCTTTAGAACGATTACTATATACCTCTGTTGTCAAGGTGATTCTTTGATTAAATAAACCAAGATCCAAACCAATATTAGCACTTTGCAAAGCCTCCCATTTCAATTTTGGATTTGGTAGGGTATTCAACACTGTCCCAGTAACAGGCTGGTTATTTAGTGGATAACTGATATTTCCAAAAGTACCGAATGCTAAATAATTATTAATTCTATTGTTTCCTGAAGTACCGTAACTAAACCGTAACTTCAAATCTGACACGGAGGGTAAGGATTTCATAAAATCCTCCTGATTAATCTTCCATGCTACGGCTGCTGCAGGAAAAATTCCCCAGCGATGGTCTTCTCCGAATTTGGATGATCCATCAACACGTAAACTAGCTGTTAATAGGTATTTTCCTTTATAGCCATAATTGGATCTACCGAAAAATGATAGCATTTTCTCATCCTGTGCAAATGAATTTGGAACAACGGTAAGAGTTCCGAAGCCCAAATTGTCCCATCCTAAATTTTCTGCTGGAAATGCAGATGCCGAAGTGGAAAACCCTTCATTATAATTATAGATATACTCCTGACCAAGTGAAACATCAAACTTATGTTTGTCATTAAATGTATTGGCATAGGTTAAGATATTGCTATAATTGAAACGCGAAGATTCATTTTGAGCGATACTGCCAAAAGGACCTCCACTTCGAATGGCAATAGTGGATTTAGCGTCTGTAAATGCTTTGTTTTTAGTATTGATGTCAGAATAACTTACAAGACCACGGTAGGTCAGATCCTTGAAAATATTGTACTGTAACGTTGCACTTAAGTTTAATGATTTTATGCGGTTGTCCCGTTGATTAGATTCGGCTGCAGTTTGTGGGTTCTGGAATGTTGGTAATGAAGGTGAGGGATCTAAAGGATCTAAATCCTGTGTCAATAAATCTTCATCGGTACCCGTAAGACCAATAATCGGCCTATATTGTAAAATATTTTGCAAGAAACTCAAGCGTGTATTACCGCCTTCACTTGTACCTATACCTGTAATCTGTTGGTTAGCGTAATTAACGATAGCATTAACAGAAAACTTCTTACTTGGACTATGGTTTATGGTCAGTTTAGCGATATCTTTAACAGAACCGCTCGAAATCATGATACCATCATCCTGGTTATGAGAATAGAATGCATTAAACTGAGTTTCTTTTCCGCCACCATTAACACTAAATTTATGGTACTGACTACTCGCAGTATTACCAAAAAGTACTTCTTGATAATTATTTCCTGGCCTATGTTCGTAATTCTTCTTCAAATCTTCGAAAGAGCCGTAAGCACCAAGAAATTTTTGTGCTATAGCAGGTGAAGAGTTTGCGGCATATTCATATTGGGCTAAAACATACTCGTATCCGGATAATAAAGGAAGCTCTTTATTGATTTTTTTTGCTCCGAAATAACCATCGTAATTAATTCGAACCTTTCCTGACTTGCTTTTTTTGGTCGTGATAAGGATGACCCCGTTTGCACCTCGGGCTCCATAAATAGAAGTTGAAGATGCATCTTTCATCACATCAACAGATTCGATATCCATAGGATCTAAAAATGCCAATCCATCAGTTTGCGGTACTCCGTCAACGACATATAAGGGTTCATTGCTCTGCGTGATGGACATCCCTCCACGTAAAGTGATCTTAGGCTCTGAACCCGGTGTCCCATCGGACATCGTTACCTGTGCTCCAGCGATACGACCTTGCAATGCCTGCGCAACATTCTGAACGGGAACTTTAGCCAATTCAGTGCCCGATACGGAAGATATAGCACCAGTCAGGTCCTTCCGCTGTACAGTTTGACCATAACCAACGACAACTACTTCGTTGAGGTTATTTTGCTCAGCCTGCAACTGCACATCTAGAGTTGTTTTGCCATTTACTTGCTGCTGCTGTGTTTTATAACCTAAGTAAGTAAATAATAGTGTTGCTCCGGATTTCACTTTAAGCTGATAATTGCCATTCTTTCCTGAAAGCGCTACATTAGAAGTGCCTTTTTCAGTTATGGTAGCCCCAGCAACCGGTTGATTGTCCTGATCTCTGACCACTCCTTTTATTAAAGACAGATCTTGTCCAGACGTCTGCAAAATACAGAAGAGGAGTGAAAAGAATAATAAGATTTGTTTCATGTTAGGTAGTTTGTTTAATTAGTTGCTATAATACCAAGTAATAGCCTGAGCGAGTTTCATAATTCTAAATCATTTATAGCACAAATGCAAAGGATCTTCCTTTATCATCTGTGCAAATTGGTTGAACAGTACTCGGCTATATTTGGTAGAAGCGAAAATAGCAACATCATTGCTTTTGATGTTTTAAATTTGTCTAAAATACTATCAAAATTAACCAATGCTATCTTCAAAAAGTTAAATAAGCCTATTTAGGATCTATTTGCGGTTTTTATAACGACTAATTTATAATAGCGAACTGAAAAAAATATAACGTGTTTTATTGACATCAAAACAATAAGAATGTTTGCTCGTCATTGTCTTATTTGATTCGATTGGTTTTCTTAAAAAAAACAAATACAACATCGGACTGAAATCCAAATGATAAACAAAACAAAATATTCCTTCTAATCAGATCTTCTTCTTTTAGTTTTTTTTGCATTAAGTCCCCATTGTCACAAAGATGTGGCTTTACAGGAATTCAACAAATTCAAAATCATTCTAGCAAAAATCAAAAGCCTATGGTCGGCATAACTCTTAATTTCACATCTCGTTAACAAACTAAAACATTATTAACCGATTTAATTACCTTTGATGAAGAAGACCTTAAGTACTCTACTATTTACTGCGGCTATTGCTTTTAATGGATATGCACAAAATAATAAAACAGCGGAGCCTTGGCTAAAGAAAGCAACTGCTGTGATCGACTATCAATTGAAGCAAGCAGGCGCTACCTATAGACCTGGACACAATCCTCGTTCTACAAATCCAGACGGATCGGTAAGATTGGCAGACTATAAAGATTGGACGACTGGTTTCTTTCCAGGCTCACTTTGGTATGGCTATGAGCTTACGGGAGATCAGGAACTAGCCAATCAAGCGAAACGATTTACACTTGCCTTAGATTCTGCAAGATACATCACAAATACCCATGATGTTGGTTTTATGTTATACAGCTCCTATGGAAATGCCTATCGCATTACGGGCGACAAATCTTATTTACCGGCACTAGCCGATGGTGCACAAAACTTGTATAACCGTTTCGATTCTAAAGTTGGCGCTATCCGCTCTTGGGATTTCTCGTGGTGGAAATTTCCTGTTATCATTGACAACATGATGAATCTGGAATATTTGTATTGGGCATCTGAACAATTTAAAAAACCAGAATATGCAGGTGCAGCAAGTACTCATGCATCAACAACGCTAAAAAATCATTTCAGAAAAGATTACAGTTCCTATCATGTAATCGACTATGATCCTAAAACAGGTAAAGTTATTGCGAAAAGGACCCATCAAGGAGTTACAGATGAATCTGCGTGGGCACGTGGACAGGCATGGGCTCTTTATGGTTATGCCATGTGCAATGAAAACGCTAAAAATGAAAAGTTTTTAGCTCAAGCGGAAAATATTGCAAAGTTTATCATGAATCACCCCACAATGCCTAAAGACAAAGTACCTGTATGGGATTTTGATGTTCATAATGCTCAGGATATAGAAGAAAAAGCACCACGAGATGCTTCTGCAGCAGCAGTAATTGCATCGGCACTCCTAAATTTGAGTACGCAAGTAAAAGATGGTCAAAAGTATTTCGATTATGCTGAAGATATTTTAGAGTCTCTATCTTCGGATGAATACCTTGCGAAAGCAGGTGAAAATAATTTCTTTATTTTGAAACACAGTGTTGGCGCTTTTCTATATAACTCAGAAATAGATACTCCATTGGATTACGCTGACTATTATTATCTAGAAGCTCTAAAACGATATGTTGCTATTACAGGTAATAAAAATATAAATAAATAGAATTAATTCTAATTTCACCACATTATGATGTCGTTTAAAGAACTTTTCATGAGCATCGCCTTTGCAATGCTAACAGCCATTGCAGTAGCACAAGAACCATTGATGACTAAAGAAAGTTTTAAAAACATCAATTTAGATCAACCGGGATTGGAAAAAGTTAAAAAATCAGTAGCTGCGGCATCATATGACCTTGCTGCAGCTGAACTGTTACACTATTATCGTGATCGTACATCTGTACGCCATCTTAATTTTAACAGTGATGACTATATCCAGCTCAAACGTAAAAAAATTGATGAGACAACAAAACAACTCGCAGAGGATATATTACTCCATAAATTTAAACCCCATAAAGGCTATCCAACCTATGATTATGGAAAAGAGATCAACTGGCAATACCGTCCTGTAAAGGATCAGTTATTAAGTACTTTCTTACATAGAACAGCATTTTGGGAAAATCTGGGTGTTGTTTACAGTAATACAAGTGATGAGCGATATGCTCTTGAGTGGTTTTTTCAGGTAAGTGACTATATAAAAAAAAACAAGCAAGGCACCTATTCAGATGAAAAAGATTATGGTTGGAAAGCATTTGTAGTATCGTTTAGACTAAATCATTGGAGCGGTCTTTTTAATCTCTTTCTTCGTTCGCCCAATTTTACACCCGCTTTTTTAATGGAATTTCTCAATTCGTACAATGAACAAGCAGATTATGTGATGGCAAACTATACTGATATTGGCAACCATCGTTTGTATGAAGCATTACACCTCATGTATGCGGGAAGCACTTTTCCTGAATTAAAAAATGCAAAATCATGGCGCGGAAGTGGAATTGAGGTATTAAATGCGGAAATTGAAAAACAGGTACTTCCGGATGGTATACAATTTGAGCTTTCCCCAGGATATCATATCGGTACGATTAAAATATTCTTAGATGCCTTACGCATTGCCCAATTGGCCGATATTGCGAGTGAGTTTCCCGAAACATACAGTAGGAAGGTAGAAAAAATGGTATTAGCTGTCGGCAAATATTCATTTCCAAATTATGAATACCCGCTATTTGGCAACTCATTTATGACTAGTAAGGCGCAAATGCTAAAGAACTATAAAGAATGGACGACTGTATTTCCGGATAATAAGACAATCGAATATTACGCTAGTGATGGTGCTTCGGGTCAGAAACCAAACTATCTATCAAGTGCTTTACCCAATGCCGGATTTTATGCCTTTCGTGACGGATGGGACATGAATGCAACTGTCATGCAGATCAAGGCAGGTCCACCTGCGTCATTTCACTCTCATCCTGACAATGGAAACTTTGTTCTCTGGATAAAAGGACGCAACTTTACCCCTGACGCCGGTAGCTTTATTTATGCTAATATTGGTCATCATGAAAATGAAAAACGAGATTGGTACCGCAGTACCAAAGCACATCAAACATTAACGTTGAACAATAAAAACATGGAGAATAATGCCAGATTAATCAACTGGGAAACCAGCGATAAGATCGATATGCTGAATTATATCAATTCAAGCTATAACGATCTTGAACATCAACGCACCTTTTTATTCGTCGACAAAAACTATTTTATTATTATTGACAGAGCTATTGGTGAAGGTACAGGTGAGCTTGATATCCATTTTAATTTAAAAGAAGACAACCAGCCTGTTGTTGATAGTGCAAAAAATCGGGTTTATACAACCTATACAGATGACAATAACTTGTTGATACAATCCTTAAATACTTCAGTTTCATTAAAGTTAGAGAAAAGCTTTGTGTCCTATGAATATCAAAAAGAAACAGCTAGAACAGCATTTGCTTTTGAACAACTAAAACCGGATAATAGAACAAAATCTTTTATCACGATCATTTACCCATTTGCCAAACAAGCACCCAAAATTGATTTAATTGAAAACAAAGATCACGATCTAGATAAAGGGTTTTTAGATATTAGCTTAGTAATAAATGGCTTAAAAACGACATTAAAAAAAGACTTAACACAATAGGTTATGAAAAAACTCATTCTACTTTGTATGTATCTCACATTTACTTTGCTCATCAAGGCCCAAGAAGCGCCTATTAACGCTGCAAGCTTTAGTATTGTAAATTTGGACTATCCAGGTCTTGAAACAGCAAAAATAAACTTTAACGCAAAAAAATATGATGTTGCAGCCAAAGCTTTACTTGATTATTATCGCGCCCGTACCGACTTAAAGGATAACAATTTTGTGAATTCGACGAAGTCCATTAGTGCTGCCAATCAGCAAAAGGCAGATAATAGCCTTTTACATAAATTCCAACCACACAAAGGTTATGGTTTTTTCGATTATGGGAAAGACATCAACTGGCAATTGTGGCCTGTAAAAGATAATGAAGTACGCTGGCAGCTGCACCGTGTAACATGGTGGGAGTCTATGGGTCTTGCTTATCGCAAAAGCAGTAATGAGGAGTATGCTAGAGAATGGGTATTTCAATTTAGAGATTGGGTAAAAAAAAATCCACTCGGATTATCTGCAGATAATGATCGATACGCTTGGCGAGCGTTGGAAATTTCAGAGCGCCTAAAAAGCTTACCAAATACTTTTGGTCTTTTTCTCTCCTCCCCCAACTTTACCCCTACTTTTTTAATGGATTTTCTACAATCTTACAATCAACAAGCAGAAGTTTTGCCTACTCGATATGCCGAAGAAGGAAATCACAGGCTTTTTGAAGCGCAACGCGAATTGGCTGCAGGTGCATTTTTCCCTGAACTAAAAGCTGCTGCAGCATGGCGAAAAAGTGGTGTGGAGATTCTTAATACTGAAATTAAAAAACAGGTTTTTGATGATGGTATGCAGTGGGAGCTAGCTCCGGGTTACCACAATGCAATGATCAGTACTTTTTTAGCTGGTCTACGTGCGGCACAGCAAGCAGGCTTGGAAAAAGAATTTCCAGCATCTTATAAGAGTACTATCGAAAAGATGGTACTCGCAACCATTAATTTTTCCTTTCCTGACTATACATTCCCCATGTTTGGTGATGCTTGGCTCACCGATAAAAGTGCCATGTTGAAACAATACAAGGATTGGGCAATAGCATTTCCAGATAATCAAGTGATCCGATATTTTTCCAGCGACGGTAAAAAAGGCACACTTCCCTCATATCTATCCACAGGGTTGACAGATGCTGGATTCTATACCTTTAGAAATGGATGGGATAGAAAATCAACAGTTATGGTATTAAAGGCAAGTCCTCCGGGAGAATTTCATGCACAGCCAGACAACGGCACTTTTGAATTATGGATAAAAGGCAGAAATTTTATGCCTGATGCAGGTTGTTTCGTCTATAGTGGTGACGCAGAGATTAATAAGCTACGTGAAGAATACCGCCAAACGAAAGTGCATAATACACTCACTCTTAATGATAAAAGTATGGTGATTACTAAAGCTAAATTGGAAAAATGGGAAAGCAACACGGATCTCGATATCTTGACCTACTCCAATCCTAGCTATAGTGATATGAGTCATCAACGTAGTATTTTATTTATTGATCAACACTATTTTTTGATTATTGACAGAGCGATCGGCATTGCAAATGGTAAATTGGCGATCCGTTTTCATCTTAAAGAAGATAGTAATCCTCATTACAACAGATCAAAAAACACGGTATACACGAGTTATACCGATGGTAATAATTTGTTGATACAGTCCCTTAACTTAGATAAAATAAATCTACTGGAGGAAAAGAGTAAGGTTTCATACCAATATCGTAAAGAATTAGAAAGACCAGCTCTCGGTTTTGAAAAGGAAAAACCGGACGGCAAACAGCAAACTTTTATCAGCATCCTATATCCATACAGTAATGACAAAGTTCCTGCCATTAGTCTAATTGAAAATCCTGATAACGAGTATGCAAGCGGAAAATTGGATATCACTCTCACAATAGATGGAAAAACGAAAAGGATTAAAGAACAATTATATTCAAAATAGTATTTACCGCACAGCAATTAAAAGCGATGAATTTAAGATCTATATTTATTATATGTACACTATTTATACAGATAGGCAGTACAAAAGCACAGAGCCCGATCACGAAAGAGAGTTTTAAACATATAAATCTAAACTTTCAGGGGCTTGAAAATGTAAAAAATGCAGTGGAGTCAGGCAAATATAATGATGCCGCTTCAGCCCTGCTAAAATACTACAGAATCAAACTCGGCTCTAGAAAACCCGACTTCAGTAACTTAGAAATTCCTGTTGATACTACTGGATCCCTTGATAATAAAACCTTTGAAACAGCCGAAAAGGCTTTACAACATCAATTTAAAACACAGGAAAGTTATGGCTTTTTTGATTTTGGAAAAGACATCAATTGGCAATTGTGGCCTGTTAAAGATAATGAAGTTCGTTGGCAGCTGCACCGGTTAAAATGGTGGCTCCCGATGGCTTTAGCATACCGCAGTACGAAAGATGAAAAATACGCTCAAGAGTGGGTTCTCCAGTTTGATGACTGGGTAAAAAAAAATCCTTTAGGATTATCTGCAGATAATGACCGTTTTGCCTGGCGTGCATTAGAGGTTTCTGACCGTATACAGAGTTTAGTGCCTACGATAAGTATTTTTATTAATTCGCCACATTTTACTTCCCAATTTCTGATCACTGTTCTAAACAGCTATCACCAACAAACGGAATACCTTCGTAACCATTATGCTAAGGAGGGAAACCATCGCCTCTTTGAAGCACAACGTACATTATTTGCAGGTGCTTCCTTTCCAGAGTTCTCCGATGCTGTAAATTGGCGAAAAAGTGGAATTGATGTCCTTAATTCTGAAATAATAAAACAAGTTTATGCCGATGGTGTTCAATATGAGCTATCTCCAGTTTATCATGCGGCCGCTATCGACATCTTTGCAAAGGCATATAAAGGGGCACAAAAAGCAGGTGTAGAAGATGAATTTCCAGCAAGTTATAAATTGACGGTAGAAAAAATGGCTATGGCCTTCATTAACATTACCTTTCCAAATTATAATCAGCCTATGTTTGGTGATTCTTGGTGGACAAAAAAAGAGCTAAGAATAAGACAATTTACAGCCTGGTCAGAACTCTTCCCTGAAAATCCATTTATCTCCTACTTTGCGAGCGATGGAAAAAAAGGTCAAAAGCCTAATTGGCTTTCCAATGCTTTAAACAATGCTGGTTTATATACATTTCGTAACGGTTGGGACAGAGCATCTACCATTTTGATACTCAAGGCGAGTCCTCCGGGAGAGTTTCATGCACAACCTGACAATGGTACTTTCGAACTTTGGGTAAACGGTAGGAATTTCACACCAGATGCTGGCTGTTTTGTATACAGTGGCGATGCTGAGATCATGAAAAAAAGAAACTGGTTTCGCCAAACCCGTGTACACAGTACAATGACTTTAAACAATCAAGACATGGTCATTACGAAAGCACAGCAGAACAAATGGACAACAAGTACCGATTTAGACGTGCTGACGTATACTAATCCCAGCTATCTAGACTTAAATCACCGAAGAACAGTCCTTTTTGTTGATAAAACATACTTTATTATTATAGACCAGGCTATAGGCGCTAAAACAGGAATATTAGGCGTTCATTATCAGTTAAAAGAAGATAGCAAACCTCAATTTGATAAGACTAAAAATAGGGTTTGGACAAGCTATTCTGATGGAAACAATTTACTTGTTCAGTGTCTGTCTCCTATAAAAACTGAATTAAAAAAGGAAGAGGGAAAAGTTTCGTACCAATACGGCACAGAAACAACACGACCTGCGCTAGTATTTGAAAAAAATAAGGATAATAAGAAAGATGCTTCTTTTGTAAGTGTGATGTATCCGTTTACTGGAGGAAAAGCGCCCAAAATTACACTTAAAGAAAATAAAGGAAATAACTATGCAGAGGGTGAGCTTGATCTGGTATTGACAATTGATGGCAAACGTAGAAATTTGAAACTCAATCTAAATAATTAATAAATTCCTGAGCCTTTATTAATACGAGGATTGGGTTTTTGATCTTATGTTTTTATTGCACAAAAATAAATTCATTCATAATCAGACATTTCCTATATTGAATGTATTTTTATTTTGCATATATCAAAAGAATATCTACCTTTGCATCACTCCAAACAACGAAATACTTGTTTGAACGGACCGCCCGGATGGCGGAATTGGTAGACGCGCTAGTCTCAAACACTAGTGGGAAACCGTGCCGGTTCGATCCCGGCTCCGGGTACCGAAAAAGGGTCTGAAGTTAATTCTTCAGACCCTTTTTATTTTTTAAGCCCTTGTGATAAACGGAAGAGCTACAAAAGTTATAAAATTGAAAAAGGAAGTGTACACTTCCTTTTTCAATTTTATAAACTCGCAATTTTCATCTCTGGATGCTTCTGTCCATTATGACAGGTTTTACATGAAATAGCTTTGATCTCCCCTTCTTTACTTCCTTTATGGAAATATTTTTTATTGATCTTGGCAGTCATTTTCATCATATCACGCGCTATATTTTTATGGTTATTCTCATCGCTTGCAAAATCCATTTTTTTAGGATCATCTTTCGAAGGAGCATGACAAAACCCGCATTTCACACCCAAAGAAGCATTGAAATCATGCATTACCTCTTTCAATTGCTCCGGAGTTGTATTTTTAGGGAGTACTTTAAGATTGCTAAACTTTTCTTCCTTTGGTTTTTCCTGACTCGGAATAAAAGCACTTAAAGTCATCGCAGTTGCAATCACTGCAGTAACTAAGGATATTTTCCTGTATTTAAAATTAAACTTCTTCATTTTTCTTCTTCTTCTTTTAATAACTAAATGTAAAAAAAGAACAACGAATAACCTATGATAAAATGAAATTAATATGACAATACAGTAGATTGTTACAATTTAAGCTTTCTTCTCTAGCCCGATTAGATGTAAAAAGAAAGCGCTCGATAAAATATCGAGCGCTTTCATGATGTACCAACTTGAAGGGATACCTATTTTACCTATTCTTAGCTAATGAATAACAGTTCGCGAAGTTTTGGTAATGGCCATTTTTGATCATCAACAATTTTCTCCAATTTGTTGACATGGTAACGAATCTCATCAAAATAAGGTTTAACAACCTCATCATAAGCGATTGATTTTTCGCGCATATCTTCAATTTGATTTGCTTTTTTACGCTCTTTACGCATAGCTTCTGTTTTCTCAAGAACAGTATTAACATGTGATGAAATACGCTCTAAGAAGTTAAACTGAGAACTATATGCTTCTTTTCCAAATCCAAGATCTTTCAAGCCTTGGACATTCTTGATCAATTCGTTTTGATAGATCAAACATGCAGGAGCAAT
Source organism: Sphingobacterium sp. JUb20 (assembly GCF_004342035.1). Classification (NCBI taxonomy): domain Bacteria; kingdom Pseudomonadati; phylum Bacteroidota; class Sphingobacteriia; order Sphingobacteriales; family Sphingobacteriaceae; genus Sphingobacterium; species Sphingobacterium sp. JUb20. The sequence goes on along the minus strand of NZ_SLYV01000007.1, from coordinate 14,836 downwards.
CTGATTATTTACGATATCTTCAATAACACGTGCCTCAATTTGAAGTTTTTTGTAGAAGTTCTCCAACAAAATTTCATGACGGGCTTCACTTTCACGTTTTGTATAGATGCCTAATCTCTCAAATAATTCGATAGACTCCTCTTTTACATAAACATCTAAAGCTTTAGGCGTAGATTTGATATTAGACAAGCCTCTAGCTTCTGCTTCTTTCTCCCACTCATCGCTGTAGCCATTACCTTCAAAACGGATTGATTTAGAATCTTTGATATATTTACGAACAACATTCAATAGAGCTAAATCTTTCTTGATGCCTTTTTTAATTTGTTTATCAACTTCGATCTTAAATTCAATCAACTGATTAGCAACAATTACATTTAACACAGTCATTGGTAAAGCAGAGTTTGCAGAAGAACCTACAGCTCTAAATTCAAACTTATTACCTGTAAAAGCAAATGGAGAAGTACGGTTACGATCAGTATTATCCAATCTCAATTCAGGAACTTTCGGAATACCGTGCCATAAGTTCGCTTCAGATTTCACCTTTTTAGCAACACGTGCCGATTCAACTTCCTCTAAAAGATCATCTAACTGAGAACCTAAGAAAATTGAAATAATAGCAGGAGGAGCCTCATTTGCACCTAAACGGTGATCGTTACTTGCACTGGCAATCGATGCGCGTAATAAATCCGCATGCTCATAAACAGCCTTAATGGTATTAACAAAAAATGTCAAGAACATGAGGTTATTTTTAGGAGTCTTACCAGGAGACAATAAGTTGACACCTGTATTGGTAATTAATGACCAGTTATTATGTTTACCAGAACCGTTGACACCGCTGTAAGGTTTCTCATGTAATAATACTTTGAAATGGTGACGCATTGCCACTTGGTCCATTAAATTCTGTAACAATTGGTTATGATCAATTGCTAAGTTTATTTCCTCGTACATAGGCGCACACTCAAATTGAGAAGGAGCAACCTCGTTGTGACGAGTTTTTAATGGAATACCTAATTTCAAAGCTTCATTTTCCAAGTCGACCATGTACGCTAAAACACGTTCTGGAATCGCTCCGAAATAATGATCATCCAATTGTTGCCCTTTTGCGGACATATGACCGAATAAAGTACGTCCTGTTAATTGTAAATCTGGACGTGCATTATATAAAGAAAGATCAACTAAAAAATACTCTTGCTCAATACCCAAAGAAGCATTTACTTTAGTAATTTGTTTATCAAAGTATTGTGCCACCTCAGTAGAAGCTTTGTCAATAGCACTAACAGCTTTTAACAGAGGTGCTTTATAATCTAATGCCTCTCCTGTATACGAAACAAAAACTGTTGGGATACACAATGTTTTACCTGAACCTGTTTCATAAAGGAAAGCTGGTGATGAAGTATCCCAAGCTGTGTAACCACGTGCTTCGAATGTATTACGGATACCCCCATTCGGAAAACTTGATGCATCAGGCTCTTGCTGTACCAAGGCATCAGCTGTAAACTTCTCAATAGCTTCGCCGTTATCATCCGGCTCGAAGAAAGCATCATGCTTTTCAGCAGTAGATCCTGTCAAGGGTTGGAACCAGTGCGTATAATGCGTAGCACCATTAGATAGTGACCAACTCTTCATCGCCTGTGAAATATGTTCCGCTAAATCACGAGAAATAGCACTCCCATCTTCGATTGCCTGTGCTAACTCCTTGTAAGAGTTTTTAGGAAGATAATCTTTCATCTTCGCAATTGAAAAAACATTCTTACCGTAAATATCGGTAGCTTTTTTAGTTTCTACTTTTAAAGAAGCATTTTTGCGAGATACAGCTGCTTCGACAGATTTAAATCTTAAGTTAGACATTATGTGATTGAGATTTTAAGTTTTTTATACCCTGTTTTTGATCTTTCCATCAAATTACTTTGTAAAAGTATGTTGTTTTCAATAAAAATTGAAATTTTTTTTATTTTTTTTATAAAAAAGCCAAAACAATTATAATTAGGTGTAAAAAAAAGAGCTTATTTGTAACAAATAAGCTCTTTTTAAAAACTATTCCACCGAAAAACCCCAGTCGATTCCTTTTTCTTTTGCTGAAACTCCAGATTTTAACCATTTAGGTGCTGGTGCTCCTTTTAAATAATGATCAAAAAACTGCTGCTCTCGTATTTGAATATCTTTTCTATTCTGTCTGAGCAACAAATTATGTTCGTCACCATTGTAATTAAGCATCCAGACAGGTTTTTGCAAACGTCTTAATGCCGTAAACATTTCGATACCTTGATACCATGGCACCGCTCCATCATTATCGTTAGCCATGATCACTACCGGAGTTGTTACTTTATTCAGATGGAACAAAGGTGAATTAGCTAAATAAGCATCCTGTCCCTCCCATAGAGTCTTACCGATTCTACTTTGTGTATTTTCATACTGAAACTGTCTTGACATACCTGTCTGCCAACGAATACCTCCATAAGCTGAAGTCATATTTACAACCGGTGCCCCTGCCCACGCAGCCGCATACATATTGGTAGCTGTTATTAAATGCGCTACTTGGTAGCCTCCCCAGCTTTGTCCCTGGATACCCATTTTAGATGAATCTACCCAATTATTCTGCGCCAGATGCTTCATTCCTGAATTAATATATTCTTCCGCAGATTTACCAGGCTCACCTGTGACATACGAAATATCCGGTGCAAAAACCAAATAACCATTGCTCACAAAATAAGGTATGTTCAAACGAGACGGTGTGGGCGCCGGTGCTTGGTAACTATATAGTCCATCTGATAATTTTTCATAGAAATAAGCAATAATTGGATATTTCTTATTCGGATCAAAATCTTCCGGTTTGTACAGAATACCTTCTGCAGCATGACCAGCAGGTGTAGTCCACTGTACCAATTCCGCGGTTCCCCAATTGTAATTCGCTTGCTGCAGATTCAACTCACTCAATTTTTCTTCCTTTTTAAACGTATTGATGTTTACATATAAATCAGGACTATTGACATAATCTTCTTTTGAATAAATCAGATATTTCTGATCTTCGGAAGCTTGTAAATTTCTAAAAACCTTTGGTGCCATCAATATCTCTTTCGGATCTTTGCGCTTACCTCTCAATTCATAAAAACCATTCTCTTTGGTCTTTTCATTAAAAGCAGTTAGCAAAATACGTTGACGCTCATCAAGTGTATTAGATTTCCACTTGCTATTTCGCGGATGTGTTAAGTTCTTATAACGCAATACGGTACTGGATACTCTTCCATATCCATTTGTGGCTAAATATTTATCCGATCCATCTAAAGCGAAATACCAGATATCATATTTATCATAAACATATACTCCTTTATTGTCGGCTCCCCAAGCGGCCATACCGTAGCCTTCTGGTTTTGCCGGCATATCATTATCCTCATCGACAAAGGATACAGGAAGACCATCATTTAATATCGACACTTTTTTAGAGGCAATTTGATACGAATACCAATTGCCATTGTCCTGATTAAAATACAGCACATACTGACCATCTGGAGACAAAACAGCTTGTCCTGATAAATTTTCAACTACCAACTGACGAGTACCAGAAACGGTAGAGATGACATATACATCCTGTTTGCTCCGATAATCCCACTGCGTAGATACTCTACGCCCATAATCAGTGGTTGCCAAAACATATTCTTGGTCGGCTTCAATAGTTGTACGTACTGGATTAAATTTCTCATCAACTAGAGGAATCACACGATTATTCTGTTGCGGATAAAATATACTCAGATAGCTTTGAGCAAGATCTTTTTTAAGATTGACTAATTGCTGTGGCTGTAAGTAATCATCCTGCCAATGCCAAACGTCTACTTTCGCATGCTCAAAATCCACTAATGTCGTATCCTTAACTCTAGGTATAGGTGCCAATCCTAAAAATAATTTCTGTCCATTTTTACTGAATTTTAACTCTCCATCTCCACTTACAGCCCAATTTGCAGGTACTCCTGAAGTATTTTTTTGAACAGCAATGCGTGCTGAATCAAGCTGTGCAGTATAATAATAAAGATTAAACTCTTTTAATAAAGATTTTTCAGCAGTTTTATCTCCTAAATAGACCAATTGATTGCCAAGATCGTCAAAAGTGAAGTTTTTATACGTTCCGCGGCCATTTGTAATCTTTTTTAATGTTTTATTGGTTAAATCATATAAATAAACACCGGCAATATTTGATGTAGAATCTTTCGCTTCAGTTTTTTTGGTAAAAACCAGCTTGTTTCCCGCTTTATTAAAGTCATATTGATCTACCTGCTGAAAATTAACCGTATCACCTGTAGCTAGATCATATACATGCAATGTGCTGATTTTAGTTGCTTTTTTAGTCTTTGACGTCGCGGTGTCTGTAGGAGCTATCCCTTTATCATCCGTTAAGAATCCAAAGTAACCATTAGCTTCCTCAGCCAATTTATAGGATTTAACTTCTGCATACTTTAAAAGCTTTCCAGTTGCTACCGTAAAAATAGCAAGGGAGTCTTTCGGCATTTCTTCCGGTTTCTTTTTCTTAATTTTCGCTTGGCGTGTATCGGCAAACTTAGGCTTTATCAATGAAATGACATGCGTTTCATTATTGGTCAAACGGGCATTATATCCCCTTGGTAATTCAAGTATGGATTTGTTTAAATTATCCTTGACATATAAGGCTCCATCTCCCTCCTGTGGCAGTACTTGAAATGTGATGTATTTTCCACTACCACTTATTTCACTAGCATTCAAACTTTGCCATCCATCATAAACCGTATGGTTAAGCGGTTGCTTTTGAGCGAATAAAACGGCTCCATGCATTGCTAACAACCCTATAAGAATGATTTTTTTATTCATTATTTATTACTTATATCAACAAATTGATTCAAAAACTGCAAATTATCTATTTAAATTCAAAAATAACAGTTTTTTTTGGTATCATGATTGCTACATAGTAAGTCGATAAAACGTTAAATAACCTGATTAGAATAATGATTATGAAATACAATCCAATTATAATTGCACTTATTGCAGGTATTGTTATTATTGCAAGTGCATGCCTTTTTAGCAATGCATACCGTTACAAATTCAAATCTTCACAAACGATTACCGTTAATGGAAATGCTAAAAAAGATTTTGAATCTGATTTAGTAAAATGGAATGCCAGTTACAGTCGTAAAAATTTCGATTTAAAAGGCGCATCAGATCAATTAGCTGAGGATCGTGAGCTGGTTCGCAATTTCTTGATCGCACAGGGTCTAAAAGCTGAAGAGATAAGATTTGAAGCTGTTAATATTAATAAAGAATTTGAATACCACACAGATGGTAAAGGCAGTAGCTATAATACTTTTTCTGGATATACCTTATCGCAAACTGTTGGAGTGGAATCAAAAGATCTTAACAAAGTCGATAATGCATCTCGCGAAATATCAACGTTAATATCTCAAGGGCTTGAATTAAGTTCGAGCACACCGAATTACTATTATTCTAAATTGGAAGATTTAAAATTAGAACTCATTTCTCAGGCTTCTAAAAATGCACACCAACGTGCACAGAATATTGCTACCGAATCTTCCTCCACTTTAGGTCAATTGGTAAAAGCTGATTTGGGCGTTTTTCAGATAACTGGTCAAAATGATAACGAAGAATTTTCTTATGGTGGTGCATTCAATACAACATCTCGAAAAAAGACTGCAAACATTACTGTAAAAGCGAGCTATTTACCATTATAAAGTATAAAATGATATTTTTAAAGCCTTTTAGTCTTAAAATCAAGAGAAAAATTCACAAGAAAAACACGACACAATAAATTGTCTATCAAGAAAATAGCATAATTTAGAACGACTTCCAAAACTTTTCATGATAAAAAAAATCGTCAACAGATTAAACTTATCGTCTACAGATCACTCTAACCTGATAATAATACACATGTAAAAATAATATATATGAAAAAGTTAATGTTAAAAACAGGTATGATCGTTGCTACTTTATTAATTTCGATATCCGCTATGGCACAGACATTACTTAAACAAGACGTAAATGTATTTCCAGCACCAGAAAAAGGAATGGTAAAATATGTAATTGAAGTCCCTCACGCAGGAATCGATGGTGATAATAATAAAAAGATTGAGTTTTTTGCTGGCAAATATATGGAGACCGACGCGTGTAACAGTTACTTCTTATCCGGTGATTTTGAGAAAAAAGATCTGCAGGGATGGGGATATAATTACTATGTTTTCAAAACAAATGGAAATGTAGCTTCGACTCAAATGCTTTGCCAGGGTGAAAAAAAGAACAGCTTTGTACAGGCGAAATCTGTTATAACCGATTACAATGGAAGAATGCCAATCGTTATTTACGCACCAGAGGGCTATGAAGTAAAATTCAAAATTTACAAAGCTGAGCCTGAAACTTACCAAGCCGCTGAGGTTCCTCTAAAAAAAACGAAATAGTTAAACGCAATATAAAAATTAATAAAACGCTCTTCAATTAAATTTGAAGAGCGTTTTTTGTTAAGGATCTAAAATCTTAAATTTTATTTTAAAATCTTCCTTAATAAAGAAACTGGAAAATCTGTTTTGGTTTCTTCAGACAACTCTCCTTGGGCATTTTCTACTTGAAAATCATTTAAATCAATTGATGTGTGTCCAACTGTTTTTAGATTCAGAAGCTTCAATTTCAAATCAGGGTTATCTCCTTTAAAATTTACTTTAGAATCCTTCGCTTGAATAAAAACATGTTCATAATCTTGTTTTGCAAAATTCACATCACTGCTATCCAAATCCAATGTCAGCTGATTAAGTTTAAAAGACTCCTGACGATCGCCACTAATATGGGAGCTTTTTAATCGTAATGACAAATCATTAACAACCACATCTGAATTGAACGTAAAATCTTCAACCTTATCTCCTACGATCTCCAGTTGATCATATTGACCTGAAAAACTATTCACATGAATTGCTGAAAATTCAATCTGCTTGATATCGGGAGTAAATATATATATCCGTTTATAGTAGGATTTTGCATTATCCTTCAGCTCAATATTCAATTGACCGTTTCCATCAACATCAATTGAAATTTCACCTTCACTATTTTTATCCACTTTCACAGCATATTTATCACTTTTCACAATAAAAAGTCCTATGGATCCTTTATCATTTCCGATAATATTCAAATTTGTAAAACTTTTAGTTTTATATGTTTTCAAATAAGTATCCTTACTATCTGGTTCACTACCTTCCTTACGAAGCATCTCCTCATACACTTTTGTATCAACCCGATTATTTCCTACAATATAAGAAGTGGTGACTATAGGAATAATAAATAATGCTATCCCCAAGCCTATCAATATTTTACTACTCAGTTTCATAATTCGTTATTTTTAAAATTTTGTTCGATAAAAGATTGATACCGTTGCTTTAGTTCATCTAAACTAATTTCCAAAAGATAGATATTTCTAAAAAAAGGATTAAGATCCTCTTCCAAAAAGACAGCTTTGCGATATTCCTTTACATTTCCTACTGACGTATCAGTCACAAAAAATCCAACTCCTCGTTTATTGACAACAATTTCTTTTTGTTGCAACAAATCATAGGTACGCATCACGGTATTTGGATTCACTTCCAATTGTACAGCAAGTTCACGGACCGAAGGTAGCTTATCCTCCACTTTCCAAGTCCCCAATAGAATATGATCGCATACGTATGCTGCTATCTGAAGATAAATGGCTTTGTTAGCATTAAAATCCATACTAAACCTCCTTTTCTTTTAATCTCAAGAATGCTAATCCCCAAAAAATTAATGTTAAAAATATACCAATTGCTAGAGCAAGTTGAAGTCCATGAACCTTATCATCGAAATAATTACCATTATCAAGGCCAATTGTATTATCTGTTCGTAATTTCATGACATAGATAAATGTGATTATCCATATGGCTACATATATAATCATGGTTATAGCTGTTTTAATATATTGATAATTCTTATAGGCGATAGAACCTAATAAAAATAGGGCATTCAATATGAAGGGTAAAAAATAGAAATAGGGCAAGAATTCAGATTTTTCCAGCTTGAAGAAATACATCCAATTATCAATCACTACTTTTCCTCCTTGTTCGGTTTCAAAAGTTGTAATAGAAGATCCTATACTTCTTAAATAGGATACGAAAGCAAGATCAACTAAAAGGAATAATAAGAAATAGGCACACAAGCTTACAATAATAGTATAAAAAATAGAAGTTAAAAATTTCTCTAAGGAAGAAGCTGGAGTCATCAACTCAAAAATCGCCTTTGTTTTTTGACCTAAATCAGAAAAATAACTGCTTGATACAACTGTGATAAAAAATAATCCCAAAATAAAAAATAACGGTATTCTAAAATTAAGAACATCTTGGCCTATATTAGAGCTTGTCTTTATATCTTCAAAATTTTTAAAGATTGCAACCCCATAAAAAGCTATAAAAACTCCAGCAATAATAATTAGTGACATCAAATAAATGCGTCCGACAGAAATCCACTGCCGGCGAATCAATGCACACAAGCGATTAACATTAAATACGTTCGACATCTTCAGTAACATTTAAAAGGTTTGTAATCAATTCTTTTTTCTGTAAAACAGCATTAAACAACAGTTCCAGATCTAATTTAGAGTCTTCGCCCATCGTATTCAACTGTATGGTATTAAAACCTCCTAACGCAGGTTCTGAATATAGCACATCATCGTTCAACTCACGTACTTTTTTAAAGCTGATATGATCCGTAATACGATTAACATTAGCATTTAATACCACCCGATGTTCATCCAATAGAATAACCGCATCGATCAGGTTGTCGAGATCACGTACTTGATGTGTCGAGATAATAACACAGCGGTCGTCGGCAATAGCAGAGGCCATAATTTTACGAAACTGCACTTTAGAAGGAATATCTAGACCATTAGTAGGTTCATCCATAATCATGATTTTGGTATTGGAAGCCAAACCAAATGATATGATATATTTCTTCTTTTGCCCATAACTCATATCTGCAAGCTTCTGTTCGATCGGAATTTCAAACTCTCTGATCAGTTCTTGAAAATATGCATGATCAAACTTTGGATAAAAAACGGCATTCGCTTTTACAAAAGTTGCGGATTTCACTGCTGGTAAGTGAAATTCCTCAGGAATAAAACTGATTTCCTGAAGCAGAGCAGGTTCGCGTTTACAAGGATCATGCTGTAACACTTCAATCGTACCACTTACAGGATAGACCAAACCGGCCATATTCTTCAGTAACGTCGACTTGCCGGCACCATTTTTCCCCAAAAGACCATAAATATGCCCTTCCTGTAAATGAAGATCCATATTTTTAAATAATGGTCGCGATTTGCTGTAGCTGAAATTTAGGTTTTTAATAGTTATCATACTACTGTATTATTTAATTAATACACTAATATAGAAAGGAAAAATAAGAATGCAAATTATTTTGTACTTTTTATTAAAGAAATAAAAGAAAACGCAAACAATTTTAAATATAATATCAGAAATAAGAAGCCTACCCTTTTGATTTCTAACATTATATTGAAAAGATTAGCGATCGTTATAAGAAGTAATTATGCCGAACAAATTAGGTGCAAACAAAAGACCGTTTCTCTATATAAGAAAAACGGTCTTTTACCTTCGATGGAGAAGTTTGTGTTAAAGACAGAAACCTTTCATGTAAATGAGTACTGTCACTTAACAATATTCTCTAAACTCAGTTGTATAACCTTCTGCCCATATGTATGTATGATAATATATCTAACCTGATCGCTACTATACATTACATCTTTTAATAATCATTGCAGAAGCACCACCGCCACCATTGCAAATTGCTGCTAACCCATACTGTCCTCTCTCCTGCTCCAGCACACTTGTTAAGGTTACTAAAATTCTGGCACCCGAACACCCCAGAGGGTGACCTAAAGATACTGCCCCCCCATAAACATTCATCCTTTCCAATGAAATATCCAACAAACGGGCATTTACTAATGCTACAACAGAAAAAGCTTCATTAAATTCAAAAAAGTCAATATCAGACAATTCTAGATCTGCTTTTGCTAATACTTTTTTCACGGCGAGACTAGGCGTCGTTGTAAACCATTCCGGTTCCTGTTCCGCATCAGCATATGCTATGATTTCAGCTAAAGGTTCTAAACCCAATGCTTCCATTTTCTCACCGGACATCAGTAATAATGCCGCAGCTCCATCACTTAAAGTAGAAGCATTTGCTGCAGTAATCGTTCCGTCTTTTTGAAAAGCTGGTTTCAAAGTATAAATTTTCTCAAAATTGACCTGCGTAAATTCTTCATCTTGCTTGACAACAACTTCTCCTTTTCGGGTAGAAACTGCTATCGGAGCCACTTCCTTATCAAATTTCCCCTGTTGCCAAGCATCACGGCTTCTGGTATAGGACGATACCGCATAAGCATCCTGCTCCTCCCGGTTAATGTCATATTTAATCGCACATAATTCTCCAAAAACACCCATTGCGTCTTGCGAATAAGCGTCACTCAGTCCATCTTTCTGTACTCCATCTACTAAACTTTGATGACCATACTTCGCTCCCCAACGTACTGTAGGTGCATAATAAGGCACACGGCTCATACTTTCCATACCGCCAACAAGTACGACATGAGCATCACCTAGTAAAATAGCCTGTGCACCTAGTGCTACCGCTTTCATTCCACTTGCACAAACCTTATTAATAGTGGTCGCAGGAATATCATCAGGTAAACTTGCATATTTTAAAACTTGGCGAGCGGGAGCTTGTCCCAAATCGGCTTGCAGAACACATCCCATCAATAATTCATCCACTTCGCTTCCATCAATAGCAACTTGTTTCAAAACTGCATTAACAGCCTGAGCACCTAATTCTGTCGCGCTAAAAGTGGATAATCCTCCTCCAAAGCTTCCTATTGCGGTACGTTGCGCCGCGACAATAAATACTTTCTTAGTCATCGTTTATTATTTTGGTTATCTATGCTACTACCTTGCTTAATCAAAACGTCAGATCCGGTTTCCCCCGAACTACGAATCCCAATTGACATACAAAGAAAACAAACAGTAGAGCGTTATCATAAAGTTATATTTAAAGGTACAAAAAAATAGTAAACAGTAAATGAATCGGTTAAACAGAAATCTTTAATAAGCTTATAAATGAGCCTAAAACACTTAAATCAAGCGAACACTCTCCCATAAAAATAAGTTATCATAAAAATTAACTTTCAAATAAATGGAAACGTCAGCTTTTTAATTTAAATTAGCTTCAACTTATTTGGATCACCAAATCCAAAAGAGAAAATATAACCAATAAAACTTGATAGCATATGCAAGCAACACAATTGACAGTTGAGCACCACGTATTTCGCGAAAGTTTAAAAGCATTTATCCGTAAAGAGATCCTGCCTCATATTGATCAGTGGGAAGAAGAAGGTAAAATAGATCGTGCCATTTGGAAAAAAATGGGCGACATGGGCTTTATAGGTCTTAATTATCCAGAAGTTTATGGTGGGCTCGACCTTGATTTTTATTATTCCATGATTCTGTGCGAAGAGCTCTCTCAGTGCTTTTCGGGAGGATTTACGATAACAGCATTAGTCATTCAATATATGTCAGCGCCATACTTACTCAAGTATGCCTCTGAAGAATTAAAAGAAAAATATTTAAAAGGTGTTATTGCTGGAGATTTGGTCAGTGCAGTAGCTATTACGGAACCAGGTGCCGGATCTGATGTACAAAAAATCCAAACAACTGCTATCCGGGAAGGTGATCATTATATTGTTAACGGTTCGAAAACTTTTATCACCAATGGTTACTATGGCGATTTTTTTATTACTGCTGTTAAAACCGATCCGACCAAAGGTAGCAAAGGTATCAGTTTGCTCTTGATCGACCGTCATGCTTTAGGAGTAACAGCAACCAAAATCAATAAAATGGGCTGGCATGCTTCTGATACAGCAGAATTAGGTTTTGATCAGGTAAAAGTCCCCATTTCACATTTAATAGGTGAAGAAGGTGCGGGTTTTAGTTACCTGATGGACGGACTACAACTGGAACGCCTGACCGCAGCAATCCAAAGCATTGCTACAGCAGATTCTGCCTTACAGTATACCCTAGAATATATTAACAAACGTGAAGTATTTAAGCATAAACTGCAAGATTTCCAAGTAGTGAGACATCGAGTCGCACAAATGGTTGCAGATATCGCTACAACAAAAGCATTTATATATGCTTGTTGCGATTTGCAACAACTTGGAAAATATGCAGTTAAAGAATGTTCGATTGCGAAATTACAGGCGAGTGAGCTTGCGGTCCGTATTGTAAGCCAATGTTTTCAACTTTTTGGTGGTTATGCCTTTACAGAAGATTTCAAAATAGCCCGTATCTACCGTGATATAAGAGTCGGTACCATTATCGGGGGAACATCTGAAATCATGTTGGAAATTATTGCTAAAATGACAATTGATAAAGTCAATTATCAATCCAAATCCGATAAAACAATTTCTTCAAATTAATTAAACTCTATACTGCAACTCCCCATAAGGGAATATAACACCTAAAAAAATGCAGAAAATTAATCCTACATATTTTACTTATTTCTTAAGTGAAAGAGATGAACAGGGAGTCGTATTGATTAGCCCCTTAATTTCTACAGAAACTATCCATGGAAATGACTTAGAGCGATTAGAAGAATTTGTGACCATCATCCGTGATCAGATTGATCTCACTGAAGTAAAAGGAATAATATTCAAAAATCCACTTATAGGCCAAGCTATTAACTATGATATTTTACTTCAACAAGCATCAGATGAAAATTCATTTAAGCTACGTTTGAAATCACTCCTTTCAAATTTTAATGAGCTTAACCAACAAAAGAAACCCATTGTCGGTCTAATGGACAGTGATTGTCTGAGTTTACAGCTTTCGACACAACTATGGGCACACTGCCGGATTGCCCTTGAGCAGATAAAAATAGGATTTCCAGAAGTCAACTATGGATTATTTCCAGGGTTTGGTGCCACCATACAAATAACAGAGATACTTGATGCACAAGATGCTCTTCCATTGGTGCTACAGGCTAAAATAATCACAGCACAAAAAGCTAAAGAAATAGGTTTAATCGATCTCATTTCTTCAAATATAGATCATGCAATCTTTCAAGCCAAAACATGGATCTTAGAACATGTGCATGAACAGGCTCGGAAACCAACTCCACCATGGGATGGAGCACAATGGGATAATCTTACCGTACCCATCAAAAAACGTAACCTAGGAATTAAGCCAAACATAGACAACTGTATGGCAGTTATTTATCAAAAACACAATCTTCCAAAACAAGAAGCACTCCGTATTGAAATAGCGTATTTTATCCAGACCCTGCGCGATCCTATTACCTGCAGTATCATCCGGACTCAGTACTTCGGTATAAATGAAGCTACAAAAGCTACAGGTCCATTAGCCAATAGCTCATATGAATTAAAAAGGATGGCAATATTAGGAGCTGGTATGATGGGGTCTGGAATTGCATTCGAAGCTGCTCGCTCAGGAATTGATGTTATCTTGAAAGATGTGACTTTACAACAAGCAGAGCAAGGAAAAAAATATGCAGAAAAAGTATCAGCAAAATGGGTGGAACTGGGAAAAATGAATGAAGAAAAAAGACAGGCTCTCCTCTCCCGAATCTCCCCTACAGATCAGACAAAAGATTTTGGAGAAGTTGATCTCATTATCGAAGCTGTGTTTGAAGACAAAAATCTTAAGGCGGCTGTCAGTAATGAAACACTTCCTTTCCTAAATAATAATGGTTTTTTTGCTTCCAATACCACATCATTACCCATCAGTGAATTGGCTTTAGTAAGTCCGAAACCAGAAAACTTTATTGGAATGCATTTTTTTTCACCTGTAGATCGAATGGCTTTAGTAGAAATCATACGCGGGAAACAGACAAGTGAACAAACCCTGTCTAAAGCTCTAAAAGTAGTCCGTCAACTGGGAAAGATTCCAATTGTTGTTCATGATGGCCCTGCATTCTTTACTTCCCGTATTTTTTTCAACTACCTACTGGAAGCAGTGACGATGCTGTTGGAAGGTATTCCTGCATCTCTCATTGATGAACAGGCAATAAATGCTGGGTTTGCTGTTGGTCCTTTGGCAGTTCTTGATGAAATTTCGCTATCGCTTATGCTGCATGTATACGACCAGCTACCCCATCTACATCCAAGCCAGAGGCGATGTTATGATTACTTAAAAAAACTTGTGGATAGTGGACGAAATGGACGAAAATCCAATCGAGGTTTTTATGACTATGAAATTGCATCTGGAAAAAAAACAATTTGGCAAGATTCGAATTTACCGACCTTAACTACATTGCCCGAAACCATCAACATTCAGGATCGATTATTACATGTTATGGCATTGGATAGTTACCGATGCTTAATAGAAGGGATACTCGACAGGCCGATCGATGGCGATATCGGCGCTACCTTAGGGATTGGCTATCCCATTCATACTGGCGGTGTCTTTGGTCATATAGACCAAGTTGGACTCCAAAAATTTGTAAAAGACTGTCAGCGTTTTGAGCGACTAGGTGAACAATGGATGATTCCAACCTCATTACATCAGCTCGCCGCAGAAAATTTCACCTTTTATTTAGGCCTTCAATCCAACTGGCCTATCCAAAAACAAAATTTATAAATTCAAAAAAGGTTTTCATAAAGGTTTTAAAAAAACCTTTATGAAAACCTTCTTTAACTAACTAACTAACTAACTAACTAACTAACTAACTAACTAACTAACTAACTAACTAACTAACTAACTAACTAACTAACTAACTAACTAACTAA